>NZ_JBBOTE010000002.1:0-570000 GCF_038005385.1 Bacillus sp. FSL K6-2944 | reverse complement strand
CTCGATTCCCATATACTCTTTCCCAAAGTTCTTTTTTAACTTCCAAACATCGTATAACTCTGCTACTTTATGATCTTCATCTACTAAAAGTGTAAATGGCAATTCATGTTTCTCAATGAATTTCAAATGTCTATTCGCTGAATCAGGACTTACTCCAAGAATAACCGTATCCTTCTCTTGAAATACTCCATACGCATCACGAAAATCACATGCTTCAGTTGTACATCCTGGCGTCATATCTTTCGGATAAAAATAGAGAACTACATTTTTACCGCGGAAATCAGCTAGGCGAACTTCTTCTCCGTTACTTCCCTCTAATGTGAATTCTGGTGCCATTTCTCCTACTGTAATCATAGTTATCACTCCTACTCTTTTCCTTTACTATAACAAATGCTTCCTTATTTTTCATTGTCTATTACAGACCTCATCACAAAAGCAAAAGGGAGTGTATATCCAATTAGCGCTTCTGCGATTGCAATCCATCGCCCAATTCCAATCGGAGATATGTCACCATATCCAACAGACAATAGAGTAACTGCGCTAAAATATAAACAAACTTCGACGAGTTGAAAAGAATGAGCGTTCAAACTTTCTCCGTCCTCTTTCAAAACTGCGAAACCCATTTCCTCTAATACAACGTAACTTAATCCAAATGCGATTAGTACTGTTGTATAGATTAAAAATAATGTGGCCAAATTATAGAGCGAAAAAAAACGCGTTGAATCCGAATAGGAACTCCATAATAATTGGACACTTTTCAAAATAGCGATTGCTGCAATTAATAGAATAAATCCCCATAACATGTCCTCCACCTCATTTTATATGTATGAGGTGGAGAACTGATTTATCCCTTAGAAACGAACAAGCTTCTATAATTAATTACCAGCGCCACGATACCTTTTTACCCCTTGGTTCCAGAGGGTGATTGCAATCGTAAAACAGATAACACCAACAATTGGCGTCGCAAATGCATAACTATTCCATTCTGTTTTTCTTAAAAAGTATGCCGCTGGATATACTCCAACAAACGCAAACGGTAAAACAAACGTTAAAATGAAACGAATTACACGATTATAAATATTAACAGGATAGCGCCCGTAATTACCTATGTTATACATAAGAGGCATAATTGAACTTTTCGCATCCGACCAAAAACCAAGGCTCGCCAGCGTAACAAATATCCCTCCATATACAAGTGCTCCTCCTCCTACCATCAATATAAATAAGAAGAAATCATACCAGTAAAAAGATAATTGTAACTCCACAGCTGCATATCCCATTACAACAATCCCTGTAATAGCTCCAATTAAAGATTCAAGTTCCATTCTTTCTAATATAATTTGAAATAGGCTATGGATCGGCCGCGTTAATACACGATCCATCTCCCCTTTAATAATGTATCGATCATTAAAATCCCATATATTAAAGAAAGCTGAAAAGATGGCAAATGGTACTAAAAAGAAACCATAAATAAAGATTACTTCTTCTCGACTCCATCCCTTCAATGCTTGTGTATGCCCAAATACAACGAGAATAAATATTAAATTAACTGCTTGAAGCGATAAATCAGAAAGTAAACCAACGATAAAATCGCCTCGATACTCCAATTTTGTTTTTATATATTGACTTGCATATTGTAAAAATAAGTTTATATATAGCATCTCATCATCCCCCTTGTACAATTAGACGTTTTCTCGCCGTTCTCCACATGAGTACAATTGGAATAATAAGTACAATCGCCCAAATCACTTGAAATACTAAAGCCTCATACAACTTACTCCCCTGTATACCTTCAGAAAAAATCATACTTGGAATATAACTAATAGCCTGAAACGGTAAAAACATCATTGCTTTTTGGGCCCATAGCGGATAAAAACTAATTGGTAATAATAGACCTGAAAATAAATCAATAACAACGCGTTTTGCATACATAATCCCACTATTATTAAATAGGAAAAACGTAAGCATTCCCGTCATTAAATTAATTTGTGTATTAATAATAAAACTAAATATTAAAGATAAGAAGAAATATAACCAAGTTTGAAAATTTGTTGTAATTTGCAACGAAAATAATAACGTAACGATAACCATGCCTGGAATGGAAAAGAAGGCCAAACGGAATATTCCCTCGCCAAGACCTTGCATAACTTTCATTCCCAAATAGTTATACGGACGAATTAATTCTACAGCCACACGTCCTTCTTGGATCTCCATCGCAATTTCCCTATCTATATTATTAAAATAGAAGGCACGTGCCATCCACGCGATTGCGATATACGTGGTCATTTGCGAAATAGATAAACTTTCAATATTCTCTTTTCCACTATAAATTGCTTGCCATAAAAAATAGTAAGCACCGATATTAATCGTATAAATTAAAATCCCGCTATAGTAATTTGTACGATACGCAAGCATCATTAAAAAGCGAATTCGAATCATTTCAATATACTTACCCATGCGTAATACCCTCTTCATAAATGTTACGAATAATTTCCTCTGTAGACACTTCGTTAATTTTTAAATCTTTAATTTGAAAGGCTTGTACTACTTTAGAAATAAGCATTGAAATAATAACTTCTTCATTCGGAATTTTTGCAACCCATGCATTTTCCTCTTTTGCTTTCGACCAAACGACATGATTATCTGGCATAACCATTGATAAAGCCTGATAGGAAACTGGTGCAACAAACTGAAAGTGAATTTCCTTCTCCGCTCCCCACTGCGTACGAAGATTATTTAAAGAACCGTCATACATAATATTTCCTTCATCCAGCATGATAACGCGCTCACATAAAGCTTCAATATCAGTAATATCGTGTGTTGTTAATAAAATTGTTGTTTTATAACGTTCATTCATTTCTTTTAAAAATTCACGTATTTTCAATTTCACAAGTACATCTAACCCAATTGTTGGCTCATCTAAAAATAATAACGGTGGATTATGAATTAAGGCTGCCGCTAATTCACAACGCATCCTTTGACCAAGAGATAATTTTCGAACTGGTTTATCTAATAAGGGCCCTATATCTAACGTTTCAATTACGTGCTCCATATGCTCCTTATACTGAGCGTCTGATACACCATACACTTTCTTTAATAAACGAAACGATTCTTGTACTGCAATATCCCACCAAAGTTGCGAACGCTGTCCAAAAACAACACCAATTGTTCTTACAAATTCTTCTCTTTGTTTATGTGGGTTCATTCCATTTACTGTGATTTGCCCTGATGTCGGAGTTAAAATCCCCGTAAGCATTTTAATTGTTGTTGATTTACCAGCACCGTTCTCACCGATATAACCAACCATTTCACCTTGCTTTACAGTAAAAGATACATCATTTACTGCTGGTACTATTTTATAATTACGATTTAATAAATCGCGAAATGCACCCTTTAAGCCCGGACGACTTGAATAGGCTGTAAACTCTTTACGTAACCCTTGTACCTCAATTACCGATTTCATAATCGGACCCCCCTCCTAAATGTCACAACGAATAGTTTACCCAACTGCCTTCGCTATCACAAACAATACGTCTTTTCGAAAAACATGTTAGAATAATACATAGATTTTTGTAAGGAGATGAATTGTAGTGAATTTCACAAAGTCAGAAGCATTACATAAAGAAGCTTTAGAGCATATCGTTGGCGGTGTTAACAGTCCTTCTCGTTCTTTTAAAGCAGTTGGCGGCGGCGCTCCTGTTGCTATGGAACGTGGGAAAGGCGCTTATTTCTGGGATGTAGACGGAAATAAATATATCGATTATTTAGCAGCATACGGTCCTATTATTACTGGACATGCTCATCCGCATATAACAAAAGCAATTACAACAGCTGCTGAAAATGGGGTACTTTATGGAACACCAACAGCGCTAGAGGTAAAATTCGCAAAAATGTTAAAAGAAGCAATGCCTGCATTAGATAAAGTCCGTTTCGTAAACTCTGGTACAGAAGCAGTGATGACAACGATTCGTGTTGCTCGTGCTTATACAGGTCGCACAAAAATCATGAAATTTGCTGGTTGTTACCACGGTCATTCTGATTTAGTACTTGTGGCAGCTGGATCTGGCCCTTCTACTTTAGGAACTCCTGACTCAGCTGGCGTACCACAAAGTATCGCACAAGAAGTTATTACCGTTCCATTTAACAATGTAGAAACTTTAAAAGAAGCTTTAGATAAATGGGGTCATGAAGTAGCAGCTATCCTTGTAGAACCGATCGTTGGAAACTTCGGTATTGTAGAGCCTAAACCTGGATTCCTTGAAAAAGTGAATGAACTTGTTCACGAAGCTGGCGCACTAGTAATTTATGATGAAGTTATTACTGCTTTTCGCTTTATGTACGGCGGTGCTCAAGACTTACTTGGTGTTACACCTGACTTAACAGCGCTTGGTAAAGTTATTGGCGGTGGCTTACCAATCGGTGCTTACGGTGGTAAGAAAGAAATTATGGAACAAGTTGCTCCGCTTGGACCTGCATACCAAGCTGGTACAATGGCAGGAAACCCTGCTTCTATGGCATCAGGTATCGCTTGTCTAGAAGTACTTCAACAAGAAGGGCTTTATGAGAAGTTAGATGAACTTGGTGCAATGCTTGAAAAAGGAATTTTAGAGCAAGCAGCGAAACATAATATCGACATTACATTAAATCGTCTAAAAGGGGCTTTAACTGTATACTTCACAACTAATACAATTGAAGATTACGATGCCGCACAAGATACAGACGGTGAAATGTTCGGTAAATTCTTCAAGCTTATGCTTCAAGAAGGAGTTAACTTAGCACCTTCTAAATACGAGGCATGGTTCTTAACTACAGAACATACAAAAGAAGATATTGAATATACAATCGAAGCTGTCGGCAGAGCATTTGCTGCCCTAGCAGACAATAAATAATCCCGTCATTAAAAGGAAAAAAGAAAGCTCACCTTTCTTTTTTCCTTTTTTCTATTTCATAAATTACGTATTAATAGTATAATTATTCATAATTATCTGTTTTATATTCTTTTACAGCATTACTATCTCTGTGTACAAGGTGATTTGCGCCTTAAATAGTAAGATTATTCTAACTTTTACAAGAGGGGGGATTGACGGATGCTCAATAAAAAAAATACATGGACACCGTCTTTATTTCGAGATTATAGAAATGCAGAACATGATGCGTGTGGAATCGTTTCCGTTATGGAGAAACGAAAAATTGCTACAAAAGAAAACATTGACCTTTGCATACAATCACTCGTCAAAATGAATCATAGAGCTGGTTTCATTAATGGCGAGGGCGATGGCATCGGCATTCACATTGATATACCAAAAACACTTTGGAATGAAAAACTAAAAAGTAGCGGATATAATCCAACGATTGTGGATCATCCCCACTTTATCGTTGGACATTTTTTTCTAAATAAAAAAGAAAACATTACTGCCTTAAAAGATTATATTCGTACGCAATTAAACAACAAAAACTTTACTATTATTTTCGAAAGTGACGATGCAACAAACTCAGATGCGCTCGGTCCACTTGGTAAACAAGAAGAACCTTTATTTTGGCAAGTTGCCCTTATCGCAGAAAACGAAATTATAAATATTGAGCAAACATTATTTTCTGTCACAATAAAAATAGAGGAAAACGAAGCAATTCATGTTGCTTCATTAAGTCATGATCATGTTGTATATAAAGTTCTAGGTGCTGGTGATACGCTTGTTGCCTACTATAATGATTTACAACATCCGCTTATCGCTTCAACTATGACATTAGGACATAACCGCTACTCTACTAATACATTATCTAATTTTTTTCGTGTACAACCATTTAGCATTCTCGGACATAATGGTGAAATTAACACAATTGCGAAATTACGCGATCAAGCTGAAATGATTGATGTACCACTTACTGCAGGAGGCAGTGACTCTCAAGATTTAAACCGCACCTTAGAAACCCTACTTGTTCAATACGGCTACAGCTTATTTGAAGCAATGGAAATTCTATTCCCACCAATTATTAATGAAATTAAACTTTATGAAACACCTTTACAAGATTTATATACGTATATACGTGAAGCATGGGGACATTTTGCACAAGGACCAGCTGGCATCATTTCCCGTTTTAAAGATGAAGCTGTTTTCAGCGTTGATTCCCTTGGATTACGCCCAGTATGGAAAGTAGAGACAGAGAGCTCTTATATTTTCTCTTCTGAACCTGGAGTTGTATCACCAACTAAATATGTAGCAGAACCAAAACCACTCGCTCCTGGAGAAAAAGTCGGATTAAAATGGAATGAACAAGATGAACTTGTTCTTTATGAATATGACAAATATCAAATCCAAGTATATAACCGTTTTAAAAAGCGAATTGATACTACCAATTACCATTTAAATTTATCTATCCCTGAAACGAAAAAAATCCAAGGGCTATGTGATTCTGTTCAAGTTGAAACGAAACAATACGTCGCTTTCGGATGGGACCGAGAACATATTCAACTTCTTGAACAGATGGCAACAAAAGGCGTTGAGCCAATACGCTCACTTGGGCATGACTCACCACTTGCCGCACTCGATACTGATAGACGAAATATCGCTGACTTTATTAAAGAAAGTGTAGCTGTTGTTACAAACCCTGCAATTGACCGTGACCGTGAAATTGAACACTTCTCTACACGTACTGTACTTGGAGAGCGTCCAAGTTTATTAAGCGGCGCAAAACGGCCATTTGTAGTTGAAATGCTTTCACCAATTATTTTAGAAGGCAGCGTGGCACAACCTATTGCAGAGGAATTACACACAATTACGTACGAACAACTCATAGAGCTATTTAAGACTCATAACTCTATCGCCACAATCTCTGCTACATTCAGCTCGTCAGAAACTCTGCAATGCGCATTAAGCCGCATTAGTTCTGAAGCGATAGCTGCTGTTAACAATGGCGCTTCCCTACTAGTATTAGATGACGCCAAAGCCCATCTAAATGAACGATTGTGGATTGATCCACATTTAGTTACTGCTAAAGTACATCAAGCATTAAGTGAAAATAAATTACGCCGCAATTGTTCTCTCGTTATACGTTCTGGTGCTCTTCGCTCCTTACATGACATTGTCACACTATATGGATTAGGAGCAGATGGTATTAATCCATATTTATTATTCGCGACTGTAAATGATGGAACAAAAACACCAATTACGAATCTATATAATGCACTTAATAAAGGATTAGAAAAAGTCATTTCAACAATTGGAATTCATGAGTTACGTGGTTACGGACGTCTCTATTCATCTATTGGATTACATGAAGAAATCGCAAATATATTACAGATTACAAATTTCTTCGGTTCAAATGATTTAGCCTTTTCACTTGAATCACTTGTTGAAGATGCAAAAATACGAGCAGAGGATTATAACAATCCTAAAATTAGAATGCGAAAATCATTTCATATATTCCCGCGAATTTGGAAAGCAATCGGCGATGTTGCAAAAGGAAATTCTTATGATGATTACCGTGACAAGTTAAGTGAACTAGAAGAGAATAATCCAATCGCAATCAGACACCTTGTTCAAACGAAACAAACAAAACATGTCGTTCCAACTGAAGAAGTATCTATCGGCATCAAAAATCATAATTTACCATTTATTATTAGTTCTATGTCATTTGGTTCTCAAAACGAAATTGCCTTTCGCGCATATGCAGAAGCAGCCGATCAGCTAAATATGATTAGCTTGAACGGTGAAGGCGGCGAAATTAAAGATATGATTGGAAAATATCCACATACACGTGGACAACAAGTAGCATCTGGGCGATTTGGAGTAAATGCCGAACTACTAAACTCATCAAACTTAATTGAAATCAAAATCGGTCAAGGCGCAAAGCCTGGGGAAGGTGGGCATTTACCTGGTTCAAAAGTGACAGCCAAAATCGCTGAAGCACGTAATGCGACAATTGGCTCAGATTTAATTTCGCCTTCTAATAACCATGATATTTATTCAATTGAAGATTTAGCTCAAATGATTACAGAAATTAAAACAGCTAATCAACTTGCCAAAGTAGCCGTGAAAGTCCCTGTTGTTCCTAATATCGGAACAATTGCTGTCGGTATCGCTAAAGCTGGCGCTGATTTTATTAACATTAGCGGATTCGATGGCGGAACAGGCGCTGCACGTATTCACGCATTGCAGCATGTAGGTCTCCCTGTAGAAATTGGTGTTAAAGCCGCTCACAATGCTTTATTAGAAGCAAGCATGAGACATAAAGTAGAGATTTGGGCAGATGGTGGTATTCGAAGTGTAAATGATGCCTTGAAAATCATGCTCCTCGGAGCAAACCGTATTGGATTTGGCACACTATCAATGATTGCAATCGGCTGTACTACTTGCCGTGGGTGCCATCTAGATACTTGCCATGTTGGAATTGCGACACAAATCGAGTCTGAAGCACAAGCAAAAGAACACGGGTTACGCCGCTTCGTCCCACGCGAATTAGAAAGCGCAGTTGCTGGCCTGCTAAATTTATTCACCTCTTTCGGTGTAGAACTAAAACGATTAACAGGACAGCTTGGTTATACAAATTTACAAGCAATTGTTGGGCGTTCTGATTTATTAGAGCAAGTTCGAGGCGAAAATTTATTAAACTTACGTAATTTACTACAAATAATAGAACATCCATCTGTTACAACAACAGAAGGCGTATCGGAAAAACAATTTAAGACAGTTCATTCCGCTGACTCAAAAGAATTGGTAGGCGTTGGTGTAGAGCAACGCGTTATGGGTGGTCTAGAATCATGTTATCGCGTTCGCAGTAAACTATATGAAGCTACTCAACTTGAACCACTTACATTAAAGTATACGAATGGTTCTATTCCCGGAAATGGGTTAGGTGCTTACAATAGTGAAAATTTATTTATACACGTAAATGGCGGCGCACAAGATGGCATTGGTAAAACTTCCTTTGGTGGTGGGATTTATATAACGAAATCAAAAGGGAAAGACGGAGTATATTATAACGGTTCTGTCGGAAAAGGATTTGGATATGGTGCACAAAAAGGGGCACTATACGTACAAGGGAACGCTGATGCTCGCGCTGGCATTCGCCTTTCTGGGGCAGACATGATAATTGGAGGTAGAATAACAAAACCACTCCGTGAAAAAGAGCAAGGAAATATAGGTGCATACTCCAATATTAAAGGTTTTGCTTTTGAATATATGACAAACGGGCGAGCGCTTGTTTTAGGTGACCCTGGTCCATGGATTTGCGCTGGCATGACTGGCGGTGTTGTTTATTTGCGTCGTGATTCAAACTTAGGCTTAACAGAACAGGCCTTAAAAAGAAGAATCGCAAAAGGCGCAAATGTTACATTACAACCAATTAGTAAAAATGGTTTGAAAGATGTAACTGAATTATTGCTAGACTATATTCGTGTACTAAACGAGCACGAGCAATATGAGGAAGTTGCTTTGTTAACACCATTATTAGATGATATACAGAACAAGTTTTTTGAGATTATCCCGAAAAAAGAACAGGCAGATCCATCTATCTCAACAGAGTAAAATGAGTAATTTTCATTATTAAGAAAAAATTGACGAAGTACGCTTCTCATAGTAATCTATAGTAACAATTTGAGACCTGCTGAAATTCAGCAGGTTTTTTTACTAAAAACTGATGTTTAAAAGGAATTAGGAAAAATTATAAAGTGAAACTTTAATTAGCCTACACCAATCGGACGTTTACCGGCATCCAGCTTCTGAATTTTGAGGCGCGAATCTTACTACTCACAATTAGCGGGATAAAATGAACACTAATTTCTTTTAACGTCACTAAAATATCACTTGCTAACATATTGTAATGAATGTATAGTATCATGTTGTACATTCATTATGACAAGAGAAAGGATCTTATTAAGGGTATGAAACTTGGTGCTCGCATTTTAAAAACGGGTATTGCCATCACGTTAGCTTTATTTGCTTGTATTTTACTTCAATTACCGAGTCCGGTATTTGCGGGAATTTCAGCTATCTTTGCTGTTCAACCGTCTGTATACCGTTCTTATTTAACAGCACTTGAACAAATTCAAGCAAATGTAATTGGTGCGATATTTGCTATCGCATTTGCTACTGCTTTTGGACATAATCCTTTTATTATTGGATTAACATGTATATTAGTAATTGCTCTTACATTACAATTACGATTAGAAAACACAATATCAATTGCTTTAGTAACAGTTATCGCCATTATGGAGTATCAAGGCGAAGATTTCTTTAGTTTTGCCTTACTTCGATTTGCGACGATTATGATTGGTATTATTGCGGCTTCACTTGTAAATTTAGTATTTATGCCGCCAAAATATGAAACAAAACTTTATCATCGTATCGTTGATAATACAGAAGAAATTGTAAAATGGATTCGAATGAATAGCAGGCAGGCTTCTGATTTTACAACGCTAAAAACTGATATTGATCGTATGAAAGAAAAAATGATCAAACTAAACCATTACTATTTGCTGTATAAAGAAGAAAGAAGCTACACGAAAAAAGTAAAGTTCGCAAAAATTCGTAAGCTCGTTTTATTCAGACAAATGTTAGCGACAACAAGCCGTGCTTTAAGTACGTTAAAATCATTACACCGTACTGAAAATGAACTGCGCTATATGCCGGAAGAATTTCAGGAATCTATCCAAAACGAACTTGACTCATTAACGCATTATCATGAACAAGTTTTATTAAAATTTATTGGTAAAGCAAAAAAACAACAATCAGTCGAAATGCTTGATGAAGTTGAAACAGGTAAACAAGAATTAATTGATATCTTTATGGAATATCAAAATAAAGACGATGAAGAAGCATATAAAACATGGTTACATCTCTTCCCTCTTATTTCTTCCATCATTAACTATAGTGAAGAAGTAGAGCATTTAGATTTGCTTGTAGATAGCTTCTACACATACCATAAACCAGAAAAAGAACTCCAAATCGATGATAAAAAAGAAGACGAATAAAAAAACAGCTCCTTTTATGCTAAAGGAGCTGTTTCTGTTATATGTTGAAGTTGATATAAATTGTAATAAAATCCTCTTTTTTGCATTAACTCTTCATGAGAACCAGTCTCTTTAATCTCACCGTCTTCAATGTAAATAATCGTATCAACATGCGTAATCGTCGCTAATCGATGTGCAATTATAATCGTTGTCCGGTCAGCAGCTAACGTCTGAAGCGCCTCTTGAATATACCTTTCATTTTCTAAATCTAATGCTGAAGTTGCTTCATCTAATATAAGTACCGAAGGATTCTTTAGAAACACTCGTGCAATTGCCACGCGTTGTCTTTGCCCGCCCGATAGCTTCACACCACGTTCTCCAACGACAGTATTATAACCATCTGGTAAGTCTATAATAAAATCATGAATTTGCGCAGCTTTAGCAGCTGCAATCACCTCTTTCTCTGTAGCCTTCGGATTTCCATATAAAATATTAGCTCCAATTGTATCGCTAAACAATAAATTATCTTGCAGTACAATTCCAATATGACTACGCAAATTTCTCATATTATACTTTCTTACATCTATGCCATCTACATAAACCGTGCCTTCAGAAACATCATAGAAACGCGGGATCAAACTAGCAAGAGATGACTTTCCTCCCCCACTTGCTCCTACAAGCGCTACTTTCTCTCCAGGCTGCATAGTTAATGACAAGTTGTGTAATATCTCTTTTTCATCTACATTATAACGAAAAGAAACATTGTCAAATACAATTTCTCCATTTAATTTTTTCGTTTGTACCGCATTTGGCACATTAACAATATCGTATTTTTCATCTAACAGTTCAAACACACGGTCCATCGATGCAAAAGATTGTGTTAATGTTGTAGATGAATTAACAAGGCGGCGAAGCGGACTATATAAACTATCCATATATCCAACAAAAGCTACCATCGTTCCTAGCGTTAACTGTCCTTGAATTACTTCATATGCTGCAAAACCAATCACAAGTAACGGACCTAAATCGGTTAACGTATTTACTGCCGAAAATGTTCTTGCCGTCCAACTTGTATGGGTTAATGCTTTCGTTAAAAATTCATTATTTCTTTTTTCAAACTGCTTCCCCTCATACTCTTCTAACGCAAAGCTACGTGTCACTTGCATTCCTTGAATACGTTCATGCAAATACCCTTGCATCGTCGCTAACGCTTGTGAACGCTCTTTCGTCAATTTCCGAAGACGCCCGAAAAAATATTTCACTGCAATTACATAAATAGGTAAAATCAATAACGCAACAAATGTTAATTTTATATTCATAGAAAACATAACAATGATAGCAATAGCAATTGTTGCAGTATCTAACCAGACGTTCATCAAACCAGTAATTACAAAATCTTTCGTTTGTTCTACATCATGGATGACACGCGAAATAATCTCCCCTGTTTTTGTATTGGAGTAATAACGTAAACTTAACTTTTGTAAGTGACCGAAAATATGCTTCCGCAAATCATACAGTATTGTATTTGCGATACGTTGGGCGAAATATTGACGATAATATTCAATCGGTGGTCTTAATACCGCAAAAATAAAGAAAGCAATTCCAATCGCTGTTATTAATTGAGATGTTTTATCTTGAAGTGAGCCAGCGCCTTGAATTACATCATCGATAATATACTTTAATAACCACGGCATAATAAGTGGGATACCGAACTTAACTAGTCCGATAATAATTGTAATAGCAATAAGCCACCGATATGGTTTAACAAATTGTAAATATCTTTTTATGCCTTGCACATAATCCCCCCTCTAATAGGACAAACCTGCCGGGAAGCCCCCTGCAGGTTTGTTTTAATTTCTGTACATTAAATATCGTTCATACCACATATCTACGAAATCTGGTGCAAATGGACCTTTTCTTTGATGAATCCACTGTGTTAAATGTGCTACATTTCGTTTTAAAATTGTATCAATAACAGGTGGATACTGCATAATTTCACTATGTTTTTCATACTCATCTTCATCTAGAAGCGTATATGTCATATCTGGATATACTTTAATATCTAAATCATAATCAATATACTTTAATGCTTCAGGATCATACGCAAAAGGTGAGCTTAAATTACAATAATAATATACGCCATCTTCCCTAAGCATCCCAATCACATTAAACCAATAGTTGGCATGAAAATAGCAAATTGCTGGTTCACGAGTAATCCATGTTCGGCCATCCGATTCTGTAACTACTGTACGATCATTCGCTCCGATTACAAGACTCTGTGTCCCTTTTAAAATTGTTGTTTCTTCCCACATTCTATGAATGGAGCCATTATGTTTATAACTATGTATTTGTACTTTTTCTCCTTCTTTGGGAAATCCCATATATGCTCCCTTCTTTCAACTGCAAATGCCCTTTGAACGGCATTCACTTTTTTTCTATTATAACTTTTTTGTCGAAATTTTAAAACTAAAGGGATAAGACTCTATTTTTCAAACTGAATATGTAGGAGGTTTATCGTTGAATACTATGCCCCCACCGCTTCTTAGGAGATAAAAGGATTGTACTGTATTATTTATAAGCGAGGACATGTAATAGAAAAAGCCCTTCTCTATTTCCATACAAAGAAGGACTTTTCACCTAAAGATAACAATATATCTTATCCTAAATTTGAAATCATTTTTTCAGTTGCAAAAGATTGAATTACACTATTCGTTTGCTCTTCAAATTTCTCATGTAACATCTTCAACGCTACTTCTGTTCTATATATTTCCTGGCGGATAAAATGCAGTTCTTTTTTATCGCACGTATCTTTTTCATTCATTTCAATTTGTTGATACTTCTCTAGATGTGCTTGTAACTTTAACAATTCATCCATCGTTTCTAATTGCTCCCCTACCAACTTATCAAAATCGTTCATTACTTACCCCCTTTTGGACTTATTCATCAGTTATTATTCCTAATTACATAATTCTAATTGTTAACTTCCTTCTCCTTTGACTACATTTGTTGACTTATTAGAAGTTATGTCGTTCGCTTTCTTTTCATTACAACGATCCACGCAAAAAGAAAACACTTCTCCCGAATTAGAGAAGTGTTTTTCTTTCATTACTGATTTGAGCTAGAAGATTGTGATTGTTTTGCAGCTGACTTAGCATTTTGTTTTTTCACAGCATGCACGTCTGTTTCAGTTGCAAATTCTGTACCATAACTAGCGTTTGCACTTTGTGCACCAGAAGCTTGTGCTTTCTTTGCTTCTGATTGTGCGTTTGCTTGTTTTACTGCTTGTACATTTGTTTCAGTTGCAAATTCTGTACCATAACTAGCATTTGTACTTTGAATGCTAGCACCAGAAGTTGCCTTGTTATAACCTTGTTGTTTTTTACTCATCTTTCTCACCTCCACAATCAATAATGTAACCAATTCACTTAGAAGCTATCCGTAATTTTCTTTTGAATAATTTCCGCATATATCTTTTGTTACTTATTCAAACTATAAGAAATGGAGGTGGAAATATGTATATAGGACGCGATATGACTGAACTAACGATGATTTCAAAAAATGAATGGAAAGAAGATGAATTAGCTTATTTTCATCACTCACTACAACAGGTTCTGCCTTATTTAAATGTAGAAGGGCAGAGTATTTACAAAGAAATTGTAGTAGAAATTGAATCAAGAGGCGGCTTACAAGAAGGTGAAGCTAGTTGGACTCATGGGACAAAAATTTCTTACGATTAAAAAAGTGTTCCCTAGATTGGGAACACTTTTTTATTTATTGCATTGTAATTTTCTCCACACAATTTTCATAAATAGTACGGTGTGATTTTGAGAAAGGTAATTGCTCAAATACCTCTTTCGATACAAATTTTAATGTATCTGTATCAACAATATTACCGGTTACTTTTCCGTAAAATACAAATATATCCCAAGTACGATGTGTAAACGTATGTTGTACATTCATTGCGTATTCATCAATAGAAACCTCGAGCTCAAATTTTTCTTTCATATAATCTATAAGCTGTTCCTTCTGATTGCGAATACCTTCTCCAAGTTCAGCATTAGGAAACTCCCACATGTTAGCTAACAAACCTGTACTTGGACGTTTATTAATAACGTAACGACCGTCTTCAGTTTGAAGTACGCCTGCAACAATAGGTACCATTTTAGGAGCTTTCGCTTTACTTTTTACTGGTAATTCTTTTTGAACACCTTCAGCATATCCTCTGCAATGCTCACGCACAGGACAAAGTAAGCACGATGGATTTTTAGGAATACAAATCAATGCACCTAATTCCATCAATCCTTGATTAAAATAAGATGGGTTTTCTACTGAAATAATTTCACGCACAATCTCTTCAAAAACTTTTCGAGTCTTTGGTTTTGCAATATCATCCCATACTGATAAAATACGAGATAATACACGCATAACATTTCCATCAACTGCCGGCTCTGGTATACCATATGCGATACTTAAAATAGCACCTTTTGTATATGGTCCTACTCCTTTTAACTTTTCAATTTTCTTTACATCACTTGGTACAACCCCACCGTATACTTCTTTTACCTCTTTTACTGCCGCATGTAAATTACGTGCTCTAGAATAATATCCTAAACCTTCCCATGCTTTTAATACTTCTTCATCATCTGCGTTCGCTAACGCTTCAAGTGTAGGAAACTTCCCCATAAAATTTGCGTAATATGGTTTTACAGCTTCTACTCTTGTTTGCTGCAACATAATTTCAGAAACCCAAACACGGTATGGATCTTTATTCTTTCTCCACGGTAAGTCACGCTGTTCTTCTTCAAACCAACCAATTAAATCATTTTGAAACTGCTCTATATTAAAATTGTTTAGTATTTCAAGTGTCAAACTTGATCCCCCTCATTTTTTTGCATATAAGTACTATTATAAAGATTTTAGGAAAAAATTTAAGTAAGATGACATAGGAAATAGAAGGCAAAGGACTTGAGGTATCGAATAAAAAGAGTTACATTAATAAAAAACGGAGGTGGATTTCTATGGACACAGCCACTCACCTTGTTATGGGTGTCACTTTAGGTAGCTTAGCAACATTAGATCCAGCCATAGCACAAAGTGATATTGGCCCCCAAGCTGTTATGCTTGCTACAATTGCTGGTTCCAACATTCCTGACATTGACACAGTTCTAAAATTGCGTAATAACGCTAAATATATAAGAAATCATCGTGGGATTACTCATTCTATTCCCGCGGTAATTCTTTGGTCATTCCTTATAAGTGGCATCTCTTTCGCCTTCTTTTCAGAAGCTCCATATCTTCATCTACTACTTTGGTCATTTATTGCCGTCTTTCTTCACGTCTTTGTAGATATTTTCAACGCCTATGGTACACAAGCATTACGACCTTTCACAAAAAAATGGGTCGCACTTGGCATAATTAATACATTCGATACCGTAATTTTCTTTATCCATATACTTGCAATTGCTTGCATGCTCGTCGGTTCTCATAAGGGATATACAGCTTTAGCGGCATATATATTAATGATTGTTTACTATATCGGACGGATTATGATGCACAGAAATATAAGAAGCGTTGTACACAAACGTTTCAAAAATGTCGAAAAGATTATCATTTCTCCTTCTTACCGATTTTATCATTACCATTTAGCAGTCGTTACGGCTGATTATTACTACGTTGCGAGATGGCACCGTGGTAACATCATGATATATGACAAGTTCGATCGGGTACCGTTCCCAGACAACAATATTATGCGAGCAGCTAAACAAGATGAAAACATCTCAGCCTTCCTATCTTTCTCTCCTGTATATCGCTGGGATATTTTTGATCATGACCATTATTATGAAGTACGATTCATTGATTTACGATATCGAAGTAAAGATTATTATCCATTTGTTGCAATCGTTCAGCTCGACCACAATTTAAATATTATTAATTCCTATACAGGATGGATCTTTAGTGAAGAAAAGCTTCGAAAAAAACTGGAATTACTTCCACATTAAAAAAAGCGACTTAAGTCGCTTTTTTTAATGTTTCAAATGATCTTCTTGATTAATTAAATGACTATACTTCGGATTATTTGTCCGCATTTCATGAAGGCGTACACCATGATTATTAATCCATGATCGTACCACTTGTTCCGTCATTTCATCGCCTTGATAACGACCTGATTTTGCATAAGTTGTTTGAAAATCTTCCCATAGTAACTCAACCCACGCACGAGCTTGTGCGTAAGAAAGCTTGTCATTCTTGTCTAATAATTCTTTCGTTAATGTTTCATAAATATCATTCATATTATAATCTCCTTTTACCTATTTATCCCTTCATTTCTAAAGGATAGTTTCTTCAATTTTGCACATTCTATAATTGATACTTCTTAAAAAGGTATCAACCGATAATGAGGAGGGCGTTCGCAATGGGTAAACAAGCCGAATTTTGGTCTGAGTCAAAAAACAACAGCAAAATCGACGGTCAACCGAAAGCGAAATCACGCTTCGCTTCGAAACGACCTAACGGCACAATTAACACGCACCCACAAGAACGTATGCGTGCTGCAAATCAGCAGGAAGAGTAGTACAAATTAAATTAACTTCCTACACGAGGTGATAAAGATGAGCTACCGTGATCGCTTAGATAGTCGTTCTGAATTATTTAACCATACGTGGACTCGTCCAAAACATGCGAAAGCGCAAGTTAACGGACAGACGCAACAAACCCAGTCTCTCATTATATTGGCAAATGAATGTAAAAAACGCCAATTTTAGAATCTCCTATCTCCTTTAACGCCTACCAAAGATGAAAACCAGAGAGATATGTGCTCTCTGGTTTTTATTTTTCTTGCAATAAGGAAATTGGTATGCCAATCTCTTCATTATCATTTTGCTTATATCCCCAAGCAAATACCCCATTGAAATACGTAATTTTAAATAATACACCAGGTTCTTCTACTAATTCATATGTTTCACCAATATGGAACTTGTTTATATCCGTCATATAAGCACGAGCCATTGCCATTTTTCTCATTAATACATCAAATTCATTGACAATCCCAAGCTGCTCAGCTTTTACTGCTTGCTCCTTCAAAGCGCCAATTTCTTCCCTTAGCTCATGCGGTGTCATTTCACTGTAGCGTTTTGGCATATTCATCTTATTCTCCTCATTCCTCTTCGCGTTTCATTTGCAAAAATATCTCGATTTCATCAATAGAGAATCCTTTTCGATATAACGCTTGTTTCATCTTGTTTTCAAATGTCCATCCATCATGCTTCTTATATTTCTCATAATATTTATTCCCATGATAGTGTAACGCTTCTTGTTGCTTTTCGTCATCTTTTTCGTCTTTCAATTCTTCCAAACAAATTTGAATTACTTCTCTAGAATATCCTTTTCGAACAAGCATCTCATCTAACTTTAGTTTCATTTGTAAAAAAGAATGTTTTTGATAAGATTTTTTCTTCTTCTCTATGAGAAACAAGGCATTCTCAATTTGCTTTTCCTTCGGATATTCTTGTAAACTATGTGTAATAATTAAATCCTGAACACCTTTATTTAATAACTCTCTTTTAATAACAGTTGGACCTTTTCGATTCACATTACTTTGCGTTCGCGTATATAAAACAGCATACTCTTTATCATTAATATATCGGTCATGTAATAATTTCGAAACGACTTCAGAGATGATGGCCTGTCCCACTTCTTTTTTTCGTAAAAAATCTTCTATTTCTTGTTTTGTTCTCATTTGATAGGATAAATAGGAGATTGCTTGTAAATATGCTTTTTGTACTTCTTCATTGTACAAAATATTCCCTAACTCGATTTCATCAATTTCTAAGCCCTTTTGTAATCCATGTTTTATTAAGATTACTTGATCCACACTAAATCCGTACTCTTCGCCTTGACCTTTATCAATATAAATATTAAATCGTTCTTTCGATCGTTTTTGTACTTCTATTTTTGTAATGACAGCCATACTCTCACCTGTTATGAAGTGACCTTTGTCAATAGTTTTTCACCCATAATATTTTTCTTGATGGCATACAAAAGCTTCAGAAATAAGATCTATCGACAGTTAACCACTCTGTTATTCGTGGATTGGTTACCTCAGGTTAATGGTTCGTCGTTAGGCTCTTATAATCTCACTGCGTGGATCACACCTTTTCAAATTCTAATAAATAGCTTGTTTATCAGAATTTCAGCCATGCCAGAAGAGGTGAGTCATAGATAGCCAGACCTGTAATTCACTATCTCTGAAGCTCATCTATGCCATCAATTGATACCTTTGGTTTCTAACTATGAATGAATCAATCAACTTCATATCCTTCCCTCTTTATTTTCGGTGAATTTTACCTGTTTCTAATCCCCATATAAAACACCCCAGTTCTCTTGCGATAGCTGTAACGGCAACATTTCTAGGTTTCCCTTGATATATCATGCGATAATATTTTCTTTGTAACCTTTCTACAGCCTGATCCGCATAAGCAATCACTTCGCTTCGTTGCCCTTTTTGTCTTGCTTTCACTCGCTTCGATTTTAATCCGATTGTTCCTTTTACCAACGCATTTGCACATTCTACAAGAGTAGACCTAACGGTCGAATTTCCTTGTTTTGTAATCGAACGTCGACTGATTTTTTCTCCACTTGAGCTTTCGCTTGGTGTCAATCCTACATAAGCCATAAATGCTTTAGCCGTGGGAAAACGAGTGAAGTCTGCAATTTCCACATGAACAGTCATTGCCGATGTTGTATCTATACCTTTTAAGCATCTTAAATTTGCGATTGGTTCTTCGTACCTTTCACGATGAGATAATTCTTCTAATCTCAGACTGAACCGCTCAATTTTATCGACTAGAACATCATACTGTAATAGGTATTCGCCTAACGTTTCTTTGAATAATCCTTGTAGATCAAGATTCTTTAACCATTTCATATAAGCGATTGTCCAGCTTGATTTCCCTTCATACACATAGCCATGCCTTAAAAGGAATGCTTTTATCTGTTGTTTTATTTTTTTCAAAGATGTTTTAAAATCACCTAACATGCGGATATACTCTTTCACGGCAACATCCTCTTCTTCTGGAACATATACTTCTTTATAGGTGCCATTTGCTAAATTAAGAGCAATCATTTTGGCATCGAATTTATCATTTTTAACCATTTTATTTTTTGATGAACTGTACATTGTTGTGGGAGCTAAAATATCACAATCAATTCCATTTTGTTCAAGAAGATTATGAAGTGAATACCCTAAACAACCAGCCTCATATCCAGCTTTAATTTTTATATCTTCACCATATTTTGTTTTCAGTTTCTCAACGAATTTTTTTACGAGAGATACATTTGAAGCACATCGTGCTTCTCTTACAATTTCCCCAGTTGTTCCGTGTAGTGCACATAAGCTAAAACTTTCCTTGTGGACATCCATCCCAATATAGATTATATTTTCCATAGTGGCCTCCTATTATCATAGGGTATAACCCCATTCATAATGTTTTCATTCATTATTATGGGTTAAAATCCCTGACTTGATAATCTAGGAGGTCGCTTCATATTATCTCACTACTCACTGGTTTTATTGGTAGCAAAGGTCTGGATAAGGTTGGACAAGTAGGAAAAGTAGCATCTGTTACAAGTCTTACAAAAGGGAGATCACTTCTAACAAACTCCTCTGCATACAGAAATGCATTGCATATATTAAATAACTATGAATTCATACCTGGAACTCCTTTCTCATATGCAGGAGTTGGAAGTATCCAACAGTATTTGCAGAAAGCAGCTCCATATACTTATGAAGGTCCAAATGGCCCTAAGACAATAAGATTAAGAAAAGGTGAGTTGGCAGGAGACAAACATCCTGTTACAGGTATTCCGTATGATGCAGATGGGTTCCCTATTTTTAAATCTAAGGGTGAGGTAATCCTCAAAGAGGCAGACTTCAAAAAATCTAGACCAACACATTTTAGAAAATGTAGTAAAGCATTATACGAACAAATAATAAAAGACCCTGATTTAGCTTCAAAATTTACGAAAGAAGAAATTCAAATGTTTAAACAAGGTGAAACACCAAAGCATTACACGTGGCATCACCATCAAGATACTGGTAGAATGCAACTTGTAGATTATCAGATACATCACGATACTGGCCATACAGGTGGGTATAGAATTTTGGGAAAAGATAGCGATAAATAAGGAGTGGCAAAAATGAACAATATTACATGGTCCTTTATGAGTAAAACACCAGTTACAGACGAAGAAATCCAAAAGGTAGAACAATATTTTAATATTAAATTACCCAACGATTTTGTTGCGTGCGTGAAGAAATATGACGGGGGATACCCTAACCCAAAAGTATTTGATGTACCAGAACAAGATGAAAATGTATTCAGTGACCTCTTAACTCTTCATGTAACTACTCAGCTTCTTCAAATAAAAAAACAGGCCAAATACATGTTTCCGATTCGAAAACATGAAAAGAAAATACTCCAATCAGAGAAAGAATCTATGCCAAATAGAGAAATTCTCTTATGAAGTCGTGTTATTCCAAGGAACCGTTCTAGTTTCTATGACTTGGTTTATCGCTTGTAAGACCGATTGTTTTTGTTTTTTCATGGTACTCATAAAGCTTCGTATCTGACAAAAAGATTCTGCGCCTTTCTTACTTCGGAAAGTCCCAGACACTTTCTGTTTTACTTTCGTCATCCGAATATCCCGTTCTGCTTGATTGTTATCAAATGGAATGGCTGGATGTTCTAAAAACGCTAGAATTCTGTCAGAATACTTGACGAAGCGATTCCATAAATTTTGAGAAGGCGTCTGCTTTCCTTTCTTCTTTTGTTTCGTGGAAAGAATCTGTTGTTCTTTCAATATGGATTGATACATAATAAACAGATTCTTTTGCGTCGCTTTTGGCATGGTACCTTCGGATTGCTTTTTCATCGTCAACGCTTGCGTTAGAAATTTCTGCATCTGTTGTGCCCATTGTTCTCCAGTACTATCTATAATTCCTTGTAAATCTCGTAAGAGATGGGCATTACATAAAACGTGACGACAATCTGTATACGCATCATACGATTTCCAACCATCATGCATCGCAATTCCAGAAAAAGATGGCAAGATTTCTCCAGCATCCATTGCTTCTTTTCCACGTTTTTGATGAATATGTTGCAATGTCACCTCCGGTGTACTGGCAGTATGTAACCATTGTGTTTTGTTTTCTACACGCATACCAGTTTCATCAAAATGGACAACAGGAGACTGCAGAATCTTTTCCTTTACTTCTTTTATGAATGGCTGCAATTGAGAAGCGAAAGCCTGTGTATGATTTACCAGGGTTCCTTCGCTTATAGAATGTCCAAAACAATCCTGAAAGAATTCTTTTGTTCGCTTCAAAGAAATGCATTGATAATGCGTTAAATAGGGAATCAGTCTTTTTATATTTGGACCATATTGAACAGGACGAGATACTGTCGAAGGAAATTGGGCTTCTTGGATAGAATGGCAATGTGGGCATTCTTTCTGTTCTACTTTATGTTCTGTCACTTCGATCTGAATAGGTGGTAAGTCATACACTTGGCGAATGCGATACCCTTTTACAGGCTCGTGGTTCAAGGAAGTATGACAACAAGTACAATATGTAGGAGAATGTGTAATCGTATGATCTGGAGTCGCTGTCAAACCAAGAGTATGTCCCTTGTGGCCCAACTGGCCACCCGTTTGACGATGAGACGGTTTGCGCAAACTTTTTGTAACGGGCTTACCCAAACCATCTGTAGAAGGTGGCTTATGACTATTTTTGGAGTTTTTTTTTGAAGCATTTTCTAGTTCTTGTATACGTTTTTCTAACTTAGAAAATGTTTCTTCAAATAAAGAAATAACAGCTTCAGGTCCTTTTTTATATGTATCTAAAATAATTTTTCGATCGACCATAAGATTCACCTCCCCTGTTTGATATACTCAGTATTTACAAATGGGAGGCATATGAAACTAGTAAAATTTAAAAAAGACACCGAAAGGTGGCTGAGTAGTTACCTCTTCATATAGAAGATAAATATTCGATTGTCCAAAACTATGAAGGTATAAAAGATAGATTAGTTGATAAAGTATACCCTTTTGCTAGAGACCCGTTTGGTAACCTTCTATGCTTTGATTACCGAAATAATCCCGAAGCTCCAACCGTTGTATTTTGGGACCACGAGGAAGAAGAGATGGAAGAAGCAATTTACCCTGTTTGCTCCTCTTTTACAGAATTGCTTAATAGCTTACGTGCTTTTGAAGACGAAGAAGATGAATAAATTACTAAAAAGAAAAGGCACTCGTAATGAGTGCCCTTCTTCGACTTGAAAACCACTTTAATTTTAATAACATCATCTGACTTGAAAAATGTATCAGGAAAATCTGTTCCATTGTTATTTTATCATATTTAGTTGTGGTGTTTATTGAGAAATATAAAATCAACCACCACCATCGCCATGTTCCATTAATGTATGAACATGACTGTGATCTTTCTCGGTAGGACTGTATATACCAATTACTAGCATAAACGCTGCCATAATCCCTAGTACCCTAATCGTTATTTTCTTCATTTTAACGCCCCCTTATCAAAAGATTTTTGTCTTGATTGTGAGCTTGCATAAAAATATTGACTTGCTTTAGTATGTTGATTTTCTTCATAGAACTTGATTGCTAGCTTTTCCTCATATTCCTGAAGGTACTCATATAATTCTTCTCTTTTAAAATAAGAAATTCCTTTAAGAACAATCTCTTCTAATTCTTCGGCAGAAGCATTGTCATTCAACGCTTTTAAAATTGCGAAATGATGTTGGTATCCCTCAATTTGTAAATCATTACAAATTGCATACCCTTTTTCAATAAGCTCAGTAGCGCTTTCGTATTCTTTTAATTTGTAATGTTCTTTTGCTTTGACATATATAGCCTTATAATGATTTGGCGATTTTTCAACAACTTCCGAAAGATAACGAAGAGCTAACGTAGATAGATTTTGATTAGAATACATCCACCCTAAATTATGTCGAGCCATAATAATAAATTTCTCTTCCCCGATTTTTTGGAAGCGATCCATTGCAGCTGCAAAGTGTTCTTCAGCTAGCGACCATTCTTTTAGATTTATACAAGATAACCCTAGCATATTATCACAAAATGCCACGTTCGCTTCATAACCTTCATGTTTTAAAAACATATCTTTTGCTTTCGTTACTTCTTTGATAGCTTGAAGAGATTGTTGGTTGTCATAGTAGGAATACCCTAATTTATAGTAGAATTCAGCTTTTTCTAGTTCGTCAGGGATATATTGAAGTAAAGATTCTGCTTTATAATAATGATCTTTTGCCAAAATATGATTTCCGATTGCATCAGCATGAATTGCTTTAAAGAAATGATAATAATATGTTAGGAAGTTATCAGTAGGCATATCAAATGATTCAATTGTATCAAAACTATCTTTAGATACACCTAAATTATCTATCAAATAATTGTACCTAAAATCTAATAGGGAATAGTAAAGTAGTAATTTTTGATCTTGTAATGATTCCTTTTCTTCATTTTTTAACTGTTGAATCATGCTATCAATCTGTTCTTTCATGCGGTGTGCATTATCAATGTTTCTTGATCTGATTTCTGTATACCACTCATTCAATAGTTGTGTAATCTTCTCGCTCCTAGTAGAAGTAAACATAAAATCCCTCCTCCTTTATATATCTTTATTTAATGATAACAGAAAATTACAAAAAAGGATTAACATATTTCCGTTTCTATTTTCTAAATAATTAACTGAATATTATATACATTCGGGTGGGTATGTATTATTTACAGAAATATCTTTAAAAGGGTATAATCTAATTAATTTAAGGGGGGACAATCATTGAAGGTTATTCCGTCTATATTTAGGGGATTCCGTTTAATAAGTAGAGTTATAAATCCGATATTAAAGGCATTATCTAAAAGTAAATTTTAAATTTCATAAAAATAAAAATCCCCTTCTGCATATAATTGCAAAAAGGGATTTTTCAGGTTAATTTACGGATACTTACCATAAATATGAAATAAGAAATGGTGTATTTTTAGATTACCCGTTACCAATACAACAGTCAATATATGAGTACTAGCATTAAAAAATTAATTGATATTTATTTTTTGATAAAACTATTCTTTTGTACAGTAATATGTTTTATTTTTCAAACTTCACATATTCACCAGAAACCCATTGGTCGCCTCCAACATTATACCAACCGTCTCTATATCCCCACGTTTGATATTTTTCACCTTGATACACATTTTTCACGATGCCATAGTTAGTTCCTGGACCTTTACGAACACGTAATACATCAGTTGTAATAGTCACTACACCAACGCCATCATTTAAAGGTTTAGAAGATGCTGGTACTTTTCCTCCTGTATAACGAATGTATGATGGATCATTATAAATCCATTGATCGCCACCAAGGTTTAACCAACCGTTTGACTCACCCCATACTTGGTAAGATTCTCCTTTACCTAATTGACGAATAATCCCGTATCCAGTGCCTGGACCTTTACGAAGATTAACGCTATTTCCTCCAATATATGCAATACCTGTTTCACCACTGAAAGATGGAGTAGGCGTTAAGTTAATTAGACTACTACCTCCATTATATGCATGTTGAACCCTTTCAATAAAGTTATTCCAACGCCCCTCTGCCAACATACGATGAGGACAGTACTTCCCACTCCATGATTGGTGTGTACGAACTTTATGAATTGGAATATTGTACTGTTTCATTAGTTGAGCTACAACGATAGCTGCATTGTCTTCCGCTTTATAATATCTATCTCCACCGCTTAAAGAGTAGCAAATTTCAACCCCAATAGATTTACGATTACCATTCCCGTTACCGTCGCCAGTATGCCAGGCGTTACGCTCTAAAGGAATTCCTTGTACAGCCTCCTTATCATCTACCGCGATATGAAACGATACTTGATTATCATTGCGAATCATATAAGATACTTCATTTTCTGCTGTAGCGTCGTTGTACGTATTGTGGACTGTAATGAATTCTGGATTCATTGTATACGGACACTTTGTACCATATTTACTTGGGTCAACTAATTTTTTTCTAATTTCCATTATTGAACATCTCCCTTTTTCTCTTCTTGTTTTTGTTTTCCACCCAAAACTTCAACTGCATTTGTTAATGCTGAAGGTAAGGGGATTCCCATACGACCAGCGTTTTCTAAAAGTGAAAGTAACTCATTACCCATGAAGAAGAAAATAGTCGCTTCACGAATTGCGCTGTTACTTCCCAGTGCTGAATCTAGTTGAGCGGCCGCTCCGACCAAAAGAAAAAGCACCACCTTTTTGGCGATGCCTTTGAAACCAACTTTACTTTTTAATTCTCCGTTATATCCTGCTGCAATCATGCCAGTTAAATAATCAATAACTGCCATCGTCAATAAGATTTTCAATGTTGCATCCCATCCTCCCAAAAAATACCCACAGAAGCCACCAAAAGTGGCAATAAAAGTTTTTAATAGTACATCAATACGATCCACATTCTTTCCTCCTTTTCAAAATAAAAAAGACCAGCTATTGCTGCTCCTGCTCTGTTTGTGTGTTATTTTCATTAGTTGGTGTTGGCGGTTCTTGAGATGGATCATTCCCTGTAAGTGATGTATAACACTCTAAACAAAGTTTCTTTTTCCCAAAATTCGTTTCTAATTCATACAAACGCGCGCCACGTTTACATATTTCGCATCTTGTTGCAATACGGAAATATATCGTGCCATCCGTTTCCCCCCACACCTCTACTTTATTAGCACCATATAAACCGGCATTGTTTAGCATATCAAAAGGAATTCGCACAAATACTCCGTTTTCGTTTCTTTCTGAATCTACTAACCTACCAGCAAACGGAGCACCTTGCCCCGCTTGCAAGGGATAACCTTGTAAATCTTTGTAATCATCCATATATTTTCCTCCTAAACGTTAGGTAGCTTGTACCATTGTCCTCCCATTCCCATAAAATAAAACCCATAGCCTTGACCACCATCAAAGAAACGAATGGATCCAGCTTGGCCCATTTTATTACGCCCTAAATTTATTCCCTGCGTTAGAATAGGTTGATTTACGAATACATCCTTTTCAGTACTTATATCAAAGGTCTGCCCATGAGCAGCTGGACCTATGTTGTTATTTACGCTGCCTATAGCAATTCTATTAAACGGTTGAAGACCATCGGCCCTTTCTGATGCCGCACGATCCCAATTATACATGCAAGCATAGTTACCACTAACCAATGTTATCCCTGAAACACAAACAGCTCTACCCGCAGAAACTTGCGCATTTGCAGCTGTAACTTTAATTACAATCATATGTTCTTGTGGATTGTAATTGTTAGGAACGGTAAACGTAAAATTATACCTTCTAATTTCACCATAAAATGTAGATGGCTCTGGAAAATCTTTATATATTTCGTGCCAAATTTTATAACTCACTTCATCCAATGGCGTAACAAAGCATACCTGCAATCGTGGTTTTGCAGTTGTACGCACACCGTTAATCTGTGCAGTTCTATAATGTGCTGACAATGTATAAGAGTTCCCTGGATGAATCCCGTTTTGAACCTTTGTTTCTGGATAATTATACGTGTCGACACGGACTGCATTTACCATTTGTTCATAGTTAAATATAAAAGTGTTATTTTCTATCACTACACCATTTCCTTGTACTTTCCAAGGTAGACCATATCCAGCACCAAACCCCTGATAATTGGGGTTACCTATGTTCAATTTTGGAACACTAGAAAAATCATGATCGGCTATTAAATTTCGTTTTGGCATAACGGTTGTTTTCGTTCCCCATTCATCTTCAAAAAGGAAGTCTAACATTTTAATAGTAACGCCGTTTTTATCGATGGTAATTTTATCGCCATTAACTTTGATAAGATTCGTATCAATACCCTTTGCGGTTAACCATTTCACCATTGTATCGGCATTAATATCCAGTTTTGCAGCATTAATTGTAATTTGCCCAGGGGACATATTGATCGCAGTGACAATGCCGTCCTTTAAAATCTGCGCTAAAATCCCTTCATCTAACACTTCTAACTTAGATTCCGTTTTCTTTACATAGGCATTATAAGTCTCATTTATAAACGTTTCTTGTTTTCCAGAGATAATTGAAACGCCTTTTTCAGTAGCACTAATACTTCTTTCTAATTCGGTTACTTTTTTATCGTAATCTTTAGTTGCTATCTTATCGGCCAATTCTTCCATAATTTTATCTTTATCTACAATATCAACAGGATTCTCCATAAACGAAGAAGGTTTATCACCAATTTGTAGCATGGGTTGTGCCATCCATAGACGACCATTTTTACGAACCCAAAACAGCACTTTAACTTTTTTTGTGCCTTCGATTAATAGCCCTGCCACATGTGTACGAATCCACGTTCCTTGTGAAATAGTTATTTCTTGCAAGTAACTTTTAATCATTTTATTGTTTACATCGTAACATTGGAGCTCGATAGCAGCTCCGGCATCTATACTAGCTTTGTTATCTGTATAAAAGTAAGCAGAGAAAACATAATTCCATCCAGGCCCAGCGTTTATGTAGTCGTGCGATGCTCCTTTATACAAATTGCTCGCATTACCTGTAGTAATAACACTAAGTGAATTGCACCCCTTATAAGTGACTTGTGTATCTCTTGCTGCGTTTGAAGTTAACTGCCAATATTTCGTGTCGTTCTTCCACAAGACATTGCGTAAAACCGTTTGGTTACCAATTCCACCAACGTAATCTTCAACATCTTTCATTTTTAATTGCAATTCCAATGCTTTACTATGTTGTTCTATCTTTGAAGTAGCCTCACTAATCGTCTTTCCTTGCGCAGTTTGTGTTTCCTGTAATTTCTTAACACTTGCAGTGGTTCCTTCTGCATTCTTTTCTACAGTGTTAACACGTTCATCAAAAGAAGTTTGTGTTTTTTCTACCGTTTTAATACTTTCTTTAATTCCATTCACACTTTGCTCTAACTCATATGTTGACTTGCTGAAGTCTGTTGGAACAGAACCTTTTTCTAGTTTAGCTTTCTTAAAACGAAATTTCTTACCCTTTGAATTTTCATTTCTTTCAAATCTTAATCGTAATCCCCATCCAGTTGCTCGTGCATCAATCTTGAATGTAAATGATCTCCTAGACCAATTAGCGACAGGGAATCTATTGTACAAGTTTTCTGTCCACACTCCATTAATAAATTGGAATACAATTAGATCAATTGGAACGTCGTTTTGCATATCGATACTGAATGTCATATCTTTCGCTTTTTCAAAGTCTCCCATTTTAGCATTATCTAAATGGAATTGATAGAAAGAGTCGGTATGATCTGTACATTCTACGATTATGTAATCCTCAGAGAACGCTTGACCAGCCTTGTTGACTTGTGCGCCTCCAGACATTCCAATTGTTTGCGGCTTTTCGTTTGGACCTGTATGGATTAGCCAGTTTTCAACGCCTACAGTACGAGCCTCAACCTGTTCTAACTTTGTCGAGATTTTCCCAGCTTCTGTTTTAATTTCAGTTGTAACTTTGATAAATTCGTTACTATCTGCCTGGTCTTCAGGTGCAGGTCTCCACGGATAAACTTTTTTAGTTAGCGATAGCATAGGTGAAGTTTGTTGGTATAAAGTACCTTTAGGTATTGATTCAGCTTCGAATCTATATACAACATTTGGATCAGTGGCATCAGAGCCGACTGGAATTGTTACCGAAACCCTTTTCCATTCTCCATTAACTGTTGTTCTACCAGTACTGTTAGGAAAGAATACTTGTGTAGATTCTCCACCTATCATTCTAGCTGTTACAGAAAATGTTACTGTGTCACCAATTTTTATTTTTCCTCGTTTAATTAATTCACTGGGTTTAACGGCTATACCTTGCCATTCTGTATCTGTTTGCGCGATAGCATTTCCATTGTACGTGTCTTTGATAACAGATAGGCGCCCACCTTTTAAAGATAACTCTTCGTTAGTTGTTAACGTCTTAGTTCCTCTTACAAGGTTGATAACATCACCATCAAGGTTATTTACATTCTTTTCGATTCTTTCGATGGTTTGCTTTGTTCCATTTGCATCTTGTTCCACTTGATTTAACTTTTGGATTGTTTGCGATGACGTTTTGTTGATTTGCTCAATTGAACTGGATATACCGTTAATATTTTGTTCTGTCTTTACTACGCGATCGGTAATCCCACTTTGATCTTTTTTGATATCAGATACAGTATTTTTTAATCCTTCGACACCTTTTGAAGTTTCAACAATCGTTCGGCTCATGCTTTCTTGAGTACCTTGTAAACTTTTGATTGTCTCTTTTGTTCCCTTGTCACTTTCTTCAAGCGTCTTAGTTACCTGACTGACTCTTTCTTGTTCCCCTTTAACAGCATCGAAGTCTTTTTGTAGATTGTCCGCTTTCGTTTCAGCTTCTTTAACCCTAGCATCTAGCTTTTCTGCACTAGCATTAATCTCTTTTGTCACCTGCTCCAACGTATCTTTCTTAATTGCTTCCACATCAGGAATAAGGAGCTCCCAATCTTTACCGTTCCACACTTTTAAAATACCAGGTTTACCATTGCTAATATCTCGCCATAATGTTTTACCTACTATAAGATTATCGGTCGGTGGATTTTTAGCTTCAATAATATTTACCGTATTATTTTTTAGATTTTCCTGGACCTTTTCAGCAAGTTTCTTAGCGGATTCAGATTCTCTTTGAGCTTGTTCGGCTGTCCCTTTTGCTTCTTCTGCTAATTTTTCTAGTTGTTCTAATAATTCTTTATTGGCTTTATTACCTAAAGAAGCAAGTACTCTATTGTATAGTTTTCGCATTTCTTCGTTTGGATCGGTAATTTCACGATAGTCACCAAACACATATTTATCTTGTGAAGGGTCTGTAAATGATTCATCGCCAGCAATTGCACGAGCTTCTAAATAAAGTTTAGGAGTAAATCCAGTATCTTTAATTCGAATTGTATCTCCTTCATTAATCAGCTCGTGAGCTAGTCCGAATACACGACCTATACTTTGCGCTTGAACATCGTAAGAAATAGAGGAATTTATCCGTTTGGCTAATTCTGTCTTCATAAGAGTCATTAAACGTTTCGGTGTTATATCGCCTTCTGTTTCTGGTGTATAAAAGCCAAATTTATGTTGACCACGTTCGTTCCATCGTTGGAAAGCATCACTGTCCACAAGATAAGGAATACCGTCATTTATGTCGGTGATTGTAATAAACCCTTCTCCTTCTTTTTTGGAGAAACCAAGTAATGCTGTACAAATGTTTTGTGAGTTCTCAACACGTTTAATTCCCACTAAATCTTTGCCAAGTGTTACTTCTTTCCCTGTTTCTTGACCGCGTTTCTTTACCATGTCCACATAGCGACTGACAATTTGAGAACCAACTACTTCAGCACGATATTGGATTTCTAATTCAAATAGAGAAGCAATATCTTTTAGTAATTTCAACGGACTTATAAATTCATCAATTGTCATTGTGTGGAAACCAGCGTATTCTGTTCTTCCTCTTTTCCACTTCGTACCTACAAGAGCCATATCAATAAACTCATTTACTGTTTTACCTTCCACCTTCTGTGGAGTAATAATGCCAGCTTTCGCAAGTTGAATCCATTCACCAGATGCATAAGCAATGACTGATCTATCATTAGAATCCTTTTCGGTTTCAGTAATAACATACGGAACGATACGCCCGTCACGTACTTCTTTTAATACCAAATTTTGCTGCATGAGTGTAGCTGCATGTTCCGTATTATCAAACACTTTAAATTCTAATGTATCTATGTTGTTCTTAATTTCCCAATGTCGTTTATCATCCCAATAATCTTTTGTTTGTATATTAGAAACGATTTGATTCGTTTTAAAATCAACAACATGTAATGTTCCGCTTGGTGTTCTCATCTAAATCGCTCCCTATACGTTATTTTGGCTATTCCTACATCAGAAGGCATAATCTCAAGTTTGTTCTTTCCTTTTTGAATAACGGGATAATCGCTGAATATATCTTTTAAGTTTATAGCTTTTTTACCATTGATTGATACAAGGCTTCGCTCGGTATCAATAACTACTTTATCACCAATATCAAAAATATAAGGCGGATTATCTTGGGTATTCATATTGACTTTCCAAATTTTTAAGTCATCGATGCTCATGTCTGTACAAAACATGTTATCCGAAAATTGACTGATGCTTATTTGAACTTGTGCCACTTTGTCCATATTCATATTGTTTTCATCTTCCCACACGACAAAGCGCTCTGAATCATCCTTTTCGGTATTCCATAAAAACTTAGAAATATAAGCTTCCCACCTATTGCCGGTACGCGCTAACCATAATCGACCACGATATTGATTCCATGTAGTAGGATGATCTCCAGGTTCATTTATAAGCACTCGCTCGCTGTTTGGTTTCTTTTTGTTACCAAGCTTAGCGAACCCTGTATTCTGTTCTGCTTGCCAATGAACATCATTCATAGAAATACGAGCTACATAGTCGCTGTTTTCATCCAATAAACCTATTTCGACACGCCCCATTTGATCGGGATGCGAGCTTCTTATCCCAACATACGCCTGCATAATAAAATCCTGTAATGGTCCTTGTGGGATGTTCTTTTTGGCTATGCAACCATGCCAACCCTTTATGTTTGTTTCACCTAAATAAACTGGAACTAAACGTGAACCTGCATCTACTTTAAAAGCCCCGCCCCCAACCATATCTTCTGCATTCGGAACATCCGTCCAGCCTACAGTTGTAGACATTTCATCCCACATTACCCGCTGATTTCTTTCGACAGGTATCTGATTTACGCTAACCGGCCATCCGATACGAAAATAATTGTCTCCATTCCATACATCAAGAAATGTGGAAGGATTCGTCACGTCAACTTCTATAATTGGATTAGATTCTACACTACCTTTGTTTTGAATATTCGCCACTAGCCCACGCCCATCCATTTCAAATTCTACTGTTTTAGTAGGTCCTAACTTATATGGCATGGGACAAACGAAATTCAAAGTACCTTTACCTAAAGTAACAAAATCCTCAGGATCAAAATCTTCATCAATAACCGCCAGGTATGTCCTATCGGGTGCTACATCAAAGACTAATTCAACAGGTTTTTCTGTAATTAACCACCCTGCTATTTCTTCTTTTAATGTTTCTAAGTCAGATCCATCAGGAACAATAATTCCCACCGGAACAGGTAAAACTCGCATTTCAGTTTCTGTCGTTAATAATCTTGCACCTGGATAACCTGGAACACTTAGAAATTTCCGTTTTAACGGCGCCCACGCTGGTTTTTTCCATCCCTTTTCTATTTGAATAAAATCCTTACGTATATTGTTAAATGTAAAAGAGCTCATACTGTCACCCCGTTTCTTTATAAAATAAAAGAAACCCAAACTTAAAAGTCTGAGTTTCTTTTTACTTCTCTTTCTTGATACTCGGTTGTATAGCGATAAGTACCGCGTGCCACGTCTCTTCCTTCTAAATTAACAGGTACTTCAATAACTAAATCTCCACCAAGCATTGGAATGACTCCACCGCCAGATGATCCTGAAGAAGAATGAATCACTGGATTCGCAACACCAGCTGCCATAGCTTGTCTACTATTTGACATATTTCCATACACACCACTCATAACACTCTTTAACCCTGATAATTGACTCATTGAACTAGCCATCATCCGGCTCATATCACTCATTAGTTGATTCATAGTTCCAGTGATACCGAGGGATCTTTCTTTTGAAGATAACGGTGTAACTGTGATAGAATTCCCTCTTTTAGTAAACAGTTCCGGTCCTTTTTCTCCAGTAATAAATGAGCCATCTCCCACAGGCTTTCCACCTTTAGCAAGCATCGGTACATGTGGAATAGTTGGCGCGCTAACTCCTGGTATATTGTTTAATAATTCTGCTGGTGTATTAAAGCCATCTATAAATTTATTTATGATACGAATAATTCCATTGATAGCTGTACGAATACCGCTTTTAATACCATCCCATACACCTAATACTGCTGATTTCATGCCTTCAAATGCTCCACTAACCGCATCTGTTACCCAACGAACAGGCGTCATAATGGCTTCTTTTAATCCATTCCAGACAGAAGATGCTGTTGACTTGATACCTTCCCAGATGTTTGAGAGAGTTGATTTAATACCATTCCAAATGCTACTGCTTGTACTACTAATCATATTCCATACAGTTGAAATAACTTCTTTGATGTTATTAAATACAGAACTCGCTGTGGAAACAATTGCGTTCCATAAGCTAGATAGATAGCCTTTAATCGTATTCCATACTGCACTTGTTGTGGAACTAATCGTATTCCATGTATTCACAATCCAATCTTTTATTGAGGTGAATATTGGCGTTACAAAAGCTACTAACCCGTTCCAGCATGATTGTAAGAAATTCTTAACGGCATTCCATACAGACATTGTTGCTGAACTGATTGTATCCCAAACGGTGGTAACTGTATTTTTAATCCAATCAAATACAGTTGTCGCAATTGAAACGATTCCATTCCAACAAGTCGTTAAGAAACTTGTAAGTGCATCCCACACCGCTGTAGCTTTTTCTTTAATAGATTCCCATACCGAAGCTAAAAACTCTCGTATAGACTCAAAAATCGGAGTGGCGAAATATAAAATAGCGGTCCAAATTGCTTGTAAGTATTGTGTAATAAAACTCCATACAGTTTGAATCACTGTGGAAATACCGTTCCAAATCATAGAGAAGAAATCAGCAATTCCTTGTAAAATAGGAGTTAGAAAGGCAACTAGTCCATTCCAAGTATTAATGAAAAACTCACTAATCGCTGTCCACACTTCAGAAGTAGTTTGACTGATGCCATTCCAAACTTCTGATAATGTTTCAACTACTCCATCCCAAATTCCAGTCAAATATTCCACAATAGAATTCCATATTTCTGTAGTCGTTTCAACAATAGAATTCCATATTTCAGATAAAGACTCAACTATCCCATTCCATAACTCTATTAAGTATTCTTTAATCGAATTCCAAACTTCCGATGTTGATTCACTAATGCTATTCCACGTTTCGCTGGCCCATTGTACAATCCCATCCCATATGCCTACTAAAAATTCTCCAATTGCATTCCAAGCATCAATGGTCCATTGTTTGATATCATCCCAATTTTTATAAATTGCAACACCTAGAGCAACAACAAGTGCTACTATTATCGGAATAATAGCAACCAACCCTGTCATCGCCCATCCTATACTTGTTATAACAGCAACTATTGGTGCTAAAGCCATGAATGCTCCTGCAATTACACCAATAGCAACTGCGATAGCTGCCAAAGTAGCTGCTAATTCAGGATTATTAGAAATCCATTCAGCGAATTTAGAGACAAGATCTGCTATAACTGCAAGAACAGGCTGAAGAGCAACTTGTAAATCTTGCATTGCTTGTTGAAATTTAACTGCTGGAGATGCATCTATTTTAGAAGTAGCACCCTGTAAATCCTCTACTCCCTTTTTTAAATCGACTTGTTTACCTTCTGCTTTCAAAATCGTGTCGATGATTTTCTTTCCTTGGTCTTCCCAAAGAGTACCGAACATCTTCGTGCCAAGTGCATTTCTGTCTGTTGCATTTTCAACACCAGCTAAAGCCTTGGTTGCTTCAAGCATAGCTTTTTGTCCATTTTCACCACCGCCAGCAATTGCCTGACCCCATTTTTCAAACTGATCCGCTGAAATTTTTGTTTTATCTAAAACCTCTTGCATAGATTTATCTACACCCGCACCAAATTCGGCCATTTTGATACGTCCTTCTTTCACACCATCCAATAGGTTATCGATATTCCAACTTTTAGTATCTACTCCTGCTGACATGATTCCTTGGACTTCTTTAGCCGAAAATCCAGCTTGAACCATCTGATCCCCATATTCTGCGATAATATCTAATTGTTCAGGTGGAAATCCTGTTTTTAATAATGTATTAACTAGCCCCAATGCTTCCTCGTTCGTAATACCTAACGTTGCACCAATCTCATTGGTTTCTTGTATAAGTTCATTAAAATCAATTCCGGCATAGGATGCTGCAATAGTCGCTGCCCCTTTAGCCACAGCGGCATTTGTTTCATCAGAAGCATTCTTATTTAATGCCCATTGTCTGCGAACACCTTCTAATGCTTCTTCAGCGTCAATACCATAAGTACTAACGCCCCTAATCGCTTCTTCCACTGATTTTTTCGAAGACTCTGGAACATCAAAAGTGATATCAATCTTAGTTTTCAATTTTGACATATCCATTGCTTTTTCAACTGCACTAGCAATACCGCCACCAACTGCCATACCACCAATGACATTTTCTAATCCTATTTTTAATCCTTCAAACTTTTTCTCAGTTCTCCCAGCTTCTTGTTGTAAATCTCTCAACTCATTTCGTACTTGCTGAATTGAATTCCCCGCATCCACAGATCGTAGCGCACGTTGTAACTTTTCAATATCAGCTTCTGTTCCTAATGCTTCGCGTCCAATAATCCCAATTGCTTGTTCTAATTGCTTACTTGTTGCTGTACCGTTTCGAATTGCATTTACAAGACGATTACCTAATGCGCCTGCAAAATCATCAACGCTTTTGCCTGTAGCGCTAAACAACGTTTCTAATTGTCTTGTTGAACTTGCCACATTTTCTTGTTCAGCTTTCATATTACCAAGCTTATTTTTCAAACCATCCAGTGACCCTTGTGTAAATTCAATTTCACGTCTAAACGCACGATATTGTTCTTCCGATATCTTTCCGTTTTGGAATTGCGCTTGAACCTGCTGCTCCGCTTCTTTTAATTTATCGAGCTTTTGTGTAGTGTTTTCAATTTGTTGTGTAAGCAACTTTTGTTTTTGGGCTAATGCTTCCACATTACCAGGATTAAATTTTAAAAGGCGCTCTACCTCTTTTAGTTCGGTCGCTAAGCTATCACTCTGTTTATTTACATCTTTTAAAGCGTTTTGTAACGGCTGCGTATTCCCACCAATTTCAATCGTAATCCCTTTGATTTTTCCTCCAGCCATTCTTTCACCCCTTTCTTAGAATGAATCAAAGTCTTTTTGGTTTGCTTTTCTGACTTTTTCTTTGTCTGGATTCTCCATTTCAGCAAATTCAGCAATATAATCAAAACAATCTCCAATTGTCATGACTTCCAAATCCCAATGCGTTAATTTCGCTTTATAACAAAGAGCAAGGAACGTATCAGTGGTTAATTCTTCATCACTGAACGTCCCTTGCTCTCCATTACTTTTCTTTATTTTTTTTTTGCACCCATCGTACTTTGAATCATATCCATAATTTCTGGAATAATCTCTGAGATAGGGAATTCATCAAAACCGTCTAACCATGTAATTGGATCATCAATTTCTGGATTTGCTGTTTTCGCATATAACCAAACTAAATCATATACAACTTCAAAATCTAGCTTACTTAAATCTGCATTTGCTAAATCAATAGTGGCTAGTGAACCCTCTTGAGGATTTGAAGGAGACAAAATCCCTAACTTAAACATATCAGCAAATAAATCACGTCTGAATTGCGCTTTATATCGTTTAACAGTAGCTGCTGTACTTTTTAATCGGACTTGTTTTCCATCTATTGTAATTGTCTTTTCCATTTACTATTACGCTCCTTTTGGTGCTGCTGGTGTTTTTACATATACTTTTTTGTACCAGTCGTTATAAATTGCTTGTGTTGTTTTAGCAGTCGTTTTCGTTTTAACCATTGGTCTTCCACCAGGTACTAAAACAATTGGGCTAGAAACAAACTTCAGTTCATTTGTATTTGGTTCAGCCGAACTTGTTTTTGTTTTGGATGCAAGTGTTGGACGACTTGCTGAACAGTTATACATAACATGTCGAGTTGCGTTCACGTCACCATCAAACTCAAATAATAAAGCGAACGGTTTTCCTTTTGCATCAGCTAATTCATTTAATACGCCATCCGTTTCATCTAATTCCTCACCAAGTGCATCGATAGCAAATTTTTCTGGGATAGTAGCAATACTTAATGTTCCATCGTAACCCTGATTATTACTTGCCGCGTAATAAAGCATGTCATCTGCATAGAATTCAATTAAATCACCGCGTGGCTCAAATGTTAGTTCAACTCCACCAGGTAATGGAATTGGTGTCCCAAATGTAACTAAGAAATCTTTACTATCAAATGGCACGTAATGTACATTTTTCAAACCGAATGTTACCTTGTTTTCATTCATTTACAACAACCTCGTTTCATATGTTTTTTGAAATAATTTCTCAGATTCAATAAAAATCCCATACGAGTCATAAGGTATTTCATGATCGTCTAGGACCTTTTCAAGCTTGGCTTCTGCAACCAAGTCCTTTTTTGTGGTATAAAGTTCGATATTTAAATCATTTATCTTGTGATAGACTTTGTTATCGGCCATGAGATTTGCTGAACCGTCCACAAGAAAACAGATATACGGTGGCGCTGGAACTGGATTACCTGGCGTTGCTGTGAAATGCGAATAAGCCACAGGATAACCTGTAGCTTCAAGAATTTTTATTAATTCGCCTAATATTAATGTCATGATTCTATTGCCCTCTCAACACGTTTTGGTAATTCATCAATTACATACTCTTCCACGGGACGAATATGCACTTTCTCTGGTACTCGTCCACCATCAGCTTTCGCATGGCCATTTTCTAAAAGATGCGTTAATTGCCCTTTTGTATTATGGATAACAACGGCTTTATCAACTTTTTTCTTGCGCCAACCTTTACGATAACCCCCTGTTTTTTTAGGACTATTTTGTCTTAACTTATCTACAGCGATATCAGCTACATCTTCTTGTGCATTTGTCAATTCTTCTTCCACAACATTTGCATATCTTTGTAATTCTCTAGCCAGCTCTCCCGCAAAATCATTCATATTAAACATACTCCTTTGCGATTATAGTCAATGTTTGATGCATTTCATCATCATTCATTGGCGGCTCGATGATATCAAAGATACGACCTTTCATACTAATTCGCATTTCTTCCGTAATACCAGAAGTATATGGAATAACGAATCGATAAACCCTTGTAGCCTGCGAAGCGGAAGCTTCAATGTACTCAGAACCTTTCACCGTTTTTATCATCGCCCAGGCTTTTTTAAATTCTGGCCAAGACGTTTCGATTACTTGATTTAATTCATCTTTTATTATTACAGGTTCTTCAATAATGATTCTATTCCTAAAATCGCCTGTATTTAGTGGTTTCTTGTACTGAAAAGGACGCATATTAATCACCGTCCAACTTAATTTCTTCTAATGCTTTATCAACGCCTAAACTATTAATCTGACTTAAAAAATTCTTATCAAAATACTCTAAGGCATCATTATAGACATAACGAGAGCGTTCAAAGACTAATTCCTTGAACTCCTCGTTAGTATTTAAATCGTAATCACCACAAACTCTCAATAAAGACTTATTAGACGTAGAAAGGATACGCTTTAGGTTATCGTCTTCCTCATCGCCTAAGTGCATCCTTTCTTTGAACTCTTGCAATATTTCATCTGAAATTGTTGCGCTTCTCATTCACTTCACCCTTTATTTAGATTTTGTTTCTGCTGGTGGTGTAAATGAAATTTCTAAATCGTAAACAAGAGCCGCTTTATTATCTTTTGGTTTCCCATTAGCAAATTGTTTAATTGTATAAAGAGTAGCATCTTCGAAAGCTAATGTTTGATCAAATTCTTTTAGCTTGTATCCACCTGCGATTGCAGCAATATATTGTCCTTTTACAAAGAATAACGCTTTACCAACAGGAACTTCCTCACACTCGACAGGTTTAATGTTATAAGGCAATGCCATTACCCATTGACCTGTTGCGGTCTGGATTGTATTACGTGCTTGTACGCCAATTGCATCAATCGGGTTAACTATCATTACAATTTTATTTAATACTTTTCTGGATTTCCCTTTTGCATCAACAGATAAAGCTTTTACTACTTCGTAAAGTTCGCCTGCTACAATTACCCCTTTATCAGACGGAGCAAATGTTAGTTTACCAGAAGATTTTTTATCAGTAACAGCACCTGTTTCAGGGTTTACATCTTTCATTAAACCAACTGGTTGATGTGCTACAGATCCGCCACCATTAATAAAACCAAATTCTAGACCAACAGAATATGTTTCTACTAAAACAGTTCGAACATAGCGTTCAATCCATTCCGGTCCAAGCTCCTTCATATCATTCGGAATTGCTGCAAATGCAGTTAATTTAAGTTGGCCAATCTTTTCTTGTTTGAAGATGGCATCAATTTGCCCGCGAATTTCACTGAATAATTCGCCCCATACATACGCCTTCGTTGCATCAGAGTAAATAAACTTCGTAACTGCTCCTAAGTCTTGCAAACCAATTTCAGCTAATAAGGGATGTTCTGTAACTAAATCTTCAAACACACGCTCTTGAGTCGTTACAGGAAGGATTGAGCCATCTGTAAATCCACCTTCTTTTACAACTGCATTAAAGAATTTTGTTTCTGCTGAAGTTAAAACATTTTGACCACGTTGCTGTAAAATGGAACGATCAAGCATATCGTTATTTACTTGTTCACGAACTGTATTTGCTACATCTGTTTGTAGTGCATCAAAGAAACCTTCAAACGCTGACGTTTGTTCTTGTTCTGTACTTTCCGCGTTAGTTAAAGTATCCGTCAATTTTGCTTTTGCCTTATTAAATGCTTCAGATTTATTAAATTTAATAACCATTATGTGTTTCCCCCGTTTTTTATAATTTTAAAAGGAGCCCTTTAATCCCACTGTTTTTTACAGGTTTAGGATTCGGCTCCTTTGGTTGTTCTTCTATATTGTTTTGTAAATCATTCAGGATTTCGTTTTTTAATCCTGATAATGCTGCATTTAAATCTTCTTTTGTAATTCCTTGGCCTTTGTTCATGGTTCCATTTCTAAAGCCATCGATTACTTTCTGCGGAAGCATGGCAGCAGTAGCCGTTGAAGCTGTCATTTTAACTGAATTCTCCATAAACATGATTTCATCCGCGAAATTGTTTTCTAATGCTTGTTGCGGACCCATCCAAGTTTCTTCAGCCATCATGTTAAGTAGTTCTTCTTCTGATTTACCACTTTTAATGACATAGGCATTTACAATTGCTCGATCTGTTATTTTTAACATCTCAGCCGCCTTTTCCATGTCACGATGATCTCCACCATGCCACTTAGCGGCGTTGTGAATCATGATTTTTGCTGTTGGAGAAATGCGAACTTTATCACCTGCCATAGCAATTACAGAAGCTGCACTTGCTGCTAAACCAACAATTTGAACTTCCACATGACCAGGATAATTTTTTAATGCTGTGTAAATTTCCGAACCCTCATCTACATAACCACCAGGACTATTGATTGATACAATTAAATCCTCACTATTTGCGTTATCCAGTTGTTTTGTAATCTTACCTGGGCTTGTCGCATCCATTTCAAACCAATCATAAATCCAAGCTTCATCATTCGAAATAATTGGCCCTTTAACGTCAATTTTCACCGTCATTTGTATTCTCACCTCCTCAGATTCAGTTAGTTTCGTATAGTTTTTTGTAATATGATGTGTATTTAAGTTAGGATCATCAGAAACTTCATATCCTACTTCTAATCGAATCTCATTCCCTGTAAATGCACTTGAAGAAATGAGTTTATCGATGCTTGTCGCAAGGTCAAATATACTTTGATAAGAAACAGCTTTAACTTCAATTTTGTGACCTGAAAGATACTCTTCTTCTTCAAAAAATTTAACGTTTGCTTCATCAGAAAGCTTTTTTAATAAAGGTTTCACTGTGAAAAGCATATAATTTTTCGTTTGCTTCTCAACATCAGCCATTTCGCCATATATCAAAGCAGTTGGAATACCAAAAGCCATTGCTACTTGATTTAAGAAACCATTCGTTACTTTATTGATTTCCTCCACACTCTGACCAGAATTCCCTCCGCCTGATGTTTCAGCATACTTAAAACCTGGTTGTTGCGGAATAATAGCAACATCTTTTTCACCAATAGCTTTATACATGTTATCAATGAATTCTTGAAGCTTCGCTTGATGTTCTTTACTCTTTGCCGCAAGCATGTCCATGTCAACTGTTCCGCGAATTTGATTCTTACGTTTTTGAGAACTTAATATCCTACCGAATAAATCACCATAATCAGTAAACAAACCATCGATAAGAGGTGATAACTTATCATTCCTGTATCTTAAATGAATGACTTCACTTTGTTTAAAACTTCTCTTAAACTGATAATCTTTTACAGTGACATTTGTAAAAGTATCTTCAAACACAGCATATTCGTTATGTTCAAAGTCATCAGCAATAAGTAGATCACCATCATCCGCTTGGATAATCAAAGCTTCATTATCATAAATAAGTTTGTAAATGAAACTCTCCCAAAAAGTACTGGCTGTCATATTCTTATTTGGTCTAATATTTAATCGGTAATAAAGCTCATCCTTTTCAAATTCTTCACCATTTTTCACTCTGAATTCCGACTGACTTATTGTTCTTCCTAAAAAAGAAATACATGTATCAATCGCTAGTCGCTTCATATGGACTCTATTTGCCTTTTCGATAAACATTTCCACATCAAACATAAATCCTACTTCACTATTTCTTTTAAATACTGCGTCCAACCATCCAATGATTATCACCACCTTTATTAGAATTTAATACCGTCTAACATAAAGTCGAATTCATCCACAAGGATTTTATCCGCTTGCCATAATGCATGGATAAAGGCTTGGAATCCATCTGTTTTCCTTTTGAATTCGTCTTTTTTCAGATACTCTTTGTTTCCATCTTTTTTGATATGAACGTAAACGTTATTCGTGTACCAACGCATTAAAGGGTTATCTCCAAAGATAATATGGTTATTAGCAAATAGCGTTTCAACTCTTGGAGCTAAAAGTGAATGAATCGCTTTTGGATTACGGATATATAATAATATGAAACCTTCCGCTTCGAGTGCTGTTTTAACCAGATCAAGACGGAATGTATCGGCTACTATTGTATTAACCCCATACAACTCACGCATTTTTACAAACCAGTCTACAATGTGAGAGATATTAATAACCGGCTCATCTAAAATAGTAAGCAATCCTTTTTCTTCCCATTCCTTAATAGGTACTTTTAATTTCACTTTATCCAAAAAGCCTTTCCTTACAAAGGAATGGGATTTCCAAATATAATCTTCACCATACTTAAATAGTAGCCCTACTGCCGCAAAATCTTTGATACTAGCAAAATCGAGCCCGCCCACAGCTATTTTATGCCTTAGATCTGGAATTTCTCGAAGTGTTACTCCATCTTCTTCAAAACCAGTACGCATGATTTCTTCCCATGGGGCTACAGACTTCGTTAAATCTACTTCTGGTAAGTTCATTCTTTTCGTCATAAAGTTTTCTCTGTTAGATGGATCATTTTCAAGGTTTTTATACTGGCGCATAACTTTTTTAAACAAACCTCTAGCATATTGACTCATAGGCTTACTAAACATCGGGTTTGCTTTTTCCCACATATCGGGATTGTCTACTTCTTCAGGGTTATCCAACTTACAAATAAAAGGAAATAATCTATCCTCTTTTTCTTTCCCTTTCAGGATATTCATAGCTCGCTCTTTCATTTTGTCAAGATAACCTTCACGAACAAATCCGTCTGTGGTAATAAAAAATTCCCTAGAGTTAGGAACTTTACCTAAACCACTAGAGAATACCTCTACAACATCGCTATTTTCATACCTATGTATCTCATCATAAATAACACATCCATCTCTTAATGAGTCCTTACTTCCTGCATTCGATGTATGAAATTCAAAAGTCGAACGAGTCGCTTTATTCGTAATTAATTGTTTTGTTGATACAAACAGCTCGTCTAATATCTCATGCTTTTTATTCTTTTCATAAACATCTATAAAAGAAGTCTTAGCTTGCCTTTCTGTATTAGCAACTACCGATACGTTGTAATGCTCAATACCATGTAATTCACTAATAAAGAAGTGTGTCAAAGCACTAATCAATCCGTTTTTACCAGCCCCCCTTGCCATCATCCAGAAGTGCTGATCAAAATAAACATCCTCATATTCATCAAACAAAAACACAAATGCTATTAAAAATTTCTGAAAGGAATTTAATTTGAAATGCCACTTTTCTATGAAAGTTACACATTTATGAATGAAATCCATATCGAAATGTAAGTCATTACGGGTTAATATATCTTGCTTTAAATAATTTGTAACTACTCAGCCACCTTTCGGTGTCTTTTTTAAATTTTACTAGTTTCATATGCCTCCCATTTGTAAATACTGAGTATATCAAACAGGGGAGGTGAATCTTATGGTCGATCGAAAAATTATTTTAGATACATATAAAAAAGGACCTGAAGCTGTTATTTCTTTATTTGAAGAAACATTTTCTAAGTTAGAAAAACGTATACAAGAACTAGAAAATGCTTCAAAAAAAAACTCCAAAAATAGTCATAAGCCACCTTCTACAGATGGTTTGGGTAAGCCCGTTACAAAAAGTTTGCGCAAACCGTCTCATCGTCAAACGGGTGGCCAGTTGGGCCACAAGGGACATACTCTTGGTTTGACAGCGACTCCAGATCATACGATTACACATTCTCCTACATATTGTACTTGTTGTCATACTTCCTTGAACCACGAGCCTGTAAAAGGGTATCGCATTCGCCAAGTGTATGACTTACCACCTATTCAGATCGAAGTGACAGAACATAAAGTAGAACAGAAAGAATGCCCACATTGCCATTCTATCCAAGAAGCCCAATTTCCTTCGACAGTATCTCGTCCTGTTCAATATGGTCCAAATATAAAAAGACTGATTCCCTATTTAACGCATTATCAATGCATTTCTTTGAAGCGAACAAAAGAATTCTTTCAGGATTGTTTTGGACATTCTATAAGCGAAGGAACCCTGGTAAATCATACACAGGCTTTCGCTTCTCAATTGCAGCCATTCATAAAAGAAGTAAAGGAAAAGATTCTGCAGTCTCCTGTTGTCCATTTTGATGAAACTGGTATGCGTGTAGAAAACAAAACACAATGGTTACATACTGCCAGTACACCGGAGGTGACATTGCAACATATTCATCAAAAACGTGGAAAAGAAGCAATGGATGCTGGAGAAATCTTGCCATCTTTTTCTGGAATTGCGATGCATGATGGTTGGAAATCGTATGATGCGTATACAGATTGTCGTCACGTTTTATGTAATGCCCATCTCTTACGAGATTTACAAGGAATTATAGATAGTACTGGAGAACAATGGGCACAACAGATGCAGAAATTTCTAACGCAAGCGTTGACGATGAAAAAGCAATCCGAAGGTACCATGCCAAAAGCGACGCAAAAGAATCTGTTTATTATGTATCAATCCATATTGAAAGAACAACAGATTCTTTCCACGAAACAAAAGAAGAAAGGAAAGCAGACGCCTTCTCAAAATTTATGGAATCGCTTCGTCAAGTATTCTGACAGAATTCTAGCGTTTTTAGAACATCCAGCCATTCCATTTGATAACAATCAAGCAGAACGGGATATTCGGATGACGAAAGTAAAACAGAAAGTGTCTGGGACTTTCCGAAGTAAGAAAGGCGCAGAATCTTTTTGTCAGATACGAAGCTTTATGAGTACCATGAAAAAACAAAAACAATCGGTCTTACAAGCGATAAACCAAGTCATAGAAACTAGAACGGTTCCTTGGAATAACACGACTTCATAAGAGAATTTCTCTATTTGGCATAGATTCTTTCTCTGATTGGAGTATTTTCTTTTCATGTTTTCGAATCGGAAACATGTATTTGGCCTGTTTTTTTATTTGAAGAAGCTGAGTAGTTACAATAATTTATAAGCATGATACGTTCTTTATTTAATACTACTGTTCCCGTTTCAAATAGTTCTATATATTCACTTACATACTTATGAACAATCATATTAAATCACTTGCCGAATATTTCTTAATTTCTTTTTTATTATTTCCTTCTGGCAACAAATCCGTTAGTTGTTTAATGACCCTTTGATATGATTGATCACGGGTATTATATAATCGGGCAACAGGTCGTTCTCTTTCATACGGCTCTGTTTTATCAGATTGTGAGAACATTTCATAGTCACCATTCTCAGATATATCCATCCACATCTCATTTAATAAAACTCGTAATCTTGCTGCCTGAATAATTAATCCTTCAACCACTTTTAACTTACTGGGTGGGATGTCTTTAAATAATCTTTTTAAACGATTTTTTTCTTTGTTAACTAGTACCTCACGTTCATCAATGTCCGCCATAATATCACCTCGATTCAATCATATTTTCATACTGGGTAGGGGTCCTATACGAAACAGCATAAAAATCTGGAAAAACGCCCCTCTCCTCCGGTGCCCCTTAGACGAAAAAAAGCCCAACCTTCAAACCGGGGGGCCTTATCCCTGAATCATTTTCACCACTTTTCATCGTTTTCCCATTTGTTCGGTTTCTTTTTGAATGTTCTACCGTGTTCTTTATTATGGCAATCCACACAGACTGTTTCTAAGTTATCTATTTCTAATGCAAGTTCTGGATGATGTCCTAGTTCTTTTATATGATGGACAACGAGTTGAATCTTCTTACGCTTGGCACGCTCACTGTACTCATTGGTATCAGTTTGTACACGACCATTTCGTTTACATTCCTGACACTCATAATTGTCTCGCTTTTTTACTTCTTCTCGCAATTGTTTCCATGCCCTACTGTCATAGAACTTACGTTTTTGTTGTTTTGTTTTATATTCTCTCATTCTCTCTTTACCACTCTACTTTCGAACTACTCCTCTAAACAACCATCTATCAACCCTTCTTTTTAACCTCATAAAAAGGGAAGGATTGAATTGTTTTTGATTCTTTTCATCATTCTTTACTAATTCTTCTATTGTCGAATCCATAAGATGAGTCATTGAATAGAACATAGGTTGTTGCCCATACATTTTATAATATTTAAACTGAAGTTCATCCATTTCTACTACCGTTCGATTTTTAAAATATCTATGATAAATTATATCGTCCAAAGGACTTAGACCGAGCGCATCAATTTTCTTTTGTACCTCTGTTTCAATATGTTCCATCTTCTCCACTCCTCGTATCTGTTCTCATTCCAATACCATTGGGGCATTTGTTAATTTATATTCATTTTTATTGGTATACAAAACCAAAACTAACAAATAATAAGAGTGGATGAAAAATTTTCACTACGGCTTTGTACATTGAATGACCCCAATTAGCTATTCTATATCTTTGAAATGTATGAATATGTATGTGCTTCATCCTTTCAGTCACTCCATGAAGGATAAGGAACGTACTATGTAATTCACATTAAAACTAAACCATATTTTCTTTTGTTACAATTATACAGTCGTTCTTTATTCCTTTTCCATTCTTTACATATTTAGGTTTCCTAACAGGAAATAGACTTCCATCCATACTGGGGTATCTTCTCTCATTTTGTCCTTGTCAAGGACATTTTTATCAATCCCATTGTATATTCCTCATGTTATAATAATAATCTCTTAATCATATTTGATATCACATACAAGTTATATCAAACCTTTCTGTTTCTCTATTTGCACAGTTACTTATCATCCACAATTGATACGGTAACTGTGCTTTTTTTATTATTCCTTCAGAAGTTCATCCATAGTTTTATCTAACAAGCTAACCATCGCTTCTCTTCTTTGCTTTGGTGTTGTGTTATCTTCCAATTCATTAAAAATGGGAATTACACTCTCTAGTTGTCGTTTATCAATACGCTCATTTACAAGCTCTTGCCCTAACAGTGAAATGAATGTACCAATCGCAACCGCCTGTTCCTGTTTAGTTAGTTTCATTTGTTCTCACTCCTTATCCAAAATAAAGCACTCGAATGGATGCTTTAACTCGTATACTCAATTGGTATAAAAACCCTAATCACTTCCTATACTAAGAGTACGAATAAAGAACATATGTAAAGATACTCTCTTTTTCATATCTCATTCTTACAACACCCTATGGCATCAAATACATATGTTCCCCTTCAGCTTTTCCATTTAGGTGGATGACGAGCGTGCTTGTATCTCAATTCATAAAGTTCCTCTTTATCATCATACAGTCGCTCTTCATCCAACTTTATTTTACCTTTATTACATGCCATTTCTTAGATGACCTTATTAACAAATCCATGCTAGTATAAAATTACAATCAAACATAATCCTTCCCCCTACGAAGGTATTTATGTTTTTCACTATCTATTCACACACTGAACAGCCAGATTATGTATCACAACATAATTTGGCTGTTCTTTTATTTTCCATACTCCATCCAAAATGAGCATGGATCTATTTAAGTTAAAGAAAAAGAGAGCTACCAAAGAATGGCCGCTCTTACATAATCTATATCGAAAGGAAGGTTTCTAGAAAAAGCACCATCAATAGGTGTCGTCCTACACTTTAATATATGCTTATCCCTTTAAAAAGTTCTATTTTTTTGGTAAATAAAGAAAAAATAAACGTGTAATTAACGTCATATGATAAGACTATCGATATTTTTTGGTTGTAAAAACCATATTTATTTTGTCCTTTAGTTCCATTCCCAACTCATTTACATATATTATCTTGAACCCTTACTTTTCGAACTATTATTTGTTCATGACTCACACACATAACGGTAATAGTGACTGTAAATTCAAAAAAATGGGTACGCTGGCACACGTACTCGTTTTTTACATAACCACAGTTATAATATAGTATATGAACACGCTCTATTGCATTTCCTGGTATCCATGTAAAGAAGAAGCGATTTCATTCGCCTTTTTTTATTGATTCATTTTTATTGGTATTAAAAACCAATTCAAAGTCCATAATACAAATAGAGGAAGAACCTACCATCAAATTGGTGCACTGCATGTGCTTATACCCACTCGTGTATCGTATACCAAATGATATTCGTTCTTCTTCCTCCTATTTTTATTCAAAAGGTTGAAGAATGCACAGAATACCTTTCATCTAGAATAACCCACCACACTTACATATTCTTGCATTCTTCATTCCTACTACATATCCATTTTCCTCTTTTAGAAACTTTTCTATCCAAATTTTTCTCTTTTATACAACAAAAGAAAATTGTATTTCAGCTTCCCTTTCGACATACTACAGTAACATCCTCTCATCAAAATAAGCTCCCACCCATACATGTCTACCTCATTTTTTCATACAATATAATATCTCAACTAAAAGGAGACCTCTTTATGCACTATAAAAGTAAACTGCCAAACTGCAGTCCTAAACGCCCCTTGGCGATTCTTTTTTCACCTTATAAATCTGTCCAAAACACCATGTATCACACTCTTGCTAAACAAGATCAATTCGTATATACCAATGCAGATGGTTTGACTGAATATAAAAGTTCCAATATTCTCGCTCCTTCTGAAGTATCTTATTTCAATTTATTTATTAATGGCGTTATCCAGCCTCTCTCAACATATACTGTTGAACCTGGAAAATTAATCTTATTATCAGAAGAGCCACCTTCCTTACATGCACCTATTACATTACAATTCATTAGCATTTATCCGTAGGAACACAATTCCACCTCTCACATATACTACAATAGGACAGCCATATTAAAGAAAAGGAGGATTTTTTCATGGCATTACAACTTATGAAACTCGCTATTACAGCTTCTACTTCTACCAATATTGATCCTGAAAGTTTACGTTTTTTCTATGTTGCTGCAGCTCCCACTACAGCAGGAAATACATTAACTATTGATGCTGCAGACTTTTTCCAAGATGATGGATCTGCTGTTACTGCTTTGCCCGTTCTACCTACTGATAATAGTTATGTTAACGTGTTTGTAAATGGTGTTTTACAAATGGGAGATATTTCAGTGTATACCCCAGGTGCAACAGGCGTTGGTTCATTAGCCATTACTGTTCCAGTTGGTGCAGATGATTTAATAACAGGAACACCTATTGTTTTGGAAATTGTACAATTTACACCAAGCGCTACGACAACAGTTACAACATAGTAAAAAGGGCCATTTTTATATAGGCCCTTCTACTATGGCTCAAATAGTCCATTCCCACTAAAACTTTTTTCTATCTACACAGAAAAAGAATGAACAACATCCATTATCCTTTCGTCAAAATCTTATGTTATTACTATAATTCATTTTTTCAAGGGTTTGTATAATGATTACTTACCTTAAGTAAATGTTAAGTTCTATTTGAGTACTCAATCTTTTCTCTCATGGCAGCATGTTTGTTGTAAATGTACTGTGAACTGTAGTTAAGCTCCTCAGCAATCTTTTCTAATGTCATGCCTTCCACATATTTTAGATATGCAATTTTATGTTCCAACCCTTTAAAGGTATTAATTAATTCTTTCAGTTTATACATGTCATTCATCTTATGTGCTAATTCGTATTCAATTGCTTCAATACGTTCTTCTACCTTTGCACCTTCTGATTCAGCAGTTAAACGTACATCTTGCAAATCACCACTGACCCAGCGTTTTAATTCAGCTTTTGTTTTATCTAAGTTGTAATCTAGATAAGCAACTTCTTGTTCTAATTCTTGATATACCTTTAGCCAGTTAAACAAATGATGATTCACCTACTTTCTATTAAAAAACAACAAATCTCATAAAACACGTTTATTTCCCTTTCTAAGACGTTTTAACACTTGTACACCTAATTTGTATTCAGAAAGAAAAATAACTCCAAATTACTACGGTTCTGACGGTCGTTTCTTTGTTGAAACGTGTCTTTTATTTTGATATCACAATTACAGTATGTGAAATTAATTATTTCAATCCTCGTTTTTTCATTTGAGTATGTAAATTTGCTGTAGTCACACCCAATTTCTTTGCAATCCCCACATATGTCATTCCTTTATCACTCATGGTTACTGCCTTCTTACAAAATGCATTCCATTCGTTCACTGTTCTTGTTTTCTTCTGGTCCGTACCAATACGACCACCTAACAAAACGCCTAATTTATTTATTCTTATTCCTGTAGCACATTCTGTCCAACAATGCGCTACATCTCTACTACATCTATAATCACAACCTGTGCAATGTTTCTCTTGTAAATCTAAAATTGCAATACGGGCTTCTTTTTTATTCATATCGCTACCCACTCTAACTTATCTACATAGTACAAGTAATCTACTAACGCCCTATCAGTTGGTTTTACAAGATAAGCCTTATCATTAAATACTGCTCGTGGTATTGATTTCCGTCCACCTAATTTCGCAGCATGAACATATTCTTTTATTAATTCAAACGGAACTAAGAAAATGGAATGCTCTATACTAAATTCAATTAAGAAGAAACAAATCACCCCCAACTTTTCAGCTTGTTCTAGATACTCAATTTGATGTGGTGATATATTTTGTAAAGCAAAGCTTGTCTTATTTGTTGTCGCTTTTGCTTCAAATGCTATCATTCGCCCTTTATATATTCCGTCATAATCAACGGTTGACTTTTTTTCGAAATATCCTTCTTTTATTCTTCCATCTTTAAATAACTTTGTAACAACTACAGGTGTAGCACGTTTTGTAATTAATGCTATGTTCTTTCTCTTGTACATATCATTCGAAAAATTAATTAGATTCTCAAACGCAGCTCCATGATCCCCACTGTAAGCCATAATAACAACTCCTTTCTCAAATACTATTTTGTTAATTATGCCTTTGTAACTTTATATTCAAAGAAACTTTTAGATTTTTTATGTTTATCGCATGCAAACACATCTGTAGGAAGGTGCTTTCTACCTTGTGAATCTCTTGCTAATACAAATCCCTTAGTTGTGGCATCACTTTTACAACCAACATAATTGCATTTCTGCACTTTGCATTCTCCTTTGCTTATAAAATTCAAATTTAATAACACTCCAGGACTCTCTCATTTCAGAAAGTCCTGAGAACATAATCTATTTAACTTGAATCATCGGATTAGCTTCTCCACTTACTTGCGGTAACTTACCATCCCATTTTTCAATTTTTTTAATTTCTACAATTTCTGGAGTTAAAGACTTCTTAATAATCTCATTCGCTTCAGCTTTCCCTCTTGCTTCCTCAATGGCTTTCTCTGCATTGATTGTAGCTTGCTTTTTCTCAATCTCAGCTTTTTCAAGGTTTTGTTGAGCGTCTACTACTCCTTGAATTGCTTTCGCTGTATTTGCATCTGGTTTAGGTGCTTCTAACGTAACGGAATCTACTAAGAATCCAGTAGTGTCTACCATTTTTCTAAACTCTTTTTCTATTGATCCGTTAATCTCCCCTTGATGTTGAAATACCTCAAGAACTGAATAGTTAGAGAAAACGTTTAATGTAGCTTTCTTAAGTCGAGTTTGTAACCAACCATTTTCAATTACATCTGGAGCTTGTCCTTTGAACTTGTTATAAATCTTAGGAAGTTTCTCTGCATCATTCATGTAATCATAAGATAGACTCACTGTTAGAGGCTTACCATCTTTGGTTTGTACGCTGAATTTATCCACTTTAACCGTTTCTGTTGAAATAGGATAAGCTGTTACACGTTTAAATGGTGAAACTAAGTGCCATCCTTGTCCTAAGGTCTCCTTTTCAATTCCTGTACTTCTGTTATAAACAACACCTGCATGTCCCTGGTCAATCACCTTTACGCTCATTGCAGTTAAAATTCCACCTGTTAAAAGACTGAATCCTACTAATGCCGCACCTACGATTTTCTTTGTATTCATTTTATTTTTCCTCCTTGAACATGTTTTTAATTTTTAATACTACGTTTCCAATACACTCAAAAACTCCTAATTTACCTGCTATAATCCACAAGAATGACAACACCATGATAAACACTATAATTCCTACAAATAACGAGAACATAGCATCACTCCTTTTATTCACTTACTTTATCCAGCCATATCTTCAGCGAAAAATAGAATTTCTAAATTTCCTGTTGCTACTTCATACGTTTGATGCAAATTCATAACTTCTACTGTTGCTCTATCATCCATTACGTGTAAAACACGAGATGAGTACACGTCATCTGTTACAATATCACCAGAACGATACTCATTTGGCTTGCGTCCCTTTTGTGCAAATACACGTCTTACACTTTCTGCATTGATTTCTTCTACTGTTGCATATCTACATTTATTCGCATGATTGTATCCCCAATCACCATGTATTTCTCCTTCACATCCCCACGTTCCCCATAACTCCACTTTGTTATTAAATGTATCCTTAATCAATCGTTTCACTTGTGTAATAACTTTGTTATCTTTCGATTCGCATACAACCCATTGACCAGCAGTTACTTTCTTTTCATCAATTTGTAAATTCATTTCCTATTTCTCCTTAATTCAAGATTTATGAATTCAAACTAATTTGCTATATAAGTTAGCTTTCTACGCTTCATTATTTCTTCTCTTGCTGGTATAACCAACTTTGACCAAGGTGAAGCTTCTTTTGCCTTCTTTCCACATTCTGATCGTGTTAACACTGGAGTTGTTATGGCTTCTTCTACAGTCCACTTCAAACGTTTAACTCTGTCACGTGCCGTACTATAACTAATACCATTTAATTCAGCTTGTTCCGCTTGTCCATCAGTTAACACTTTATTTTTACATTTTGAATTGGCTTGTTCCGCCAATTTTAATGCTTGATACTTATCTATAGGTGGCTTACTGATTGCATCAATCAATCTCCAACCTTTTTTTATTCTTGCTGTATAAGTTGAATGAGAGATACCATTTTTCAAAGCTATTTCTTTAATGTTTTTCCATCTATTTGCGTTATATCTTGATGGTTTTGTCATTGCAATTTCTTTGTCCCATCCCAAATTTCTAATCCTACGTGTCAGTAATTCATTACTAATTCCATTCTTTGCAGCCGCCTCATATTCTTCTGGAGTTATATAATAATCATATGGATTCCGCATGAGTATCTCCTCCTATTCAATTGTTAATTAAGTTCTTGAATTTCTTTTAACGATCTATTCGAAACTTCAATACTACGAATCTTAAAACTATAATTCTTACGATATTTTTCACGAATTTTTAACGCCGCTTCTTCTTTCGTTTCAGCTTCACAAAATTCTAATTTAAATCCTGATTCTGTAACAATATCCACCATGTATGTATCTATAAGTGGCTCATAAATAAAATCATGATCTATTGTGATTTGTTCAGTCATTTCGCTCACCTTCTATCGGTGAAAGTGTAATAATCATTTGTTGCTCTAAAACGTTCCCTATCACAGCATTCATCCATAAATTAGGATTCATTTTTCTCATTAAAAATTCGATGACTACAATTAACTCTTCGGTAGATAAGGAAACAAATTCTCCTAAAGGTTCTTGATTGAACCTGCCACCACGTTTTTCAATTGTTAGACCTACTTCGTTGTCAATCACGTACCTTTTTGCAGTTACTAAATCAAATTGACGGACTTTCTCACGGCCGAATCCTATTATTAATTCCTTTAGTACGTCATGAATGACACGAAAATCTAACACTTTTACTTTCTGTTCAAGCTGCTCTCTACACTGCTTGCATAAAGTCCTTTCCAAACCAAAAATATATATTTTACTCATATCAGACTCAGGAAAAGGATTTTCGCATTTATAACACTCTTCTCCAATTACATCTTCAAATAGATTTAACATGTAAATCGCTCCTATGATTTATATTTGTTTAGCACTTCTTGCAATCTCTCACGCTCTTCATCAATAGATTGCGAGTTTTGCTTTTCAATTTCTTTTTTAGTTGGCTCAACATCTTCACGTAACCAATCTGGAACAATTTCTTTTCTATTTGAACGACCTGGTCCCGAACCATTCAATCGCTTGTTCTTACTCATTTCAAAGCGTCTATCTAATGCAGCAACATCATCTAATGTTTTTACTTTTTGCTTTTCCCAGCTTTTCAAAATGGCCTTAATGTAATTCCATTTTGGCTTATTTTCATCAATAGCTTTGTGAGCAGCATGTTTAATTAATTCGCTACTAAACGAATCACAAAACTCTCCTAATTCCGTAATAGCAATTTCACTTAACGGAATTCCTTCACCTTTTAAAAAGTTATAACTGACTTTAAATTCTTCATCGACTAATACATGTGATTTCGTTTCTTTCTTATCATCATGATAATAATTAGTATTTTGTATATTAGTATTTAATTTATTAGTACTTAGTATATTAGTATTTAGTAGTGTCGGATTTTCCACATGTAGGTTTCCCACAAGTGGCTTTTCCACATGTGGAATTTCCATAAGTAGCTCTTCCTCATGTGGCTTCCCCATATCTGGTGTTTCATAAATTTCAGTTTCCCAATTTGTTATCTTCTTGCTCTTTTCATCACGAACAGGGTAACGCTTTATATATCCTAGCGCTTTTAACTCTTTAAACCCTGAACGTAACGAGTCTTCCCCGTCCTTAGCGTGTTGTGATAACTCACTTATATGAAAAGTCCAATTATCAGGTAATGTAAGTGCATAAGCTAAAATCCCTTTTGCCTTCCAAGACAACCTTTCATCTTTTAAACCGGTATTATTTATGACAGAATAATTGCTGTCTTTTTTCACTCGGATAATCCCCATAAAAGCCACCTCATAAATTCTCAAGAACTATATTTAATGTTATACTTATCAAGTAATATTTTTTCTAATAGGACCCGTTGCAGCGGGTTCTTTTTTATGAATTCCGTCGAATACTATCGACAACTTCTTTTCTTCCTCCCACTTCTTCCAAACGATCTGCTACTTCTAAAACCTTTTTTCTTTCTTTAGAAGAATCATTTTTTATTTTCTTGAAGTACATAGCTGATAACTCCTTTGAAATTTCTAAATCTCTGCTATTTTGCTTTTGATATAAATCATGAAGTTCAACATAAGCAATTTTGTCGCCGTTTCTATTGGCTTGCTCCATTTGTTTATATAAAAGTTGTCGGTTCTGTATACATTCCTTACGCTCTTTTTCTAATTCTGATGCCATCATCAAATGTTCTGGAAGTACTCTGTTTTCGGTTCCCATTGTTTAAACGCTCCCTTTCTAAACGATCACTTTCATCAAACTTTCGTTCAATGAAAGTACCGCCTTTATAAACTCCATACGCAAGTATGGCAATCCCTAATCCAAAGATACAGACATTCGTTGTGCTTTCTACCGTTATAATGTCCATTAGGCTAAAATAAACACCTTTTTAGATTCCACTTCTTGCGATAATGCTTTGTTTAAGTACTCTTTAATGTTATTCATTGCTTCTAATTTCCAAGCCCCACCGTCAGCTTCAAACAAACCACAACGAGCACCTTCACGCATCCTGAGTACAAACTTACTTTCTGGTTGTTCTACTTCAACAAACGTTCTATATGGGCTTAATTGAACTGGATTTGGCACTTTTGCATTCCCTCTACTAGCAACCCCTGTTTTCACAGTTACAGCTTGTGATACACCGTCATCTCCAATTTCCTTTACATCTTCTTCTACAACGGTACCAACTACCTGTAAAACGATGTCACGATGATTGTTTTGTACAAAACCTGATTGCAATGCAATATTAAATTCTTCTCTGTCATAAAAACTTCCAAAATTAAAACGTGGAATAGATGCTTGTGCTTCGATATAAGTACTTCTAGCCTTATCTCCATTAACCGCAGTAAAGCAACTTACCGTTGTTGGATTTACAATATGAATCATTACAGGTTCAGTTGTGTCAAATTCTGATTTCACGTAACCTACTAAACCAGATAAACTACGGACAATAATCTCTGCTGGTGTCGGTTCTTGCACAAGATGTAATCGTTGTGTTGAATAAGTTTGTTCCCCGATTTTATGTGTTTCAATCGTTCCAATCTCTAATACCTTTTCAATTGCTTCTCTTGTCATAGTCATTTTTATTTCCCCTTTTCTTAATTAGATTTACTTTTCATATAATCGATTACTACTGTTTGTTTATCAGCAGCCTGATTTTGTTCTTTTTCTTCTACTTCTTCTACAGGTTGTCCAACATCTGTTTTCACATCACCCTGTAGATCCATATAAAACTGTCCCTGGATTCCGGAAGCTAACTCTTGACCAACTAAATTTCCGTTTTGGTCCATATCTAATAGAATCTTAGACTCTACCGCTTCTGTTGGTGCTAGTTTCGAAGTGGCTTGAACCTGACAATTCCATACATCACGCTTTTTATCACCAGCAAACGAAAGTGTTAAAACAATCTTTCTTGCTTTTTTAGGATCAGTATTTAAATCCGCCATATTTTCCATTACACGCTCAAACTCTTGATGAAATCTTTCAGCAAGTGCTCCATCAGCAAATGTATTTAAATCAATCATGACTTCCATTACTTTGCTCACCTAAACCTTTCTTATTAAAATTCAACATCCACTTGAATATCGATGTTCATAGGTAGTTCTTGAGCTACAATAATTGAATTAGGACTCGTTCCTTTTTTAATCAACTTTTGGACTCCTTCTTTTGCGGCATCCTTTGTTTTGTATCCAAAAACATTTGGTGTACTGGATAAACTCGTAACAATTACTAAAATTTGTTGTTTCATGATTGCTCCTCCTACTGAACTTCCGCCATATTTATTTGTGCATTTGTAGCTGTAATTTCTTCTTCTAAAATAATTGGAAGTGAATATTCTTCATTAATGATTTGAATCGCTCTATCTAAATGATGACGTTTAATAGCTTTATAACTACTAATTCCAAACTCTCTATGTAATTGACTATAAATATCGCTATACACTTTTTTTCTAAGGCTAACATCCCGATAAGCATTAGATTCCTTACCACCTAATAGAAGAACACCTAACTTTCTTACTACCTTTGATACTTCATCACATTCGATAGCATATAAAGGAGCGTTTTCTCGTAAATTCTTCACATCTGATTTAATATCTTGAATTTCTTGTTTTTGACCTTCTAAAACATCAAATGTGAGTTTCAGAATACTCATCGGATCTTTAGGAAGTTGTTGCTGATTTTGTATGTGTTGTTTCATTCGTTTAAACTCTTCAATAAACTTAATTTTCATTTGAACAGCTTCTTTTGTGTTGTAACTCATTGCAACCAACGTAAAAGCTTCTTCTGTCAAATCGTATTTGGGCATTCGTTTGTTTTGCGTATTAATGTAAGTGGACTGGTGAAAATTTACCTGTCCGAATTCTTGACCTGCATAATCGATTTGTTTACGGACATCTTTCAATACATTGTTATGTTCTTTTCCAAACATACTTGCAATCGTCAAACTGTCAGTTACAATTTTCCCATTACTTTCAAATACCAAGTTATTTTTTCTTTCATTTACTACAGTTAATCCATCCATATTAGTTACCTCCTATAAATTTGGAATCACTTTAGTTGCATTTGTATAACGATGTACTAAATATAATTCATTACTTACCTTTTTAAATATCAACCAATTATCAGGATTTAAATTGTATGATTTAAAATGTATTTTTTCCTTCTTGGTTGGTTTTTTGCCATTTTTCATTTAATTCACCTCACCTTTGTTCAACATATGGATATTTTTCATGAAAAAATGCAACTGGCACTTTCCCCCGCTCAACCCAATATCCCTTTGCTTTTAGTTCATCATTCATAACTTTAATTCTTATTTGAGCGGTTCTTATACAGCCAAGCCCCAACATTGACTGTACTTCCTTTGAATTATAGAAAAGTTTTTTGTTCATTCTTAAACACCTCCGACTCTACTACCTTTAAACGGTATTGCGTTGCAAAAAAAATTCATCATCATAAATACCATCGTCTACTTGTGGCAAACGAATCATATCTGAAGGTATGCCGTATACTAAAGATGCTTTTTTTAACACAGTACCAGGAATAGCAGTAATACCACGTTCATAATTACTAAGTGTTTTTGCAGTAACTCCAATCTTTTCAGCTGCCGGTTCTTGCTTAAGCCCAGCATTAACTCTCGCTGCGGCTAATGTAATTTGAAACATCTTTTTCAACTCCTTTCGACAAGTTCTGATTTTAATTTACTACCGTTTTACCGAATTGCCAACGGTAAAACGGCAAAGAAATTCCTTTTAAAAGTAGTTTTACCATTTACAACGATACCGATTTTCGGTATTATAGTATTAGAAAGTGAGGTGAACAAAGGAACATGGATGCTAATACTTTAAAAATAATTTTTTCAAATAACCTAAAAAAATATTTGAATCGGAATGGAATTTCTCAAACAGATTTAGCAAACGAACTGAATATACCAGAAACTACTTTTTCAAATTGGATGCAAGCAAAAACTTATCCGAGACCAGATAAAATTCAAATGTTAGCAGATTATTTCAAAATTACTCGATCAGATTTAACCGAAGAAGAACAAAATTATGATGGAGAATGTTCAATAAGTGTTCAGATTCCAGTACTAGGTGCTATTGCCTGTGGTTCTCCTATACTAGCTGAACAAAATTACGAAGAATATCGTTGCGAAGCAGCTGACCACCTTCCAAGTGGAAAATTGTTATATCTTAAAGCTAAAGGGAATTCAATGGAACCGACAATACCTAATGGCGCTTATGTAATGATTCGCGAACAACCGAACGTAGAATCTGGAGAAATAGCTGCGGTTCTTGTAAACGGAGATACAGAAGCCACCTTAAAAAGAATTAAAAAACAAGGGAATATTATTATGCTTATGCCAGATAACCCAACGCACAATCCAATGATTATAGATGAAAATAACCCAGCTAAGATAATAGGCAAAGCAATCAGATTTACTCAAGATTTGTAATTCTTTTGCGCAAGAGAATTATACAGAAGGAGCAGCTAATCTATATACGTTTGCTGCTCTTAACTATATAAAAGGAGTAACCTTAATGCCTGTTTATAAAGATAAAGAGAGAAAAACTTGGTATTTTAAAGTTAGATATAAAGATATGTACGGTAGAAATAAACAAAAATTAAAAAGAGGTTTTAAAAAACGTGGAGATGCTATTCTAGCTGAAGCTGAATTTGTTGCAAGTATTAAAGATGCATTCACAGATGAAGTGACCTTTGATGAAGTATTTGAACATAATATCAATTTTAAAACTTACAAACCTAAGACTATTCGTCGTCGTACTAATGAGTATAACCTACATATCAAACCACGTTTTGGTCACATTAAAGTTAAAGATATTAATACTCAACAAGTTCTAGATTTCCAAAAATATTTAAGTAGTTCATTAAGTTCTCCTGAAAGTGCAAGAACCGTCTATAGCAATTTCAAAGTATTAATGAATCATGCTAAAAGATTCTATAACCTTCGGTATGATCCAACATTGCAAGTACCAACTATGCCTAGAGGCAAAAAACGAATTGATTTTATTAAAAGAGAAGATTTTGATAAACGCGTACAAGAATTTACTATGCATTACTATAAAGAGCTAACGATTCTCATGTTTTATACAGGATTACGTGTAGGAGAAGCGCTTGCTTTAAAGTGGATTGATATTGATTTAGCTGAACATCAAATTAACGTTAATAAATCTTGGGGTCTAAATGAGAGAGTTTTAACATCGGTAAAAACAGCTGCAAGTGAAGCGATTGTTCCAATCCCCAAATTATTAGTAGGAATGTTAGGTGGGATAAAAAAAGAATCCGCAGAAAAAACATACGGATTCGATGAAAATCATTTTGTATTTGGTGGCATTACTCCATATCACTATAACCACTATCATAAAAAGTATAAGGAAGTGTTCCCAGAATTACGTATCCATTCATTACGTCACAGTTATGCAGCATACCTTATAAATAAAGGCGTAGATATTTATCTCGTTAAAGAATTAATGCGTCACGAAAATATCAAAGAAACCGCTGATACTTATGGACATTTGTATATTGAACGGAAACAAAAAGCTATGAGCGTATTCGACGACTAATTGGTATCATATCGGTATCATAAAAATAACGATTTGCAATTAGCCGTTGATACACTTATAATCTCTTTATCCTATAGAACCTTCCATCTCAAACTTGATTAGGCGGTTCATTTCAACTGCGTATTCCATTGGAAGTTCGCGAGTGAATGGCTCGATGAAGCCCATTACGATCATTTCTGTAGCTTCTTGCTCAGAAATACCGCGGCTCATTAGGTAGAATAATTGTTCTTCTGATACTTTCGATACTTTCGCTTCGTGCTCAAGTGAAACGTAATCGTTTTTGATTTCGTTGTAAGGAATTGTATCAGATGTAGATTGGTTATCCATGATTAACGTGTCACACTCGATGTTAGAGCGAGAGTTTTTCGCTTTTGGTCCGAAGTGTACGATACCACGGTAAGTTACTTTACCACCATGCTTCGCAATCGATTTAGAAACGATTGTTGAAGACGTGTTTGGTGCTAAGTGAATCATTTTCGCACCAGCATCTTGGTGTTGGCCTTTACCAGCAATCGCGATAGATAATGTTAAACCACGAGCGCCTTCGCCTTTTAAGATAACTGCTGGGTATTTCATCGTTAATTTAGATCCAATGTTACCGTCAATCCATTCCATCGTTGCGTTTTCTTCACAAACCGCACGTTTTGTAACTAGGTTGTATACGTTGTTCGCCCAGTTTTGGATTGTTGTATAACGGCAATATGCATCTTTCTTAATGATGATTTCTACTACCGCACTGTGAAGTGAGTTAGTCGTGTAAACAGGTGCTGTACAACCTTCTACGTAGTGTACGTGTGCGCCTTCGTCTACGATGATAAGCGTACGCTCGAATTGCCCCATATTTTCAGAGTTAATACGGAAATACGCTTGAAGTGGTGTATCAACTTTAACACCTTTTGGAACGTAGATGAATGATCCACCAGACCAAACTGCAGAGTTTAATGCAGAGAATTTGTTGTCTGTTGGTGGGATTACTTTTCCGAAATGCTCACGGAAAATATCTTCGTTCTCTTTTAATGCGCTATCTGTATCTTTGAAGACGATTCCTAGAGCTTCTAGGTCTTCTTTCATGTTGTGGTATACAACTTCAGATTCGTACTGTGCAGATACACCAGCTAAATATTTTTGCTCAGCTTCTGGAATACCTAATTTATCAAATGTTGCTTTAATTTCATCAGGTACTTCATCCCAAGACTTCTCAGATTTCTCAGATGGTTTTACGTAGTACGTAATTTCATCGAAATCTAAGTCGTTTAAGTCGCCGCCCCATTGTGGCATTGGCATTTCGTAGAACTTATCCAGTGATTTTAAACGGAAGTCTAACATCCACTGTGGTTCTTCTTTCATACGTGAAATTTCTTCAACGATCTCTTTTGTTAAACCGCGTCCAGCACGGAAAATCGAAACGTCTTTGTCTTTGAAACCATATTTATAATCGCCGATATCTGGCAGTTGCTTCGCCATGTTGGTGTGTCCCTCCTTAGATAACCTCGTTTTTAGGAACCTTTAACATTACTTATCTTCGTTTAAGCCCTTTTCTAACGCTTTCCACGCTAATGTTGCACATTTAATACGTGCAGGGAACTTGCATACGCCTTGTAATGCTTCAATATCTCCTAAATCGATGCTGTCATCGTACTCTTTTCCTAGCATCATGTCAGAGAAAATTTTCGAAAGCTGAAGTGCTTCTTCAATTTTCTTACCTTTTACTGCTTGTGTCATCATTGAAGCTGAAGACATTGAGATTGAACATCCTTCACCTTCAAACTTCGCCTCTTGCACAATACCTTCTTCTACTTTCATCGTAAGTTGAATACGATCGCCGCAAGTTGGATTGTTCAAGTTAACGGTAACACTATCTTCTAACACGCCATGGTTACGAGGATTTTTGTAATGATCCATAATAACTTGACGATATAACGTATCTAAATTATTAAATGACATTTGTGAAATACTCCTTTGTCTTGATTAGCGATTCAACAAATGTATCAATTTCTTCTTTTGTATTATATAAATAGAAGCTCGCACGTGCTGTTGAAGAAGCTTTTAGCCACTTCATAAGTGGTTGCGCACAGTGATGTCCTGCGCGAACTGCAATGCCTTCTACATCTAATACAGTCGCTACATCGTGAGGATGTACGTCTTCAATATTAAATGTAACAAGACCAGCGCGATGCTTTGGACCATAAATTGTAACGCCATCTACTTCTGATAGTCTTTCTAAAGCGTATTGCGCTAATTCATGCTCATGCTTTTCAATATTATCAAGACCGATTTCTTCTAGGAAATCAATTGCCGCACCAAGTCCGATTGCATTACCGATAATCGGTGTACCTGCTTCAAACTTCCACGGAAGCTCTTTCCACGTAGATTCTTGTAAATCTACGAAATCAATCATTTCACCGCCAAATTCAATTGGCTCCATATTGTTCAGCAATTCTTTTTTACCATATAATACGCCGATACCTGTAGGTCCGCACATCTTATGAGCAGATAATGCGTAGAAATCACAGTTTAAATCTTGTACATCCACTTTCATGTGAGGTGTACTTTGTGCACCATCAACGACCATAATTGCGCCATTTTCGTGTGCGATTGCTCCGATTTCTTTTACAGGGTTAATCGTTCCAAGTACGTTTGATACTTGCATAATAGAAACGATTTTTGTATTCGGTGTAACTGTTTGACGAACATCTTCTAAAGAAATTGTACCGTCTGGTTGAAGCGGAAGATATTTTAAAGTTGCACCAGTTTTCTTCGCAACTTGTTGCCACGGAATGATATTACTATGGTGCTCCATGTAAGAAATAACGATTTCATCGCCCTCTTTTACATTTTCAAGACCATAGCTAGCTGCTACTGTATTTAATGCAGTTGTCGTTCCGCGTGTGAAAATAATCTCTTCCATTGATTTCGCGTTAATAAACTTGCGAACTTTCTCACGTGCACCTTCATACGCGTCGGTAGCTTTCGTACCGAGCGTATGAACACCGCGATGCACGTTAGAATTATATTCTTTATAGTAACGTTCTAACGTTTCAATGACTTGAATTGGTTTTTGAGAAGTTGCTGCACTATCGAAATAAACAAGTTGTTTGCCGTTCACTTTTTGATCAAGAATTGGAAACTGTTTGCGTATTTCATGAATATTCATTAGCGCACTTTCCTTTCAATTACCTCAACAAGCTGTGCCTTTACTCCTTCAATTGGAAGCTCATTAACTACAGGTGCTAAGAATCCATGGATGACTAAACGTTCTGCTTCGCGTTTTGGAATACCACGGCTCATCAAGTAGTATAGTTGGACTGGATCTACGCGACCTACTGAAGCTGCGTGACCTGCCATTACATCATCTTCGTCGATTAAAAGAATTGGGTTTGCATCACCGCGTGCTTTTTCATCTAACATAAGAACGCGAGAAGATTGTTGTGCATTTGATTTAGATGCACCGTGTTCAATCTTACCAATTCCGTTAAAGATAGATGTTGCACTATCTTTTTGTACACCGTGTTTTAAAATCCAACCTTCAGAGTGTTTACCGAAGTGAACAACTTTAGTTGTAAAGTTTTGTGTTTGGTTACCACGGCCAATTGTTACTGTTTTCGTATCAGCATATGAACCGTCGCCCATTAAGTTCGTAACGTTCTCTGAAATTGTGTTTCCGTCATTCATAAGGCCTAGAGCCCAATCAATACGGCCGTCGCGTCCTACAACGCCGCGGCGGTTAACGTAAGTTGTTACGTCTTTTGCTAATAGATCAACCGCACCGAATTTCACTTGTGCGCCTTGTTCCACGATTACTTCTGCCACGATATTTGCAATACCTTTAGCATTTTCATTTGCAACGTAGTTTTCTACATAAGTTGCAGTACTGTTCGCATCAGCTACGAATAGTACGTGATTATATACGTTAGCTTCTTCGCCATCTACTAAGAATACAGCTTGAAGTGGAGTTTCAAGAACAACGTTTTTCGGAACATATACGAATGCACCGCCGTTGATTAATGCAGCATGAAGTGCAGTTAGACGATGCTCGTCTACTTTCACGCCGTCTTTCATTAAGTACTTTTGTACTAGTTCAGCATGCTCAGTTGCAGCTGTTACGATGTCTGTGAAAATAACACCTTTTTCTTTTGCTTCGTCTGCTAAAGAAACGAACGCAGTTGTACCAGTGCGTTGTACTAATACGCTGTTATTTTCATCGATTAAGTTTTTCACTGCTTCTGGAAGTTCAGTTAAAGAACTTACAGGCTCTTGCTTAGCAGCGTCGCCTTTTCCGATAAAGTCCCATTTGTCAATTTTCGTTTTATCAGGCGTTGGCATTGGAAGTTCAGTTGCTTGTGCAAGAGCTTGTAAGCGGAACTCAGTCAACCAAGCTGCTTCGTTTACTTCGCTTGCGCGTTGACGGATTGTTTCTTGATCGAAAGGTAATGTACCGATTGTCATGTTTATGCTCCTCTCTTACGCTTCTTGCTCTGTTGTTTCGTCTTCAATACCTAATTCTTTTTTAATCCAGTCGTAACCTTCAGCTTCTAGACGTTGTGCAAGCTCAGGGCCACCAGATTTAACGATACGACCGTTCATCATAACGTGAACGAAGTCTGGAGTGATGTAGTTTAATAAACGTTGGTAATGCGTAATCATTAGGCAACCGAACTCTTCGCCGCGCATTTCGTTAATACCTTTAGATACAACTTTTAATGCATCGATATCAAGACCTGAGTCAATTTCATCTAAGATTGCGATTTTTGGCTCAATCATCATTAATTGAAGAATTTCGTTACGTTTTTTCTCTCCACCAGAGAAACCTTCGTTTAAGTAACGTTGTGCCATTTCTGGATCCATTTCTAGGAATTCCATGTTTTTATCTAATGTACGGATAAATTTCATAAGAGAAATTTCATCGCCTTCTTCACGACGTGCATTAATTGCAGAACGTAAGAAGTCAGCGTTTGTTACTCCGCTAATTTCACTTGGATATTGCATTGCTAGGAATAGACCCGCTTGTGCGCGCTCGTCTACTTCCATTTCTAATACATCTTCACCGTCGATGATGATGCTACCTTCTGTTACTTCATACTTTGGGTGACCCATAATTGCAGAAGATAAAGTTGATTTACCTGTTCCGTTAGGTCCCATAATTGCGTGGATTTCTCCACCTTTTACTTCAAGGTTTACACCCTTTAAAATTTCTTTGCCATCAATTGATACGTGTAAGTCTTTAACCGTTAATGTAGAACCAGCCATCTCAATACCTCCATTAATCCTATATATACATTTTAAAAATTCCTAAAACGTTCATATTCTCATTTTAATTTTATATCAAATAAAATGATATCGCAAACGCCGAAAAAAAGTAACCGTTTTTTCACAAATGTATATAAGTATTTCCTTCACATCTTTCTATGATACACCTTTCTTCTTATTTATATAAAGAAAAAAGGACTGGTAATTTTCCAGCCCTTTCCTTATATTTATTCACTTATCGGAAGTACAGCACCTTTATATTCTTTATTAATAAAATCTTGAATTTCTTTTGAATGTAGCACTTCTACTAGCTCTTTAATTTCTTTTTTCTTCTCATCACCTTTACGAACTGCAATGATGTTTGCATACGGAGAGTCTGATCCTTCAATCGCAATTGCATCCTTTGTTGGATTTAATTTTGCATCAATTGCATAGTTTGAATTAATAAATAAAGCATCTCCCTCATTATTTTCATACAATTTCGGTGAAAGTCCAGGTTCAACATCTGTTTTAAATTTGAAGTTTTTCGGGTTTTCTACAACATCTTTTACTGTTGCTTTAACAACATCTACTCCGTCTTTTAATTTAATAACGCCACCTTTTTGTAACAATGCTAACATACGGCCTCGCTCCGCTACGTTATTACTCATAATCACTGTTCCGCCATCTGGTAAGTCTTTTAAGCTTTTATATTTCTTAGAATAAATGCCCATAGGTTCTAAATGGATTTTTCCTGCGTTTACAATTTTATATCCCTTTTCTTGAATTTCTTTATCTAAGTAAGGAATGTGCTGGAAGTAGTTCGCATCAATTTCTTTATCCGCTAAAGCCTTATTCGGCAACACATAATCTTGGAATTTTTTAATTTCTAATTTAATACCCTTTTTCTCTAAAATCGGCTGTGCCTTTTCTAAAATAACAGCGTGTGGCACGTTAGAAGCTCCCACAACAAGCTTATTCTCCTCTTTTCCTCCGCAAGCAGCTAATGTAAATACAGACAACGCTGTAACAATTGACAGTAGAACCTTTTTCATATGCTTTCCCCTTCTCCCCAATAGTTATATAGTTATAAAAAGAGCCGGCATACACCAGCCCTTTTCAGCAATTATTCTTTTACAGGAACAACCGCCCCTTTATATTCTTTATTAATGAAGTCTTCAATTTCTTTAGAATGCAATACTTCTACAAGAGCTTTAATCTCTTTCTTATCTTTATCGCCTTTACGAACAGCTACTATGTTTGCGTATGGTGAATCATTTCCTTCAATTGCAATTGCATCTTTTTCCGGATTTAACTTTGCATCAATTGCATAGTTAGAGTTAATTAAAACAGCGTCGCCTTCTTTATTGTTATACACTTGTGGCAATAAACCAGGCTCGATATCCGTTTTGAATTTTAAATTTTTCGGATTATCTGCAATATCTTTTGGAGTTGCTTTAACTGGATCTATTCCGTCTTTAATTTTTAAAATACCTTCTTTTTGTAAAATTGCTAAACCACGTCCATGGTCAGCAACTGAATTACTCATAATAATTGTCGCTCCGTCCGGAAGCTCTTTTAAGCTCTTATACTTTTGAGAGTACACACCAATTGGTTCTAAATGAATTTTTCCTGCTACTTCAAAGTCATACTTTTTATCTTTAATTTCTTTTTCTAAATACGGAATATGCTGGAAGTAGTTTGCATCTAATTCCTTATCCGCTAACGATTTATTTGGCAATACGTAATCTTGGAATTTTTTAATTTCTAACTCAATTCCTTTTTTCTCAAGTAACGGTTTTGCCTTTTCTAAAATAACAGCGTGCGGTACGTTAGAAGCACCAACAACAAGTTTCTTTTCATCTTTATCTTTCCCGCCACAAGCAGCTAATCCAAAAATTGAAGTTGAAATAAGTGCCGTAAGTAATAATTTTTTCATTTGAAACATCCTCCCGTTTTTTATTATCGTTTATCTATTCGAGTCGTTAAACTATCACCAATCCACTGAATTAAAAATACAACTAGTAATACACAAATTGTCGCAACGATTGTTACATCGTTATTCCCTCTTTGGAATCCTTCTAAGTAAGCAAGTGTTCCAAGGCCACCAGCACCAACAACTCCTGCCATTGCTGTATAGCCTACTAAAGCAATTGTCGTAACCGTAATACCAGATACTAATGCTGGTAACGATTCTGGAATTAACACTTTCAAAATAATTGTGCTTGTTTTTGCTCCCATTGCTTTTGAAGCTTCAATTACACCTTTATCAATTTCGCGAAGTGCGATTTCAACCATTCTCGCGTAGAATGGTGCCGCTCCAATAATTAAAGCCGGCAAAGCTGCACTTGCTCCAAGAATTGTTCCAAGAAGAATCTTTGTGAATGGGATTAATAAAATAATTAAAATGATGAATGGTATAGAACGGAATATATTTACGAATGCTCCAATCACCGTATTAATTGATTTGTTTTCCCATAAATTATCTTTTGCTGTCATGAAGAGTAACAATCCTAAAATGAGTCCTAAAACAAATGTCGCAAGAGCTGCGATTGCCGTCATATATAACGTTTCACCAGTTGCTTCTAACATTTGATTCCAATCAACATTTGTGAGTAACTTATCCATGTGCAATCACCTCCAGCTCTACTTGATCTTGATGAATTCCTTCTATTGCTTGCTGGATCGCTGTTTCCTCACCATTTAAATGAACAACTAAACTACCGTAAGAACCGTTATTCGTTTGTGCGATATTTCCTTGCAAAATGCTAACTTCTATATCACTGCGTTGCATCAATCGTTGAAGCACTGGTCTTTCTACAGCCTCACCGATAAACTGCAAACGAATTACTTTTCCATCTGGATATTTTTCAATTAAACTTTCAATCGTTTCATTTGTATCTTCAGAATCCGTTAACTGCTGTACAAATCGTTTCGTAATATCTTGCTTCGGATTACGGAATACATCAAGTACTGGACCTGTTTCTACAATCTTTCCTTTCTCCATTACCGCAACACGATTACAAATCTTTCGAATTACGTGCATCTCATGTGTAATAAGTACAATTGTTAAGCCGAGACGCTTATTAATATCTAATAGTAAATCTAAAATTTGATCTGTCGTTTCTGGATCAAGAGCTGACGTCGCTTCATCACATAAAAGTACTTGTGGGTTGTTAGCTAATGCTCTTGCGATCCCAACGCGTTGCTTTTGTCCCCCGCTCAGCTGAGATGGGTACGCGTCTCCTCTTCCTTCTAATCCAACAAGATGAATTAATTCATCAACACGTTTTCTTCTCTTCGCTTTATCAACACCTGCAATTTCAAGTGGAAACTCTATATTTTCACGTACAGTTCGTGACCAAAGTAAGTTGAAGTGCTGAAAAATCATTCCGATTTCTTGCCTTGCCTTACGAAGTTCACTTCCTGTAATTGCTGAAATGACACGATTTGCAATTGTAATTTGGCCAGAAGTTGGTTTCTCCAACTGATTGAACAATCTAATTAAAGAACTTTTTCCAGCGCCACTATATCCGATAACACCAAATATTTCACCTTTATCTATTTTTAAATTGGCATTATCTACAGCAGTGACATCACCGCTTTTTGCTTTATATATTTTCTTTACATTCTCTAATAGAATCATGGTGTATCACCCCTTTTTTAAATAAAAAGCGCAAGCGGCTCGTTTAGAACAAGAGGGCGTTTGAATCCCTGACGTAGAGGCGCTTTTTGCCTCATAGGAAGGGATGAAACGACCGACTGTTCTAGCCGCTGGAGCTAGATTTCATAAAGATTTTAGGTCGACTCCGCAATTTTTTATTTTTGATGCGTGTAGTCCACCGTTCTCATTACTTTTATTATTTGAATGTCCTCCACATTCAAACAATAAAAAAACCTTTCTGCTTTAGAGAAGCAGAAAGGTTTTTATGCGTATATAACAACATTATCCCTCTCTCTCATCTCTCAAAGCATTTGCTTTGCAGGAATTGGCACCATTTCAACATAAGTTGACGGTTGCCGGGCTTCACAGGGCACAGTCCCTCCACCTCTCTTGATAAGAGAAATCAGATTCAATTTTCGTCTGATTTGAAATTTATGAAATTGTCTATATTTTATGACTTGAATTGTATCAATATACACTCACCATGTCAACAGAAATTTTCGCAAAAAATGAAACTTCAGAATTTTAAGCACCTACTGACATCGGTTTACATATATGAAACATCGATTCCACTAATAACATCGTTCGGTACGTTCCCGAATATTGTACACGTCCATCATTCATTAGCATTTGCAATCGTACATTTCCATTCACCAATTGTTCTATATCCTTTTCATCTAAGCAAATGATTTGTTCCGTTCCTCTTTCCTCATGTAGTAGCTCTATATAATCTCTTGAAATTTGTAACGAACAACTTTCATCTCCAAAGCGAAAATTAACAGTTTTTTCTTCTTGTCTTAAAAGCGGTTCTAAATGATATTGACCATTAGCGTAATTTACAAATGATTGAAGCAAAGAATATAATCTCACCCTAAATCACATCCTTCATATCACTTTCTATTACATACCATTCCCTCTCACTAAAGAGCAATCCTGTTATTTTCGCTCGACAAATACTGTATCCATCCTGCATCTCGACATATTTCCCAAGAAATATGTCGAGGCGGCAAAAATTTTGCCGCCTACTTTAATTCCGTATATAAATATTCAACCGAATGAAATGCGTATATCTTCTTCATCAGTGTCCCATTTTCAAAAACAAGTAAACAAGGTACACTTTCAATCCCATACTCTTTCGCTAAATGCGGAGCATAATTTAAATCTAACATCCCAATTTTCAAATCTTCAATTGTCATCTCAACCACTGTTAACATCTTTTTTGCTAATTGGCATGTTCCACACATTGGAGTATATACATATAATACTGTTTTTTCTTCGTTCTCTATTAGGGCTGTAGCTTCGGCTCCTGTCCAATCAATCACTTCTATCATTCCTTACCGTAAATATTCTGTATAAACGTCAATGTCGGCTCCCCATAATACATTTGCTAAGTGTGTAGATGGCGCAGTTGCCACTTCTCGGTACGAGCGATCAATATAGATATGCTCGGCTTGTGGGAATTCTTTTCGAAATTGTTTCCTTAACTTTTCTCCAGCATCATCAGCATCCACTAGCACATACACTTCCTTATCAAAAAACTGATCAACGAGCTCATCCATTTTCGACAAACCAATTGTACCATTTGTACAAACAATTTCCACCGGTTCACGAATAATAGATTCAATCTTTCTTCTATCTGATGTACCTTCTACAATAATGACTTTTTCTACATAAATCATATGTCATCACCCGATCACCATATACTATACAACCTTGAACTTAGTATATAGTATATTCGTTATTTTCATGTTGTTTCCTGTTTATTTTTGCAAAAGAAAAGCGCAAGCGGCTCGTTTAGATTGTGAGGGGGGATGGAGCTTCTGACGTAAAGGCGCTTTTGGCCTTGTAGGAAGAAGCGAAGCCACCGAACAATCTAGCCGCTGGAGCTGGATCATAAAGAAAAGCGGAACCGACTGTTTAGCCCTGTTGGCTAAGGCTCTTTCGCACAGAAGACGCTTTTTGTCTTCTCGTGCGGAAGGTTCTTAGACATGAAGGGCTAGGAGGTGGAGCTGGACAATGAAAAGCGCAAGCGGCTCGTTTAGATTGTGAAGACTTATGAAACCTTACCACAAAACAGTTTTTCTCATAATAGCTTATTTATTTACATATAACTTGAATTTCATTATTTCACAAAAAATAAAAAAGGACAGCACAAAGGCTGTCCTTTAGTCGACTATAATTAGTCTTGGTTTGTCATTTCTGCATATTTTTCTGCAGTTAATAACTTCTCAACTTGGCTTGCATCAGAAAGTTCAACTTTAACCATCCATGCACCCTCGTATGGAGATTCGTTAACAAGTTCTGGTTGGTCACTTAATTCTTCGTTTACTGCTACAACTTTACCGCTTACAGGTGCGTATAACTCAGAAACTGTTTTAACAGATTCTACGCTTCCGAATGGCTCGTTAGCTTCGATTGTTGCACCTACTTCAGGAAGTTCAACGAATACGATATCGCCTAGCTCACCTTGTGCAAAGTGAGTGATACCGATAACAACTTCATTACCTTCAGTTTTTACCCATTCGTGTTCTTCAGAGTAACGTAAATTATTTGGAATGCTCATGACTGTACCTCCAGTGAATGTATTAATTATGTAAAAATACCTTATTGGTACTTTTTCCACACACTTTCAAACTGCTCTTCGTTAAAACCAAGTGTTACATTCGTTCCATCTGTTACAATTGGACGTTTAATCAACATGCCATCAGATGCTAAAAGCTCATACATTTCGTCTTCGCTTGCATCTTTCAACTTATCTTTTAGACCAAGTTCACGGTAACGCATTCCACTTGTATTAAAGAATTTTTTTAATGGTAATTCACTTTTTTCATGTAAATTACGTAAATCTTCTTTTGATGGTGGATTTTCAACAATATGAATCATCTCATATGCTACATCGTTTGCCTCAAACCATTTCTTTGCCTTTTGACATGTGCCACACTTTGGATATGAATAAAATGTTACTGTCATAAATTCACCTACTTTTTTACTAACCTTTACCTTTATCATATAGAAAACGTTTTATTATTTCAAACCATTATTCGCTAAACTTTTACTTATTTCGTGATAATTTTTAATAATCCTGCGAATTTTTCTTATTTTTCCGCCATTTGTTAAGAAAAAAATAAATATATAAATTTTTTAGATTCTGCACCAAACATATATCTTAAACAAGCGTTTGATTAATTCTCCATTTTCTTTCTTAACCTTTGAACTACAGGAGTTTCTTTCTACCGAACATACAGCTTAAACAAACGTTTGATTAATTCTCTATTTTTCTTTGTTAACCCTTGAGTTACATCGGTTTCTTCCTACCGAACATACAGCTTAAACAAACGTTTGATTAAAAAAATAAGAAGCCTCTTTTGCAGGCTCCTTCATTATCTATTTAAATAATCTGCAATTGTTTGAAATACGACGATATACATATTATGAATACTTTCTTCTGTATTTCCACCATTCGATAAACCAACTGCCCATTGTTGTCCTTCACCACTTCCGATATTCGCAAACCCTTGCGTATACATAGCATTTACATCTTTTCGGGCACTGTTATACTCTATCCCTTTTGTAATAAAAATCGAATATGATTTATCTTGTAAACCGATAAAAAACACTGGTTTCTTTAGTGATGAAAATACATTTTTATATTGCTCTGTTGAGGCTTCTTGAAAGTGATCTTTCATTATTAGAAAACCATCTACTTCCTTAGATTTCTTTTCCAGTTCCTCTAACTTCATTTCCTCAAACTTTATATTCCTAAACGTATCTTTCGGTTTTTCTCCAACAACTCCAATTACGAGTGCTCTTCCGTTATATTCTAATTTCTCTCCTTCTTTATCCTTTGCACACCCAGCACCGACTAGGCATATCAATATAAAAAATAAGAAATACGATAAACGCTTCATTTAGCACCCTCCCCTTCTTTTTAGTCAAGTGACAAAAACGTAAGGTTAATTCAAGAAAATGTAAGTAAAATCGATAGCCCAATTCACGTTTCTATATTATAATCAATTGAATTTACTTACATTACTAAACATAGGAGATCAACATGAAGAAATTTAAACTTTCATCTTTTCTTCCGTTAAGTTATATACTTCTACTCGTGCTCGTAAGTCCCCTTTACGACGTATTAAATAAATCGACTGTTCACGCAGTAGACGTTACAACTGTAGTAGATGATTGGATTCCATTTGTAAAAGCATTTATTATTCCTTATTTACTTTGGTTTCCATACTTATACGGCGCACTTATTTATTACTGTTTTGCTGACCGAAAGCAATATTATGTTACTTTAAGTAGTGTTATTTTTGGAAAGCTTGCTTGTTTTTCTATTTATTATTTTTGGCAAACAACTGTACCACGTCCGACTGTCGTTGGAACAGATGTATTTTCTGAACTAGTTCGCTATATTTATAGTATCGACCAGCCAGTAAACTGTTTCCCTAGCATTCACGTTCTTACTACATTTGTAATTATGTTAGCTGCCTTTAAGCGTAGAGAACAGCATGTTTTTGAATATTACATCCTTACTTTCTTCGGTACACTTATTATTTTATCAACGCTATTTACGAAGCAGCACGCCTTTGTAGATGCCGTTTCTGGAATGACGCTTGCAAGCATACTTTACTTCGGCGTTCAGCTCTTATTGGCCAAAGAACCAATAAGAGTTCCAGTAAAACAAAATCATAGAATGTAGCATGACAAAAAAGCAGACTGTGGCTTCAGTCTGCTTTTATCTATTATTAAGGAGATTTTCAATTTAAGATTGCGGTACAGTCATATCACCAGAATGAATACGACCTGCTTTTTTAAGAGCAATGTAAAGTATATAAGAAACAGCTACTGGAATGACGATATAAGTAATTACCATCGCCGGGAGAACTTCCCATCCTTGGCTGGAAATTAAATTAATTGGTGCGATAAGAGAACTTAATCCAAGACCTGCAATTTCCTTTCCTGCTTCCAGTTGGAAAATTAATGCTGATACTGGACCGACTATAGCACTGGCGACGACAGTTGGGACGAGAATCATTGGATTTTTAGTGATATTTGGCAATTGTACTTTCGGAGTACAAAGTGCTTGAGCTAATATGCCACCTAAATTGTTTTCTTTTGCTGAGATGACAGAGAATCCGATAAACTGAGCAACGCATCCAGCAAGAGCAGCACCACCTGCAACACCGTCTAAGCTAAGTGCAATTGCTAACGCAGCTGATGAAGCTGGAGAGATAAGTAATAGTCCCCAAACTACTGCAATAACGATAGAAGCGATGAATGGGCTACCAGCTGAGCTATCTTTAATAAACGCTCCAACTGCATTTAAAACAGGAGTAATATTATGAGATAACCAAATGCCTACTAAACCAGAACCTAATATGGCCGCAAATGGAACGAGCATCATATCTAACGCAGTTTTTCCACTTAAACGTTTACCAATATATACAGCTAAAGTTGCTGTTAATAATGCACCGATTGGCTCACCTGTTTTAATAATTAGACCAGCTTCAGTAATCGAAATGGATCCGGCACCAATCGCTCCGGCTACCATCGCCGAGAAGATTACAAGACCGTTTGCACCGAGCATAAAAGCAATTCCAGCACCAATTGCCGGTGCCATTAGTGATTTTGCAACAACTCCGATTGTAATAAGTAATGGTATATCAACAATTCTTCCTATATTTTCGATCAGTAAACCAATTCCGAGGGATACGAAAATACCTTGTGCGATTCCAGCAGATGCTTTAAATACACGAGACATTATATATTCCTTCATTTGTTTCACCTTCTCCTATAAGTTAGTAACCAATTGTTTTCATATAATCACGTAAAATATCGTTTGATTTTGCGAATCGAGATTCTTCATCCTCTGTTAAATTGAGTTCTACAACTTCTCTTATACCGTCTCTAGTAATAATAGCTGGTACTCCTGTACAAATATCATATTCACCGTACTCACCATCTAAAATGGCTGATACAGCAATGACACGGTGATCATCATTAAAGATTGAACTCGCAATATATGCTAGAGAATTTCCAATCCCGTAATAAGTAGTTCCTTTACGTTTATAAATTTCCCAGCCAGCTTTTGCAGTCTTCTCAACAATTTCATCTAAATCTATTTCACCAAATCGTTCTTTTTGTTCTTCTAAAATTTGCAGAATTGGCTTTCCACCAACAGTTACATGAGACCAAGCAACCATTTGAGAATCACCATGTTCTCCTAATGAATACCCATGAATACTACGAGGATCTACATGTAGCATTTCAGATAAAATTGTTCTTAAGCGAGAAGAATCTAGTGATGTACCAGTACCGATTACGCGATTTCTAGGTAATCCAGATAATTTCCACACTTCATATGTAATAATATCAACTGGGTTCGATGCAAGTAAGAAAATACCATCAAATCCACTTGCCATTACACCACCAACAACACTTTCCATAATCTTCGCACTCGCTCCTAAAGTATCTAAGCGACTTTGTCCAGGTTTTGGTGCTGGCCCTGCTGTAATAATGACAATGTCCATATCTTTGCAGTCTTCATAGCTTCCTGCATATACTTTTGTTCTTGTATTTGTAAAGTTAATGCAATGTGATAAATCCATTGCTTCCCCAACTGCACGTTCATGATTTATATCAATTAATAATAGCTCTTCGCAAATCCCTTGATTTACAATGGAATACGCACAACTGGATCCAACTAATCCAGTACCGATAATTGCAATTTTTCTTGTATGTCTTTTCATAGCAATCTCTCCTAATTGATCATATAATCTATTTCTTTTGTTCTTTACATTCTTAATTATAGAGGTTCCCACGATAGAAACCATGGATACTTTGTGAAATGTTGAACAAAGTTTTTGTCCTTTTTGTGAATTGTCATATTCCATTTTCGTCATATTTGTTACAACTGGAAAAATATTTATTATGTATTTATTGACACATACAAAAAGAAAACGAGCGAATAAATTCGCTCGTTTTCTTTTTCCTGTTATTCCGCACTTAATTGACTTTTTAATTGCTGTACAATCATTGGATTAGCAGGTGCTGCCGGTTTGTAATAACTCTTTTGCTTTGCGTACTCATACATATTACGTTGGCGCGCCTCGTCTTGATTACGAATTTGAATTAACGTTTGATGTAACTGCTCATTATCAGACTGAGCAATATAATTTGCATAGCTTGTTAAACTCGCATTTAATCCTGCTAAATAATCATTTACCATATCTTTTTCATTCATCTTTCTCTTCCTCCTATCCTAGGAAAGTCATTAATTGCTGTTTCGTATTTCGTGCATCTTGCGCATCTTTTTGTAGCATTTGTTTCAGTTGTGGATCTGTACACGTCTGTGCATACTGCTCCAACTTGTTAATAATTGTTGCGTGTCCACCAATTAAATGACGTAAGTTTTCTACTTCAAGCTCTGTTAAGTTTTGCATATAACATACCCGCCTTTCTTTGTTCATTCATCATTAGTATTTGGTTCTTTTTGGATTGTATTCATCAACTTTTCCCACATATAAAAAAAATAAAAGATGAATAGCTAAGCCATTCATCTTTTATACTGGTTATGTATTTATTTTTATAGAGATACAATCATACTTATACTCACAAGTAAGTTCCATATAATGTGTAAAATAATACTAGGTATAATAGATTGCGTCTTTTTGTATAACATAGCAAATACAATCCCCATAATCATTGCCGTAACCGGAAAACCACCATGAAGAATCCCAAAGATGAAGGAAGAAATAATGATACCAACTAGAAAACTATATTTCTTTTCAAAAAATCGATACAAAATACCTCTATATAAAATTTCTTCTTTAATTGGTGTAATTATAGTAACACTTAACACATATATAATACTTTGTAGACTATTTTGAAGTCCTAAGCTCCCTAATTGTTCTCGCTGCTGCCCTGCACTTTCAAAGCTAAACAACTCTAACATTACATACTGAGTTAATGCAATGATGATAAAACCTATTAATAAATACAAGTAGGTTTTCCCATTTTTTAAAACAGATACATCCCATATGTTCTTAATAAAATGAAGCACTGGTTTATAAGCAAATAAAACACTAGTAACAACAGCTGCATCAAATAGAAGTAAATAATATCCCTCTAAATTAGCACGTAATACCTCTTCTCCAAAAATTCCAAGGGCTAAAGCAAGGAATAATCCCCCTAAGAGTGAGAACCCTAGAATGCTTGCAATCGTTACAACTAGATTTTTATATGTTATGTTATCTACTTCTCTTTCTGCATTATACGCGTCTAATACTGTTTTTCTCATACTATTCCTCCATTTGTTTTCATTACCTTAACAAAAATCCTTTAATACAAATATATAGATAATATAACAATTTTTTCAAAAAGAATAATATGCAATTTTACATATTATGAAAACTTTATATTTTATAGTTTTAGGAATAGAATTGCTATGCAATAATTATTATATGAAATTTTAAAAAATACTTCCTATCCACTATAACCCTCGCATCATATAAAACTTATTAGTTAAAGGAGCAATGAACATGAAAACACATGACTTCCTTACAGAAATCCAGAAGGGCTCTGAGCCTAGTCCATATCAAGATCCTATTGCTTTTATTTTCGTTTGCCTTTCCGTAGTCATATACACATTTTTCAAACCTGTAAAATAATATCATGTAATGAGAAAAAGCCTACCGCTCTTTTCGAATTATATGCACTAAAAAACCTTAGAATCACTTCTAAGGTTTTTGTTTGCCTCGCTTCTTATTCACGTAACCCTTTAATAAACGTTTCCAACAATACATGTAAACTTATATCTAAATCTAACGGCAAACCAAATCCGCCCTGTTGTTCAATCGAAGCAAATCCATGACAAATACTTCTGAATCCGCGTGTCGCATGAAGTGCATTCTCTCCTTCTAAGCCATACTGTTGTAAAACCTGAAGACAAAGCTTTACAATTCCGTCACCTGCTTTTCTTACTTCTTCATCTCGTAAAAAAGTTGCTTCATATAGTCCAGGATGTTTTCGGACAAATGCTACATACGCTTCTCCTAAAGCATGAATTGCTTCATCCATCCGTTTATCCTCGGCAGCTTCTTCCAGTCTGTTATGCAGCTTTTTGATTCCGTAAATGCCAAGATTTTTCCGTACATCTTGTAACCCTTTTACATGATTATATAGTGAGGGCGAACGTACCCCTAACGTTTGCGCTAATGAAGCTAACGTTACTTCTTGTACTCCATTTGCATCTGCAATTTCTGCTGCTGTTTCTACAATTTTTTGTAATGTAAGTCCGATTCTCGGTGACATCAATTACCCCTCTTTCTTACTTTCTATATTCCGCTTCGCTTCTTTAATAGCAAGCTCTATGAAAGCCACTGGATCGTTTATCATTTTTCCATGTCCTGCCGCAAGCAAGGAAGGCTCATATTCTCTTAACTTCTCTGCACTTTGTAATGATATTTCTTTGCTCCACGTTGCCATCGCCGGAAACGGAAACCAAAATTTCATTTGTCCTGAAACAGCCATACCTCCTCTTGTTTGGAATGCATCTCCGACAATAAGAGCTTTATTTCTTACATCAAGAAACGACATGGAGCCTGGCGTATGTCCCGGTGTCATAATCGCAAGAAGCGATCCAACTCGGTCGCCATCTTCTAATAAAATATCAGGTACCGTTTTTAATTTTTTAGGTACACCGCCTTTTATCGGTATATTCGGTTCATCCTTTTGTAACGTCATATCTCCTTCTAACAGCTTTGCGTCCCGCTTAGAAATATAGACTGGAACATGAGGAAGTACTTCCTTTAATGCATCTAATGCACCGATGTGATCATCATGCGCATGTGTTAATACAATCTTAGTAATTGGTTTTCCTATTTTCTCAGCCACCTGTAAAATACCTTTTGCGCTATATGGCAAAGCCGCGTCAATTAAAGTTAAACCATCATCTTCCTCTACAAAGTAACAATTTACAGGAAACGCTCTTGGCAAAAATGACAATTGATATACCGTTTTTTCATGTATCATCCTCATAGTCCCATCTCCCTTTTCACGAAAACTAATACCATTAGTTTTATTATACTAATGGTATTAGTTTTATGTCACTAAAAAAATTTTTTTCAAAAAAAAGAACAGTAGCCGTATAAACGACTACTGTTCTTTAAAGATATTAAACTGTGTAACGCTCATCTTCTAAAATTTTCGCAGCGATTTCACGTTTCTTCGGAATTACGTTAAGTGGTGTGTGGCGAGTTAATTTACGTAATGATGATAACATCATGCGCAGCATGTCGCCGTTTTCAACTGCGATAAGTGTTTCTTTCGCATCTGCTTCGATTTCGTTAAATGCTTCTTGGCAGAATACTTCAGTGTATAACACTTTTTGTTTATTCTTTTCAAGACCAGTTGTTTTGATTGCTTTTTCTGTACGAAGAACAGCTGATTCCATTGCGTATAGATTGCTTACGATGTCAGCGATATTCACAAGAATTTCTTGCTCTTTATCTAATGCTTTACCGTATTTTTGAGCCGCTAATCCAGCTACCATTAAGCCGATTTTCTTCGCATTAGTTACTAAATACTTTTGAAGTGCTAATGGCTCATCGCCTACTTCTTCTGGCATCATCATCATTAACTCTTCTTGTAATTTTTGTGCTTTTTGAAGAAGTGGTAATTCACCTTTCATCGCTTTACGTAAGAACGTACCTGGTACGATTAGGCGGTTAATTTCGTTCGTTCCTTCGAAAATACGGTTAATACGAGAATCACGGTACATTCTTTCAATCTCGTACTCTGCCATAAATCCGTAACCACCGTGAATTTGAACACCTTCATCTACTGTATAGTCTAATACTTCAGAACCGAATACTTTGTTTAAAGAGCACTCGATTGCATATTCAGCGATAGAAGCTGCTACTGCTTTACCGTCTTTTACTTCTTCTTCAGATAATGTGCTCATGCGGCTTTCGAATAAACCTACTGTACGATATACAGAGCTTTCAGCTGCATATGTTTTTGCTGCCATATTCGCAAGTTTCTCTTGAATTAATGGGAAGCGAGCGATTGGTTGTTTGAACTGTTGACGTTGGTTTGCATATTGTGCTGAAATTTCTACTGCACGTTTCGCAGATCCAACTGTACCAACACCTAATTTATAACGACCGATATTTAAAATGTTGAATGCGATAATATGACCTTTACCGATTTCACCAAGTAAGTTTTCTTTCGGTACTAACGCATCTTCTAAAATTAACGTACGAGTTGAAGAACATTTAATACCCATTTTCTTTTCTTCTGGGCTTGTAGATACGCCAGCGTAGTCTTTCTCTACGATAAATGCTGAGAAGTGCTCTCCATCGATTTTTGCATATACAACGAATACGTCAGCGAATGCAGAGTTTGTAATCCACTGTTTTTCACCATTTAATACGTAATGTGTACCTTCTGCATTTAAACGTGCAGTTGTTTTTGCACCTAATGCGTCAGATCCTGAACCTGGCTCTGTTAATGCGTATGCAGCTAATTTTTCACCAGTTGCAAGTAATGGTAAATACTTTTTCTTTTGCTCTTCGTTACCGAATAATACGATTGGTAAAGATCCGATACCTACGTGAGCACCGTGAGTAATTGCAAAGCCACCAGCGCGAGAGAATTTCTCTGCGATTAACGCTGAGCTTACTTTATCAAGACCAATTCCGCCGTACTCTTCTGGTACGTCAGCGCCTAATAAACCAAGTTCCCCAGCTTCTTTTAAAAGACGAACTGAACGATCAAATTCATGTTGCTCTAAATATTCAAGCTCTGGAAGAACTTCATTTACGATAAAGTCCTCTGTCGTTTTTGCAATCATTTTATGCTCAGATGAAAAATCTTCTGGCGTAAACACTTGATCAATCGTAATCTCATCTACTAAAAAGCTACCGCCTTTAACCGCATTTCCTACTGTTTTTTCCATGAAAATTTCCTCCTTCATATTTTCATGAGCCGCTTCTCTCTTTTTGAAAGAAGCTGGCTCTCCCTTTTTTTATAAACCTTTGTTGCTTCCATTCTTTGCATTGGCAGCGTCTCGTTCTGAGCGAACCGCTTCCACTTTTTTTATAATCCAGTTCCAGTGGCTAAAACAGTCGGTCGTTTCCCCCCTTCCTTTGAGGCAAAAAGCGCCTCTTCGTCAGGGCTTCCAACGCCCTCCTGTTCTAAACGAGCCACCTGCACTTTTTTATAATCCAGTTCCAGCGGCTAGAATGTTCGGTGGCTTCGCTTCTTCCTGCGAGGCAGAGAACGCCTCTACGTCTGAAGCTCCATCCCCCTCACATTCTGAACGAGCCGCTTCCACTTTTTATAGTAATTCAAATACTCCCGCTGCTCCCATTCCGCCGCCGATACACATTGTTACGATACCGAATTGTTCGTTGCGGCGTTTCATTTCGTGAATAAGAGATAGTGTTAGTTTTGCTCCTGTACAGCCAAGTGGATGTCCAAGTGCGATTGCACCACCGTTTACGTTTACTTTTTCTTCATCTAAACCAAGTTCACGAATAACTTGAATTGATTGAGAAGCGAATGCTTCATTTAGTTCAAATAAGCCAATATCAGATAGCTCTAAGCCAGCTAGTTTTAGCGCTTTTGGAATTGCAGCGATTGGGCCGATTCCCATTACTTCTGGTGGTACGCCAGCTACTGCAAATGAACGGAATTTCGCAAGTGGCTTCATGCCATCGCTCACTGCTTTTTCGCGATCCATTAATAGTACAGATGCTGCACCGTCACTCATTTGTGAAGAGTTACCAGCTGTTACAGAACCGCGAACGTTAAATGCTGGACGTAATTTCCCTAAAATGTCTAGCGTCGTCTCTGCTCTTACACCTTCGTCTTGTGCGAAAGTGATTGTTTCTTCTTGCAGTTTATTGTTTGATCCAACCGAGCGTAACGTCACATCTACAGGTACTGTTTCATCAGCAAAGTTTCCTGCAGCTAATGCTTTCGCAGCACGTTGATGACTTCTTACTGCAAATGCATCTTGCTCTTCACGAGAAATTCCATATTTCACAGCAACTTGCTCTGCTGTATGTCCCATACCCATATAATATTCTGGAGCCGCTTCTACAAGGCGACTATTCGGACGAACAACGTGTCCCATCATTGGAACTAAACTCATTGATTCTGCTCCGCCTGATAATACAGCTTCAGAGTGACCAAGCATAATACGCTCTGCTCCGTAAGCGATACTTTGTAAACCTGAAGAACAGTAACGGTTAATCGTAATAGCTGGAACATCGTAAGAAAGTCCTGCTAATCCGCCGATATTACGAGCCATATTTAAACCTTGCTCTGCTTCTGGCATCGCACAACCGAAAATTAAATCATCGATTGGTCCTTCATAATTCGCACGCTTTAACGTTTCCTTTACTACTAACGCCCCTAGATCGTCAGGACGAACTGTTTTTAATGAACCCCTCTTTGCCTTTCCAATTGGTGTTCTTGCTCCCGCAACAATGACAGCTTCTCTCATGAACGATATCTCCCCTCGTTATTAGTTACGTAATGGCTTTCCTTTTACAAGCATGTGCTGCATTCTTGCTTGTGATTTCATCTCACTTACTAAGCTAATAAATGCTTCACGTTCTACATCTAATAAATATTGCTCATCAACTTCTGTTCCGTACGGTACTTTTCCGCCCGCAATGACATATGCAAGTTTCTTCGCAATGTGAAGGTCATACTCTGAAATGTAACCAGATAAATGCATTGCTTCTGCACCAAGTGCAAGAGTTGCATATCCTGTTTCCCCAACAACTGGTATCTTTTTGCGGATTGGCGCTTTGTAACCAGCTTCATATAAAGCAAGTGCTTTCTGTTTCGCATCGTATAGTAAGTGATCACCATTCACACTAATACCATCTTTATCACCTAAGAAGTTATGAGAAACTGCTTCTTGTCCTGAAGTTGAAACTTTCGCCATTGCGACTGTTTCGAACACTTTATTTGCAACTTTTTGCAGATCAAACTCTACACCGTTTGCCATTTTGTTTAAGTGTTTAATGTATAGCTCTTTATTACCGCCTCCGCCAGGGATTAAGCCAACACCAACTTCTACTAAGCCCATATACGTTTCACTAGAAGCTTGAATGCTCGCTGCTGGTAAGCAAACTTCTGTACCTCCGCCAAGCGTCATACCATATGGTGCTGCTACAACTGGCTTAGAAGAGTACTTAATTTTCGTCATTGCATCTTGGAAGTTTTTCACAACTAACTCAATTTCAAAGTAGTTGTCGTCTTGTGCTTCCATTAAGATCATTGCTAGGTTCGCACCAACGCAGAAGTTCTTCGATTGGTTACCGATAACAAGACCTTTATAATTCTTTTCTACTTCATCAACAGCGTAGTTAATCATTTGCGTAATATCCATACCGATTGCATTGCTCTTCGAATGGAACTCTAAGCAAAGGATGCCGTCGCCTAAATCAATTAAGCTCGCTCCGCTATTTTTCTTTAATACACCATTTTTCGCTTTTAATTGCTTAAGAGAAATTGCTTTTTTATTACGCTCGATTAGCTTATATTCGCCATTATCGTAATAGTAGCTATCGCCGTTATCATGTTTATAGAAAGTAGTGAAACCTTTCTCTAACATTTCTTTCACCCAAGTAGGAACAACTACGCCGTTTTCTTCCATCTTTTGAACAGATTTTTCAACGCCGATTGCATCCCACACTTCAAATGGCCCTTGCTCCCATCCAAAGCCCCACTTCATCGCTTGGTCAATTGCAACGATATCGTCAGCAATTTCTTTATGAAGTTTTGCAGAGTATAAAAGAGTTGGTGTAATGATGTTCCATAATAACTCTCCTGCACGGTCTTTTGCGTATACAAGCGCTTTCAATTTATTCGCTAATCCTTTTTCTTGTTTACTTAACTCTACGGATGCAGCTTTTAATTTTTTACGCGCTTCGTATTCCATCGTTTCAGGATTTAATTCTAAAATTTCTTTTCCTTGTTTTAAGAAGAAGCCTTGACCCGTTTTACTTCCAAGCCATTTTTTCTCCAGCATGTCATGCATGAAAGCTGGTACTTTAAATACATCACGCTCTTCTTCTTGCACATTTTCATATACGTTATTTGCAACGTGTACGAATGTATCTAAACCGACAACATCTAATGTGCGGAACGTTGCGCTCTTCGGACGACCAATAAGTGGGCCTGTTACAGAATCAACTTCCCCAATGCTATAGCCGCGTTTTACCATCTCTTGAAGAGTAACAAGTAAACCGTACGTACCGATGCGGTTTCCAATAAAGTTTGGTGTATCTTTTGCGATAACAACGCCTTTTCCAAGAACGTCTTCGCCAAATAGTTTCATGAAGCTTAATACTTGTGGATCTGTTTCTTTCGTCGGTATTACCTCTAGAAGTTTTAAATATCGTGGTGGGTTAAAAAAGTGTGTGCCTAAGAAGTGTTTCTGGAAGTCGTCTGAACGACCTTCTGCCATTTTTTCAACTGAAATACCTGACGTATTCGAGCTTACGATAGAACCCGGTTTACGAACCGCATCTACTTTTTCAAATAGTTTCTTTTTAATATCTAAGTTTTCAACTACTACTTCAATAATCCAATCTACATCAGCTAGACGCTCAAGGTCATCTTCTAAGTTACCTGCTTCAATCAGTGCTAAATTTCCTTTCACTGTCAGAGGAGCTGGTTTTTGCTTTAATAGTTTTTGCACAGCCGTATTACTAAAACGATTTCTCACACTTTTATGTTCTAATGTAAGTCCCTTCGCTTCTTCTTCTTTCGTAAGCGCAGGTGGTACAATATCAAGCAATAATGTCGGAATACCAATATTAGCTAAGTGTGCCGCAATTCCCGAACCCATTACGCCTGAACCTAGAACAGCAGCCTTTTTAATTTGGAACATCCAATTCTCCCCCTATTCTTGAATGAATGCTCATTCAATTTTTCGACATAAGTCGCAATCAATGAGTGAGCCTCTACTAATAAATATATGATACTGTTTAAATTTTCGCAATATATTTATTGATAAAATTTTCTGAAATAAATATTTTTCTTTCATTTGGCTATGCTATACATGTGTATTTTCTTTGTTTAAATGCACTTTTCCTTTTTATAATCTGACGAAACTGGAGGAATATATATGGCAAAACTTAAGAAGAACCCTTCAAAGGCTGGAATTAGTGCAGCTAGTGTAACTGGAAACGCAGGTCCACATAATCACGGTGTTGAAAAAGGACGCCAAGGTAATAACCAACAATATAAAAAGCATAATATGGGCGAAAAATAACGCTATATTTTTGGGCAGAGAACGTGGCATAATGATTAATGGCTGCTTTTTCTGCCCAATTTATTTGTAACAAATGAGGGAATTATAATGAAACGAACAATAGTTATGATTGTAATGATTGCCACACTATTTACAGGGATGATTTTCTTCTCTTATGCACAAAGGCAACAAGCTGTAAGAGCTGATCAACCTAATATTACTGGGCAATATGGAGTTACAATCGATGCAGACACAGGTGAAGTTTTGTATGGAAAACGCGAAGACGAACGCTCTTATCCGGCTAGTATAGCCAAAATGATGACAACCCTTCTTTTACTAGAGAATGTAAAAGAAGATGAAGAAATTACAGTTACAGAAAACGCAATTAAAACAGAAAGTCAAAGTAAGAAAATTAAACTTCGTGCTGGGGAAAAGTTAAAACGTGATGAGGCATTAAAACTGATGCTTATCATTAGTGCAGATCCAATAGCTGAATCCATCGCAGAACATATTGCAGGATCAAAAAATGAATTTGTGAAAATGATGAATGCTAGAGCGAAGGAACTCGGTACAAAGCATGCGACTTTCAAGAACGCAAGTGGTGCTGATGCACTTGGAAATAAAGTATCGCCATATGACATTGCTATTATTACGAAAGAAGCATTAAAGTATCCAGTTGTTTTAGAATATATGAATTCAACACGTACAACTCTACATACTTCAGAACGCTCTCCAAACATCGCAAACTACGGACGAGAAGAACTATATGACGATCCATATGCGATTGGAAGTAAAAGCGGTCTATCAGCACTTGGCAAATATACAGTCGTAACAGTGGATGAAAAAGACGGTAAACGCGTCATTAACGTCGTATTATCTTCTACTCGCGCGCAACTATATCCTGATACGAAGAAAATGGCACATTATGCATTTCAGCAATTAAAATAACCAAGGAGTATTTTCTCCTTGGTTATTTTTTAACCATACCTTTTAATACGAACGCAACGTTTGCTGGACGCTCTGCTAGACGGCGCATGAAATATCCATACCAATCGTTTCCATAAGGTACGTAAACACGCATTTTGTAACCTTCTTTTACTAGCTCAAGTTGACGCTCATTACGAATACCATATAACATTTGGAATTCAAATTGATCCCTTGGAATATTATGTTCTTCAGCAAGTTTTTTTGTATATTCAATAATTGCTTCGTCATGTGAAGCAATTGCAGTATAATTTCCATTTAATAAGTGCATTTTAATAATCTTTTTATAATTGTCATCTACATCTTTCTTGTCCGGGAACGCCACTTCTTCAGGTTCTTTATAAGCTCCTTTTACAAGACGTAAATTAGGTTTATAAGCATTTAAATCCTCAATATCTTTTTCTGTACGATATAGGTAAGCTTGAATAACAGTACCAATATTATCGTACTCAGATTTTAACTGTTTAAAGATATCAATTGTTTTACCACAGCGTGTATAATCTTCCATATCAATTGTAACGAACACACCATTTTCTTTTGCAGCTTCTAAAATACGGCGCATATTGTTCATTACGATTTCATCAGAGATATCTAATCCCATAGAAGTCATCTTTAAAGAAAGCTGCGAATCAAGACCTTCTCTTCCAATTGCACGGATCGCTTCAATCGATTGGTTAGCCATTTCATTTGCTTCCGCTTCATTATCAACGAATTCACCTAAATAATCGATTGTTACACAAAGACCTTGCTTATTTAATTGTTGAATGGCAGCTGTCGCTAATTCAATCGTCTCCCCTGCGACGAAGCGACCTGCACCAAAGCGTAAACCGTACTTTTTAGCCAGTTTTGTTAGCGCTTTATTTTTAGATAAGAAAAGAAACGAATTTCGCATTAATTGTTCCATGTAATTCACCCCTATGACTGTAATTTATCTGTTTTTTACCCCTCTTCAAAATTATATCATTGTTTAAAATTATTGGATACAAATAATTATTTAGATAATTTATAAAATACTATACAAACATTTAAAAACCTATATTTCTGCTTATAAATATACCCGAAATATTTTTCGACATTTAGAAAAATGGAGTTTAATAGGCATAAAATAGGCATGTCGAAAATATTCGACATGCCTATAAAATCCTTTATATTCCATGTAAATTATATAAGGATATTAATACAGAAAACTTGCGATTATATTTACCTCAAGTTTTTTTATTGCTCATTTCGCTTCTCTTCATTCAGCCTTTTAATATCTGTAATTAACTGTACCATCTCTTCTTTCGCATCTGGATAAGTTTCATTCCAATGCTTTACTAAAGCTGGCATCGTCTTAGCTATGTAAGAATACAGTGCCCACTTCTGTACCTGTTCTTTTCTCTCTTCATTGCTCTCTCCAAGTAACAGCTCAGTATATTTCTCCAGTAAACCATCAAACTGCTCGTTAAACTTTTCACTCATTTTATTTACCTCCTATATGAAAAAAGCAGCGAAGATCGCTGCTTTTTCTTATAATTTTGATCGAACAGAGTTTAATTTTTTCTCCATTGTGCTTACTTTATCACGACGATCATCAATACGAATAGTTGTTGCAACACGCTGTGCACCTTTCGTATATGGAACTTCATGCATTTGTTGTATTACTTCTAGAATGACAGGAAGATCTCCTTCAATAATTGTATTCATCGGTGTTAATTGATACTTCACGCGATCCGCATTTTTCTCTAGCACCTTTTGTACTTCTGCTACATATTCACTAACACTTGGATTACCTGTTCCTACTGGAATAATCGATACATCAACAATTGCCATAGTAGTCTTCCTCCTATAATCGTTTCTTATATATCCATTGTCTATTTTACCGAAATCCTCATCATTTTACTAATATGTTACTCTTCCACTTTAAACTGCTCGACTAATCTTTCTAAATCTCTCATATGTTCTGTCAAACTTTCCATCGTGTGAGCTACCTTTTCTAAATGATTCACCTGTGATTCCGTTGCAGCATGTACCTCTTCCGAAACAGCTGCACTTTCTTGACTCGTACCAGCAATTGTGTGCATTACCGCTGTAATTTCTCCTTGCTCGTAACCTATGTTATGTACCTCTTCTACAATTTTTTCAACTGAAGTACTAATCGTATTTACAACTGACATAATTGTGTGGAACTCCATTTCTGCCTCTGTCGTCACTTTATTTTGCACATCTGCAATGTCTTTCAATTTACTTACAACTTCTACAACTCTTTTTACTTCTACTTGCACATCACCAATCATCGTTGTGATTTCTCCGGTAGCCTCTTTTGATTGTTCCGCTAATTTCCGAACCTCTTCAGCAACAACCGCAAATCCCTTACCTTGCTCACCTGCACGGGCAGCTTCAATCGAAGCATTTAAAGCAAGTAAATTTGTTTGATCCGAAATGCCTTTTATAAGCTCAACAACATTTTGAATCGATCCAACCCTTTGTTCTAACTTATCCGATGCTTCTTCTGTATGAACAACAATCGAAGATGATTGTCCCCTCGTACGGATTAAATTCCTCATTGTATTTAATCCTTGCTTAGACGCCTCTTCCGCTTTGCCAGCCACTCCTTTTATTTCACCAACGGAGCTATTCATTTGTTCCACTGACTCCGCCATATTCTCGAGCTGAGCTGAAACTTCATCCACACTATTCGCAAGAGTAGAAGCTCCTCCGCTCACATCATCCATCGCTCCTGAAACTTCTCTACTAGCCGCTACTGTTTCGTTCGTTAAATAATGTAAACTATTCGTTGATTGTTGCACCGTTGATACGCTGTTTTTAATTTTACTTACCATTTCATTCATTTGTTCAACCATATCATTAAAGTGCTTCGTCAACTCTCCAACTTCATCTTTACTTGTCACTTTCATTCGCAGCGTTAAATCGCCTTCTGCTACTTTTTGAACGTGATTCTTTAATAGTTGCAGTGGTCTTGCTAATCTTCTTGAGAATAAGTAGGAAGCTACGATTCCAACTAATAAACTAATACATGCCATTATAATAACTGTATTTCTCGTACTATTTAATAGCCCATCGATCGTTTCTTTCGGATAAAAGATTCCTATTGTCCATTTCATCGTATCAAATGATTGACTATAAACAACTACATCTTCACCTTTTATTGTAGTGACCGCATATTTTGTTCCCTCTTTATTTAAGCTCTTTATAAGCGGCTCTTTAGAAACATCTTTCCCTATCTTTTCTGGATAAACAAGAGCCATATTTTTATCATTTATAATAAACATTTCTCCGTCATTATTGTATTGAATATTGTGAAGCAACTTCTGAATCGTACCAAGCGATACATCCATCGCAACAACACCTAATACAGACCCATCTTGAGCTGTAATTGCTTTAGAAACACCTACACTTAACTTTCCTGTTGCAATTTCATAAGAAGGTTGTCCCCAATGGACCTTTTTTACATCAGCCTCTGAATCTTTATACCATGGTCTTGTCGTTGGGTCATATCCTTCTGGCACTTGCCCACCTTCAGCAAGATTGGCACTTAATGTTTTTTTATCTTTCGTACCAATATATAAATCTAAAATACCAGGATGATTCTTTTTATACTCCGCAAACTCTTTCGTTAAAAACGCTTCCTCTTCTGGAGTAACCCCACCTTGAAGTATATTACGAATCATCTCACTGTTCGCGTAATACCCCATATCTTCATCCGTTCTTTGAACAAATGTCGTAAGTTGCTCTGTCACAAGATCCATCGCATTTTGAGAATACTCGTCTAAGGAACGCACTTCCTTTTCTTTCTGTAATTGATACACAGCTGTACCCAATATTACGAACATCATAGAAATAAGTACTGAAAACACTACCGCAATTTTTAAACGTAAACTTCTTAACATCTTCCCCCCAGCATCCCCTTCGTATTAAATTAAAAAACTTATTAATCATTATATTAAGTATAATAGATAAAATTAAAAAATTGAAATTAATTCTCACCTTAATACAATTAGAAAAAGGACTACCACTTGTGCAAAAACAAATAGTTCATTATCCTTAAAATATAATCTCATTCGTTCGGAGGGAACTATGTTACAAAAATTCGGTTTCTCACAATATGAAAGCCAGGCTTATGAAGTTGTCGTATCAAGCAATGAACCATTAGATGCTACAACAATTGTGAAGCATTCAGGTGTTCCAAAAGCAAAAATATATGAAGTGCTAGCACGCCTAATCGATAAAGGAATGGTAATGGATTCTGTTTCAGAAAAGAAAAAATTGTATACAGCATTACCACTAAAGCTAGCAATTGAAAAATTAACGACAGAATTCCAATCAAATATTAAAGAACTGGAAACAAATATATCAAAAAAATCATTTACAGATGACCGTGTGTGGAGCTTAAAGATGCAATCTTCTATTCGAGTTCAAAGTAAAGAACTCATTGAAAGTGCACAAGAATCAATCCGTATTTCAGCTTGGAATGATACTCTTTTAGAATATCTTCCTTTACTAGAACAAAAAGCAAAACAAGGTGTTCAAATTGAGTCCCTTATTGTTGGAGAAGTAGAAACAGACTTAGAAAACATGCATTTTCTAATCCCAGCTGAAGAACCTAATGCATTAGAGCGCTACTTGCTACTCATCGTTGACGATCGTGAAATTTTATTTGCTGGCGTAGAACAAGAGTCATGGCAAGCGATGAAAACAATGTCACAACCTTTCGTAAAGTTCTTTACAGAATTTTTCTATCACGACGTTGCACTTGCAAAGATTACCCAGAAGCACCACGATCTCTTTATGGAAGATGAGGAAATTAAGAGTTTGTTGATGAAATTGAGGTACTAATTAAATAATAAAAAGGAGTCTAATTTTTCACTTAGACTCCTTTTCGTTTTGTTCCTTTATCTCTATCAACAGCTCAATGATTTTTTCATTTTGCTCTACTTGCTTCTCTGAATTTTGATAGATGAAACGAATCCATCTAAAAACAATGATAACTACAAATAACGGCAATACTGTGAATATAAAACCAATAATTGAATAATCCATATACTATCACCTCGCTATATACCCTTTTCTCCATTTACCTACTAAAACCTGCAATTTTTTACAAATAAAAAAGAACCTATCAAACGATAGATTCTTCTTTTACGAACTGAGTAGAGCGTCCTCTCGTAATCGAGAAAATCGCGCAAAGCAGTGCTAATATAATAAAACCACCGCCTACCCAAGCATTATATATAACAGATGATTTTTCAATAACAACTCCGCCTACTGTTGAACCGAGTGCAATTCCTAAATGAAGCGCAGAGTTATTTAAACCTTGCTGAATACCAGCTGATTCCGGTGCAATTTCAATTAAATAATTTTGCTGTGCTGGTGAAATCGCCCAGCTCAGCATACTCCAAAGTCCCATCATAATGATGAAGAGCGGGAATGAGAATGTCATTAATGGCAGTATGAAGATTGCACACGCAAATACGATAATGATAGAAATAATACTTTTCTTCGATCCCCATTTATCAGCAAGCCAGCCACCGAATCCGCCACCAATTACTGCTGCGATTCCGAAAATAAAGTAAAACACACTAATCCAGTTTGCTTCAACATGCATGACATCTTTTAAAAACGGTGTTAAATATGCATACAATGTTAAATGCCCCGTTAAAAACAAATGTTAACTGTGCACTTACAATTTTTTTATCTTTTAAAGTAGCAAGTTGTTCTTTTATTGATAATACCGATGTCGGTGGTACTTTCGTTAAGAACAATGAAATACAAGCTATTGCCATAACTGTTAATACAGAAATTAATACAAATGGTGCACGCCATCCGTATGCATTTCCGAGCACAAGACCGAGCGGTACTCCAAGTACGAGTGATCCGCTAATTCCCATGAAAATGATTCCAATTGCACGCGCACGAAAATGCGGTTCTACAACACTAGAAGCAAGTGTTACCGATAGTGCAATAATTAATGAACCACTCGCCGCACAAATAACCCTTGAGAACATTAGCATTCCGTAATTCACACTAAATGCCGAAATAATATTTCCGATTAAGAAAATCGATAATGCTCCAACATACAATGTTTTTCTTTCAAACTTCCCTGTCACAGCTAATAAAACTGGACCTGACAAAGCAAATACTACCGAAAATATTGTTATAAGCTGACCAGCTGCGCTAATAGATACTCCTAAATCATTGGCAACTAAATCGAGCGTTCCTCCTATAATTAACTCAACCGTTCCGACTACGAAAGCCGCGATAGCTAAAATATAAACACGAAAATTCAAGTCTTTCCCCACGCTTTCCATTTTGATTACTACGACTATAGTAACCAAAATAGAAAGTGGACGCAAGTATAATTTTTTACAGTAAAAAAGGTAGGCGTATTATACGCCTACCCTTCCATCATTCTGTTTCTTTCTTCTTATTTAAATACCAATACACCGGCAGTCCAGTAAAGACAATTCCAATTGATAAGAAACAACTTACTGGATCGTTAATAATCGCACTACCGATTACAAAGAACGAACCTAAAATCGCTACGATTGGTACGATTGGGAATAACGGTACACTATATGCACGCTCTTTATTCTTATTACGTTTTCTTAAGATGAAGACACCAATAAACGTCATTACGTAGAAAATATAAATAATGAATACGGAAATCTCAGATAGCTTATTTGGATCACTAATAATCATTAAAATAATTCCTAAAATGATTTCAACAGTAATCGCATTTGCTGGTGTTTTAAATCTCGGACTTTCCTTTGCAATAAACTTAGAAAATGGAAGTTGTCCACGCTCTGCCATAGACATTGGAATACGTGGGAATGTTAAAATCTTTCCATTTAAACAGCCGAAAATAGAAACGATAATACCGATACTAATAATTTTCCCACCATATTCTCCAAGTAACATGCCTGCAGCTGTCGCTGTTGCATTTTCTCCAAGGTCTACAATTTTCGCTGCTGGTAATACATTTAATAACGCCAAGTTAATTAATACGTATGCAGCTGTTACAATTAAAATCCCAACTGTCATTGCTTTCGGTAATAGCTTTGTTGGATTCTTCATTTCTCCACCAATCGAAGCAAGTAAAATCCAGCCGTCATAAGCAAATAACGTTGCTAAAATTGCCATACCGATACTTTGATTTTCCGATATCGGCACAACTACGTTAAAGATATCACTATTCCCTTTCCAGAAACCTAGCACAACAATTAACACAATCGGAATCATCTTCCCAATTGTCGTGATTGTTTGAACGATACCTCCGTATTTTGTTCCCATACTATTTACAACGCCAAGGAACACAACTGTTCCAATTGCAATTGGTAAATTCCATACTTTATCTAAATAGAAAAAATTAATCATTAAAGAACTAAAGTATAAACCTAATGTTCCGATAATAGCAGATCCATAAACAATTGTTTGCATCCAACCTGATAAATATCCCCAAAAACTTCCGTAAATCTCCTCTAAATACGTATACAACCCACCATTTTTCGGGATTTGCGCTCCAATTTCAGCTACTGTTAAACCACTTGCTAGCGTCAACAGACCACCAATTACCCAAGCAAGAATGGCCATATTAGAACTCCCCGAGTAATCTAATACGCTCCCTGGTTTCATAAACACACCAGATCCAATAATCGTTCCTACTACGATAGAAAGTGCTACTGTTAAACCAATTTTGTTCTTCTCATCATGATGCATGCTGCGTATCCTCCTTCCAATCCTAGTGTGATGCAAAAATGAAATAAAAAAACACTCCTCCCTAAAAAAGGGACGAGTGTTGTATTCGTGGTTCCACCCTTGTTTCAATTCGTAAAGTAACACACTTCACCAATTTCTCAAGTCTAAATAACGGTTTTTGCCGGCAAGCAATTACTAGATGCTCGTTCACTGCTGCAGTTCAGAGGTGGTAATCCATTTTTCCGTATTAGGAAGCTCACAGCCAAAGGCTTCCCTCTCTGAAAATCGTAAAAAATTGATCATGTCCTCATCATCACTTCTTGATGTCGAATTTTGTAGTTATTGTTCATTATATTGAATTGTTAGAAAAAATCAATATATTTTTTTATATAACATAGGAAATATTTCTCTTCTTATATTATAACAGAACATACAAAACTTCTCTAATTCCCTAAAAATGGTATAATCCATTTAGGAGGTGTACTAATAATGATTGCTGTCTTTTGTATCATTGCTACGTTTCTCTCTATTCTATTCGCTATCATGCATCGGCACAAGTATCCTGGTTATAGCATTTTAGCGGTAGCTATTATACCAGCTGTTTCCTTCTACGTATTGGGTAAATATCAATATACGGAAGTGTTTATCGGTTTTGCAATCTTCTACTGCATCTTCGGATACATACTAACAATGAAAAGAATTTTATTGAATCATTAAAAGGGACCGATTTCTGCTGACAGAAATCGGTCCTCGCACGTACCTTCCGGTTGCCCACACGAAAGATACATAAATCAATTATTTATCTTCTTTTTTCATAAAAAACTTATGGTGCGGTAAATCAACATTCAATGCCTCTAATTGTTTCTTTTCGTTGTCTAAAATCGCTTTTGCTTTTGTTTTTGTTGCTTCATCTAATCCAGCAAAGATGTCTTCATGCTTCTCTTTCTCTGGAAGTTTCACACCTAATTTTGTTAATTCTTCTTTTGCTTGCTCATGCGTTAATTTTCCGGATTTCTTTTGCTCTAAAATTGACTTCGCTTTCTCTTTTGTCTGTTCATCTAAGTTAGCAAACATGTCTCCATGTTTACCTTTCTCCGGCATTTTCACGCCTAGCTTTGTTAATTCCTCTTTTGCTTGCTCATGCGTTAATTTTCCAGATTTCTCTTGCTCTAAAATTGACTTCGCTTTTTCTTTCGCCTGTTCATCTAATCCCGCAAACATTTCTTTGTGCTTACCCTTTTCCGGGAACTTCACGCCTAATTTTGTTAATTCTTCTTTTGCCTGTTCTCGTGTTAATTTACCAGACTTCTCTTGCTCTAAAATGGACTTCGCTTTTTCTTTCGCCTGTTCATCTAATCCTGCAAACATGTCTTTACGCTTCTCTTTCTCTGGAAGCTTTACACCTAGTTCCTCTAACTGTTTCTTTGTATCGTCCATAATTGTTTTTACTTTTTGTTTTGTAGCGTCATCCAAATCCTTTTTCGCCGTTTTTGCAGGCTGATCCACTGCTGGAGTATTCGTTGCCGCGAATGCCGGAATGCCGACTCCTCCAATGATTCCGAATGATAAAGCACCTGCAATCGCTAAATAATCAACTGTTTTCTTCTTCATAGGAAATTTCCTCCTTCATATTTCTAATGCATGTACACTTTCGTATACAATGCCTATAGTAATGTCGGTTTCTTAACATTTCCTTAACGATTTAACAAAAAAACACCGCTCGTAATGAGCGGTGTTTCTCTATGCTTTTTGTAATTGTAACTCTTCACGTTCCATTATTTTTCTTAATACAATTGTTTGTGTCATTGTAAATAAGTTACCTGTTATCCAGTACAACACAAGTCCTGATGGCGCCGCAAACCCCATAAATAGAATCATTGCCGGCATCATAATTTGCTGCACCTTTAGCATCTGTACTTGTTCTCCAGGTGTAATATTCGATTGGAAAACTTTCATCTGAATAAATGTCGTTAACGCTGCAATAATCGGTAATATATGATATGGATCTGCATGTCCTAGGTTCACCCATAAAAACGAAGATGTGCGAATCTCTTCAGTTCTGCTAATCGCATAATACAAAGCAGAGAAAATCGGCATTTGTATTAATAATGGCCAGCAACCAGCAAGTGGATTCCAACCGCCTGATTTCATTAGTTCTGACATTTCTTTTTGATACTGCTTTTGTTTTTCAAGGTCTTTGCTTACATCACCGTACTTTTTCTTTAGCTTCTGCAATTCAGGTTGCATTTTCTTCATTTTCGCTTGGCTGCGATATTGCGAAACAGCTAATGGAATCATTGCTGAACGAATAACGAGCGTCATAATAATGATAGCAATCCCAAAGCTAGCTCCAGGTATATGATGAGCAACAAATTGAATCATAAACGAGATTGGATATACAAAATAATGATCCCAAATTCCCGTACTATGTGCATCAATTGGGGCTGCATTACTGCAACCAGATAAAACAAAAACAAATAATAATGATAAACTAACGAGCACAGCTCGGTATGATTTTAACATGTTCATTCCTCCAATGTTTCGTAATTATTTAGCGAAACATTGGCGTATACGGACCGACCTCGTCATTCTCTTCACTTGATTCTTGTCTGCGTACAGAACGAATCATTCCATATTTATAAAAAATAGAAAATAGCGGTACATTTCCTGCACTATCTTCACATGTATCAACTAACGCAAAAGCTCTTTGTCTACCGTTTGATGCTTGTTGACGCACAAAGCGAGAAACATTAGCAAGGAAGAAAACTTCTAATAAACAAAGTGCCGTCGTTACAAACGATATATATAGAATTGCATCCTGCAATAAAAATTCCATCGCTTCACATCCTTAATAAGGTCATTTTAGCACATCGGGCAAATATTCTCTATTTCCTTTTATTTTCAAAAAAAGTATTTTGCATATTTTCTCAAGAAAACAATAATTAAGAAACGTTGTATTCGCTTTCTTTAGCATATTCACACACATCAATGAATAGGCTTGATTTATTAGAAATTTATAAAATTTTTGCATTATAATAAAACTATTGCCAGTTTTTGAAAAAACCTTTATTCTCTTCTTGTAATCAAAAATGAATATGGAGATGAAACATACTATGGGTCAACTAGGAGACGCCGATTACGTTCCCGACACCGCCTTTTTATCCTTCCCAGCAGCTAAAACATTTCACTTAGAATTTATGATACAGTTGGTTGTTATTTTTATAGCTTCTATTTTGTATGCAATTTCTATGAATATGTTTTTTATCCCGCATAATATGATTAGCGGTGGATTCGCTGGTGTAGGGATGATTATCGGTTATTTAATGCACTACAATATCGGTGCACTTATCTTTTTACTAAACATTCCTCTTCTTATTTTAAGTCACTTTTACTTAGGCAAGAAGACAACCTTTTTAACAGCTTACTTTGTAGCTGTATCATCGTTAGCGATGAACATTATCCCGGTACACCAAGTTTCAGACGATATTTTACTTTCTTCTGTATTCGGTGGTGTCATCTGCGGAGCAGCTTCAGGAATTATATTCCGATTTGCTTCTTCAACAGGTGGTTTTGATGTTGTTGGATTGATTGTAGCGAAATATCGAGATGTTTCAATTGGAGCAATCATATTTGTATTCAACTTAATCTTACTTGTAGCAGCAGGTTTTATTTTCGGATGGGATATTACACTTTATACGTTAATTAGTCGATTTGTAGTCAGCAAAGTTATCGATGCTGTGCATACGAAACATATTAAATTAACGATAATGACTATTACAGAAAAAGGCGAGGAAATAAAAAGCGCACTACTACATCACGGCATACGCGGGGTGACAATGGTAGACGCTGTCGGCGGCTATACAAACCATAAGAAAAAAATGATTTACACTGTCGTGACTCGCTATGAGTTAGGCGAAATGAAACGTATTATCCGTCAAGTGGATAACAAAGCATTTATGAACATTACTGAAACAGTTGAAATTGTCGGCCGTTTCAAACGCATATAAAAAGGTTAATAAATTAAAGGGCATAACATATTAGTCATATATAATATGTTATGCCCTTTGTTATTCAACTAACGTACCTTTTAGCAGAATAAAATCACTAAGTTTATTACTACAAATCGGAGGATAGCATTCCATATACAATACTATCTGTCCATTCATCTTTATTCCAAAAATCTTGTATGAAATGGGCTTCCTTTCTCATACCTATTCGTTCACACAATTTTTGTGAAGCCGTATTACGTGCATCAAGATTAGCCTGTATACGATGTACATTGAATTCATTAAATAATTTCAATACCAAACTACTTACTGCTTCTGTCGCCAAACCTCTCCCAGCTACTTCATTTGAAAAACTATAACCAATCTCAACAGTGTCTTTCATATTTGTGTACCATACGGATAAATCACCAACTACTTTAGTTTTGTATATAACTGCCAAACTTAATATTGTTTCTTTAGTCAGTACATGATTTGCTATCTTCTTATTAAATCTTTTCTGCATGTCTTCATGAGTCCACTTATTATGTAATAGGAACTTACATGTATCATCACTATTATAAATAGCAAATACATCCTGTAAATCAGTACTCTTAAAAGGTCTAATTATTAATCTTTCTGTTGTGAACTCCAAGTTAGCTCTCCTCCCTTACATTCATGCTATAAAACATTTTTTATAGTATTTAAGCCTCATTCTTAGATCTCACCTTGATTACATATTTCATCATAATAAATTAAAATCCTTCTTCCACTAAACTGCACCGTTAATGGTATTTCCTTGCGCTTTTTATTTTTTACACTTATTACAAAATCAGATAATTCTATTATTATGTCCCTAAATGTGTTATAATGAAAGCAGACTCACAAAAAAAGAGTATATAGACTTGGAAGTTTCTCTTATTTTACAAGCAAAAAGAAACGAGCAGTCGGGTATATTTCAGACACCATACACGTAACGGTTTAAACAACCGATCATCTTAGTTACTCTTCAATGATCTTTTTATAAAAAGATACGTACAATTAAAACTCACTTCAATATACTATACCTACCTTTTTGACTTCCAAATCATCTTATTACATAAGGAGATGAACATATGAATCAATATATACGATATACAATAGCTGTCCTGTTTGCTATTATCGGCGGAACAATCTGCTTCTGGACAAACACTCAGCTTGGAGAGAATATCATCTTTAATGGAATCGAAACACTTGTAAGCGCTTCAATTTTAGGCGGATACATTTACTTCCTCTTCAATCCAGAAGAAAACGCTCAAAAAACAATGTTATTAACAATGATCGGAATCGTTGGTGGATGTATTTCCTACTCAATGACAAACTATACATTACCACTTCAATTAAGCTCAGCTTTCTTCCACGGTCTATGGACTTGGTTCATTGCATTCTGCTTAGCAGACGTATTCAACCTATTACAAGACAATGAAGAAGATAGCGGTCGCCAAATTGAAAGTAACTCTTAAGCTGGAAGATACTCTTCCAGCTTTTTTATGTTGGTTTGCATACCCCGCATCACGATAAAAAGAAGTTGCCCTCACGGCAACTTCTTTTCCATATACCCCACTTCGTATTCACTAAAATATATCAACGATTTTTCAAATATATCGATCGTTTCTCCACTTATATCAACGATTTTTTCATTATATCGACGCTTCGACACAAGATATCGATTTACCGACAACCTTCGACACTCAAAACGCACAACATACCCTATCCACCAAGCAATTTACTGCCGAACTCTACGATTAAAAAGATAATTAATAAGATCGCGAGTATCTTTAATGCTACATATGCCACTTTAAAAACAGCATAAATGAGCAAGACGATTAAAATAATCGTTAAAATTTCCATCTAGAATTCCTCCAAGCTTTGCTCTTCTTATCTCATTTTACTCGTCCTAGGCTGTTTATGGAACGGCATAAGATGACATAGAAAAAAGAGGATACCTCACCCATCGTAAGATACCCTCTCTTTCAGCTGCTCAAACCATTCTCTTTCTAATTGTAAATATCCCATCTCACTCTTCTCGGCGCTCTTTAATTCTTGATCGGCTTTCTTCATATAAGTACGGGACGCTTCCATATTACCCTCTACATATCTAATAATTCCTTGTGTACGGTAATATCCACTTAGGTCCATTTTTGTAATAGCCTTTGCATGTTCCTTTGCTTCTTGCAAAGAAAGACTATCCATCTGATAAAGGGCTTTATATAAAAGGTACCAACTATGAAAACTACTAACGAAAAACTTATTTTCTTTCGTTACAGGTAGTTGAACAATTCGTTCTATATACGGTATCGCTCTTTCCATTCCCTCTTGATCTGCACGAGCAAAAAAGACGAGCATAAGTCTACTCATTATCTCTCTTATCCCTTTATTCTCTTTTATTTTCTCCTCACTCAATTCTACTAACCTTTCATCCCAATCTTTCGGTCTTTTATAACTAAATAACTCACTCGATATTTGAATCTCATATAAGTGATTTCTAGCTCTTTCATCATCTTTAATTAAAATAAGAAATTGCATCCCATCACTCATAAGCATTCCTTTTATCGGCACAATTGTAACCGCAAAGATTGCAAAATGGAAAAAGGAAAAATATAAAAGATATTGATAATAACTCACCATATATATGTAACCGGAAGTAATACCAAATAGTAAACTCGTAATCGGTCCACCTAAAGTGAGCCACGCCCACTTTTTCGAAAGATTCGGTGTCTCTATAGAAGGTGGTACTAGTGTTGCAACACCTCCAAAGTACGCCCACAATTTATTTTCTCGAATGCGTAATTTTCCCTTTTCTTTTTGAATAGTAATGGGTCCTACTGTCATAAATTTAAATGTCAAACCACCTATTACACCAAATACTACATGTCCTAGCTCATGAATGGCTAACACTAACAATGAAATTCCAACTATTGCCCATAAGTTCAAAATTACTTCTAATTTCCCAGTTCGGATTACTCCGTATAAAATGGACAGAATTAGCGCCACTGTCATTGAGCCAGCTGGCCTTCTTAAAATATCCACCTTTTTCTCCCCTTAATAAATCATTTTTCTTTGCATTTCGTACATGAACTTCCCGAGATGCAATATCCAAATAAATGAGATTAAGCCAATTAATACACAATCGATATCACTAGCAGCTGTATATATAACGGCAGCCCACCATACATATGCCAATATTGTATTCGTAAATTCATACGCTTTATATCCAGCCTCATGCACAATGTGCTTTAATCCTTCATCTGCGTTTTTCGTCCACATTTTCATAGATTCCATATACGTTACACCTTGTTCAGGATATAGCTTATTATAACGATTTTTTGTTATGAGTCCGATAATTACTACAGTAGTTAAACAAACAATAGAAGCTACTAAATTCCACACCGCAAATGAAACATTTGTATCCTGCAACAGTGCACGTCTACATGTAATAACTGCATATACAAACCATGCCTGCGTAACTATATCGCCTACACGTAAATATATACTTATAATGCCTAATTTTCTGCCTTGTACGCTCTCTTCTTCATCGCGTGCCTCTGCTAACATACGTGTATTCTTCCAAGTATAGTACATCATTAAAATTCCAAAAATAGTACATATACCTATAAATGTATTGGATGATAATTTTCTCGGTTCATCCGAGAGTAAATTTAAAGCTATATAAGACGTTAAAAAGCCACCCATCATACTTAATGCTATTTTCCCCACAGAATCAAATTGTTTTTTTCGCTTACTCTTACTCTTCATCGTCCTCTTCCCCCTCTACTAACGTAAATATTTCCTCCACCGGTACATTGAAAATTTGTGCGATTTTTAACGACAATACGATAGATGGTGCATAATCCCCGCGCTCAATTAAACTAATCGTTTGCCGTGATGATCCAATCGCTTTCCCTAAATCCCCTTGTGATAAACGATGCTTTGCTCGCAATTCCCTCACTCGATTTTGAAGCTTCATGTCTTCCCTCTTTTTCATTTATTTAATTAAAATTGTAAATAATATCCTTATCTTTGTCAATTATAATTGTCATTACGACTATAATAATTGACAAGATACTTATTTCTTATCCTGTATCAAATTCCTATAAAGAATGTAAAATGTGCATTAAACATAGTCTTAAAAATAAAAAAGTCAGTGCTTTTGCACTGACTTCCTAAATTCTGACATAGAATGGATTTCATATTAACTTGCGTTTTGTAGTAATACTCGTTTTAACTGCTTACGGAAACGAATACCTAACGTAACCGCTACAATCACAATAACTCCAAAAATGATTTTACCGATATGACCTTCTAGCACTCCAAAGATATCATGTAAGTTTCCACCTAACCAGTAACCACCGATTAAGAAGAATGATACCCAAAATAGAGCACCTGAATAAATTGTAATGGCAAAACGACGGAATGGTAAATTAATAATTCCTGCAAAGTATCCTGTGAAATGACGTACACCAGGAATAAAGAAACCAATAAAAATTAAGAAGTACCCATACTTATCAAACCACATTCTCGTTAAGTCAATTTTTCTTTGCGTTAAAAATACGTATTTCCCATACTTTTGAATGAAAGGCATACCTAATTTATTTCCTAAAAAGTATTGAATCGTCATTCCTACACTTGTCCCAATAAAGGATAGAATAATTAAAATCGGTAAACTTAAATCACCCTTATGTGCTAAAAATCCCGCATATGCTAACGTTGGCTCTCCCGGAAACGGAAGTGCAATATATTCTAACAGCAAGCCGACAAGTACAACATAGTACCCGTATTGCTGAAATAATTCATGAATCCATTCCATGTCATCTCTCCTTTCAATCACGTACAACTTCTTACTATTATTGTATAAAAAAATTGTCGAAATAACTATCACAATAGCTTACATTTTTATTACATTTTTGTAAGGGTCACACTAGTGATTTTCGTTCTTTATTAAATAGTAAAAATCATTTTTCAAGTCGAAATAGCGAAAAGGCGCATTAATAACATGCAGATTTTATCCATTTTTTAGCACTAAAAACCTCTCTTATTTTGTTCTCAATAAAAAACCATCACAAACTCATACTAACTTCATATTAGCTTCATATATGTATTGTAAGATTATATCGGAATTTGTTGAAAAATTTAACCAATATATGACTAAGCATTAATTTGAATAAATATAAGTCGTTTTTCGAAATTGAAAAAAGGGTGAATACGAAATGGAAGCATATAAAATGCACGATTTTATTAATACAAATGTTGAATCTCATCAAAATGAAACCGTTTTTAATTTACAAATATGTGAAACAAGTGAATTTGACGTAAGTTTAACAAAATCTACAACACTATCTTTTATCGTTTCAAAAAAGAATATTAAAATTGTCACGAAAAAATGGATTAATTCAAATCAAGAAAGCATGATTGGCAAAAGCTACATCATTCCAACAAAAGCTTTTCATTATTTCTTACCAATCATCTCTGAAAATGAAGATGAGCTAAATATTCAAGTTCAAAGTTTTGGACTACGTGGTGAGCTTTTATTAAATGAAAGATTACTTATTGATAACAACAACAAACACAACAGCAAAATTACTACATTCTTTGAAACATTAGATGAAAATGTAAATAAAGCATTACGAGGATTACAACTTCATTGTATGTAAGACTCTTACGATAGTAAAAGGAGAATAACAATGAAAAAATTATTATTAAGCGCACTATTATCATTAGGATTTTTAACTCTTCCATTCTCTAGCGCAGAGGCAGCTACAACGAAAGATCAATTAATCGTAGACACTCAGTTAAATAAAATGGATTATTATCAGGATGGAAAATTTATAAAAAGTTTTACTGTCGCTACTGGAAAAGCTGCAACACCTACACCTAAAGGCACTTTTCAAATCGTAAATAAAATTAAAAATCGCCCTTATTATACAGGCAAAATTAAAGGCGGCGATCCACGTAATCCACTTGGTGACCGTTGGCTCGGATTAAATATGGCAGGAACTTACGGAACAACTTATGCGATTCACGGAACTAACAATAATCAAGCAATCGGCAAATGGACAACACTTGGTTGTATTCGTATGTATAACAATGATATACACTGGTTATTTGAGCGCGTTCAGCAGCAAGCTACTGTCACTGTAAAATAGCCTAAAAACAAGATTTATGTGTAGCCAAGAATTTTATGTCTTGGCTTATTTTATTTATTCATTTACAGTAGCAAAACAACTGTATTTACATATATAATAGGAATAGATTTGATTAGCTAATATTTAAACATTGATAAACGTAGATATTAAAATTATACAGTTATAATGTTTTATAAATTTTATAATACATACTATAATAGAACTACTGTAATTCTGAACTATTCAGTAACACTAAACTATTCCCCTTGCTACCTTCATGATTATTTTATAGCGGGGGCTTATTATATGTATAAACAATCTGAGTCACTCGAAAAATGATGAATTCGAATATTGCAGTAAAAAGCGTTATTTAGGAGGTGTTACTATGACGCATATACTGGTGATTGAAGACAACCCAGATATACAAGAACTTATTCGTGAATTTCTAATGGCACAAAACTTTACAGTTGATGTAGTTGGTGCTGGAACAGAAGGTATTCTTCTTTTCCAAAAAAATTCATACGATCTTGTCCTCCTCGATGTAATGTTACCAGATATAGATGGCTATAGTATTTGTAAAATTATGCGAGGACAATCTGATGTACCAATCATTATGTTAACAGGCTTACATAATGAAGAAAGTGAAATTAAAGGATTTGAGTTAGGTATTGATGACTATATTACGAAACCGTTCCATTATACTGTATTTATTAAGCGTGTAGAGGCTGTATTAAGAAGGGCAGCAACGAAGGAAGCAGAAGCTGCAACTATACTACAATTCCATGAATTGATGTTAAACTCTACAGCATATGCAGCTTATGTTCATGGTAATCAAATTGAATTGACAACAAAAGAATTTGAAATTATTTATACTTTACTGCAAAATCGAGGAAAAGTATTATCAAGAAGTGATTTGTTGAATAAGGTATGGGGCTATGAACATTATGGTGATGTAAGAGTTATAGATACACATATTAAAAACTTAAGAAAAAAATTAGGAATTCCTTATATTAAAACGGTGAAAGGCATTGGCTACAAAATCGAATCGTAGCAAAGACAACATCACCAAAAATATTTTCATCAAAACCTTATTATTTTGTATTCTTTTATCACTTTGTCTTTATCAAATTATTTACTTTCTAGCTTCAAACTACGATAAAGAACGTTTTGCGAAAGAAAATGGAACGCCGACTACAGAACAGGCGAATTCAGATAAGCAAAACGACGAAAGTAAAACGAAGCAAAATAAAGCTGTGTCAGAGGGGAGCATTTCTAATTTCCAATCTTCTATTATAGATTATAAATCTCTTTCTACAGCTATCAATCACCTTTTGCAGCCTAGCCAAACTGTAAAGGCAAAAGAACATACACAAAATCTTTCGGGGAAAAATAGCACTTCTAATCCGCCTACAGAAGCAGAAAAGAAAGCCGCTAATAATGATGCCTTACATACACAAAATGCAGCAAGTAAAACAAATGATACAAATGATAATCCAAAGTTAGCAGATGCGTTGCAGCAATTAGCTCCACATATTGGCGCGACAATGCTTGCATTATCACTACTCGGATCTTTAATTTATACAAAACTAATTGCCAAACCTTTTCAATATATGAGCGATGCTTTAAAAGATATTATGAATCTTGATTTCTCAGATAAAAAGCTACTTAACAAAAATACAGATCAAACAGATTTTAATTTGCAAGTAGCTGCTTCACAAGTACCAAATATTGTGAAGAATTTACATGCAAGCAATCAAGATTTAAGAAATGAGCTCAAGAAGGAACAACAATTAGAACAATCTCGTAAAGAATTTATGTCTATGGTATCCCATGAATTAAAAACACCAATCGCAGCCGTTATGGGACAACTAGATGGCATGATTCACGGAATTGGAGCTTATAAAGATAGAGATAAGTATTTGAAACGTTCCTACGAGATGATGCAAGACATTAACATATTAACGGAAAAAATGTCGGAATTATCCAAAATACAAAACCCTCAATTTAAACCGAATTTAGAAGTCATTTCTTTATCTAATATTATTGAGGATGTTATGAAGAAAGTAGATTACTTTGTATCTGTAAAACAATTAAATGTACAATCTAATATTAAACACGACGTACAAATTTTAGCTGATCCTAAGTTTATTCAAACTGCTATTTTTAACATTATTTCAAATGCAATTCATTATACAATTGACCATCAGCACGTATATATAAAGCTTTATGAAAAACCAAATGGTTACGCATTAGAAGTATTAAATACAGGTTCACAAATTGATGAAGATAAACTTGCTCATTTATTTGAGCCTTTCTATCGCGCAAACCCTGATAAACACGGTTTAGTACAAGGTAGTGGTCTTGGATTATATATCGTGAAACAAATATTAGATAAACATCAGTTTCCTTACGGGATACAAAACACGCCTCAAGGTGTAAAATGTTCTATTGTATTCCCAAAAGCAATGTAAAAACCTACTACAATTTCATACCCCAAATTCATACTTCGTATGAGTGGCGGAATTTTGTAGAGTATATGACTCTGTTTCGTTCGCCCGTTATCCTTATTTGGATAGCGGGCGTTTTTTATTACTTAAAAGGAGGATTTTTTATGGAGAAGTTTAAATATTCATTGCTCGTTTTATTCGGTGCTTGCAGCTATGGCATACTTTCAACTATTTTCAAACTCGGATTCATAAATGGATTTTCAGCACATCAACTATTAGGGGGACAATATGTCTTCGGATGGATTGGACTATTTCTACTCGTTCTTTTCTTTTCACGTCATAAAGTAACAAAAAAACAATTCTTTTCCTTACTAACCGTCGGAACAACAATGAGTATGACCGGGATTTTCTACGCTATTTCTGTAGAAGAACTACCCGCATCTATCGCTGTCGTCCTACTCTTTCAGTTCACTTGGATTGGTGTCATTATCGAAGCAATTGCAAATCGAACATTTCCAAGCCGCGATAAGATTATATCTATCCTTATTTTATTTGCTGGTACATTGTTTGCAGGTGGTGTATTTGAAGGCCTCGGACAAAGTTTTTCTACGAAAGGGATTATCTTTGGACTATTAGCTGCTGTCTCTTTTTCATTCTATGTTTTTGCAAGCGGGCGCGTCGCTACGGATGTTCCGCCTTATACGAAAAGCTTCCTTATGACAACAAGCGCTACTCTTATCGTATGCCTATTCTTTCCGCCAACCTTTTTAACAGACGGTGCTTTGCAAGCCGGTCTATGGAAATATGCTTTCTTCCTCGGATTATTCGGCGTTGTTGTACCTGTCATTTGTTTTTCAATCGGTGTACCAAAGGTTGGAACAGGGCTTGGTACAATATTAGGTGCAGCTGAATTACCAACTGCTATTATTGCTTCTATTACACTTGTACATGAAGTCGTAACGTTCATGCAGTGGATTGGAATTATTTTCATATTAGTTGGGATCTTCACTCCTCAGCTGCTTACGGCTAGGAAAGAAAGGAAACAAAATCGCGTGTATAGCGCTTGAAAAAATACAGAATTTATATAAAAGATATAACTGCAATTAAAATAAGTAAATTTATCTGGAGGTATAAATGACTATTTTAAGCATCGTATTTTTTGCTATTATGTGTATCTTCTTCCTAATAAGATATATGAAAGAAAAGAAATTTTACGATTTACTTCTCATTCCCGTTTGTATATATGCAGGAGCAGTGAAAACTCCTTTCGTAGAGTACTTAAACTTTAATACTACATTTAAAATAACGTATGATATTGCAGCTATTATTCTTGTAATCCTTGCTGTACTTTTCTTTTTGAAAGATAAGAAAGAGAATCATACTGCATAACAAAAGACCTTTCATTTACTTGAAAGGTCTTTTTCTCTATCTCATTTTACCGCTCCATACAGCTTCTCTATCTCATGCTCAATTTGTTTTACATCGATTCGCTCAAATAATGGCTGTACGCTATCAATTCTACTTGGCAACGTATTTTGCGGTTCCCAATTTCGTTTCACAATCGACAATGTGTTTCGAACTCTTTCACTTGAAAATGGTAAAAACGGTTCAAGGAGATTTGCAAAATTAGCGATAAGATACACACAGTTATAAATCGTTTCTTCACATGAAACTGGATCATCTTCTCTTTGTTTCCAAGGCTGCTTTTCATCAAAGTATTTATTTGCAAAACGTACTGCATCAAATATTGTTTCTAGCGCCACCTTAAATTTAGTTTGCTCAATCGCCTCTCCTACACGCTTATATAATCCTTCTACTTTATCTTTCAGCTCTACCTCAATGCTTCCCTTCGGCACGATACCACCATAATATTTTTCGATAAACTTTAATGTCCGGTTCACAAAGTTCCCGTATGCACCTAATAATTCACTATTATGACTGTAAATAAATTCCCGCCATGAAAAATCAGTATCGCGATTTTCTGGTGCGTTGACGGTTAAAAAGTAACGAATAGAATCTGGATCATAGCGTTCTAATATGTCAGGCACCCATACTGCCCAGTTTTTACTTGTAGATAATTTTCTTTTTTCAACTGTTAAATATTCATTCGAAACGATATGACGCGGGATTGCTTCCTCCCCTATTCCAAGTAATACCGCTGGCCAAATGACGGAATGAAACGGAATATTATCCTTTCCGTGCACATAATATGTTTTCGCTTCGCTATCCCAAAACTCTTGATCATCTTTCCCTGTTTCTTCAGCCCAATGTTTACTCGCTGAATAATAGCCTGTCACTGCTTCAATCCATACGTAAATTTTCTTATCTTCATACCCTTCTACTGGAATTGGTACTCCAATTGGTAAATCACGTGATACGGCCCTATCTAGTAATCCTTCCTTTACATATCTCTCTGTTAGTTGAATCGCATTGTCGCGCCATGTCCCTGTTTGCTTGGCAATTTCTACAGCCCTTTTAATTTGCTCCTGAAATGTATGCAATGCGAAATAGAAATGCTCTGTTTCCTGTACAGATGGTGTACTACCACATAACTTACATTTCTTTTCTAACAAATCGAGTGGATCTAAAATAGCAGAACACGCATCGCATTGATCTCCTCTTGCTGCTTCATGGCAATGTGGACATATTCCTTCTACATAACGATCCGGTAAAAACTGCGTACACGTTTCACAATACGCTTGTTCCACTATTTTTTTATAAATATGTCCTTCTTCTAATAAACGTAAAAAAACATTTTGAACCGTTTCATGATGGTGCTCACTATCTGTACGTGTATAGCAATCATAAGTAAAACCAAGGCTACGAAAACATCGCTGGAACTCTTCATGATACTGATCAGCAATTTCCTTCGCCGTCACACCTTCTTGTTTTGCCCTAATTGCAATCGGTGTTCCATTACAATCACTTCCTGAAACATACAGCACACTCTCACCTTTTGACCGGTAATAACGTGCTAAAATATCTCCAGGTAATAAACTCGCAATATGACCAAGATGTAATGAACCATTCGCATACGGCCAAGCGCCCCCAATAAAAATACTCATCTTACATTCCTCCTTTAAAATATAAAAAGCCCCACCCCTATCTTAAAAAAGATAAGGGCGGGGCTGTATAAACAGTCGCGGTACCACCTTATTTCGCCAATTACTCACATAATTAGCCTTAACAAGTACGGAGCTCTATGCTCTTATACTGTGGTTTTGATAACGAGTACCAACTCTCGTCGCCGCCTACTATTATCATTTGATAAGTTCAGGACGAAGCTCAAAGGCCATTGTTCAAATGAATATTCTTGCTTCTTCTCAGCTACCGAAGCTCTCTGGAAAGAATATTTCCATTCTACTTTTCCTTTTCAACGCTTTTACGTATAACACGTATTTTACGACTAACTAACAGAAAAATCAAACTTTAAATCAAAAAAACAGGAAATCCCATCCTCCCGCCGAATACCTATACGTTCACAAAAGGAGTGATAACATTGAACCAAAAACAACTAAGCACTATAAATGAAAAAAGCTGGAATACAGCTGCTTATGAAGCTTGGACGAATCGCCATGGGGCACCGGAGGATTATGCGAAAAAAATCATGGAAGATCCCACACGCGAAGTAGCACATTATTTACCTTACATACAATCTCCAAAAGGAAAACGTATTATTAACTTACTCGGCTCAAAAGGAAATAAAGCTGTCGCACTTGCCCTTTTAGGCTCTAACGTAACAGTTGTTGATATTTCAGCAAGTAATGCAAAATATGCAAATGAACTTGCGGACGCAGCAGGTGTCTCTATCCAGTATGTCGTTTCTGATGTATTAAATGTGCAGCTCTCTGAATCATTTGATATCGTATTGCTGGAACTTGGTGTACTCCATTACTTTCTAGATTTAAAACCACTCTTTCAAAAAATTGCTACTTTACTTAAGCGAGATGGAATGCTTATCCTTCGTGACTATCATCCTGTTTACACGAAATTATTAGGAGTCGACCACCCATCATTTCAGGCCAATGGAAATTATTTCGATGAAGAATTAATTGAAGATGATGTTGCTTATAGCATCCTTCTTACAGAAGCACAGAAAGAATCGCTACCTAAAACAACCATCCGTCGCTGGACGCTAGGAGAAATCATTACAACACTTGCGGAAGAACGTTTTAAAATTGAAAAACTAGTTGAAGAACATGGATCTCATCAAAGATGGGTCTTCCCTTCTACTGCACCAGAAGGAATCGAAGAACGTATCCCTGGTCTATATACAATAATTGCGACAGCATGCAAAAAAGGATCCCTTCACGGATAGGATCCTTTTTGCATGCTCACGCATATAAGTTGAGGTTGGAGATTACCATAATTCTGTAGAATAGGACACAAGATATTTCAACATTTCGTCTCTGACTTACGTCGTCAAAAAGGGGTATGACCAACATAACGAAGAGTAATGTTTTTAGTTGATACTGATAATCGTTATCAATTAATTAGAAGTATACATGATGTCATTTCAAATTTCAATAGCATTTCTAATATTTATTTATGAATTTTATGATATGCAAATGTATACATTTTAAGAACTTTTTCTAATACCAATCTGACCCCTTCCATTATCTGCTATAATTTTTATTGAACAGATTAATAACTTCATAATAATGTTTTTATTAATTTTGTTTTAAATATCTATAAATCATAATAAATAGTTTAAATGAGGGTAGGGGTAACGATGAAATATGTTAGTATTCGAAAAAAACTACTGTTCACACTCTTAAGCATTTCTTCTTTATTTAGCATTGCTCTTATTGTTATTCTTTCATTCGCCATGAATCAAGCAAGTGAAATCGAAACGTTAAAAAATGATGTATCGAAAAGAGCGACGATTTTAAAAGAACGTGGCGATTGGTTCCAAGCACAAGTTGCTGGTTTACAAGAATATTTGCTATCACATGATCAAAAAGGATTAGATAAGTTCAACCGAGAAGGGAAAAAATTAGCTGATACTAGAGAGAAAGTAACAAGTGACAAAAAGCTCCCAGAAGGAATGAAAGAAGCCATTTTAATGGGAGGAAAATGGCGTAGCGTCATAGATAATGAGGTACTCCCTCTTGCGCGTGAAGGAAAATGGGACGAAGCATCCAAAATTGCTTTATCACAAACAGATTATGTAAATGATCTTTTAGGTCGTTTTAATAAATATACAAATGAAGAAAATGAGAAACGTGACGCATTAATTGCTGATGTCGAGTCTTCTTCATCACTTATTCAATATATTATTTTCTTCTCACTCATTACATGTACATTAACGTCTATTTTATTAGCATGGTGGTTCTCTGGTAAACTCGTTAAACCAATTCGAAAAATTGATGAGAAGTTAAAAGAATTAGCTTCTCAAGATGGAGATTTAACGGCTAGATTACACGTAACGAGTAAAGATGAAATTGGTGACATTGCAAATTCCTTTAATCAAATGCTCACTAACTTACAGCATATAATAAAACAAGTTCAACAAACATCAACAAGTGTAAAAGAAGCTTCCGAAAATGTATTTATCGAAACAACCGCTTCTATGGAAAATACGGCAAGGACCCAAGAAACTATGAATGCTCTTGAACACAATATTCGTTCACAAGTTTCTAGCATTGAAGAAAGTTCAACCGCAATGGATGACATGGCAACGAGTGTTCAGCGTATCGCTGAGTCCGCCTCTTCTGTTACTAGTTTAGCTGTCACAACGTCAGAAAAAGCAGATGATGGGAATAAAGTCATTGAGAAATCTATTACACAAATGCATACAATTAACGAAGCTGTTAACGCTACATCACAAGTAGTTGAGCGACTCATTACACATACAAATCATATAGATACTGCACTTCAATCTATTTCGAATATCGCCGACCAAACAAATTTACTCGCTTTAAACGCTTCTATTGAAGCAGCTCGTGCTGGTGAACACGGCAAAGGATTCGCTGTTGTTGCCGATGAAGTTCGAAAACTTGCTGAACAATCTCAACTAGCCGCAACTGACATTAACCATTTACTTCATCAAATTCAAGCTGATACAAAAATAGCAAATGACATGATGACACAAGGTCAAGCAGAAGCTTCTGAAGGAATTACGGTTATTCGTACCGCCGGATCTTCATTCTCAGAAATTGTTAACCACATTAACAAAGTCTCTACGCAAATGCAAGAAATGTCTGCAACTGCTGAAGAGATGGCTGCAAGCTCTGAAGAAATGAATGCAGCTTTAAATAATATCGCTTCCATTTCAAACGAAGTTGCTGCAGAAACATCACAAACAGCACATTCGGCTGGTGATCAAGTAAACAAAATGAGTATCGTGGCTAACAAATCATCTGAAATGAAAACAATCGTAGTAACTACTCAGCCACCTTTCGGTGTCTTTTTTAAATTTTACTAGTTTCATATGCCTCCCATTTGTAAATACTGAGTATATCAAACAGGGGAGGTGAATCTTATGGTCGATCGAAAAATTATTTTAGATACATATAAAAAAGGACCTGAAGCTGTTATTTCTTTATTTGAAGAAACATTTTCTAAGTTAGAAAAACGTATACAAGAACTAGAAAATGCTTCAAAAAAAAACTCCAAAAATAGTCATAAGCCACCTTCTACAGATGGTTTGGGTAAGCCCGTTACAAAAAGTTTGCGCAAACCGTCTCATCGTCAAACGGGTGGCCAGTTGGGCCACAAGGGACATACTCTTGGTTTGACAGCGACTCCAGATCATACGATTACACATTCTCCTACATATTGTACTTGTTGTCATACTTCCTTGAACCACGAGCCTGTAAAAGGGTATCGCATTCGCCAAGTGTATGACTTACCACCTATTCAGATCGAAGTGACAGAACATAAAGTAGAACAGAAAGAATGCCCACATTGCCATTCTATCCAAGAAGCCCAATTTCCTTCGACAGTATCTCGTCCTGTTCAATATGGTCCAAATATAAAAAGACTGATTCCCTATTTAACGCATTATCAATGCATTTCTTTGAAGCGAACAAAAGAATTCTTTCAGGATTGTTTTGGACATTCTATAAGCGAAGGAACCCTGGTAAATCATACACAGGCTTTCGCTTCTCAATTGCAGCCATTCATAAAAGAAGTAAAGGAAAAGATTCTGCAGTCTCCTGTTGTCCATTTTGATGAAACTGGTATGCGTGTAGAAAACAAAACACAATGGTTACATACTGCCAGTACACCGGAGGTGACATTGCAACATATTCATCAAAAACGTGGAAAAGAAGCAATGGATGCTGGAGAAATCTTGCCATCTTTTTCTGGAATTGCGATGCATGATGGTTGGAAATCGTATGATGCGTATACAGATTGTCGTCACGTTTTATGTAATGCCCATCTCTTACGAGATTTACAAGGAATTATAGATAGTACTGGAGAACAATGGGCACAACAGATGCAGAAATTTCTAACGCAAGCGTTGACGATGAAAAAGCAATCCGAAGGTACCATGCCAAAAGCGACGCAAAAGAATCTGTTTATTATGTATCAATCCATATTGAAAGAACAACAGATTCTTTCCACGAAACAAAAGAAGAAAGGAAAGCAGACGCCTTCTCAAAATTTATGGAATCGCTTCGTCAAGTATTCTGACAGAATTCTAGCGTTTTTAGAACATCCAGCCATTCCATTTGATAACAATCAAGCAGAACGGGATATTCGGATGACGAAAGTAAAACAGAAAGTGTCTGGGACTTTCCGAAGTAAGAAAGGCGCAGAATCTTTTTGTCAGATACGAAGCTTTATGAGTACCATGAAAAAACAAAAACAATCGGTCTTACAAGCGATAAACCAAGTCATAGAAACTAGAACGGTTCCTTGGAATAACACGACTTCATAAGAGAATTTCTCTATTTGGCATAGATTCTTTCTCTGATTGGAGTATTTTCTTTTCATGTTTTCGAATCGGAAACATGTATTTGGCCTGTTTTTTTATTTGAAGAAGCTGAGTAGTTACGAATTATGTATGTTATTTTGTTTCGCCAAGTTCACCTTCTTTTTGTTCGATCGAACTGCTGTTACGATTATTCCAACTACAACAAATAATAGTATGACAATAATAAATCCCATATAAAAGCCTCCCCTATTCCTCGAATAATTGAATGATTCTCTCTAGATTTTCAAGTGAAATGAAGCGTGATTCACGAAGAATTTCTTTTCCATTATGAAATAATAAAATTGTTGGTCCTGTAAATACTCCATATCGCCCCGCAATCTCTTGCATGTCTTGTAGTAATATCTCTATTTTCTCTACGTAATCATAATTCTCTAATACGCAATTTACTTTTCTTAGCATAACATCACAAACACCACAATTTTCCGTTTTAATAAACAGAAGTACCAATTGTTGTTCTTCGATATAGGTCGCTAATTCTTCTATCGTTTTAAATGTAGTCATCTTATCCCTCTTAGCGTAATTTACGAAATAATTTGCCTTGATACATACGAAAAGCTGAACTATCTTTAATCTTGCTCTTTTCCATTACCTGCTGAAAACGAAGAGTTTTTGCTGTTAACTCTTCTCGTAATTTCTTTCTCTCTTCTTCATCATAACAGCAAGCAATTAGATCCTCTATTTTTAATATATCTTTTTGTAGTTCCATTTCTGGTGGAATCATTCCCGCATTTTTTAAAATTTTATAACTCATTCTAAGTTCTGGAGGTACCATTGAAAGATCTTCTAATTGTAGTGGTTTTCCTTTTCCCGGAAGATAATCAAGATCACCATTCCGTATTGCTTGTCGAATTTTTTCTTCAGCAATGTTCAAAAACACATCCACACCATTCCCTCCTTTACATATTTTTACTATTATTTTACATGATATTTCCTTATCTTTCTACGTCTTTAATAATTGGCTCCATACAATTTTTTCTCAAATTTATTTATAATGAGCTTTTTCTTCCCATACCAATCTTTCGTTTTCATATATAGTTTGTATTCAAGCCTTTTTGTATTGAGAAAGTCTTTTTCAACTTAATAAAGCGTTTACACTAAATCTTACATTTGTTACGATTTAATCACCCCCAGCTCCCTTGTATAGACTTCGTGATGTCTGATCATTTTATCTAGACGTTTCATACGTCTAGATTCATTTTGGTTTATTGGCGTATGCCTTTAAATATATCTTTTATTTTGAAAGGAGAAATGGCTATGAGGTCTCAAAAATTCACACTGCTATTACTATCTCTACTACTTTTCTTACCTCTTTTTCTCACAAATTTTATTACTCCAAATCTCGCATTAGCAGATTCACCAAAGCAAAGTCAAAAAATTGTTGGGTACTTTCCTTCGTGGGGCGTTTACGGACGTAATTATCAAGTTGCTGACATTGATGCATCAAAGCTTACTCACCTTAACTATGCTTTCGCGGATATTTGTTGGAATGGAAAACATGGAAACCCTTCTACTCATCCTGATAATCCAAATAAACAAACGTGGAGCTGTAAAGAATCTGGTGTACCATTGCAAAATAAAGAGGTTCCTAATGGTACTCTCGTACTCGGTGAACCATGGGCTGATGTTACCAAATCGTATCCTGGCTCAGGGACAACTTGGGAAGATTGCGATAAATATGCCCGTTGCGGAAATTTCGGGGAACTAAAACGATTAAAAGCTAAATATCCTCACTTAAAAACAATTATTTCCGTTGGTGGCTGGACTTGGTCTAACCGCTTTTCTGATATGGCCGCTGATGAAAAAACAAGAAAAGTATTTGCTGAATCTACAGTAGCTTTTCTTCGCGCATATGGGTTTGATGGCGTAGATTTAGACTGGGAATATCCGGGCGTTGAAACGATTCCTGGTGGTAGTTATCGTCCTGAAGATAAACAAAATTTCACTCTCCTTCTTCAAGATGTCCGAAATGCTTTGAATAAAGCAGGTGCTGAAGATGGCAAACAATATTTACTAACAATCGCTTCAGGCGCAAGCCAACGCTACGCTGATCATACAGAGCTAAAGAAAATTTCTCAAATACTCGATTGGATTAATATTATGACATATGATTTCCACGGCGGATGGGAAGCTACTTCTAATCATAATGCAGCTCTATATAAGGATCCAAATGACCCAGCAGCAAATACGAATTTTTACGTAGATGGTGCTATAAATGTTTATACAAATGAAGGTGTTCCAGTCGATAAACTAGTATTAGGCGTACCCTTTTACGGACGTGGCTGGAAAAGTTGTGGCAAAGAAAATAACGGACAATATCAACCTTGCAAACCAGGTAGCGATGGGAAACTTGCTTCTAAAGGTACTTGGGATGATTATTCTACCGGTGACACAGGTGTGTATGATTACGGTGATTTAGCAGCCAATTACGTTAATAAAAATGGTTTTGTACGCTACTGGAATGACACAGCTAAAGTACCTTACTTATATAATGCGACTACAGGCACATTTATTAGCTACGATGACAATGAATCTATGAAATATAAAACAGACTATATAAAGACGAAGGGTTTAAGTGGAGCAATGTTTTGGGAACTAAGCGGGGATTGCCGTACAAGTCCAAAATATAGTTGTAGTGGTCCAAAATTACTTGATACGCTAGTAAAAGAATTACTTGGTGGACCTATTAGTCAAAAAGATACTGAGCCACCAACGAATGTTAAAAATATTGTAGTTACGAATAAAAATTCAAACTCAGTTCAATTAAACTGGACTGCATCTACTGATAACGTAGGGGTTACGGAATATGAAATTACTGCTGGAGAAGAGAAATGGAGTACAACAACAAATAGCATTACAATTAAAAACTTAAAACCTAATACGGAATACACATTTTCAATAATTGCCAAAGATGCTGCTGGAAATAAATCACAACCTACCGCTCTTACTGTCAAAACGGATGAAGCTAATACGACACCTCCTGATGGAAATGGTACTGCTACATTTTCAGTCACTTCGAATTGGGGCAGCGGTTATAACTTCTCGATTATAATCAAAAATAATGGAACGACTCCTATTAAAAATTGGAAATTAGAATTTGATTATAGCGGTAATTTAACACAAGTTTGGGATTCTAAAATTAGTAGTAAAACAAATAATCATTATGTAATTACGAATGCAGGATGGAATGGTGAAATTCCTCCTGGTGGATCTATTACAATTGGCGGTGCAGGAACAGGTAATCCTGCCGAACTTTTAAATACCGTCATTAGCGAAAACTAGACGTAATATCCATTAATTAATTCACTAAAGTTTGAATTTAGGTTTGAGCAATACCTCCTAAATTCAAACTTTTAATTTTACGAAAAATCAAAAATATCATAATAACCTATTATAATTATATTTAATTTCTAATATGGAGTTTATATGAAGTTCATTTGAATTTTACATGAATTTCCTTTAATTTCTATTGTCTTCCTATAATATCCATATTATCCTTTACATAAAGGAATTATTTTCATTCCATTTTGAACTATCTATATATATAAAGAAAGATAGTCACCTGTTAGGGAAAGGCTTTCGTATTATAAATATAACAAAAGAAAAAGCACGCTTATAAGCGCACCATAAGAGTGCTTCTTCATACAATTCTCATGTAAGAGTTCTCGAAAATCATGTTAATCACAAAGAAAAGGCATTAGCTCCTAAAAGCTAATGCCTTTTCTTTATTCATATTGTTCAGTATTCCAATCTTCTATATTCCATACTTTTGTTATCCACGATTCATAGAAAGAAGGTTCATGTGAGACAATTAAAACCGTTCCTTTGTATTGTTGTAACGCTTCCTGTAAAGCCATCTTAGTTTCTACATCCAAATGATTAGTCGGTTCGTCTAAAATTAAAACATCAGCTTTTTCTATTTTTTCATATAAGGAGCTAACACACTTAAAATCTCTTCTTTATCCTTTTTTAATTCGAGTGATGTTAACATATCCATCGTTCTCGGCCTAGGTAATTTCACTTGTACCTCGCCAACTATTGACGCTGGTCTTTGAGATAAAATAAATACGCGATCTGAAAGCAAGATTGCCTCATCTAAGTCATGTGTCACCATAACGATTGTTTGCTTTTCTTGATGCCAAGAGTTTAAAAGCCAGCTATGTACTTCCATTTTTGTAAATGCATCTAATTTACCAAAAGGCTCATCCAGCAGCATAATTGGCTTTTCACATAAATATGTGCGCAGAAAACTAATTCTTTGACGCATACCACCAGATAATTCATCTGGATAATGGTCTGCATATTCATCTAGTTGGAACTGCTTTAATGCTTCCATTCCTTCTGTCAGCCTTTGTTTTTTCAGCTTTCCTTCAATTTCTAACGGAAGAACGATATTTTGCAAAGCTGATCGCCACGGTAGTAATAAATCTTGTTGTGGCATATAACTAACAACATCTTGCTCTTGTACTTGCTTATCGTTATACGTTACGTTCCCGCTTGTTGGTTTTTCAACATTTGCAATCATGTTTAATAATGTGCTTTTCCCGCAACCACTCGGTCCTACAAAGGAAACAAACTCTCCCTCTTGTATAGAGGCACTAATATTCTCTAATACATTCTTTCCGTCAAAAGATTTCACTATATTTTTTATTTGTAATCCGCTCATTTTTCACTTGGAAGGAATTCATTTGTAAAAGCATCTTTTACATCGATTTTCTTTTTAATAACTTTGTTGTCATATAAGAAATTCATGTAATTCGTCCAAATTTCTTCCTTCTGTACTCCCCATGCTTTAGCATCATCTTGATACTTCGTACTTAACCATTTTTGGCTTTCTTGAACTAAATCTTTATTTACATCTGGAACAGCTTTAATTAAAATATCAGCAGCCTCTTTCGGTTCCTTAATTGCAAAATTATAACCTTCTGTCGTTGCACTCATAAACTTTTTCACAAAGTCTTTATCTTGCTTCGTATGTTTTTCACTCGTAATAATAACAGGACTATAGAAATCAAGCGCTGGATCTAAGTCCTTCACCATAATCGTATTTAACTCTTTTCCTTGGCGCTTTGCTTCAATACCATCCCAACCGTAATAAATCCATTCGAAATCTGCATCACGACCGATTGATTTAAAGAAATCTGTTTGTCCTAAGATGATTTTTTCAACTTTATTAAAATCAGCTTGATGTTTATCCATAATCGTCTTTAATGTCGCTTCTTCCGCTGGTCCTCCCCAGCCGCCGTAACGTTTACCTTCAAAATCTTTCGGTGACGTCATATTATCTTTCTTAAGCGATGCAAACGCTGAAGTGTTATGCTGAATAATCGCTCCTACAGATACAACAGGAATTCCTTCCACACGAGCTAACGTTACATTTTCTTGTGCGCTTATTGCGAAGTCTGCTTTTCCTGATGCTATCATTTGCTCTGCTGTTACATTGTCACCTGGTTGAATAATTTCTACATCTAATCCTTGCTTTTTGTAATAATCTTTCGTTTGCGCTACATACAAGCCAGTATGATTCGTATTTGGAAACCAATCTAATACTACTTTTACTTTTTGATCTTTACTTGCACTTTCTTCTTTCTTCGCCGGATTACATCCAGCCACACCTACCGCTACTAAGGCAGCTAACATAACTTTCAAACCTTTTTTCATTTTCTGCCGTCCTTTCTATATATCCATGGTGCTGTTATTCTTGCCATAAACTCTACGATAAAATACAGGCATAATGTCACCATAACGATGATTGCTGCAACACCAAATACTCGGGCAGTCAAAAAGGATTTTGTAGCCCTCGTAAGCATAACGCCTAATCCTTCACTTGCACCGAGCCATTCTCCGATAATTGCCCCCATTACGCTATATGTAACTGCAATTTTTAAACCTGAGAAAAAGTATGGAAGCACTGCTGGAAATTTTACTTTCTGGTAAACTTGCCATTTTGTCGCCTTCATTGTTTGTAACAGTTTCAGCATGTTTTTATCTACTGTTTGAAAACCTTCTAAAATACTAAGCGCAATTGGGAAGAAACAAACGAGTATTACGACCATTACTTTCGGCAACATCCCATATCCAAACCAAATAATAAATAGCGGTGCAAGTACAACAATTGGAATTGTTTGCGAAATAACGAGCAATGGATTTATTAAAATACGAAATAACGGTATAACGTCCATAATAATTGCGATGCTCGTCCCCAATAAAATTGCAAAGAATAGTCCAATTATAACTTCCTGCAGTGTTTGCATCGTATTTGGTAATAGTAAATCTTTCATCCCAATTAATTCTTGAACAATGGCAGAAGGCTTTGGTAAAATCCACGGTTCGATTTTAAATAATGAAACAGATCCTTCCCATATCGCAATGAGAAGGATAAGCCAAATAGTTGTAATAAGTTTAGATTGCTTCTGGTTTTGCATATTCATCACGGTACTTCCAAACCTTTTCATCTATCGTTACACCAGTGCTTGGACGATAATGGATTTTAATAGAAGTAATCACTTCTTCTGCTCCAGCATCGACGCAAGCTTGTTGCGCACGTTTAACGACATCAAGAAGTACATCTAATTCTCCTTCCAAAGTTGTTTCCATTGCCCCTACTTCATAACGAACTCCCGATTGTTGCACAACTTCAATTGCTTTATCGACAACAGAATATACATCTTTCGTTTTTGCTTGTGGTACTACTGAAAATGACATTGTAACTTGTTGTGACATAATAAAATCCCCCTTATAAAAATAAATTTCAAAAATAAGAAAAGGCTTTCCTACTGCGTAGGAAAGCCTTGTATGCAAGTTATTACAGAATAACATATGCTACATCACTTTAAGTAACTCCCTACGCTGGCATTATCCAGATCAGGTTGAGGGTCGATGTTTACTTACATCCTCTCAGCCAATTGGCTCCCCGGTCCTTAATTCGTTTTCATTGTAGCATGATTTATTTTATTGAACAAACAAAAGCATGCATAATCATTTCATTATTTTTGGAAAATAACCAACTTTTTCACCATGAGCTAATAACTGCTGAATAAATTCTTTATTAATTGCTGGTACTATCAATTCTTTTTTCTTAATCCATTTATTCGTTCTACGCGTACCCATTACAATTTCAGATTGCTGCGCTCCATCTCCTGCAACTTGAGAAGCAATTAACTCTGCTATTACTTCATTTCCCTTCGCTAATGCAAGTCCGGTATTTACATATTCTGAAAGTGGAACCATTTCAAGATTGTATCCACACTCTCCAATTAGCTGTATAAATTGTTCAAACTCAATTTGATGTGGATGACAAATATGTAACGTCTCTCCTATAATTTGCGCATCTTGCAAATACGATACAATTGATTTACTAGCAAAATCAATTGGTGTGAAATCAACTTTCCACTTCACATTTGGTGCTTCCCCAATTAATAGCATTGTTTTAATAAGACGATAAAATGCGTTTCCTTCAATATTTTGTTGGAACGAACCTGTTTCTGAATGACATGCTAAATTACCTGCACGATAAATATTTCCACGCAAACCATTTTTCATTGCTTCACGAACAATGTTTTCCGCTTGTAGTTTACTATTTGAATATACATTCTCTAAGTCTACACTGTAATTAAAATCACCAGTTTTCATGTATGTATCCCATTGATCTACCGCTAATTCTAACGGGATACCAATTGTAGAAATAAAATGGAATGTAGCACCTTTCTCCGCTAATGTTAGCATACGGCTAGTTCCTTGGACATTTATATTTTCAAATTGTTTTACATCTCCAAAATGTCTTACATCTGCACCGCAATGAATTATCGTATCCATCTTAGAACTGATGAACATAAATTGTAACTACTCAGCCACCTTTCGGTGTCTTTTTTAAATTTTACTAGTTTCATATGCCTCCCATTTGTAAATACTGAGTATATCAAACAGGGGAGGTGAATCTTATGGTCGATCGAAAAATTATTTTAGATACATATAAAAAAGGACCTGAAGCTGTTATTTCTTTATTTGAAGAAACATTTTCTAAGTTAGAAAAACGTATACAAGAACTAGAAAATGCTTCAAAAAAAAACTCCAAAAATAGTCATAAGCCACCTTCTACAGATGGTTTGGGTAAGCCCGTTACAAAAAGTTTGCGCAAACCGTCTCATCGTCAAACGGGTGGCCAGTTGGGCCACAAGGGACATACTCTTGGTTTGACAGCGACTCCAGATCATACGATTACACATTCTCCTACATATTGTACTTGTTGTCATACTTCCTTGAACCACGAGCCTGTAAAAGGGTATCGCATTCGCCAAGTGTATGACTTACCACCTATTCAGATCGAAGTGACAGAACATAAAGTAGAACAGAAAGAATGCCCACATTGCCATTCTATCCAAGAAGCCCAATTTCCTTCGACAGTATCTCGTCCTGTTCAATATGGTCCAAATATAAAAAGACTGATTCCCTATTTAACGCATTATCAATGCATTTCTTTGAAGCGAACAAAAGAATTCTTTCAGGATTGTTTTGGACATTCTATAAGCGAAGGAACCCTGGTAAATCATACACAGGCTTTCGCTTCTCAATTGCAGCCATTCATAAAAGAAGTAAAGGAAAAGATTCTGCAGTCTCCTGTTGTCCATTTTGATGAAACTGGTATGCGTGTAGAAAACAAAACACAATGGTTACATACTGCCAGTACACCGGAGGTGACATTGCAACATATTCATCAAAAACGTGGAAAAGAAGCAATGGATGCTGGAGAAATCTTGCCATCTTTTTCTGGAATTGCGATGCATGATGGTTGGAAATCGTATGATGCGTATACAGATTGTCGTCACGTTTTATGTAATGCCCATCTCTTACGAGATTTACAAGGAATTATAGATAGTACTGGAGAACAATGGGCACAACAGATGCAGAAATTTCTAACGCAAGCGTTGACGATGAAAAAGCAATCCGAAGGTACCATGCCAAAAGCGACGCAAAAGAATCTGTTTATTATGTATCAATCCATATTGAAAGAACAACAGATTCTTTCCACGAAACAAAAGAAGAAAGGAAAGCAGACGCCTTCTCAAAATTTATGGAATCGCTTCGTCAAGTATTCTGACAGAATTCTAGCGTTTTTAGAACATCCAGCCATTCCATTTGATAACAATCAAGCAGAACGGGATATTCGGATGACGAAAGTAAAACAGAAAGTGTCTGGGACTTTCCGAAGTAAGAAAGGCGCAGAATCTTTTTGTCAGATACGAAGCTTTATGAGTACCATGAAAAAACAAAAACAATCGGTCTTACAAGCGATAAACCAAGTCATAGAAACTAGAACGGTTCCTTGGAATAACACGACTTCATAAGAGAATTTCTCTATTTGGCATAGATTCTTTCTCTGATTGGAGTATTTTCTTTTCATGTTTTCGAATCGGAAACATGTATTTGGCCTGTTTTTTTATTTGAAGAAGCTGAGTAGTTACCATAAATTCTTCTTCGCTCATCCCAAGATACTCTTCTCCCAGATCACCAGCTACGGCTTGTATACGCTGTAACCATTCTTCACATATATCATTAAAGTAGCCTGTTAATGTATCTATAATTCTTTGCTGCACATCTTTAGTTGGTCTTACTAAACAATAAATAGTAGCAGATGTATCTCTCAACAATTCATATAATATGTGTGATCCTAAATAACCAGTAGCTCCTGTTAAAAAGACATTTGAAATCTGGTTTTCTTCCAAAACGTTTGCATACGTGATAGTATCTGGTTCGTGAATCACTTTATATTCACGAAATACTTCTTCTTTCTCTACTTTTACTTCTCGCTCAATTCGAGCTAATCCATATATCGTTCTTTCTTTAAAGAAATCTTGAATTGTTAAATGTGAGAAATCTTCTTTTAACAATGTTAAGACTCGTAATACTTTTAATGAATGTCCACCAATTGTAAAGAAATCATCATGCACTCCAACTTTTGAAATTCCTAATACTTCCGCCCAGGCGTTCGCTATTTGTTTTTCTGCTTTATTAGAAGGTGCAACATATTCTTGTAGCCGAACCGGTTCATACTTTTCTTCTAACTGAGCTAACTTCTTAGCATCAATCTTTTTATTAGGTGTAAGTGGTAATTCATTAATATAAATTAGTTTAGATGGCACCATATAATCTGGTAATTGCTCTTGTAACTGATAAACTAATTCTGGTATTTCTTTTTTATTTAAAGTTGTATAGAACGCGATTAAATATTGGCTACCTTCCTTACTCTTCTTAGCAAAAACAGCATTTTCTTTTATATTATGATTTTGAGAAATTTTACTTTGGATTTCGCCTAGTTCAATACGATGTCCTCTAATTTTTACTTGATCATCTTTCCGATGTAAAAACTCTATATTTCCATCCTCTAGCAACTTAACGATATCACCTGTTTTATATATATATTAACTATAGGATTAAAAGGGTTCGGAATAAAAGCTTCAATTGTTTTATTAGGCTTATTAAAATACCCTTTTGCTAATCCCACTGAATCTATATATAATTCACCAGGTACACCAATTGGACAAAGATTCATATTCTCATCTAAAATCATAACTTGATAATTAGCACATGGTTTACCAATGGGAATACTCGCAACATCCTCATTTAACTGACTAGGTATTTTATAGGTTGTCGTCACTACAGTACATTCTGTCGGTCCGTATACATTATGAATTTCAACATTTGTACCTATTCTTTCTCTCCACAATTTAATAACCTCTACAGGCAACATTTCACCGCCAATCGCAATTCTTTTTAGGGAAGCTAGCTTATATATATCTTCTTCTGCTAAATAAGTTGCTACTTGTCGAACAAAAATTGTTGCTAATGCCAAGATTGAAGTTGCTTTCACTTTATAGATTGCATTTGCAAATGCCTCTACAGACAATCGCTCTTCCTCTAATAGTACATATAAGTTTCCTCCACAGAATAAAGAAGCAAATGACTCCCATACAGAAGCATCGAAACTAAAGGAAGGAAATTGGGCAAATACATCCTCTTCTGTCAATTCATATTGCTTTTTCATCCAAGTATACAGATTAACAACGCCTCTATGTGCTAACATCGTTCCCTTTGGATTCCCTGTTGAACCAGATGTATAAATCATATAAGCTACATCATCACAATGAATAGACAACTTTACATCTGTATCTTCATAAGTTTCACTATCATACATTGAAACTGTTTGAACCCCATCACATGTTATAGGCGTCTCTTTCATCAATATAACTTTCGCTTGGCTATCTTGAATAATGTACTGTATTCTACTTTCCGGATAATCTGGATCAATCGGAACATACGCTGCACCAGCTTTTAATATAGCTACCATACTTACTACTGTGTCTATGCTACGTTTCATAAATATTCCAACATAGTCTCCTAATTGGACGCCGTTTTTAATTAACATATGAGCTATTTGATTACTTTTTTTATTTAGCTCCTCATAAGTTAAAGTACCTTCCCTTGAAGATAAAGCTATACGATTTTGAAATTGAGTAACAGTATTATAGAACATATCGACGATACTTTTCTCAGGATATACTGCTGTCGTATCATTCACTTGACTATAAAGTGCCATCTCGGCCTCTGTAATAACATTAAAATTATTTATATGATTATTATTATTTTGTGATTTATTAATTAAAACACCTTGTATTTGTTGTGCATAACGAGTAATTGTTGTCTCTTTCCAATTAACACTATTAAATATTATTTCTACACTTTGCATATTTTTACTAAATACAAATTGTAATGTATTCGTGTCTTTTAGCTCATAATATGTTTCACCAATAATAATAGGTGACATTTCATATAACGTATTACCGTTTTGAAACTCTTCTATTTCTTCCTCATTCATTTCTTTAATTTGCTCCAGTTGCTCTTCAATTTGTAAATTTAAACTTTCATAGGAGAGAAAATTAGAAACTTCAATAGTAATCGGAAATAAACTTCCTCTTACATGATAAAGCACGACAATATATTTTTCTTTAGAAATATGATATAACCACGTTGCAGTCGCTCCTATTAAATCTACAATGTGAGTCAAATTTGAAAACAGTTCCGTTTTCCTTTTTATCCTAAGTTCTGTTCCTTGCACATCTTTAGGTATTTTAATACTTCCTTCTACTTTTCCTAAAAATTCTTTTACCATCTCACTATAAGAAATTGCTAATTTCATATTTATGTAAATTCCTCTCTTAAATATAATAAAGGGCAGATTCGTTCAATTCATAATCAGTAGCGGAGATACCCCCTTGATTAGAATTGAACTTTCTCCTTATTCGCTTTTAAACTCACCAATAAGCTCTTGTAATTCCTGAGAGAGCCAACTTAAAGAAGTCGCTAATTCTGCAATATCTTGTACTGATATTTCTTGCTCTTTCATGCTTTCTTCAACATTACTACTGCTGTTGGCATAAGTATTTGCAATATGTGATAATTCATTTACGACTTGAACAATATTTTGGCTATTTTGTAAAATATCACTCGAATTACCAGAAACAGCTTTTACTTGATCTGTAACAGATTGCGCTGATTTTGAGATTTTTTCAAAGAAATCTCCGCTACTTTGAACAAGCGAAATTCCAGTTTCTACTTCTTTTGAACCTTTTTGCATGGAAACTACAGCATCTTCTGTCTCAGCTTGTGTTTCACCAATTAATTTCGCTATATCTTTAGCAGACGCTTCCGTCTGTTCTGCTAATTTTCGTACTTCATCAGCAACAACTGCAAACCCTCTTCCAGCTGCTCCAGCACGTGAAGCCTCAATAGAAGCATTTAAAGCTAATAAATTTGTTTGATTTGAAATGCCTGTAATTACAGTTACGATATCACTAATTTCTTTTGACCTTGTTTCTAACGAATAAATGATGGAAGATAAATCTTGTACTGCATTTTGAATTAAACTCATTTGATTAATAATTTGTCCAATCACTTCATTACCTTCAATTGAATGTTGCTCCATACCTTCAGAAGCAACCGCAACTTGTTTCGCAGCCCCAGTTATCTCTTCTACCTTATCTTCCATTCCATGTACAATCCCTAAACATTGTTGTACTGAAGTTTTTTGAGACTGTGCCCCTACTCTTAAACCTTCAATAGAACTTGCAATCTCTTGAACTGCCATGCTGTTTTCCTCTGTACTCGCCGACAATTCTTGTGAAGAAGAAGAAACTTGCTCAGCAGTTTGCCTTACTTTATCTATAATCCCTTTAAACTTTTCAATCGTGTTATTGAAATAAACATTAATAATTCCAATATCATCTGGTCTTTCTTTTAATTTAATACTCAAGTCACCTTCACCAATTTTACGTAACCCTTCTCGTAAATCTTTTAATGGAGCTAGCGAGTGACGCACGATAAAGAATTGAGTAATAGTCGCAATTGCTAATGAAATAATGATAAAGAGTAAACCCTGTATCATAAACTTCTCTTTTGTAATAGGAACAATGGAAGCATCTAAGTCAGCGGCAACAATTGCAATAATATTGTTTTCTCCATCTGTAATTGGTTCTAATATTGTCACCCACGAACCTATTTCATCTTCATATACTTCTGTCATTTGAGCCTTTTTCGTATCAATCACTTTATCGTATGCCTTCATCCAATGAGCGGGTTGTTCATAATAATCTCCCGGCTTTATAGGAAACGCATTTGTTAACTCTGTAGTCAAACCAACGAGTTGTAATTCTCGCTTTTCATTCGGCTTTGCTCCTGTAACATACGTTTGTCCAACGCTTTTCAATTCTTTTGATACTTCATCTAATTTCTCTGTTAACTTTTCTTTTTTCACTTTTTCGGCTGTAGGATCTTTCGCCATGTCTCTAACTAATTCTACATCCAGTTTTTTCAATACTATTTCTCCTGTTTCAATAGACTGCCTTTCAAATAAAGACATCATACTATTTTGAAACATATTGAAACTTAATGCACCCATACTTCCAACAAGTGTCAAAATAACTAATACGGTTAATAAGACGTTCTTTTGAAGGAACGATAACTTATGCCAATATTTTTTCATTAATATCCACCTTCCTTAATCAACGCAAACAAAAAAACAAAATATATGGATATTTTGTTTGAAAATGTTTCTCAATATGTTCGAGAATAAAAAAAAGCCAATGTAAAAGCATTGGCCAAGACCAACCCTATCCGTCCGGTAACTGGCTAGCGTAGCCTTTCGACCTTAGCTCCTGTAGTTTTGCGCCCTCATGTTTCCATCAGTTTGCCTTTCTCGCTGAACGAGTTGAACGATATGGGAGTTCTATGAGAATTAATTTATTCTCTTTCAAAGATTACAACATATAAATCAAAATGTCTACTTATTTAGAGATATAAATACAAATTTTTAATGCATTGCTTTTTCGAAATAATTTCAAAAAGTACGTGAATGTTACTTTTTTTGTGTTATATAATAAAAAATGTATAAATAACAAGGATTTCTTCGGGTATTTATTTAATTTTCATTCAAATTAAACTATTCGAATATATCTTAACTAATGAATTTCGGAGGTAGTTTATCATGTTTTGGCTACAATTTCTTACCTTGTTACTCTGTATTTTTATTGGTGCACGCCTAGGCGGAGTTGGTTTAGGAGTAATGGGTGGAGTTGGTATGGCAATACTCGTTTTTGTCTTCCACCTACAACCAACCGCGCCTCCTATCGATGTAATGCTTATGATTTTGGCAGTAATTACAGCTGCTGGTGCTTTGCAAGCTGCTGGAGGAATGGACTATCTTGTTCATCTAGCTGAAAAGGCATTACGAAAAAATCCAAAGCGTATTACTTTTTTTGCTCCAATTGTTACTTATTTATTCACACTATGTGCAGGTACTGGTCACGTTGCCTATTCTGTACTTCCTGTTATTGCAGAAGTCTCTCGTGAATCAGGGATTAGACCGGAACGCCCAATGTCGATTGCCGTAATCGCTTCTCAACAAGCAATTACAGCTAGTCCAATTTCAGCTGCCACAGTTGCTCTTTTAGCAATGTTAGCTGACTATAAAATCACTTTATTAGATATTTTAAAAGTGAGTATTCCTTCCACTTTCATTGCTTGTATGTTAGCAGCATTCGTTGCTAGTAAGATGGGAAAAGAATTAAATGAAGACCCTGAATACTTAAAACGATTAAAAGAAGGAATGATTCCTAAGCTTGAAGAGAAAAAAGAATTTGTAGGTGTAAAGGGCGCAAAATTATCAGTTATCCTTTTCCTTGTAGGAACCTTCCTTGTTGTACTTCTTGGTTCATTTGAAGCACTTCGTCCAGGATGGATAGTTGATGGGAAGTTAGCCCGTCTTTCCATGCCGAATACAATTGAGATGGTTATGTTAACTATCGCGGCTCTTATTATTATTTTCTGTAAACCAAATGTAGAAAGCATTGTGTCTGGTAACGTCTTTAAAGCGGGGGCAACAGCAGTTGTTGCTATTTTCGGTATCGCTTGGATGGGAGATACTTTCTTTAATGGAAACTTAAATATGATTCAAGGATCCATTCAGCATTTAGTAACAAGTGCACCTTGGCTATTTGCCATCGCACTATTCATTCTATCTATTCTACTGTACAGCCAAGCAGCAACTGTTCGTGCCTTAATGCCACTTGGACTATCCCTTGGTATTCCACCAGCGCTACTGATTGCGATGTTCCCTGCAGTAAATGGATATTTCTTCATTCCAAACTATGGAACAATCGTTGCTGCTATTAACTTTGACCGTACTGGTACAACAGGTATCGGTAAATACGTATTAAATCATAGCTTTATGATTCCAGGCTTAATCGCAACATTTACTTCTATCGGAATTGGAATGCTCTTAATTTCAATTATGTTTTAAAGAAAAAGCACAAACCTTTATTTAAAAAGGTTTGTGCTTTTTTAATCAAACGTTTGTTTAAATTTTGGGGCAGTCTATTTCTCCATGTAGCACTTAAAATACTACACGTCCTTCCCTACAAACTTCTCTTTACTTCTTCAGCTAATTTTCTCGTACTTTCATACGCAGATTCAGCTAAACTAATTGCTGAAATAACTGAAACACCTTCCGCACCCGCTTCTATAACTGCCGCTGTATTTTCAATTGTAATCCCACCAATACCAACGATTGGCACTGTAATTCCTTGTTCTCTAAAATAGGCTAATCCTTTCGTTCCTTGAACCGCTTTCGTATCTTTTTTCGTACTCGTTGGGAAAATAGGTCCAACGCCTAAATAATCTGCTCCATTTTCGATTGCAAAGCGTGCTTCTTTAATTGTATGAGCAGATACGCCGATAATTTTATCTCCCATTTTTTCACGAACAGATGTAATTCCTTCATCATCTTGTCCTACATGAACACCATCTGCATCTAATTCAATGGCTAATTCTACATCATCATTTACAATGAAAGGAACACTATATTCCTTACAAAGCGTCTGCAATTCTTTTGCAAAGCGCACTCTATCTTCTCCGATTAAAGAACCTTCCCCCTTCTCGCGAAACTGAAAAATTGTCACTCCACCATCTAACGCTTCTTTCAATACAGCTAAAGGATCCCTCGTGCAGTTATTACTTCCCATAATAAAATACACTTGCAATAGCTTAGACATTTTATCTATTTCAATGCGTACCATTTCTTTCACTCCCTCTTACTCTAACTCCTCAATCTTTCCATACTTCTCAATATCACCAGAAGTAGTATTCGCTAACTGATTTAAAAATTCAATTTGGAAACTACCAGGTCCCTTTTCCACGGTCTTAGCAGCTGCCAGTTCCGAAGCTACACCATAAAACGTTAATGCTGCTACTGCTGCTTTTACATAATCTTTTTCCACTGCTACAAATGCTCCTATTACAGAAGTTAGTAAACAACCTGTTCCCGTAATTTTCGTTAAAATAGGGTGACCATTTCGAATAACAATAGTTCTCTCTCCATCTGTAACAACATCTTCTTTTCCAGTAATGACCGCAACTGTATTTAGTTCATCTGCTGCCTGCCTTGCAATACTTACAACATTTCCATTTCCAGTACCAGCGTCTACCCCTTTAATTTCCCATTTCTCATTAATAACATTTGCTATTTCAGCTGCATTTCCGCGGATAATTGCTAACTCAATTTCAGCCGGAATATGTCTCGCAACTTCTGTTCGATATGAAGTTGCTCCTGCACCAACTGGATCAAATAGTACTGGCACATTGTTCGCATTTGCTGATTTACCCGCGAGTAACATCGCTTCTACTTCTTCAGGACGAAGTGTCCCCATATTTAATACTAACGCTCCAGCAATGCTAGCCATTTCTGCTACTTCTTCTTTTGCATACGCCATTACAGGCGATGCCCCAAGTGCCAACAAACCGTTAGCAGTAAAATTTGTTACAACAACATTTGTAATATTATGAACAAGCGGATTAGATTCTCTCACCAAATCCACTACTTTACTAATTTCTTTCATATTCATCCTTTTCATCTCCTAACTATAATGATGGGAGATACACAAAAAGACACTTTGCGCGTACGCAAAGTGCCTGAATATGTGCTTTTACACTCTCCCTACGCTGGCATTATCCAACAGGTTCAAATGGTCAATGACGGACTAGTAGCCATACTCTCAGTTTGTATCCACAAACTCCCATGTGTTTCTTATTCATCTACTTCAAAGTCTACTCTTATTCTAGTAAAATAACAAGTTCTTTACTTTTCTATTTGATATAGAGGCAACTGATAAAGTGAAACTTTAATCAGTTGGGATTTTGTTAACTCCATTAAAAACAGCTGAAATATGGAGCGAAACTGAATCTCAAGAAGATGTATGCTATATTTAACTTATGGAAATTTGAAAGGATGTTTTTAATATGTCAAAAAGCGTTGTAATCGCTGAAAAACCTTCCGTTGCACGAGATATTGCTCGTGTACTGAAGTGTGATAAAAAAGGAAACGGCTATCTTGAGGGTAGTAAATATATTGTAACTTGGGCTTTAGGCCATCTCGTTACATTAGCAGACCCAGAAAGCTATGATGTGAAATATAAAAAGTGGAATTTAGAAGATTTACCGATGCTACCGGAGCGTTTGAAATTAACGGTTATTAAACAAACTGGGAAACAATTCAATGCTGTGAAAAGCCAGCTACTTAGAAAGGATGTAAATGAAATTATTGTAGCGACAGATGCTGGACGTGAAGGAGAATTGGTCGCTCGCTGGATTATTGATAAGGTTCGCATTAATAAACCGATCAAACGTCTATGGATTTCATCTGTAACCGATAAAGCAATTAAAGATGGTTTTGCAAATTTAAAACCAGGTAAAGCCTATGACAATTTATACGCTTCAGCAGTTGCGCGTTCAGAAGCTGACTGGTATATCGGTCTTAATGCAACTCGTGCTTTAACGACTCGCTTTAATGCCCAGTTAAATTGCGGCCGTGTACAAACCCCTACTGTTGCTATGATTGCTAGTCGTGAAGATGAAATAAAGAACTTCAAAGCTCAAACTTACTACGGCATCGAAGCTCAAACAATGGAGAAGCTCAAACTTACTTGGCAAGATGCAAATGGCAATAGCCGTAGTTTTAATAAAGAAAAAATCGATGGTATTGTAAAAAGTTTAGATAAACAAAATGCTACTGTTGTGGAAATTGATAAGAAACAGAAGAAGTCATTCTCTCCTGGTCTTTACGATTTAACTGAATTGCAACGTGATGCAAATAAAAAGTTCGGTTACTCTGCTAAAGAAACATTAAATATTATGCAAAAATTGTATGAACAGCATAAAGTACTAACGTACCCTCGTACAGATTCACGCTACATTTCATCTGATATCGTTGGAACACTTCCAGAACGTCTAAAAGCATGTGGTGTTGGAGAATACCGTCCCTTCGCACATAAAGTATTACAAAAGCCTATCAAACCTAACAAATCATTTGTTGATGATAGTAAAGTAAGCGATCATCATGCGATTATTCCAACAGAAGGATACGTTAACTTCTCAGCATTCACAGATAAAGAACGCAAAATTTATGATTTAGTTGTAAAACGTTTCTTAGCTGTTTTATTCCCAGCATTCGAATACGAACAACTAACGTTACGCACAAAGGTCGGCAATGAAACATTCATTGCACGCGGAAAAACGATTTTACATGCTGGTTGGAAGGAAGTATACGAAAATCGATTTGAAGACGATGATGTAACTGATGACGTAAAAGAGCAGATTCTACCTCACATTGAAAAGGGCGATACATTAACTGTAAAGTTACTTATGCAAACATCAGGTCAAACGAAAGCACCTGCACGCTTTAATGAAGCAACTTTACTTTCAGCAATGGAGAATCCTACAAAATATATGGATACGCAAAATAAACAACTTGCTGATACGTTAAAATCGACTGGTGGATTAGGTACTGTAGCGACACGTGCAGATATTATCGACAAACTTTTCAATTCTTTCTTAATTGAAAAACGTGGTAAAGATATTCACATTACATCAAAAGGTCGTCAATTACTTGATTTAGTACCAGAAGAATTAAAATCACCTACACTAACTGGTGAGTGGGAACAAAAACTTGAAGCAATTGCAAAAGGAAAATTAAAGAAAGAAGTATTCATTTCGGAAATGAAGAACTATACGAAAGAAATTGTTTCTGAAATTAAATCCAGTGATAAAAAATATAAACATGAGAACATTTCAACGAAGTCTTGTCCAGACTGCGGTAAACCAATGCTAGAAGTAAACGGCAAAAAGGGAAAAATGCTCGTATGCCAAGATCGTGAATGTGGTCATCGTAAAAATGTATCTCGTACAACAAACGCTCGCTGTCCGCAATGTAAGAAGAAACTAGAATTACGTGGTGAGGGTGCAGGCCAAATTTTCGCATGTAAATGTGGCTATCGTGAGAAATTATCAACATTCCAAGAACGACGTAAAAAAGAATCTGGAAACAAAGCCGATAAACGCGACGTTCAAAAATATATGAAACAACAGAAAAAAGAAGAAGAACCATTAAATAACCCATTCGCAGAAGCATTAAAAAAATTAAAATTTGATTAAACAAAAAGGTTCCTACCTCTATCGGTAGGAACCTTTTATTTTAGTGAATGATTTTACTTCCTTTTGCATTCTCAACAAATTTTTCACTTGATTTGTTAATTGGTGTTTTCAGTAATAACGCAGCAACAATCATAACTACTACGAAAGCACTTAACACAAGTAAATCTCGTGTTACGATATCCCAAAGCATTCCGCCAACTGTTTCACGAATTGCGCTAATTGCGTATGTGAATGGTAAGAACGGATAAATCGCTTGGAAGAACGCTGGTGTCATTTGGATTGGGAATGTTCCGCCCGATCCTGCTACTTGTAGTACAAGTAAAATGATCGCCATCGATTTCCCAACGTTTCCGAAAATAGAAACGAGTGAGTATACGATACAAACGAAGACTCCACCAATAAATAAACTAAATAACACAAACCAGAACTTATCGACTACGTACGTACCGAGTAAGAATATATCTCCCATCGATACGATAAACGCTTGTGAAAGACCTATCGTTAAGAATGTTAATAAACGTCCGAAGTAAATTTCATGGCTCTTATAATTCGCGCCCTCTTCGTGTACTTCTACCGTTAATAATGAAACCATTAATAATGCGCCTACCCATAATGCAAGCACTGTATAGAATGGTGACATCGCTGAACCGTAGTTCGGCATCGCAAATAATTTATTTTCTTTTAAATTTACTGGATTCGCAAAGTAATCACTTTGCTTTTCAACATCATTTTTCAATAAACGTATGATGTCTTTTAAATCCTCTTCAGATTCAAAATCACGAATTTTATCTGCTAATTCTTTAATCTTTTTCTCAGTCTCCGGCATTTCAGCTTTAATATCTGCCAATTTCTTTTTCCCGTCTACTAAGCCTTTTGATGAATCTTCTAGTAATTTTTTAACATCTGGAAGCTTTTTATCTGCCTCTTTTAAAATTTGAGATGTGTTTTTGGACATACGTTTCGTACGTTCAATTGCTGTGTTAAAGTTTGGAACGATTTCTGAATCATATGTTGCTAAGAAATCACCTAATTGAGCTGAAGCATTTTTAGTCGCTTCATTAATGCTTTCTACAACCTCTTTTGTAGGCTTCTGTCCATTATTAATTAGTGTAGTTGCTTTATTCGTTGCATCTATACCTTTTTGAACAGAATTTTGTATTTTGTTCAATTTTGCAATTCCGCCATTAAGGTTTTTTCCGCTATTTACATCTGCTAATACCTTATTTGTGCTTTCTAGAACCGGAATCGCATCACCAATTAGATTATTAGTAGCTTGTAGTTGACCATTTAAATCGTTTAAAGCCACTTTTGTACTATCTAATCCATTAACACCTCTATTATTTACGTCTGCTATAACACCTTCTAAATTATTTTTTGCCTTTTCATATTCATTTTTCACACTATCGTATGCTTCATTTGCATCAGCTTTAGCTTGATCGACTGTGCTGACTGCTTTTTTATAATCTGCTACAAACGTTTCATTATAATCTTTTTCCGCTTGATCAATTAATCCATTTGCTGCATCTAACTTTTGATTCGCTACATCTGTTACATCTTTCTTTACTTCTTGTCCTGTACCGATAACATTTACAATATCTTTAATACCCTTGTTTGCATTTTCCATACCGCTTTTTAGCTTAGTTAAGCGATCCACTCGCCCTTGGAAAAAGCTTTGACCAAAATCAGTCGTCGCTGACTTTTGAAGTTCAGTAAATACATTAATAAGATATGCAATACTATCTGTACGCCCTTGAAGATTTTCAGAAACCGCATTAAGGTCTTGTTTTGCCTTTTCTGGATCAAACTGACCATTTTGCAATCCATTCACAACACTTTTTCCGTATGCTGTTCCTGCACGTGCTGAGTTTAAAACGTTATTAACTGTTTGATTAATGTTTCTTGCAATGTTTTTATAACCTTCATCATTCATCTTTGAAAGATCAGGGCGTGCTGGGAACTCCGGTAATCCCTTCATACCAGAAAGGTCTATCCCTGGATTCATTAAAAAGTTCGTAAAAGCATTGGCCTTATCCATTACATCTTTTGCTACAGTTAAATTGTTTCTCATTGTTCCAGGTGCGTTCTTTAAAGTTTCATCATTATTTGCAAAGAATTTATCTAAATTCCCTAACGCTTCTTGCCCATCATTCATAACACTCTCTACAACTGGCAACTCTTTTTGCGCTACTTTCACAACATCTTCTGCTCGAGTTGCATCATCTAACGCCTTATCCATAAGTGTATTCATTTCTGGGAACTGCGCTTCTAACTTAAAGACAAGATCTTTTACTTTCTCGATACTTGGTAAGTTTGTTTCTAAATCGATTCCAAGGTCATTGAAGATTTTAAAAATCTCACCGTTCGCTGTTTTAACGAAGTTTTTACTAATTTCTTCCGTAATACCTGATGCACCTTTTGCTGTAATCTTCGGTGCAATCGCGTTTACTTTTTCATTCACATAGTAATCCAGTTCTGGTTTTTTCGGATTTTCATCCAGAACAGTTGCGATTTTTTCAGAGAAGTCTTTTGGAATCGTAATACTTGCATAATAATCCCCACGCTCAACTCCGTAAATTGCTTGTTTTTCATCTACAAATTTCCAGCCAAGATTTTTGTTTTTCTTAAGGGAATCTACAATCTCTTTCCCGATATTAATATCTTTCCCTCTTAAATTAGAACCTGCATCTTGGTTAGAAACTGCAATGGGAACCTCTTTTGTATTTCCATACGGATCCCAAGAAGCTTTAATGTTAAACCATGCATATAACGATGGTAAAATCATTAATCCTAAAACAATAACAATTGCAGCCCAATGTTTGGCTACATTCCGTAAATCTGTCTTATAAATACGCCAAATTTGTTTCATAGAAGTTATCACCTAATTATATATTTTTCCTTCTTTAGAAAATGATACATGCATTTTGCAATTATATCACTTTCTACATCGTGTATTAACCAAAAACGTACTATTTTTTCCCATTAACTTTCACTTACTTCATTATATAACGAAGTGAGTCAAAGTATGAATACAAAATGACCAAATCGGTTTTACATTCAATAATAACAAATATATATGAAATGTCATAAAAAATACAAGTATTTTCTCTTGGAAATACTTGTATTCCTAAAAAAAATCCTCACAGCTTTTATTCTCTGTGAGGATTTCTTCTATTATATATCCAATTGAACCTCTACACCGAAATGATCTGAAATTACATTTCTGTTTGTACCATTAAAAATAACTTTTGAAGAATGAACTTTTTTACTTTGGTTACACAATATTAGATCGATTCGCAAATTATGTTTATTTTCATCCCAACCAGCAATCTCACCTTGGACAGTCGTTCCTTCATCCTTCTCTATTGCTAATTCATATGTGTCATACAACCCTTTTTGCATCATATACTCATAACCTTCGCCTTCCAACCGAGCATTGTTATTAAAATCCCCCATTAAGAAGGCGAGCTTATTGCTATCTACACGCTCCATCAAACGATCGACTTGACCTTCGAATGACTCTTCTTCATCATTCCACCAACCGAGATGGCAAGAGTAAAACGTTATATCCTTACCATTATAAGCAATTGTTGCACTTACAATTTTACGCGTTTTCCAATACGTTGTATCCTCGTTTTCTGAAATGAAGAACGTATCTTCTTTTATAATATTATGCTTCGTTATAATTGCTAATCCTTCTTCATACACGTCATAACCAATATGAGAGAAATCCCAAGTAATATTGTAATCTTTTACATGTAGCGCTTTTAACTCTTCTAATAGTAAAAGTCCAAAATTATCTTCTTTCTTGTTACCGCATACATTTTCAGCTTGTATGGACTGACTTACTTCTTGCAATGCGATGACATCGTACTCTTCTTCTTGAATTACTTTAGCAAGGTATTGTATCTTTTCTATTTGATTCTCTTCTTGCCAAGAATGACAGTTTAAAGTTAGCAATTTCATATTATTACGCACCTAACATATCTTGAATGTCTGACTTTAATACGTCAGCTTTCGGACCATATACCGCTTGTACACCTTTATCTTTTACAATAAGCCCTAAAGCACCATTTTGTTTCCACTGTGCTTCTGGTGCAACAACATCTAAATCTTTTACTGTTACACGTAAGCGTGTCATACAAGCATCTACGTCAGCAATATTTTCTTTTCCACCTAATAAATCGATAACTTTTGTTGCTAATGAACCGTCTTGTACATTTCCTGTTCCTTCTGATGCCTCATCTTCATTATCAATATAGTTACCTGCACGCCCTGGTGTTGGTAAATTGAATTTTTTAATTAAGAAATTAAATAGTGTAAAGTTAAGACCGAAGAACACTAATGAAACAATAACAAAGTTGATTAAGTCTCTTGTTAAACCTGCGTTAACCATCATTGGCGTACGAGTAATTAACTCAATAAATCCAAATGCATGAACACGTAAGTTAATTAAATCAGCTAGCGCGAATGCAAGTCCTGTTGTAATAGCATATACAACATATAATACTGGAGCAATAAACATGAACATGAATTCAATTGGTTCTGTTACACCTGTTAAGAATACTGCTAATGCTGCTGATAAAAACATTGGTTTATATTTTGCACGCTTTTCTTTATCAACGTTACGGAACATCGCAAATGCAATTCCCATTAAAGCTGCTGTTGAGCCGATAACTTGTCCAGCTTTGAAACGAGCTGGTACAACGTTATTTAATAAATCGTTATATGCCTTCGTATCTCCATTTGCTAATAAATTATTTAAATCTGTAATCCATGCAAGCCATAATGGATCTTGTCCTGCTACAACTTGTCCAACTTTTGAACCAGTTAGCATCGTATATGTTCCGCCTAGCTCTGTATAGTTCATCGGAATCGTTAACATATGGTGTAAACCAAATGGTAATAATAAACGCTCTAACGTTCCATATACAAACGGTGCAACAACTGGTGCACTATCTTTTGAAGCTGCAATCCAGCGACCAAATTCATTTAACCCACTTTGGATGAATGGCCATAGAAGTGATAATACAATCGCAGTAACTGTAGACCAAAGAATTACAACGAATGGTACAAATCGTTTTCCATTAAAGAATGCTAATGCCTGTGGCAGTTTATTATAGTTATAATATTTGTTATATAAAGTAGCTCCTAAGAAACCTGTGATAATCCCTACGAACACTCCCATGTTTAATGCAGGTGCACCAAGTACAGAAGTAAAGTAATCTTTTACAATTAAATCTCCCGCTATTACTGAAGAAACTTTCGCTTTTGAATCCGCTAACATTTCAGCGTTTACCCCAAATATAGCTCCTGTAATTCGGTTTGTTAAGACGAATGCTAATAGCGCTGCAAATGCACCACCTGCGCGATCTTTCGCCCAAGATCCCCCAATTGCTACTGCGAATAAGATGTGTAGATTTGTAATGATTGCCCAACCGATGTCTTCCATTACGCGAGCGATTGTATGAACTGCGTTAACATCCCCAGCAGACATACCAATTAACTTACCGATGGAAATCATTAAACCAGCTGCTGGCATTACGGCTACAACAACTAATAACGCTTTCCCGAACTTTTGCCAAAAATCAAAAGACGTAATTTTCATCTGTTCTTCCTCCCCTTTATTTATAAAAACATAATGATTTAAATTATAATTTCTGTTCCCTTTATGAAAACGATTCCTTATGTTACTTTATTTTTATCTTTACGCAACCGTTTTCATAAATCTATTTTAATAAAAGCGTTTTCACTTTGCAATAGAAATTTATTTTTTTTCATAAAAAAAGATGCTCAAAGAGCATCCTTTTTTATTATGAAATGCGATAAACCCTTGTTTCATAAGGCTTTAAAGCAATTGTTGTTACTTCTTCATGTTCCGCAACTTCATAGTTATTTAAAAGCAAACGTTTGCGTTCTAGTGCAAATGAACCCTCATTATACACAGCTTCCTCTTTTGAGATATTACTAATTACAATGACTTTTTCATCCTGTAACGTACGTGTATATGCATAAATTTGTGGATCGTCTTCTAAAAGTAAATCATACGTACCATAGTTCAGTACATCGTGCTCTTTTTTCAGGGCAATCATTTTCTTATAGAAATTGAAAATAGACTTTTCTTCATTTTTTTGCTTTTCAACATTAATTTCTTTGTAATTTGGATTCATGCTAAACCAAGGTGTACTTGTTGTGAAACCAGCATTCATCTCATCATTCCACTGCATAGGTGTACGTGAATTATCGCGGCAAGAAGCCCATATAATCTCCATCATATCTTGATGTGGTACGCCCTCTGCAATTTTCTCGCGATATAAATTTTTAATTGCTACATCATCGTAATCTTCAATATTTGGTAACTGAACATTTGTCATACCAATTTCTTGGCCTTGATAAATAAAAGGTGTACCGTGCATAAAGAAATACATCGCCCCTAGAGCTGTTGCACTTTCACGCCAATATTGTTTATCATCTCCCCATGTTGAAACGATACGTGGTTTATCGTGATTCTCAATATATAAAGCGTTCCATCCTTTATTTTCTAATCCTTTTTGCCATTTCGTTAATACTTTTTTCAATCCTACAACATCAAGGTCTTTCTTCTTCTCTGCATCCCATAAACTTAAATGTTCAAATTGGAATACCATATTGAACTTACCTTGCTCTTCTCCAACCCAAAGCTCAGCATCTTCAATCTTAACACCATTTGCTTCACCAACAGTCATAATATCGTACTTAGAGAATGTATTTTCTTTTAGCTCTTCTAATAAAGGTTGAATACCTTTCACATTCATATGTTTATCAAAAGATGGCACATATTTTAACCCTTTTGGATTTGGCATATCCTTGAGGCCTTCTTCTTTTTTAATATGACTGATCGCATCAACGCGGAAACCATCAATACCTTTATCAAGCCACCAATTAACCGTATCGTATAGTACTTCGCGAACTTCTTTATTCTCCCAGTTTAAATCTGGTTGTTTACGTGAGAATAAATGTAAATAATATTGTTCTGTTTCTTCATCATATTCCCATGCCGAACCATTAAAAATACTTTCCCAGTTGTTTGGCTCCGCACCATCTTTACCATCATGCCAAATATACCAATCACGCTTCGGATTATCTTTAGATGAACGTGATTCAATAAACCATGGATGTTCATCACTCGTATGATTAATAACTAAATCAATAATAAGCTTCATATCACGCTTATGAACTTCATCTAGTAAAGCATCAAAGTCTGCCATTGTACCAAACTCATCCATAATATCTTGATAATCACTAATATCATAACCATTATCATCATTAGGCGACTTATACATTGGACAAATCCAAATTACATCTATACCTAAATCTTTTAAATAATCCAGTTTTGCAATAATACCTTGTAAATCTCCAATACCATCACCATTTGAATCCATAAAGCTTCGTGGATAAATTTGATAAGCAACCGCTTCTTTCCACCATGTCTTATTCATAGTCATTCTCTCCTTTTGCATCCCATCGGAATTTTATGCAAACGTTTTCGTAACACTATCATAACAAAATATGAACAGTTTGCAACTGTTTTCATTGAACTCTATGTAGATTCTTTATTCTTATGCTTTATTTATTTCTCACAAAGGTAAATCTCATTCTTCACCTCTCCTTGTCCACGCGTATTACAGACATTTTTCATATATTAATAAAAAACTCTGATTATTTTAGAAAGGAGTAATAAATTGAAGCAAACAAAATTAACAGGTCGTATCGTTGTTCCCACAGATCCTGACTACGACGTAGCCCGAATGAATTTAAATTTAAGTATTCCAAAACTCCCTTGTATTATTGTTTTTTGTCAAAATAACAAGGATGTCTGTAACGCCTTAAAATGGGCACGTGAACGTCATATACCATTTCGGTTAAGAAGTGGACGTCATAGCTATGAAAATTTTTCTCTTTTAAATAGAGGACTTATTATTGATGTGAGTGAAATGCATCGCATTACATTACTGTTAATACAGAGAAATTAACAGCAACAATTGAGGCTGGTGCAAATCTTGGCACTGTTTATAAAGAACTTTGGAATTACGGTGTTACAATTCCTGCTGGTACAAGTGCAAGCGTTGGAGTTGTTGGATTAGCACTTGGCGGTGGTATTGGTATGCTTTCGCGCTTATTTGGATTAACATGTGATCAATTAATGGAAGTGGAAATGGTACAAGCGTGTGGAAAATTTGGTGCAAAACTCATTCGTGCAAATGAACAAGAAAACTCTAACCTTTTTTGGGCATGCCGTGGTGGCGGTGGTGGAAACTTCGGAATTGTCACTTCCTTAACTTTTCGAGTCCACCCGATAAAAAATGTATCAATTTTCTCAATTACATGGGAATGGGAAGACTTTATTGCTGCATTTCAAGCGTGGCAAAACTGGGCACCTTATATAGATGAACGTCTCACTTCATCGATCGAATTATTCGCCAAGCAACGAAATAAAATTGAAGCACAAGGCGAGTTTGTCGGTTCTCCCTCTGAACTCCATTCCCTATTATCCCCTCTTCTTGAAACTGGTAGCCCCTCTCTCTTTATAGAAGAAGTTCCTTATATAAAGGCTGTTGAATTTTTTAATGGAGGTAACATCCCTGAAAATTTTAAGCGCTCTGGTTCCTATGTCTATAAACCTATTCCCCTTAAAGGCATTCAAATCATGCAATCCTTTCTTTCTCATGCACCAAATAAAGATGCTAGTATTTGGCATCAATCGCTCATAGGTGCTGTTGAAAATATTTCGCCGAATGAAACGGCTTATTTTCATCGTAAAGCAATTATTGCTCAAGAATACATTACCTCTTGGAAATGCGATGATGAAGAAAATCGAAATATACGCTGGGTTAAAGGTTTACGAGAAAGCTTAGATCCTTATACACTAGGTGACTATGTGAACTGGCCCGATATCGACATTAAAAATTGGCAAACTAGTTATTATGGCTCTAACTTTCACAGATTACGTAAAGTAAAAACCATGTATGATCCTTGTGATGTTTTTCATTTCCAACAAAGTATTCCTCCTTTTCATACGTGAAAAAAGGGGATAACATAAAAAAATCATCCAATATACCGTTACCTCGCAGTATGTTGGATGATTCAAGTTGATTTTCTATATCGTTTCAAATTCTTGCTCCTACTCATAAACTTTTACTTACAGATTAATTGTATTTCGTATCATTTTCATGCAATGAATGTAATTTAATATTTGGTACTTTATCTTTTTCAATACCTCTATTATAAGAAACAGGAACTTGAAATTCAAATTGCTTTGTCTCATGTTTTTGTAAATAGACTGGTTTCGGTACTGGATAGCTTTTTGAATTCTCGTTTGCATTATCATATAAAACAACTTTTAATGCTTGTGAATGATTACGATAATTTTTTAAAGTAACAATGCACTTCGGTTGGATATTCTCTCCATTTTTCTCCATTCTACACTGGCTATCTTCTTTTTTATATTCTATTGCTTCTACCCCTGTTTTTCCTGCATAATACCATGTTTTATTCAATGTCTGGAGGATTGTATTTAAAATAAACGGCATCATTACAATCAAAATACTAGTACCTACTACTTTTATTTTATTCATTTTTCTAAATGTACTAGACTCCTTTTTTCCTAGCCATTTTAAAAATAATATAAATGCAATTACATGTAGTATGAAAGAAACAATCAATATATTTGAGACTTTATAATCCATATAAACATACGTATGTATCGGAATCTTATAGACATTGAATAGTTTTTCCCCAATTAATTCATTATCATTTGGAATTTTTAATAATAACAAAACCCCTATACTGTAACAAATAGCTACTAATCGATCATACTCAATACGAATCATTCTTTCTCCCCTTCACTTTGTATTTTATTATCGATTTTAGCTATTATTACCATACTATACAATCTTTTTATAGAGGATAACGTAAAAAAGTTCCTTATAAATATATAAAGAACCTTATTAATATACACTATGAATTAAAAAATCAATATACAATTTTCACATAGAGATTTCTTCAAAATATGTTGGATCATGTATTGTAATTTTTTTATCTAAAATTGTAACAATGCTATCATTTTTTAATTGTTTTAATACGCTGCTAACTGTCTCTCGAGATGTTCCAGATATTTTGGATATTTCAATTGTTGTAAGTGGACATGAAATTACAATCTTTTCTCCGCTCTGTTCTCCTAAATCCTGCATTAAATAATTTAACGTTTGGATAACACGATCTTGTGCATTAGGAATTGTAATATTTTGCACTCGATTTTCGTTCAATTTTAATATAGATGATAATTGCTGAACAACGTACATCAATTGTGTTCTGCTGGACTTTACCATATCTTCAAAGATTACCGTTGGAATATAATATACCTCCACATCCGTCATTGCTTCTGCTGTATAGTTATATCCTCTGTCTGTAAACATACCACCATAAGGAAAAATAGAATACCGCTTTACATAGTCATCGTATAATAAGTTCCCATTTTGATTAACCCGCTCTAACTTTACAAAACCATCTAACATGAAGTAAATTCTTTCCCTTGAATCCCCTTCTAAAAATAAAAATTGACCTTTTTTATAAGTTCGCCAATAAACAAACTCTGTTAAGCCTTTCAATTTTTTTTCTGTTAAATGAGCAAATAATTCGAACTGCTTTAAGTCTTTCACTACGTTCCGTCTATTCATAAAATTCCCTCTCTCTTGCTGTATGTTGGAGCGAAAAATCAAGAAAGCGTATTCAATTTGAATTTTATCATAATTAACTTGTATATTCAGATTTCATCATGAAAACTTTATGAACAATGAGTACAAAAAATATTAATAAATAAAAAGAATGAAGTTATTAACCTCATTCTTTTTTTACTACTAAGTAGCGTACATAATAATTTAAACATACATGCATACATTCTGTTTTGAAATAATAGTACCGGCTTTTTCTTCTAGTGCTTCATATACTTTTTCTAAAGACGTAATAATCGTTTTTCTTTTTGGATTTGTATTAACAAAATTAATAGCAGCTTCGATTTTTGGAAGCATGCTTCCCGCAGCAAATTGTTGTTCTTCAATATATTCTTCTAATTGATTCACTGTGACATGCTCTAATTTTTTTTGATTCGGTTGATTATAATTTACATACACATAATCAACTGCAGTTAAAATAACGAGCGTATCGGCATCTACTAATTCTGCTAATTTCTGCGCAGCGAAATCTTTATCGATAACCGCTTCAGTTCCTTTTAACCCTTCTTCAGAATCAATTACTGGAATTCCACCTCCGCCCACAGCTATCACTATGTTTCCATCTTCGACCAAAGAATTAATCACTTTATGTTCATGAATACTTACAGGCTTCGGTGATGGAACAACACGTCTCCATCCTCTACCAGCATCTTCTTTAAACACTGCTTTTGTTTCATCCATTAATTTTCTGGCCTCTTCTTCTGTATAAAAAGGACCAATTGGTTTAGTTGGATTTTTAAATGCCTCATCTTTTTTATCCACAACAACACGTGTTATAACCGTTGCTACATCTTTGTTTATATTCCGTTTTTTCAATGCCTTTTCAATTGCATTTTCCATCCAATATCCAATCATCCCTTGGCTCATTGCCCCACAAGTATCTAATGGCATTGCAGGTGTCTTTTCCGTTTCTGCAGCTTTTTGCTGTAATAAAATATTCCCCACTTGTGGGCCATTTCCATGCGCAATTACTATATCCACATCATTTTCCATTATTTTCACAAGTTGTTCTGCCGTTTTTTCCAACGCTTCTTGCTGCGCTCCCGCAGTAGCTTCTCCAGACTGTATCGCATTTCCCCCTAGTGCAACTACAATTTTTCTTCGTGCCATATTCCAGCCCTCCAGTTGATTTCGCTTTCACAGCGCTTTATAAAGTAATACTGCCTGTAATTAATCCATAAATCGCAAAGAATGCTAAAGCACCAATTGCTACGGATGATGCTAATTCCACTCGAGTAAATATTTGCTTCGAACTCTTTTGCTTTTGAACATTGTAAAAAATAAAAATACCTGGCGCATATAAAGTCATTGTTAATAATAAATACTCTAAACCGGCTGCATAAACTAACCACACGCCATAAATACTTGCGATCAAGCCAATTATTATATTTTTATTTCGATCTGCTTCTTCAGACTTTAAGCTATGCTTCAGTTGATAAAATGCTGAAAAAGCATATGGGATTAAAATAGCTGAAGATGCTAAAGAGAATGCAAAGTTATACGCCTGATCAGAAACGACGAATGTTAACAAGAATATTTGTATTAAACCATTTGTTATCCATAATGAATTTACTGGAGCCTTATTTTTATTTTCTTTTGCGAACCATTTTGGAAATACTCCATCTTTAGCCGCTAAATATGGAATTTCAGAAGCGAGCAAAGTCCAACCTAACCAAGCACCTAATACAGAGATGACTAAACCTAAATTAATAAAGATAGCACCCCATTTTCCAACAACACTTTCAAACAAATAAGCCATAGCCGGATTTTTCAAACCTGCAATGTCTGCTTGCTGCATAAGTCCAAGAGACAATAATGTGATTAAAATGTAAATGATGAGTGTACCAATTAAGCCAATAACGGTTGCTTTCCCTACATCACTTCTATTTTTTGCTCGACTGGATAAAACAACAGCCCCTTCTACCCCAATAAATACCCATAAAGTTACAAGCATTGTACTTTTAACTTGGCTGCCAACTGCTCCCCATGAAAAAGAACCAGTTTGCCCCCAAAATCCATCTAAGAACGTATCAATATGAAACGCAAAGATTCCTATGACAATAAATACAAATACAGGTACTAATTTTGCGATTGTAGTTACTAAATTCACAAGGGCTGCTGATTGAACTCCACGTAAAATTAACATGTGAACACACCATAATAATACGCTTGCACCAATAATGGATTCTACATTTTGACCGCCTTCAAAGATCGGGAAGAAATATCCTAATGAAGAAAACAATAATGTACCGTAAGCTACATTCCCAAGCCAAGCAGATAGCCAGTATCCCCACGCACTATTAAACCCCATAAAATTACCAAACCCTGCTTTTGCATAGCTAAAAATACCACCATCTAAATCTGGCCGTTTTACAGTTAGATTTTGAAAAGATAATCCGAGTGCGATCATCCCAATTCCTGTTATAACCCAGCCAATAATAATGGCTCCAGCACCAGCACCTTTTGCCATATCACTCGCTAAATTAAAGGCTCCACCGCCAATCATAGACCCAACTACAAGAGCCGTTAGTGTAAACAACCCTAATTTCTTATCTTCACCCATTCCACTCACCTGTTATGAAGTGACCTTTGTCAATAGTTTTTCACCCATAATATTTTTCTTGATGGCATACAAAAGCTTCAGAAATAAGATCTATCGACAGTTAACCACTCTGTTATTCGTGGATTGGTTACCTCAGGTTAATGGTTCGTCGTTAGGCTCTTATAATCTCACTGCGTGGATCACACCTTTTCAAATTCTAATAAATAGCTTGTTTATCAGAATTTCAGCCATGCCAGAAGAGGTGAGTCATAGATAGCCAGACCTGTAATTCACTATCTCTGAAGCTCATCTATGCCATCAATTGATACCTTTGGTTTCTAACTATGAATGAATCAATCAACTTCATATCCTTCCCTCTTTATTTTCGGTGAATTTTACCTGTTTCTAATCCCCATATAAAACACCCCAGTTCTCTTGCGATAGCTGTAACGGCAACATTTCTAGGTTTCCCTTGATATATCATGCGATAATATTTTCTTTGTAACCTTTCTACAGCCTGATCCGCATAAGCAATCACTTCGCTTCGTTGCCCTTTTTGTCTTGCTTTCACTCGCTTCGATTTTAATCCGATTGTTCCTTTTACCAACGCATTTGCACATTCTACAAGAGTAGACCTAACGGTCGAATTTCCTTGTTTTGTAATCGAACGTCGACTGATTTTTTCTCCACTTGAGCTTTCGCTTGGTGTCAATCCTACATAAGCCATAAATGCTTTAGCCGTGGGAAAACGAGTGAAGTCTGCAATTTCCACATGAACAGTCATTGCCGATGTTGTATCTATACCTTTTAAGCATCTTAAATTTGCGATTGGTTCTTCGTACCTTTCACGATGAGATAATTCTTCTAATCTCAGACTGAACCGCTCAATTTTATCGACTAGAACATCATACTGTAATAGGTATTCGCCTAACGTTTCTTTGAATAATCCTTGTAGATCAAGATTCTTTAACCATTTCATATAAGCGATTGTCCAGCTTGATTTCCCTTCATACACATAGCCATGCCTTAAAAGGAATGCTTTTATCTGTTGTTTTATTTTTTTCAAAGATGTTTTAAAATCACCTAACATGCGGATATACTCTTTCACGGCAACATCCTCTTCTTCTGGAACATATACTTCTTTATAGGTGCCATTTGCTAAATTAAGAGCAATCATTTTGGCATCGAATTTATCATTTTTAACCATTTTATTTTTTGATGAACTGTACATTGTTGTGGGAGCTAAAATATCACAATCAATTCCATTTTGTTCAAGAAGATTATGAAGTGAATACCCTAAACAACCAGCCTCATATCCAGCTTTAATTTTTATATCTTCACCATATTTTGTTTTCAGTTTCTCAACGAATTTTTTTACGAGAGATACATTTGAAGCACATCGTGCTTCTCTTACAATTTCCCCAGTTGTTCCGTGTAGTGCACATAAGCTAAAACTTTCCTTGTGGACATCCATCCCAATATAGATTATATTTTCCATAGTGGCCTCCTATTATCATAGGGTATAACCCCATTCATAATGTTTTCATTCATTATTATGGGTTAAAATCCCTGACTTGATAATCTAGGAGGTCGCTTCATATTATCTCTCTTTAATTGCAATAACAATACAAAAGCAATAGTGAATGATAGTGTCTAAAGGAGGAGAAAGAAGAAAGGAAGACTCCCTTTCTTCTTTACTCCATGTTTCCTAAAGTAGCTGCCATAACCGCTTTAATTGTATGCATTCTATTTTCAGCTTGATCAAATACTTTTGAATGTTTACTGCGGAATACTTCGTCAGTTACCTCCATTTCTTTCAACCCATATTTCTCATAAACTTCTTCGCCATACATCGTTTCAACATCATGAAATGCAGGTAAACAATGTAAGAAAATCACGTTTTCATTCCCTGTTGCTTTAATCATTTTCATATTTACTTGATAAGGTTTCAATAACTCGACACGTTCAGCAAATTTTTCTTCTTCCCCCATAGACACCCATACATCTGTATAAATTACATCTGCATTCGCAACAGCTTCTTCCACATTACTTGTTATCATTACTTGTTCATTATATTTTTTTGCTAAATCAATTACTTCTTGTGCAGGCCATAAAGATTCCGGTGTACAAATACGTACATCCATTCCAACGATTGCTCCACCAACTAGTAAGCTATTAGCAACATTATTTCGCCCATCGCCAACGTAAACGAGCTTCACATTTTTCAATTTCCCTATATGTTCTCTAATTGTTAATAAATCTGCTAGTGTTTGTGTTGGATGCCACATATCTGTTAATCCATTCCAAACTGGCACACCAGAATTTTGTGCTAAAGATTCTACAGTTTCATGATTAAATCCACGAAACTCAATTCCGTCAAACATACGCCCTAACACTTTTGCTGTATCCTCTACAGATTCTTTTTTCCCAAGTTGAATATCACCTTTCCCTAAATATTCAGGATTTGCCCCTAAATCTGTACATGCTACTGTAAATGCACAACGCGTACGAGTAGAAGTTTTTTCAAATAAGAGCGCTACATTTTTACCTTCTAAATAATGATGCGGGATACCGTTTTTCTTTTTCTCTTTTAATTCTGCTGCCAAATCTAGAAAATATAACAATTCTTCTTGTGTAAAATCTTTTTCTGCTAGAAAGCTTCTTCCTTTTAAATTTGGTCTAGTCATTAACATAATTCATCCCTACTTTCTCCGTTATTTATACTAAATATCTTTACGAACAATTGGCATACTCATGCAACGTGGACCCCCACGACCACGAGATAATTCCGAACTTAGCACCTCAATCACTTCTATACCGTGTTCACGTAATAACGTATTAGATACATAGTTACGATCATATGTAACAACTACACCTGGCGCAATTGCTAATGTGTTCGAGCCATCATTCCATTGTTCACGAGCAGAAGCAATTACATCTCCTCCTCCACATGGAATAAGAACTAATTCACTTAAGCCTAATACCTCTTTTAATGCTTCCATTAAAGAAGTACGATGTGTAATTTTAAGAGTTTCCTCATCTGATCCTTTTTCTAAAATATAAATATTCATATTCCCTTTTGGCCCTTGAATGGCTGGGTGAATTGTAAACTTGTCATAATCAACCATTGTAAATACTGTATCTAAATGCATAAATGCTCGACATTTTGGAATTTCTATTGCTAACACTTTCTTAATTTTATTTTGTCGGCTAAAAAGATTTTTAGCTAAACGTTCAATTGCTTTAGCTGAAGTACGAGCAGATACTCCAATCGCAATTGTTTCTTCATTTAAAATTAGCTCGTCGCCACCTTCAATTGGAAATTTATAATCACGATCTAACCAGATTGGTACATTATGTTTTGCAAATCTTGGATGATATTTAATGATGTACTCCATGAATAATGATTCACGTCTACGCGCTGGTTCTCTCATCTTATTTATCGTTAAGCCATCGCCCACGCTAGCTGCTGGGTCACGAGTAAAATATAAATTAGGCATTGGATCTAAGTAAAACGGATAGTGATCTTCCATTAATTCATATAAATGTGTCTTCTTACTTGTTTCAATTTCGTTTTTCCGTACACCGCCCATAATTTTTTGAATTAATTCTTCATTTGAAAAGGAAAGTAAATATTCTTTTAAAGTTTGATGTGCAACATTTACGTCGGCCTGTCCTTCTTTTAAAATACGATCAACAAATTCTTCTCGAAGTTTTTTATCTACTAACGCCTCAGCGGCTAGTTTTTCTAAATAAAGAACTTCAACACCCCGATTGCGTAACGTTTGTGCAAAATAATCATGCTCTTTTTGAATAATTGGTAAGTATGGAATATCGTCAAATAATAATTGCTGCAAATAATCTGGCGTCAAGTTTTCCACTTCTTTACCCGGTCGTTTTAATAAAACCGTTTGTAATTCCCCAATTTCTGAAGTAACATGTATCGGATGTTTCATTTGTTGTACCTCCTTTTAAATATGTTTGATGTCTTACAAGTACATAATAAATGCTCTGTACTTTCATCTTTGTGAAAGCATCCACATTATCATTGTGAAATATTAAACAAGTTATTTTTTTAAAATCATACGAATATGTATTTTTATAACAAACTATCTTGCTTTCTCAATAAAAAATACATATATTACGCATATATATTGAATATTTAACTTCCGTATTTAAACAAAAATCCTGTTTTTAATTTTATTAAAAACAGGATTTTTGCATCTAAATAATTAAATTTAATCTTTCTTCTATAATCTCCCTATCTGATTTCGACTGTGAAATTATAAGGCATGTATCATTTCCACATATACATCCTATTTTTTCTTTCCAATCTAACTCATCAAATAAAACACCAATAACATGTGCATTACCAGGTAATGTTTTAATAACCATTAATTGATCTACACAATCAATTTTTACAACAACTTCTCGTAATTTTTTCTTTAACTTTATATCAGTTTGTAAATGCTCTTCTGAGAAAACTTTATATATCATTAATCCTTCTTGAGAAGGTACCTTCGTTAAGTTTAACTCACGAATATCGCGAGAAACCGTAGCTTGTGTTACTAATACATCTTTTTTTGCTAACAATTCTACTAATCTTTCTTGCTTATCTATTTCATACTCCTTTACAAATTGTTTAATTAACCGTTGTCTTTTTTCTTTTTTCATAAAAGACACCCCTTTTAATATTATAGCTCGCTATAATTTTCATCCGAAAGGGACAGAAAAGAATGTTGCGGAAACGTTCATAGTTTAACTGTAAATATTAAATCAAGCTAAATAAAAAAGAGAAGAACAATATTCTGTTCTTCCTTTTACATTGAAAATCGTTCAATTGTTTGTTTCAAATCAGTTGCTTGCTTCTCTAAATCCTTTAATAATTGATCGATTACTATCATATTTTTAGATTGTTGTAGCGTCACACGTGCTACTTCTTGCGAACCAGCTGACGTTTCTTCAGCAATTGCTGCTACAGCTTTTGTTTGTGCTCCTGTTTGATGAATGTGGCTCACTTGTTCATTCATATAACTACTAATTTGCTGAGTTGCATCGGCTACTTCCATAACACTTGATGACATTTCTTTTAAAATTAATTCCGTAGCTTCCCCACGTTTCGCCTCTTCTTTAGCTATTTTCACTTGTTCTGTCATTTTCATTGCAACTTGTTGTACTTCATCTTGCATATTCCGTAATAACTGCGATATGTTTCTTGCAGAATGATCACTTTCATCAGCAAGTTTACGTACTTCTTCCGCAACAACCGCAAAGCCTCTTCCATGCTCTCCTGCGCGAGCTGCCTCAATAGAAGCATTTAGTGCTAATAAATTCGTTTGGCTAGCAATCGCACTCACAACAGACACAATATGTTCTACTTGTTTCATTCGTTCTTCTAACTTCTGTACATTTTGCATTGAATCTTCATTTTCTTTTGCCAATGTTTGAATACCTTGAATTAAAGACGTAAAGACACGAGTACTATGCCCTAAAGCTTCAACCATTTCTGAAGACAATGTATCAGACTGCTTCGCTTTTTCTTCTACTTCACTTGCAATAGAAGTCGTTGTATCAACAGCAGAAACAATTGCTTGAATTGATGCCGCTGATTGCTCAGCGCCTGAAGAAATCTCTGCAAGTGTCTCAGATACACCTTGCGCTTGTCTCGTTGCTTCGCCTGTTTGTTTTCTAATCTGCTGTACTTGATTATTTGTATACGAAAATGTTGTATCAATATTTTTTACCATGCCCCTTAAGTTTCCTAACATCATATTAAATGCAACACTTAAAGATTTAATTTCATCATCTGTCTTCGGTAATGGAACATCTTCACGAATATCACCCTCAGCTGCTTTTCTTGCCGCTTCCTCTAACTTGCGAAGCGGTTTAATTAAAAATACGGCTGCTCCATATGCTAAAATTCCAGACCATACTACCCCTAATAACATAACGATAATATTATATACAGTTTGACTTACATAACTTTGAAAATAATCGTATATCACGTAAATAAAAAATATACTTGTTGAATATGTAATGAAAGCTAAAACTGTAGTGAATAGCATAAGTTGTGTACGTAATCCAAAAGAAAATGTTTTTCTTTCTTTTTCCATCTTCCCTTTCCCCCTTTTTATAAGCAATATAAATACTACCTATATATTATCATCCATATTTTCATTATAGAAGGATATAGAGATTTTAAAAATCATTATTTCTTTGAATATCAAATTGCACGAAAAAAATAAAGGATTCTGACAATTTATGACTAATAACAGAAATACAGGGCAACATTTGTAAAATATATTTTTAACTGGGGGTTTTGTATGATTCAAGTTCGAAATCTAGTAAAATCATTCGGTTCACTTGATGTGTTAAAAGGAATTGATTTAGAAGTAAAAGAAAAAGAAGTTGTTGTTTTAATTGGTGCCAGTGGTTCTGGTAAAAGTACATTACTTCGCTGTCTTAACTTTTTAGAAATGTACGATGAAGGCGAAATTCACTTACAAGGTGAGCGAATTGATCCAAAGCATTCAAATTTAAATAAAGTCCGTGAAAATGTCGGTATGGTTTTTCAGCACTTTAACCTCTTTCCTCATATGACCTCACTAGAAAACATCATAGAAGCACCTATTCACGTAAAAAAATTAGAGAAAGCAAATGCACAGGATATTGGAAATCAACTTCTCCAAAAAGTCGGCCTTCAAGATAAAGCGGATGTAACTCCTCATCTTCTTTCAGGTGGTCAAAAACAGCGCATTGCCATTGCACGAGCTCTTGCAATGAGCCCTAAGATTATGCTATTTGATGAGCCTACCTCAGCTTTAGACCCTGAACTTGTTGGAGAAGTATTGCAAGTTATGAAAGAACTTGCTGAAGAAGGGATGACAATGGTTATTGTTACTCATGAAATGAATTTCGCAAAAGATGTAGCTGATCGCGTCATCTTTATGGACGATGGAAAGATTGTAGAAGATGCTCCGCCAGTACAATTCTTTTCAGCTCCATCACATGAACGGGCAAAACAATTTTTACGCAACGTTTTATAATGTAACTTTTGTTTCAAACGAAAAGGAATACATTCATACGGTGCACAACTAATCATCCAAATAAAATATTTCAATAACATACTAAAAAACTATCCGTATGATCAATATATAGGAGGGGTTTTATGAAAAGAAAACTATTAACCATTGTTGCGAGCATTACACTATGTACATCCTTCATACTAGGAGCTTGTAGCAAAGAAAGCTCTACTACTTCATCAAATAGTGAAAAAGAATTTCGCTATGCGATGAGTGGATTATACAAACCTTTTAACTATAAAGAAAATGACGGCAAACTTGTCGGCTTTGATGTAGAAATCGGTGAAGCTCTTGCTAAAAAGATGAACATGAAGGCTACGCCCGTTACAAACCCATGGGAAACGCTGATTCAAGGTCTTCAAGCGAAGAAATATGATGTAATACTGGGTAGTATGGCAATTACAGAGGAGCGCTTAAAAGCTGTTAGTTTCTCAAATCCGTACTATCGCTCTGGCGCCCAAATTTTTGTGGCTAAAAAGAATACCGCTATCTCTTCTCCAGAAGATTTAAAAGGTAAGAAAATTGGTGTTGTAAAAGCTAGTACCTTTAAAAATCTTGTTGCAAAATATACAGATCAAATCACAGAATATGACAGCGATATTACTGCTCTTATGGACTTAGAGCCTGGGCGTGTTGACGCAGTAATTACGGATCAAATGGTTGGTCTACGTATGATAAAAGAAGGAAAATCGAAGATAAAAGAAGCCGGAAAACCATTAAATCTTGATGAAATGGGAATTGCTATTCGCAAAGATGATAAAGAAATGGTTGAGAAAGTAAATAAAGCGTTAGATGAAATCATTAAAGATGGTACGTATGAAAAGATCAGTAAAAAATGGTTCGGGCGTAATATTCTCGGTGAAGAGGAAAAAACGAAGTAAGTTAGCCATTCAAAAGATTTATAAACAATGCCCCACTGATTAAATGTTCATTTTATGTGGGGCATTTCATTCTCTACTAAAATCTATACAATATGAGGTGAAACGCATGTTTGAAATTTTTATCTCTTCCTATCCCACACTCTTAAAGGCTACTATTGTCACATTACAATTAACATTAACTTCCCTAGTACTCGGTTCATTAATTGGATTATTATTCGCTTTCTTTCGAATCTCTAACAATAAAGTTTTAAATAGTATCGCTCATGTCTACATTGCTATTATTCGTGGTACACCTTTAATTGTTCAAATTGCCATTCTCTATTTTGGAATTACATCCGTTGTTGTTTTCACCCCTTTTTGGGCAGGTGCAATCGCTTTAGCAATTCATAACGGAGCATATATTACGGAAATTTTCCGTGGATCTATTCAATCCGTTGACCGGGGACAATTAGAAGCAGCTCGCTCTTTAGGCATGCCTTATCCTTTAGCTATGCGACGAATTATATTACCACAAGCATTTCGTCTGTCTCTTCCTCCTCTAGGAAACCAATTTATTATCGGATTAAAAGATTCTTCACTTGTTGCTTATGTAGGAATGTCCGAATTATGGGGTTCAGGTTTATCAATTGCAGCAGGTAATTTCCAACAATTAGATACTTACATAATCGTTGGTGCATACTATCTCATACTTGTTCTTCTATTTACTTATTTTGTTAATCTTTTAGAAAAACGACTACAACGAAAAGAAACTAACTCCGTCCAAGTCCATAAAAGGAACAAAAAGGAAGTTTCTTTATAAGAAAAAGCAAGCCTGAGATGGCTTGCTTTTTCATTGCAAAAATATATTAATTTTTACTGATTTACTTTTTTAATACTCTTTTCTTCTTCTATATGTTCCTCACGATATGAAATATTATGAGGATCTAGTCCATTTCCTAAAGAACCATAGAAATGCTCTCTATGCGGATCCACTAATTCACTTCCTTGATAATACACACGTGGTGTATTCCATAGCGCTGCCAAAGCTTTTGTCATCGGCATCTCATGATAGCGTTCCGGCCACATTTCTTTAATCTTCTCTTTTACTAACGGATAGTATTTAGAACTCATAGCGGGAAACAGATGATGTTCTGTATGATATGAGAAATTGAAATGTAAAACGTCTACCCAGCGCGGCACTGTTACTGACAAACAGTTTGCTAACGGATCATTTACTGGAACAATTGGATTTAAGCGGTGATTTGTTGCGATATATGCCATTACAATAAAGTTAGCAATTAACAACGGAATGACATATGCAAATAACCATTTTCCAGGTCCCATAATAAACAATAAACTAATCCAAACTGTCCAAGGCAAAAGAAGTTGAAGCCATACAGATTTTTGATTGGATGACTTGAACTCTTTTATAAAATGAAAGAACATTCGAGTCGAATGCAATGTAAATTGAATTGTTAGTGACAAAAAACTAAAGAATGAACGTACATGTAAAGGCATACGATATACCCAACTCAAAAACTTACTCTTCTTAAGTTTCTCAAGTGTCGGCCATGCATCTGGATCATTCTCTTCATGCTGTGTATGAACATGATGCGTTGCATTATGCCACTTTCGCCAAAGCTTTGGCCCTGTTGATAATGGCATAAATGCAATCGCGCCTAAGAAGTCACGAAGCCATGCCTTTCTTACAACAGTTCCATGTAAAATTTCATGCCCTAAAAATCCTAGTGAAGCAAAACATAATCCAAGAACAATCGCAATTCCTAGATTCGCCCACACATTCAATTCAAATACACCAATCGATATTAACCCCGCCAATGCCACAAGCAAATAAGCCAGTCCACCAAATAAACGAGTAGGCACTGGTTTAAATGCTTTTTTCGGCAAATGTGGTGATACACGTGCTGCATACCACCCAAACGTATGAAGCTCCTTCATCCTTTTGCTCCTTTCTTATGCCGCGCCTTGCGCAACTTACATATATCAATTCTTGCTTCCAGATTGATTTTACTAGATGATCCAAAAAGCATCTATTATAAGGAAAATATACTCACTCTATCGTCACTTATTTTTCGCTTTTATTATCAATGAAAAACATTTCTCTTTTTACTCTCTATCAACCTTTCCACATGATGAATCATAACAATAGAATTTCTATATTGTCAACACCTTTTATGACCTAGTAATAAAAGGTGGTTATATTTTTATAATCATACTTTATTTCACTAAAGAAAATGTATAGATTCCATAAGGATTTACCCACTATATATAGACATTTTCTTAAACGCCATAGACTCTATCTCATTCAATAACTCCCTATGTAATCAACAAACAGAATCACTTGAATTTAGTTTTATATAAATCCTACTACATCATAATGCCCCACCTAATTAATTATATTAAAATAATTTATAACCTCTTTTAATAAAAATAGACTACTTCTAAAACAACACACATGAATTTCATATAATATGGAAATATTAAAAGGAAAATTGTTCTAAAATCAGGAGGTTTCCGCAATGACAAGTGATACATTTCCACAACTGCCGCTATCTTATTGGATTGAATCTACTCAGTTTCCTACTTTCCCTCGTTTATCCGAAAATATAAAGACGAAAGTTGCTATTATCGGTGCTGGTATTACAGGTATTACTACTGCCTATTTACTTGCAAAAGAAGGCATCGATGTTGTTTTAATTGATTCTGGTCGTATTTTAAATGGAACGACTGGGCATACAACAGCGAAAGTAACAGCACAACATGATCTTATTTATGATGAATTAATAAATCATTTCGGTGTAGAAAAGGCCCTGCTTTACTATGAATCAAATAATCAGGCTCTACAATTCATAAATAAAACTGTTCAAACATATAAAATCGACTGTAATTTCTCAAATGAAGATTCATATTTATATACAACTGCTGATAACGGATTAAGAAATTTATCGAAAGAATATGAAGCTTATCAAAAATTAAATATACCTTGTGACTATGTTCAATCTCTATCGATTCCTATTCCAGTACAATCTGCGCTTGTAATGAAAAATCAAGCACAATTCCATCCCCTTCTTTATTTAAAAACACTTTTAGAAAAGTTTGTGGAGATGGGCGGAAAGGTCTACGAACAAACAACAGCTATGGATGTGGAAAAGGGCGATTATTCACAAATAATTACAAAAGAGGGCCATCATATCACTTGTGAATATGTCGTCTCTTGTTCACATTTTCCTTTTTATGATGCGAATAGCTTTTTCTTTACGCGAATGTACGCAGAACGCTCCTACGCTCTTGCAATAAAAGCAAAAACGGAGTATCCAGGTGGCATGTATTTAAGTATTGATGATCCAAAGCGCTCCTTACGCTATATAACAAACAATGGAGAAAAATTAATTTTGATTGGCGGAGAAAGTCATAAAACAGGTCAGGGAATAAATACGATGCTTCATTATGAAGCACTCTATTCTTTTGCTGAAGCCACTTTTGGAATAGATGAAGTTCCTTATAGATGGTCAGCACAAGATTTAATTACTCTAGATAAGCTTCCTTATATCGGACATATTAACGAAAGAAATCCAAATATATTTGTTGCAACTGGATATCGCAAATGGGGAATGACAACTGGAACTGCTGCCGCTCACCTACTGAAGGACTCCATCCTAAAAGTTCACAGTCCCTATAAAGAACTGTATGCACCATCACGCTTCCATGCAAATCCAGATATAAAAACGTTCCTCTCCCAAAACATTGATGTTGCGAAACATTTAATTGCAGGAAAGATTGAAACCGCATTACGTAAGCCAGAAGATCTCGAAGTTGGTGAAGGATCTGTCGTACATGTTAACGGTAAACGAGCAGGTGCTTATAAGGACAAAGAAGGAAAATTACATATCGTCGATACAACTTGTACACATCTCGGCTGTGAAGTTGAATGGAATAATGGTGATTGTACTTGGGATTGCCCTTGCCATGGTTCTCGTTTTTCAATTGAGGGAGACGTTCTTGAAGGCCCAGCAGATCAACCGTTAAAACGAGTTGATAATGAGTAAACAAATAAAGAAGTTCAACAAAATTACTGTTGAACTTCTTTATTTGTTATAAACCCTTTTCAGATAAAATTCGACACAAGGAGGAAAATATTAACATCAAATAAAATAATATATTCATCTACAAATTAAAAGGGGTGAATATTATGCAACCTTCAGCTCCACCTCATCTAGAATCTACAGAAACTATCTTTCCAAGCTCTATTACAAAACTTGTTGTTTTTATTTGTTGGCTAGCCATTTTAGCTGATGGATATGATTTAGGTATTTACGGTGCCGTTCTACCAAAGCTCCTAGAAGACAAAAGCTGGGCGCTATCACCAGCGCATGCTGGTACAATTGCAAGCTATGCTTTATTTGGGATGTTTATTGGGGCTATTCTAGTTGGAACGATTACAGATCTAATTGGGCGTAAATGGACGCTTATATGCTGTTTAGCACTTTTTTCTATCACAATGGGTTTAGCGGCTATCGCTCCTTCTCCTGAGTTATTTGGATTATCTCGATTTATAGGAGGAATCGGATTAGGCGGTGTTATCCCAACAGCTTCAGCACTTACTGTTGAATATTCACCAAAAAAAAGGCAATCTTTTATTTATGCTCTTATGTTTACTGGCTATCCTTTAGGTATCGTGTTAGGTGCTATTTTGTCCATGCTTATGTTAGAAGATTTCGGATGGAGAATTATGTTTGGTATCGGAATGATTCCACTACTCCTCATCCCTTTCATTATTCGCTATTTACCCGAGTCCATTCAATTTTTATTATCACGTAATCACCAAGAAGAAGTGAACCAAATTCTTAATCGTTTTCAAATTGAATTTCATGTAAAAGATAAAACTCATCAAGACCCATCTACTATACGAAAGAAAAATGGATTTTTTACTTTATTCTCAAAAGAATACATAAAAGCAACGCTACTTTTTTGGATCACTTATATAATGGGAATGTTTTTAATATATGGTTTAAACACTTGGTTACCACAGATGATGCGCCAGGCAGGATATCCTCTTGGGTCTAGTCTGTCATTTCTACTTATGCTAAATATTACCGCAGCTATCGGCGCATTATTCGCTGGAGCAATTGCTGATCGTATAGGAGCAAAAATCGTTATTAGCATCTCTTATCTTATGGCAGCCATATGTATCGGACTATTAACAATCAAACCATCTGTTACAATCATTTATCTTTTAATTGGCCTTGCTGGTATTGGATCAGTCGGTATTACTCAAATATTAAATGCATATGTAACACAATACTTCCCATCACATATCCGAGCTACCTCCTTAGGCTGGGGACTGGGGCTTGGCCGAGTTGGTGCAATTGCTGGCCCAATTCTCGTCGGTATTATTATGACAATGCAATATGACTTAGCATGGAATTTTTACTTATTCTCCTTTGCAGGTCTTATCGCAGCTATATCTGTTTTCTTCATTCCTACAAAATAAAAAGAGCACAAACTTACTTGTGCTCTTTTTCATATGCTTCAAACAACATATCTCGAAACAATGTATTTAAACTCTCAATATCGATTCCTGATCCCTTTTCAATTCCTTTTACATATTGCTGATAGTAATGAATTTGTTCTTCTAAAAATTGATTTAGCACCTTAATTTTCAATCCAACATCTAATTCAGTACCTGCTTTTTTCTTTATTAACAACTTTTCAATTTCATCTAATACGCTACGTTCTAATGATAATTCTGTAATTAATCGATCAAATTCTACAGGAGGTAAAGTCGTTTTCTCTTCTAGCCACTTACAAGCTAAAATGGGACGTAATACATAAAAGTACTTTTTCAGCTTTACATTCTCACCTTGCAAAAATTCACGATAATTTTTCGACGCCATATGTAAATAATGATATATCGTTGCTTTTGGATCAAAATTCTTCTCACTCATCTGTTGAAGTAGTTCTGGAAAATTAGAGTTTTTCGAATAAAAAATTGGTGATCGAATCCACTCAAGTAAAGCAGGATTCGACTTCGCGAATAGTTGCAACGCCTTTTTAATATCCCAACCACTTATATCTAAATCATCACTAATTGGATATTCAATTACATCTCGTTTGTCATGAATTGATAAATACCATTCTACCGGATGTATATAAACAAACCTAACATCATAATCGCTATCTTTCGATGGAAACCCCCAAGCACGACTCCCTGATTCCACCGCAAATAAAATTTTTACATCATTCTCTTTTTCAATTCTTTCTAACTCCAACTCGATTTTCTCTCTCATTTCATAACATCTCCATTTTTTGATTATTTCCTTGGAAATTCGACAATACACTATTAATTTTACTACATACTAAAAAAACTGTCAGAAATTACTGACAGCCTAATGAAACGTCTACTGTTGCTGTTCAATTACAGTAGCAGCAATTCGTTCAAACTCTTTTTGAATCTCCTCTTTATATGCATCTACTATTGAAAAATCCATAGCAGCAATATAAATTCGTTCTAATTTATCACGAATCGATTTTGCTTTCGCTAAGAAAGACATCGCCTCATTCATTTTTGCTTTATATTGAATGGAAACATCACGAATTTCCTTCGCATATTTCTCATCCGTCCCTGGCGTAACAATAAGGGCATACATATCAATAATTTCATCACCCTCGCGACTTGGAAAATATTCATGTGGTGCGGTGCTATCAAAAATTGCAAAACCTAATTCTCTTACGATAACCATATCAAGACTATTCGGGTCAAATCCGCAATGATATACTTCAACTTCAAATCCTTTTTCTTCAGCTGCCTTAGCTAACTTTTTGAGCATCGTTGATTTTCCAGAACCTGGGCGCCCTTTTATAAAATAACGATGTGGTAACCCTTCTGTTAAATTAGGAACAAAATCAACTGCTCCTTTCGGTGTAGCTGCTCCTAAAAAACGATGTTTTACAAGCGATTGTCTCCCGCTTTTATCTGCAAATAATTTCTGGATTAGCTGATCGGTTAGTTCATTTGCTTTATTAAAATCTATATTATCAATATATATCTTCTCCCACTCATCATGTATAACCAATGCCTCTTTAAAACGTGCGTAAGCAGACTGAAAAGCTTTGCTTGCTTCTGAAACAAATCTTTCAATTTCTAACTTCTGCTTTCTTAGTTTATCTGAGTCCCAAGCAATTCCTAAATTTATATACTCTTCAACAACTCCTGGCATTTTTGGCTCAATAACATGCGGCGATGTCCCATCAACAATTCCTACTTTTAATTTTGGGATAATTACACCATCAACCGATTTATTATCAGAAGAACAATGTAAAAATTCAATATCATATCCTTTTTCAATCCATTCACGACCTATTGCTTTTATTAAAGAAGATTTTCCCGTTCCTGGGCCACCCTTTAAGATAAATAATCTGTCTAATCCTTTTAAATTCTCTTCGTATAAATTGTGAAATCCCCTAGCTGTATTACCACCAGCATAATAATTTAATACATTTCCTGTCACTGCACTCACTCCTTCGCAGCATTCTATTTACATAAGCTACAATATGCGAGCAGCTTTATTTGGGTGAATACCTATTTTGTATTGCACGCAAAAAGGAAATGAATTACAATTTAACTATCGGAAAATTCCGATTTTAAAAACTGAATACTTCTTTATCAAGAGAGGCAGAGGGACCGGCCCTTTGAAGCCCAGCAACCTCAGTTTATACAAACTGAATAGGTGCTAATTCCTGCAAAATGCAATGCATTTTGGAAGATAAAACTCAACTAGCATGTAAAGCTCATCTTTCTTGATACTGAAGGATGAGCTTTTTATTATTTGAAAAACATATATTGGAGGTATGTAAAATGAAAGTAATTGATTTATCACAAACATTTGAAAATAATATGTCTCAATTTCCTGGAACACCTAAAATACAACTAGAAGCTGTTACAAGTGTTGAAGAATCAGGATATCAAGTTACAGATTTTCATTCTGTCGTTCATGTTGGCACGCATTGTGATGCTCCTGCGCATTTTATTTCAGGCGCAACGACCATCGATCAATTACCGCTGGATCAATTTGTAGGTGAAGCTGTTCTTATAGATGTAACACATATTCAAGAGCGAAAATTACCTAAGACAGTATTGCATAATACTGACATAAAAGAAGGTGATATTGTTATTTTTCATTCTAATCTATCCACAAAATGGAATACAGAAGCTTATGAGAAGGAAGCATTTTATCTTTCTGAAGAATTAGCTAAAGAACTAGTGCGATTAAAAGTAAAATCTATCGGTTTAGATTTCATTTCTCCTGATGAAGTCACAACAGAAACATCACCGATTCATCACATATTACTAGGGAATGATATTTACTTAATTGAAAACTTAACAAATCTAGATGCTATCGAAGCAAAACGTTTCTTTTTCTCAGCAGCACCTTTAAAAATTAAAAATAGTGACGGTGCTTTCGCAAGAGCATTTGCTGTTATTTTTTAAACATAGCCTATAAAAAAAGCAAAGGCCACTACTGGTCTTTGCTTCTATATTTTCTATTTAAATTAAGAAAGAATTGTTCCACACGAGGACGCACCCAAGCTAAACAATCTATCTCTTTCTTCTTTGTGCAAGCTATCATCTCTTCTCCATCTACCATTTCAACAAGTTCTAGTTCTAACAGTTGCCTCGTGAATGCTAACATATTCACTTCTTCGGATGGATACTCTTCTTTTAATTTCTCCTCAATTTCCCCCAACAAAAAACCGTCACGCATCATTGCCAATGCATCAATCCAAAGTGGCGGCATTTCATATTTTTCTCCTGTAATTGTATCTTTTACAATATAATTCTTTTGCTCTTTTCGAAATTGAATCGTGTGTAAACATACAGTCGAATTTAATGTTAATTCCATCATACCACCTCTTTCATAATATCTGCATAGAAAAAAGGATGCGTGTGCACCCCTTCTTATCTTTTCATAACACTACTGAACCGCTACATGAGCAATCAATCTCATGTCGATATTTTCCTCCATTATAAACGAAGTATTTTATAAAAAAAACCCTTCTTGAAACATTTTATAAAATGTTTATATTTACACAACAAGAACACTTTTCTGAAAAATCTTTTCTCCCAATACATTAAAAGGTCGGCAAAAAAATTTCTACTTTCGTTCCTACTCCTACACTACTTTGGATCGTGATACTCCCTTGATGTTCCTTAATAATTTTATATGTAATCATTAATCCAAGTCCTGTACCAGTCTCCTTTGTTGTGTAAAACGCCTTGCCAATTTTTTCTAACTTCTCATTCTCTATACCAAATCCTTGGTCTTCAACAGAAATACACAAATGTCCTTGCGTTTTTTGATATGCACGGATATGAATTTCTCCACCCTCTGGCATTGATTCTATTCCATTTTTAATGATATTTAATAACACTTGTTTTAATTGCTTATCATCACCGTTTATAGCCGGTAAATTCCCATCTACTTGTAAATGACATTTAACTCTATATTGCGTTGCATAACTTTCCATTAGATGCACAACATATAGAAGGATGTCTCGTATATTACACCTTTCATAATTTGTTGGCTTTGGTTTTCCTAACAACATCAATTCACTAACAAATCCATTGACTCTTTCAATTTCTTGTAGCATAATGTCGTAGCTCATCGTATCAGTTGGATTTCTTTCTTTTTGCATTTGCGTAAACCCTTTTAACGCTGTTAACGGATTTCGAATTTCATGAGCAATTGTTGTAGACATAGTCCCAATCACAGCTAAATTTTCCGTCTCTTTCATATTGTTCATCATTTCAACCACTGTTCTTACATAAGATTGAAATCGTTTTAATAAAGAATGTGAAATAATGAAATAAAATACACATAAAACAAGTGGAATTATCACTTTTAAATCTTGTAATAGCAATGTGAAAAATACGTACTTTCCAATTACACTAAAGGACACTAAATAAAAGTATTTTCTATTCACGAAAACTGGAGCAAATAAAATTAATAACATTTCTACCATACTACCATGTTCAAAAGGTCTATCCGTTCGCAAATAAATCATTAAATTATTCACAAGATTGATAAACATGTACCCAAATAAAAATAAATATTTTACAGAATATACATACCCTCTTTTTTGAAGATATATAGAAATAGGAAATAATGCTATTACAAATATAGGCACACCTATCCCAAGACTACCTTCTGGCCAACCTACCGCTGTTCCACTAATATTCATAGCAGGATATACAAAATAATATATAGCGTCATATAAAAAGAATATAATATAAAATAATAATATAAATACCTTTAAGGCTCTTCTTTCTTCATAAATCAAGCTCTTGTATTTATTCATATAAAAACTCCCCTTGATCGATACAAAAAACTTTCATTGTTATCTCCTTAAAGTATAAGTATGAAATTGCTTTCAGGGCAATATTTAACCTTATAATACTGAAAGGAAGGAGATCTCTCCTTCCTTTTGGTAACAACTTACATCCATCTTACCCTGTCATGTAACAATCCATCCGTAAAATTATTATGCCCCATTACAAAATCCTTCATATATAAATTTAAATACTCACCGTACTTACTTTCTGTATTTAATAACAACTCCTCGACGTAATAAGCACCTTGTTCAAATTGATCTAAAAGTAAACTGGACAAGCCCGCATAAATCCCGCACCCTACCTGAAAATACGTTGCATTCGTTTTATATTTACGAAAAACTTGGCTACTATTCATCACATTATACATATATGTCTCACTATTTTCATAAACGAGTAACACACCGACCAAGTCCTCTCCAGCAACCTCTTCTTCCGCTGGATTAAACACTTTACGATTCCAGTTCCATAAATCTTCTACTTGATCTAAGTTCTGTCTAATTATATTTGTTGTATACTCATTAATTCGATAAAGAAAACCAACTTCCATATTGAAGTTTTTCCCTAAAATTAATACTTCCTCATGTGGCATTAAACAACCATAGAATTCTTTTTCTCCTAACTTCACTTTATACTCTGAAGAATATACATCTTCATAAAAGTAAAGAGGACGATGATGACTCATATACATCGGATAACTCCAGATCGCTTCATCTAAAAATCGCTCTACTGCCCATGAAGCATAAAGTGTATGTGGCTTTATAAGTGCTGTATCATTCAAAAATGATGTGTCATGTTCTACAATATAACATGCTCTTGGCCTTTCATTTGGTCGTTCCTTCATAAGCTCAACAACCATCCATTGAACAACACCTGGATTCATACCTGAACCTATAATCGCTTTTGTATTTGTAAATTTCTCTTTCTCCTTCTCAAACCTTGTATATCTTTCCGTAAGCTGAAAACCGATTAAGCTATCGTCCTGATCTACTGCCTCATTTTCCAAGGCTGAATTAATATAACAAATTCCTAGTTCATTACAGCAGCTTAATACTCTAATTGTATCTGCCCCTGAAACATCAATCACAACACTCGTTCTTTTTTCTTTTAAATGTTTTTTAAATTCCACTACATTTTGAAGGTTTATTTCATATAAATATAATTGATCTTTCAAATTCGAAAACAACTCATCGTAATAATTCCTATCTTTTTGTTTTATATCCACCAAATGAAATTTAGCATTCTTTAATACTTCATAAATTGGATCTTTTTCATTTGCTATCGCTTGATTTAAAATTGCTAAAACTGCTTTTGCTGCTCCACCAGCACTACCAAGCAATGTAATTGATAACGAATTCGGAAACTGCTCCACAAACAAAACCCCTTTAATAAATTAGTTGAGCAGCTCCTCCTCAAAAAATAAATTGAATATATAATAAGATAGCTCGTACACAATGTTTATAAGTTAGTGCAAAGTTACCTTTTAAAAAATCACACTATACTATGCTTATATTCAATTCATTTTCCCCTCATCTCCAAATTAAACTAAAACAAATAGGCTCGACCTTTTCTTCTGCATATAAAAGAAAAAGCGTAACTACTCAGCTTCTTCAAATAAAAAAACAGGCCAAATACATGTTTCCGATTCGAAAACATGAAAAGAAAATACTCCAATCAGAGAAAGAATCTATGCCAAATAGAGAAATTCTCTTATGAAGTCGTGTTATTCCAAGGAACCGTTCTAGTTTCTATGACTTGGTTTATCGCTTGTAAGACCGATTGTTTTTGTTTTTTCATGGTACTCATAAAGCTTCGTATCTGACAAAAAGATTCTGCGCCTTTCTTACTTCGGAAAGTCCCAGACACTTTCTGTTTTACTTTCGTCATCCGAATATCCCGTTCTGCTTGATTGTTATCAAATGGAATGGCTGGATGTTCTAAAAACGCTAGAATTCTGTCAGAATACTTGACGAAGCGATTCCATAAATTTTGAGAAGGCGTCTGCTTTCCTTTCTTCTTTTGTTTCGTGGAAAGAATCTGTTGTTCTTTCAATATGGATTGATACATAATAAACAGATTCTTTTGCGTCGCTTTTGGCATGGTACCTTCGGATTGCTTTTTCATCGTCAACGCTTGCGTTAGAAATTTCTGCATCTGTTGTGCCCATTGTTCTCCAGTACTATCTATAATTCCTTGTAAATCTCGTAAGAGATGGGCATTACATAAAACGTGACGACAATCTGTATACGCATCATACGATTTCCAACCATCATGCATCGCAATTCCAGAAAAAGATGGCAAGATTTCTCCAGCATCCATTGCTTCTTTTCCACGTTTTTGATGAATATGTTGCAATGTCACCTCCGGTGTACTGGCAGTATGTAACCATTGTGTTTTGTTTTCTACACGCATACCAGTTTCATCAAAATGGACAACAGGAGACTGCAGAATCTTTTCCTTTACTTCTTTTATGAATGGCTGCAATTGAGAAGCGAAAGCCTGTGTATGATTTACCAGGGTTCCTTCGCTTATAGAATGTCCAAAACAATCCTGAAAGAATTCTTTTGTTCGCTTCAAAGAAATGCATTGATAATGCGTTAAATAGGGAATCAGTCTTTTTATATTTGGACCATATTGAACAGGACGAGATACTGTCGAAGGAAATTGGGCTTCTTGGATAGAATGGCAATGTGGGCATTCTTTCTGTTCTACTTTATGTTCTGTCACTTCGATCTGAATAGGTGGTAAGTCATACACTTGGCGAATGCGATACCCTTTTACAGGCTCGTGGTTCAAGGAAGTATGACAACAAGTACAATATGTAGGAGAATGTGTAATCGTATGATCTGGAGTCGCTGTCAAACCAAGAGTATGTCCCTTGTGGCCCAACTGGCCACCCGTTTGACGATGAGACGGTTTGCGCAAACTTTTTGTAACGGGCTTACCCAAACCATCTGTAGAAGGTGGCTTATGACTATTTTTGGAGTTTTTTTTTGAAGCATTTTCTAGTTCTTGTATACGTTTTTCTAACTTAGAAAATGTTTCTTCAAATAAAGAAATAACAGCTTCAGGTCCTTTTTTATATGTATCTAAAATAATTTTTCGATCGACCATAAGATTCACCTCCCCTGTTTGATATACTCAGTATTTACAAATGGGAGGCATATGAAACTAGTAAAATTTAAAAAAGACACCGAAAGGTGGCTGAGTAGTTACGAAAAAGCCAGCCCTTTCAACTAGCTTACGGACAATGGACAGATTTTACATGTTGAATATTTACATACATTTTCGCATCACGTGCTTTTGATATTTCAATATGACCTTCATCAATTTTCGCCATTTTTCCAATTTTATTGGACTCCTCACCTAAATCGAACACCATAATTTTCCCAGCCATTTTAATAAGCTGTTCTTCAAACGTTCGAGCTAACGTAATATTTAACGGATTCACGGGGAGTTCATTTTTATTGAGGGCATAAGGCACTTGATTTTCTTTATACGGAATTAACCATTTCAAGTGTTTTAAAGATATATATACAGTTTTATAAACTGGACTATAAAAAACAATATAATCGTTCATCACACTTGTAACATAACCATGTATTGGAGCATTTCCGGCTACATAAATTTCCGTAAAAATCCCTTTAGATGTACTTAATACTTTCCTCAAAGAAATTGAAGGAGACTCTCTCTTAATTACAGAATCCACATCTGGTTTTGAGATTTCTTCATCATTTGATCTTAAAAACTTATAATATTGTACATGATATAAAGATATATATACGTAGTCTTGTCCATTGTAAAGAACAACGATATCATTTCCTACATCAATTAATACACCTTTAAATCTTTTTTCACCGATTAATTTAACATATATATTTTCTCCAATACTTTTGTTTAACTCATTCATCTATATCCTCCTTCCTACGAATTTCTTCTTATCTGTCTTCCATTTCTAAAAAAATAATCAGGGCAAAGTTCTGTTTTAATAGTAAGTAATTCCTTTTCATACTATCGAAATAAGAAATTGTTCTTCTCTTTCCCTCATAATGCCCCTCTTATTTATTAAACATTATTCATCTTCATTCTTTTTACATTTAACTACTTGACTCACACTCTTAATATGAGACTTAATTACATAAATAACTTCATCACCGTTTACTAGTGTAATACAGCCATGGTGTACCTCACTTAATAAACCTTCCACACACTCTGGACCGCCACGATTAATTTTTACCCACTTATACTTCAAGTCTTTTAATATATCTAAAAAAGTATCCTCATCAGAGCAGAAACATGAACTATAGCAATCGCCACATTTACTTTCTTTCACTTTCTTCACTAGACTCTTCACATGTTTCAACTGATAATATACTAATTCACCATGAGGTAACTGTAACGTTAGATAATCTTTTCCTAACGATACGAGCTCACCAACTCGACTTTCTGGTCCACGAAGGTTTACTTTTACAGTCTCACCAACTAAACATTTAATTTGGTCACAGCATAATACATTCTCCAATTTCGTATCCCCCTTTCTTATTATCTTCCTCTACTTGATTGTCTTTGTGCACGAGCACGACCTGAATTATCGCTACTTTCCTTACTATTGTCGCTCTCATCGCTCTCTCCGCATGCTAAAGCATTATAGTTAACACTTTTAATATGCTTTATTGCAATTAATATAATTTCTTCTTTTACGATTAATGTTACGAAGTCACAAGAAACATCTTGCAAAATGCCTTCCACTTTCTCTGGACCGCCGCGATTAATTTTCACCCAGCAATATTTGAAACTTTCAAGTAGTGCTTCAAAATCTTCTGCACAGGCGCAATCTTCCCACTCACAATCACTTGATCCACATTCTTTCGCATTTTTTGTAATACTTTTTAGATGTTTAAGTTGATAGTAATAAAGCTCACCTTTTTCATTCTTCAATACGAAGTAGTCCTGACATACTGATATTATTGTTCCTTTTTGAGATTCTGGACCACCCCTGTTTACTCTCACAAAAGATCCAATTAAGTCTTTCAAAAAATCACAATGAAATAAACTCACGAGAAAACCCCTTCCATTAATTTATAAGCTTTTGCACTGATAGTATATGTATCTGTACAGGTTACATTCTCTATGTTTGTCCTAGCTAGAAAAAAATATGCTTTTAACATGGTAGACTACTACCTATCAAAATTTGAAGAAAGGCTAAGAACTCCTTATGTTTTTGATATCTTCAAACAAAAAATCCCTTATGAAGATACATTTCTGCATATCTTCATAAGGGATTTCCCATAGTTTAATCTTCGTCTTTAACATCCATATCTTCTGGAATTGGTTCGTTCAATATTTCTTCCACTAATTGCTTATATTTCTCCATTTGTTCTAAATGCGTATTGAATTGTTCTTTATTTACTAAATATTGCTCTCCATCGAATAGCGCACGAATTTTCTTTTGCTGAATTAACTCTTCAATATACGATTTTGGTAAATTCAAATACTCCGCAGTCTCTTCTATTGTTATATACAATGCGTTCATTCCTTTATTATTTTTTCATCTATACTGTATCTTACTTTACTTTATTTTTGTAAACAAATAAAAAAGATTTTGTAAATGCAGTTCAAAAAGCAGGTAGATGCATTCCATATATTGTATAGTATTATATAGTAAGAATTTTTTAAATATAGAATGGTATTACCCATTTACACAAAGGAGAGTTAACATATGGCTACTCGTCACATCATTACAATGTTAGAACAAACACTGCAAGTTGAAACAGAAAACACAATTTCTCATTTGAATGTATCTTTATCTGATCGTTTTCTTTCTCAAAGCACAGCAATACATGAAAACAATTGTTATCATACAATTGGTGAATGGTACAAAAATCATTTCTTATTCCAACAAGATGATTTCCTTTGGGCTAAATATGCCTTCTATGACGCATATTGTGAAGCCATCCAAAAACAAGGTCATCTTACAAAACGCGTCCGTCAAATATTAGAATCATTGGCTCGAAAACACGGAAAACAGTATATTGCTTCTATACTAAATATGCCATTTCCTAATAAACGCGCTAAAGGGACAGCGTAATTTAGCCATGTTCTGTGTAAGCAAAACATAGCTAAATTGTTTTCTAGGATGCTTTACCAATAAAATGTTCATATCATATGAACTGATGAAACCGGTGTCATTATAATGATAGAAAATATAGTAAACAGGAAAACCCCCACGTACATCTCTCATTCACTTGAATAGAGAAATACGTGGGGGTATACTTGTTCCTTATTATTTCATCATCTGCTTAATCAGTTCGCGATTTCTCTTCTTAAATACTTCATTATGAGAAGAAACCATTCCGTACTCACTTGCATCTGGTTGGATAAATTGTTTTGCTTTATTCACAGCATTTCCAGCATCTTGGAATGCACCTGCAATTAAGTGTAGTTTCCCTTCGTGCTTTAAAATATCTCCAGCAGCATATAATCCATCTACTGAAGACTCACTATTTGCATTACCTGCAATATAATAATTATCTATAATTGCAACGTCTAACTCACTATTTTCTAATAATGTAATGTCGCGTTCATATCCATGATTAATAATAACTTCATCAATAGGTAAATGAGAAACCTCACCTGTTTCATGATTTGTTAATTCTACATATTCGATCGCTTCATGATTATCACCGGCAATTAATTTTGTAATCGATGTATTAAAGAAACACTCCGCTGAGCTGTTCATAAGTTGTTTTACTTGTGCTTCATGACCAGATAATTCTTCTTTTCTATAAGTTACATACACTTTTTTCGCAATTGGTTCCAATTCATTTGCCCAATCAACAGCAGAATTGCCTCCACCGGAAATAATAACTGTTTTACCTTTGAAACGCTTTAAAGATTTAACTGTATAATTTAAATTCGATACTTCAAATCGCTCAGCACCTTCAATAGATAACTTTTGCGGTTTCAATATACCACTTCCTGTTGCGACGATAACTGTTTTTGAAAAGTGTTCTTCGCCAGTACTTGTTTTTAATGTAAAAGTACCATCTTGATTACGAATAATCGATTCTACTTTTGTATCTAATACAACTTCCGGCTTAAATGTTAACCCTTGCTGTACAAGTTGTTCAATTAACTTATCACCTGTAACTGGCAATAGTCCTCCTACATCCCAAATCATTTTTTCCGGATACACATGTATTTTTCCACCTAAATGTGGTTGAAATTCTATTATTTTCGTTCTCATTTCTCTGAGTCCACTATAAAAAGCTGAATAAAGCCCTGCAGGTCCTCCGCCTATCACGGTTACATCAAACAATTCTTCTCGATTCATTCGTGCTCACTCCTCAGCTATTAATCGTTGATTATCATTCTCAATAAAATATAACCTGTTTCCGCAAAATTTACAATCAAAATTACTATTGACAATACACCTATATAAAATTATATTATTTAAAGAATCAATAGTGATAATCATTATCATTTTGTTAATAATTAGCAAATTTGAGATTACATCTTCTTTCATTAATATGGTTATTACTATATTATAAAATCTCATATTCAAGATTTTTAATAAATTATTTTGCATTACCACTACTATTTCAAAAAGATTGCAGTTAAACAAATTATTGTATACACATATCATCTATGTTAAAGGAGAAAGACGATGAAAAAGTTATTTATTTCACTAACAGTCCTTTTCGTTCTTGTTATGAGCGCTTGTAGCAATAGCTCTACAGACAAAAAGAACGATGCAAAAGGTAGCAAATCAGAAACAATTACATACCAATCTGAAGATGGTAAAAAAGTAGAAGTTCCTGCAAATCCAAAACGCGTTGTTGTATTATCATCATTCGCTGGTAACGTAATGTCATTAGGTGTAAATCTTGTTGGGGTAGATTCATGGTCTAAACAAAACCCACGTTTTGATAGCAAACTTAAAGATGTTGCTGAAGTATCTGATGAAAATGTTGAAAAAATCGCTGAACTAAATCCAGATTTAATCATCGGTTTATCAAATGTTAAAAATGTCGATAAGTTAAAGAAAATCGCGCCTACTGTAACATACACTTACGGAAAAGTTGATTACTTAACACAGCATTTAGAAATCGGTAAGTTATTAAATAAAGAAAAAGAAGCAAAAACTTGGGTTGATGACTTCAAGAAACGTGCACAAGAAGCTGGTAAAGAAATTAAAGCAAAAATCGGTGAAGATGCAACAGTTTCTGTTGTAGAAAACTTCAACAAACAGCTTTATGTATACGGCGAGAACTGGGGCCGTGGAACAGAAATCCTGTACCAAGAAATGAAATTAAAAATGCCTGAAAAAGTAAAAGAAAAAGCATTAAAAGAAGGTTACTACGCATTATCTACTGAGGTATTACCTGAATTTGCTGGTGATTACTTAATCGTAAGTAAAAACAAAGATACTGATAACTCATTCCAAGAGACAGAATCATATAAAAACATCCCAGCAGTAAAAAATAATCGTGTATATGAAGCAAACATGATGGAATTCTATTTCAATGATCCACTTACATTAGATTTCCAACTAGACTTCTTCAAGAAGAGCTTTCTTGGTAAATAATACAAACATGAGGAATTCTTAATTTAAGAATTCCTCTTCCTTTATTCTATGAACAGAAAAGATGTGAAACGAATGACAAAAGATCATGATAATCCACGTTCTATAGCTTTTACATACAAACTAATTTTAAGCTTAATTGCATTCTTTCTTATTTTTATGGTTGCAATGGTATTAGGTGCTGCAGATACTTCGATAAAAGATGTATGGTTAGCACTCACTTCCTCCGCTAAAGGAGACAAAATATCTATTATTCGAGAAATACGTTTACCACGTGAAGTTGCTGCTATTTTTGTAGGAGCTGGATTAGCCGTTTCTGGGGCAATTATGCAAGGATTAACACGAAATCCACTTGCGGACCCTGGATTATTAGGGCTATCTGGTGGAGCAAATGCTGCGCTTGCACTGACACTTGCTTTCAACCCTTCCATCAGCTATCTTTACTTAACATTAGCTTGCTTTATCGGTGCTGCAATTGGCGCAATTATGGTATTTGGAATTGGTATGGTGAAAAAAGGCGGCCTTTCTCCTCTTCGAATTGTATTAGCGGGCGCTGCAGTTTCAGCATTTCTACTCGCAATTTCAGAAGGAATCGGCATTTACTTTAAAATTTCACAAGATGTATCACTTTGGACTGCTGGGGGCGTAATTGGAACAACTTGGAGCCAATTAAAAATTATTATTCCAGTCATTTCAATTAGTATCTTTATCGCTATCTTACTAGCAAAAAAATTGACAGTTCTTAGTTTCAGTGAAGAAGTGGCTATTGGACTAGGTCAAAAAATTATTGTTATTAAAACTATTTTATTTATCATTATTATCTTACTTGCAGGTGCATCTGTAGCGCTTGTTGGAAATATGGCATTTATCGGCTTAATGGTACCTCACATGGTACGCCCAATTGTCGGTCCAGATTACCGATTTGTTATACCGATGTCAGCAATTGCTGGAGCTTCCTTTATGCTACTTGCAGATACAATCGGACGTACTATTAACGCTCCATACGAAACACCAGTTGCGGCAATTGTTGCGATTGTAGGGTTACCATTCTTCCTATTCATTGTACGTAAAGGAGGAAAAACATTCTCATGATGCAATCTATTTTAAGAAAACAGCGTCTCATTATACTCGCTTTACTTATAGTAATCATCACAACCATTGTAGTTGGAATGGGACTTGGTTCAGCATCTTTATCTTATGATCGACTACTCCCAACATTAATGGGGCAAGGGACTTTTAAAGAGGAGTTTGTTTTATACTCTTTAAGACTACCTAGAATTGTCATTACATTATTAGCTGGTATGGCTCTCGCTTTATCAGGGGCTATTCTGCAAGGAATTACCCGAAATGATTTAGCTGAACCTGGTATTCTTGGTATTAACTCTGGGGCTGGTGTTGCTGTTGCTATTTTCTTTTTATACTTTCCAATAGACGTAGGTTCATTTCTTTACTTACTACCTGTCGTTGGATTTATTGGGGCATTTCTGACAGCTGTTCTAATTTACGTGTTTTCATATAGTAAATCAACTGGACTTCAACCAATACGATTAACATTAACTGGTATCGGTTTTGCATTTGCACTATCTGGAGCGATGATTGTCCTTATTTCATCCGCTGATCGTATGAAAGTGGACTTTATCTCAAAATGGATTGCCGGAAATATTTGGGGAGATGACTGGATTTTCGTTTTAGCAATGCTCCCATGGTTAATCGTATTCATTCCGTTTGTTTTCTATAAAGCAAATCGATTAAACATTTTAGCATTAAACGAACCAGTCGCAATTGGCGTTGGCATTGAAATTGAAAAAGAACGCAGGTACTTATTAGTTGCAGCCGTTGCACTTGCAGCCGCAGCTGTTTCCGTAACAGGAGGAATTAGCTTTATCGGATTAATGGCTCCTCATATCGCGAAATCTTTAGTAGGTCCAAGACATCAAATCTTCATGCCTATCGCCCTTTTAATCGGCGGATGGCTATTATTATTAGCAGATACAATCGGACGAAATATCGTTGATCCTAATGGCATTCCAGCAGGTATTGTCGTTGCTTTAATTGGGGCTCCTTACTTTATGTATTTGTTGCTTAAAAAAGCTTAAAAAACACCCTCAAGATTTCTTGAGGGTGTTTTTGTTTCATTCTACTGCTGCCCATACCCTTCAAACTTCTTCGCCAAATTCTCCATCTCATCTTCTGGCAATAGCTTTGGTTCCCCAATGCTTTTCGTTTGATAATAAATTTGAGCACAAAACTCAATCTCTTCTGCAACAGTAAACGCCATTTTTATATTATTTGCACCAGCAATTAAACCGTGATTTGCAAGTAAAACAGCACGGCGATCAATCATGCCTTCAAAAGCAGCCTCCGCTAATTGCTTCGTACCAAATGTTTCATACGGTGCACAGCGCACATTCGGTCCTGCGAAAGCAATTAAATACGATACAGCAGGAAGCTCCCATCCTAATGATGCAATCGTCTTCGCGTAAGGAGAGTGTGTATGCACAAGCGCATTTATATCTTCACGCTTCCTATAGTAAATAAGGTGCATATCTAATTCACTTGATGGTTTTCTCTCTCCTTCTACTACTTCACCATCTAGGTTTAATATAACTACATCTTCAGGCTTTGTTTCATAATACTCTAAACCACTTGGGCTAATCGCAACAAGACCTTGTTCACGATTAAAGATACTAATATTACCGCCCGTTCCCTTTGTTAAACCACTAGAAATCATTTTCTTTCCATACGCTACAATTTCTTCTCTTTCTTTTTGTAATAACATATACATCCCCCTAAGTATGAAGCTTATGATGACTGACTTTTACATTTATCTACTTATTGAAATAGCTTTTTTAAATTCTCCGTAAACGGTGCCTTTACAATCCCTTTTTCTGTAATAATCGCTGTTACATTTTCATGTGGAGTAACATCAAATGCTGGATTATATACTTTACTTTCTTTCGGAGCAGAATATTGTCCGAAGCGATTAATCACTTCAGAAGCATCTCTTTCTTCAATCGGAATTTCTTTTCCTGTCGATGTCTTTAAATCAATTGTCGGTGTTGGCGCTGCTACATAAAACGGAATGTTGTAGTACTTAGCTAAAATAGATACGCCTAATGTGCCAATTTTATTTGCTACATCACCATTTGCTGCCACACGATCACATCCAACAATTACCGCATCAATCTTCCCTTGTGACATGACCATAGCTGCCATATTATCTGTAATAACAGTAACGTCAATGCCTGCTCGCTGCAGTTCTAATGCTGTTAACGTTGAACCTTGTAATCTAGGGCGTGTTTCATCAGAATAGATTTTTAAGTCCCATCCTTTTTCTTTCGCTAAGTACATGGGAGCTGTCGCGGTACCATACTTAGTTGTCGCTAACGCACCAGCATTACAATGTGTTAATACTCCCATTCCATCATGGAATAATGTTAATGCATGTTCTCCAATTTGACGGTTAATTTCTTCATCTTCTCTATGAATCTCTTTTGCCTCTTCTAGTAATCTATTTTTCAGCTGTGAGATTGATAAATGAATATTATCTGTCGCTACACTTTCCATTCTTTCAAGTGCCCAAAATAAATTTACGGCAGTCGGTCTTGATGTCGCCAAGTATGTACATACCTTTCTTACTTCATCCATAAATCCCTCTTCCGTACTTTCAGCAAATTCCTTTATCCCTAAATACACTCCATAAGCAGCTGAAACACCAATCGCGGGTGCACCTCGTACTTTCATTACTTGAATCGCATCCCACACACTTTCAGCTGTTTTAAAAGATTCATAGACAATTTCATTTGGTAATAACGTTTGATCTAACAAAACTAAAGCATCATCTTTCCACTGAATTGGTATTAATTGCTCTTCCATCATATTCTCCCCTTACTTCGCGTAGTGCATTGACTGTTCTTTTAACGTTTCTACAAAACTTGTGCCCGTTCTATATTGATTCGCTCGTAAAATAAAACCCTTCGCTACTTGAAGACAAATTCGCTCCGCTCTAGCACGTGCTTCCTCATTCCCAATACAAGTAATATCTTTTACTTTCGCTAATCCAACAATACGGCGAATTAATTCCAGACCTGTCACTGCAGCTGTATCCTCTAATACAGATTGCAAATAGACTTCGCTAAAGCCTTCTTCCTTCGCCATAATCTCGGTCACATGAATATCCCAAGCACCTAAAAACTTCTGCTTAAATAAATCAATTACCTCTACCATCGTAGTTTGTAACCAATCCATATACGTATCTTTCTCAGCTCCAGGTGACATCGTTGCATCTGCATTCACCCAAGCAAACATTAAATTCGCCATTACATTCCCAACGTCATATCCCATAGGTCCATAAAAAGCAAACTCAGGATCAATAACCTTTGTAGAATCATCTCTTACAAAAACAGAACCAGTATGTAAATCACCATGAAGTAATGCCTGTGCATTCGTCATAAAAGAAAATTTACGTTTCGCTACTTCCATACGAAGCTCTTTATCACTATAAATATGTTCCCTAATCCATCCCTCATTTAACGGAATTAACTCATTACGCTTATTATGATTTGTAAATGGTTCTGAATATACGAGGTCCTCTGTAATCTCACATAATTCAGGATTTATATAATTCTTCACAAGTTCCTTCTTCTCTTTATGATTCATTACAACATCCGATGTTAACAAAAGTGTATTTACCATAAAAGTAGTTAAATCATCCGCAAGCCTCGGAAATATTTGATGATTTATAAGTGCTGTACGTAATATTGTGTGATCCGATAAATCTTCCATTACGCAACAATTCATCACACTATCAAATAAATACACCTTAGGAACAAGTCCAGGTGCTAACTCATCCTCTAACTGCAAAACATCTGATTCTATACGAATACGATTCGTCGACAACTTAAACTCATCTGAAATGCGAGCTGTATCCCCAGCTTGCTTTACGATGACAGACATGTTCTCTTTTTCATCCCAAACGCGGAACACATAATTTAAATTGCCATCACCTATTTCTTTACACTGTAACCCCTTTGCATGTTCAAACTTAGATAATTTCTCTTTCACATATGCAATCACATCTTTAGCTTCCATTAAAAAATACTTTGTGAACTTAGACATGGTTTCCCCTCCACACCAATTGTAAGCGTTTTCTAAAAGCTATAAAAAATAATAGGTTGAATTTTTTCATCCTATAAATATGTATTCTTCTTTTTGAAAGGTATATCTAGGTTTTATTATATCTCGTTAGCACTTTGAGTCAATATTTCTAACTATCATCGTAATATACTTCCTAATTATATATTTGAGATGACAAAAATTGTTCAAAAAGATTTCGATTCATTTTATTTTATTTATCGCACAATTCTTTGTAAAATAGAAATAAGCAGTTCCTTTTCAAATACATAACTTCTAAGAAATATTTCCTTCCTAAGAAATTAAACTTACACACTATCTCTAACATACACACTAAACTTTCAACTACTCATCTAAAATTTATAGACTTAAAATTACCTTTCCATTCCCTGTTAGTCTTAATTGAGAATAAATATTAATTAAATTGGTATAAAGTTGGTTTATTCTCTTGACAAAATAACCACTTCTATATGATAATTAATATCGAATTAGAATTATTATAGTTAATTAAAAAATATATTTTATGAGCACACTATTTTTTGATGCTCAAAACCAACATTTAGGAGGAATTTTAACATGTTATTAATCGGCACAGAAGTAAAACCGTTTAAAGCTAATGCTTACCATAATGGAGAATTTATCCAAGTTACTGACGAAAGTTTAAAAGGAAAATGGAGTGTAGTTTGTTTCTACCCAGCTGACTTCACATTCGTTTGCCCAACTGAACTTGAAGACTTACAAAACCAATACGCAACTCTAAAAGACTTAGGCGTTGAAGTATACTCTGTATCTACAGACACTCACTTCACTCACAAAGCATGGCATGATAGCTCAGAAACTATCGGCAAAATCGAGTACATCATGATTGGTGACCCAACTCGCACAATCACTACAAACTTCAACGTTTTAATGGAAGAAGAAGGTCTTGCTGCTCGTGGTACATTCATCATCGATCCAGACGGCGTTATCCAATCTATGGAAATCAATGCTGACGGTATCGGCCGTGACGCAAGCATTCTTGTTAACAAAATTAAAGCTGCTCAATACGTACGTAACAACCCAGGTGAAGTTTGCCCAGCTAAATGGCAAGAGGGTTCTGCAACACTTAAACCAAGCCTTGACCTTGTAGGCAAAATCTAAGGAGTTCGATCAAAATGATACTAGATGCAGATATAAAAACACAACTATCCCAATACCTTCAATTAATGGAGAACGATATTTTACTTAAAGTAAGCGCAGGAGACGATAACGTATCTAAAGATATGTTATCTCTAGTAGACGAATTAGCTACTATGTCATCTAAGATTACAGTAGAAAAAGTTGAATTAGAGAGAACACCAAGCTTTAGCGTAAACCGCCCTGGTGAAAACACTGGTGTCGTATTCGCTGGTATTCCATTAGGACACGAATTTACATCATTAGTGTTAGCTTTACTACAAGTAAGTGGACGCGCTCCAAAAGTTGAACAAAAATTAATCGATCAAATTAAAAACATTCAAGGCGAATATCATTTTGAATCTTATATCAGCCTAAGTTGTCATAACTGTCCTGATGTTGTACAAGCTCTTAACGTAATGAGCGTTCTTAACCCTGGTATTACACATACTATGATTGATGGCGCTGCATTCAAAGAGGAAGTAGAAAGCAAAGACATTATGGCAGTACCAACTGTTTACCTAAACGGCGAATCTTTCGGAAGCGGTCGTATGACACTTGAAGAAATTTTAGCTAAAATGGGTAACGGTCCAGATGCATCAGAGCTTTCTGATAAAGATCCATACGATGTTCTTGTTGTTGGTGGCGGCCCTGCTGGTGCAAGTGCAGCAATTTACGCAGCACGTAAAGGCATCCGCACTGGTATCGTTGCTGAGCGCTTCGGTGGTCAAGTAATGGATACTATGGGCATTGAGAACTTCATCAGCGTGAAAAAGACTGAAGGTCCTAAGCTAGTAGCAAGCCTTGAAGAGCACGTAAAAGAATACGACATCGATGTAATGAATCTACAACGTGCGAAACGTTTAGAGAAAAAAGAACTTATTGAAGTGGAACTTGAAAACGGCGCTATTCTGAAAAGTAAGAGCGTAATCGTTTCTACAGGTGCTCGCTGGCGTAATGTTGGCGTACCAGGTGAAGCTGAGTTCAAAAATAAAGGTGTAGCATATTGCCCACACTGTGACGGTCCATTATTCACTGGAAAAGACGTAGCAGTTATCGGCGGAGGTAACTCTGGTATTGAAGCAGCTATCGACTTAGCAGGTATCGTTAAGCACGTAACTGTTCTTGAATTCATGCCAGAATTAAAAGCTGATGCTGTATTACAAGAGCGTCTTAACAGCTTACCAAACGTAACTGTTCTGAAAAACGTTCAAACGAAAGAAATCACTGGTACTGATAAAGTAAACGGTATTTCTTACATCGATCGTGAAACTGAAGAAGTTCATCACGTTGAATTACAAGGTGTATTCGTACAAATCGGTCTTGTACCAAACACAGACTGGTTAGGCGAAACAGTTGAACGCGTTCGCGGTGAAATCGTAACAGACAAGCACGGCGCTACAAACGTACCAGGAGTGTTTGCTGCAGGTGACTGTACAAATAATCCGTACAAACAAATCATCATCTCTATGGGTTCAGGTGCAAACGCAGCTTTAGGTGCATTTGATTACTTAATCCGTAACTAATATATTTTAAAAGACACTGTACTACTTAATCACTAGTACAGTGTCTTTCTTTGTTAAGTTATGTATAGTTTAATTATATTTTCACAAAACCATTATTCAAACCATTGAAACAATTACCTAGCTATTATAATCATTCTTTTATATTTTAACCCGGTTAGTATTTTAGATAGTAAAAATTAATTAATAAAATTCTATGAAGTGTCCTCTTTTTAAAATTTCATCATTCATTATAAATAATTTTAACCAAGTAATTCATAAGCATTTATCACTTAAATTTCCCTACCGTTCAAATTAAAAATATAAAATATTCCACTTAAATACATACAAAAAAAAAGCGCTTTTTTAGTAAAATTGAGATAGTACTCAAAATCTGTTGCAAGTAGTTCATCTTCGCACTCTCTTACAATAAGTGTTAAAAAAGATTATTTATTTTTATAAAGGGGACAATATTATGGAAATAATAAAACACATCTTAATCTTTATAGTCACATCTATCATTGAATTAATTTATTCTGTATTTACTTTTATTAAATTAGAGTTTTCTTATACTATTCTATGCGTTATTCTACAATATGTATTTTTATTTTCTACAATCATACTTATTTTAGGCATGTTCCAATTCTTCACCGATGTAATAAGAACCAAAATATTAGAAAATCTATATCATAAATCTATTCGAAACAAAAATTTAAAAATTATAAGATTAGTAACCGAATTATATTATCTTTCAGATAAATTTTTATACTTTATCTCTCCAAGAGTCCTTCATACATCATATCTTGATAGAGATAATTCATTTGACAAAACTAAACCATTTAGCCCTATTCATTGGTACAATTCTCTTAAGTCTTTTATAAGTACAATGTTCCAAATTTCATTTGTGAATATTTTAATATGGTTTATTATTTTATTCTTTTATCAACCTACTTTAATACAAGATATTACTGGAATTTTAAATTGGAATAATTTTTCTAATATAATAAAACATTTAGATTATAAAGCAATTAATGCTATAACAGGATGCTTAACGCTTCTTATATCCACGTTAACATTGCTATTATTTAGAACAACACTATTAAAATCAAAAGCGAAAAAAAAGTTATACGATGAAAGATATGAACAAGTTATTAAATCCCAATTAAAAATTTCTACATCATTAAGTAAATGTTTATACAAATCCAAACAAAATATTAATACTTTAGAACGGCAATTAGACTTTATAGCAAATCAATTTTGTAAGGAATTAACTCATTCTGAAAGTTATATTTTTTCTAATGGAAAATTACAGTACGATCCTAGAATAAAATACTATCGTCCCCTTAATACTATAGAATTATTTACATGTTATAATCCATTAAAAAAAGAAGTAAAAGAGATACTAGACTCCTTAATGGAAATCAATAATAACTCAATTTACAACATATACTTTAAATTAAATAAACACTCTAAATATGAAATTGAACAATTAGGAATTAATCCTTTAAATGCATCTTTAAACTTAGATGCATTTCTTCTTAGTCAAGAATTTTTATCCAATACCTTTACTAACATGCTCAATCACTATGAATATTTAAATACTCGCTTTATCAAAATTAAAGACCTACGATCGGGCTTTTTATCCGAAGAACAGTTTATGAAAGAGTATATATACTTCTCAAAATCCATGGAAGATATAATTTCCATGGAAGAAAATTATTTACAAGAGGCAGTAATTGATTTTCGAAATTCACTCATCAACAAGTTGGAGGAATCTATTTACTACTATGTAATTACCCAACAATACGTTAATAACTCATACAAAAAATCTCGTTTAAGTCTTTCTGATTTATTTTTTGGAAAATAATAACTTTATAGTTACAGAAGAAAGTAAGGTATCTAAATTCTTTCCTTACTTTTTTCTGTAACTATTAACACTCCAATCTATACACTAAAAACCTCTCATTCCCATTCTTCTCATAAGCCCCAGGCAACCTTACTTCTTTCTTCAGCTCAAACGCAGTCTGATTTTCTAAGAAGAAAATATAGTCCTCAGAAGGATAATATAAAATAATATCCACTTCTCTCCCCGTGTTTTCTACTGAAAGCAAAATGTTATTTACTACATTCATAAACACTTGCACAGAAAACGGATTAAAGAAATAAAACCTATTATCATGTGGATCAATCTCATATTCCTGCGCTAAACAACATTGGAATTGAATTTTCCCCTTACTGTTTCGTGCCTTTCGAGCATAACGATCTCGATTATCCATCGCTTCTTTATAAAACTCTTCATTCATTTCAATTCCAACTGCTGATGCACCACATTTATGATGCATATAAAAGTTTAATCGCCCTTTTCCGCACCCAAAATCTACAACTTGATCGCTACTTTTTATTTCATATTGATTCAGTAACTCATCTAATCCGCTATACGGCGTCGGTTCATAACGGTGATAATGCATAGATTTGTTAAACCCTTTTTGCTCACCGACTGTTTTTATATGTAAAACTGCATCGTAATATTGTTCGTTCATTCGTTTTCTCCTATTAAAAAATGGTACTTATTATTATACACCATGTACTGGAGGCTCATTTTTCATCAAATTAATAGGTACGTGAAATTATATTAACGATTTTCTTAATATATCTATCGTAACTTCAAATATATCAACGATTTTCTCAATATATCTATCATAACTCAAAATATATCAACGTTTTTTCAAATATATCGATTTGCCGACAATTCACGACAAAAAAACAGGAGCTCTCTAGCCCCTGTCTTCTAACACTTTCAATACAGTTTGTTTCAATATTTCTACCCCATCCATAATACAACTATGATCAAACCTCATATACGGATGGTGTAATCCAGGTTGTAGGTCTGCTCCTAGTCCAAGCATGACAGCTTTTAAATGTGGTCTTTTCACTGTATAGTAATGGAAATCATCGCTTCCTGTCGTATAGAGAGGCCCTGTGCATCTCTCTTCCCCATACACTTCGAGAATACCTTTACGCATAAAGCGCTCTGCTTCTTCGGAAACCTCTGCTCCTGGTGCAAGATCCATCCATTCGTATGAAGTTTTTGATCCCATCGATGCAGCTGATTCTATTACATGCTCAATCTTTTTCTTTAATTCTTCTAATAGTATATTACTCTCTGCTCTTACATCTAAACTGAAATGACCATTTCCCGGAATAATATTTAAATTATCACCACCCGCTTGGCATCTCGTCATTTTTACTGAATAAGAACTTTGCGGTGGCAGCCAGATATTTTTCAAACCGATATTAATCATGGAAATGACATCAATTGCATTCACACCTTGATGTGGTCTTGCCCCGTGTGCATCCTCCCCATGAATCATACCCTCTAAAAATCCTGCTGCTCCATGACGAATAGATGGGGCTGCTTGTTTCAAAGATAGTTCTTCAATTGGTCTTAGATGGACGCCAAATAAGAAATCAGCATCATCTACAGCACCTTTCTCCACCATCTTCAAAGCACCATTCCCCTTCTCTTCTGCTGGCTGAAAAATAAATCTAACCGTACCACTTTTCCATCTCATATTTTTCAATTGTAAAATAAGTCCCATTACAATGGTCATATGAGCATCATGGCCACATGAATGGTTCGCTTTAAATTCTCCATTTACTTCTTGCCAAAGTGCATCCATATCAGCACGAATCGCAATAACTGGATTCCCGCCTCCAATCTCAGCAATTACACCTGGACAATCATCAAATGTTCTATATGAACTTCCTTCTTCTTTTAAAAAGTCAGTAATATACGCTGTCGTTTCATATTCTTTCCAACTTACTTCAGGGTTTTCGTGTAAATGCTGAAAAATCTCCGTTAAGCGCTCTTGTAGTTCTAATGTTTTCAACGTTCCAGTCTCCTTCCCACATTACAAACGATTCGGGTTAATTATACTTATGAAAAACAGATGTTTTTATGAACATATTGAATTTTAAGAAAAAAGTCAATTATTTATTTTTAAATACTTAAAAAGCTTACTCTGCACTTATATTACAAACTAAACAAACAACTAGAACATTCCTTATTTTCTGTTTTTTATGTTGACGCTTACATAAACTTTTAGTTATCATAACCTAATAAACGTCTATTTTACGACAATTCTAAAAATACAAACAAACATACGTAACAAGGAGGAACTTTATGAAAAAAGAAATACCTTTTGGAATAGCGATTATCCCTATTATCATTACCGTTGCAGTTATGATGGTTACAATTGTTGTATTAAAACAAACCCCTCACGTTCCACTTATTATTGGTACAACCGTTGCTTCTATTGTCGCTTGGCGTTACGGTTACAAATGGAATGATCTTGAAGAAGCAATGTATAAAGGGATTCGTCTTGCATTACCCGCTGTCGTCATTATTATTCTTGTTGGCTTAACAATTGGTGCTTGGATTGGCGGTGGAATCGTCGCAACGATGATTTATTACGGTTTAAAACTTTTAACTCCATCACTATTTTTAGTTTCCATTACCGTCATTTGTTCTATCGTAGCATTAGCAATTGGTAGCTCTTGGTCTACAATGGGCACAATTGGTGTTGCTGGAATGGGAATTGGCCTAAGTATGGGAATTCCAGCCCCAATGGTTGCTGGTGCCATTATTTCAGGCTCTTATTTTGGCGATAAAATGTCACCGCTTTCAGATACCACTAACTTAGCCGCAGGATTAACAAATACAGATTTATTCGCACACATTCGTCACATGTTATTTACTACAGTTCCAGGTTTAATTATTACTCTTATCGTCTACGCGGTCTTAGGAAGAAGCTTCGGCGCTAACAATATTGATGCGAAGAGCATCGATCAAACGTTACAAGTATTGCAACAAAACTTTGTTATCTCACCTTTCCTACTCATTATACCCGTAGTCGTTATGGTATTGGTCGCTAAAAAGGTCCCTGCTATACCAGCGATTCTCGTCGGTATTATTTTAGGATTTTTATCACAAGTCTTTATTCAAGGTGGTTCTGTCTCAGCATCTGTCGGTGCACTCCAAGCTGGATTTGTTATAGACACTGGAAACAAGCTAGTAGACGAACTATTTAACCGCGGTGGCTTAGATTCGATGATGAATACAGTCTCTATGACAATTGTCGCTATGACTTTCGGAGGAGTATTAGAACATACAGGTATTCTTCGCTCAATTGTAAATCAAATTTTAAAGTTAGCGAAATCAGCAAAAGGGCTTATCGCTTCTACTATCGCATCTTGTTTTGCAACAAACCTTACTTGCTCTGAACAATATATTTCAATTGTTGTCCCTTCAAGAATGTACGCAAATGCCTACACGGAAAAAGGACTACATTCAAAAAACTTATCCAGAGCATTAGAAGATGGTGGAACATTAACTTCTGTCTTCGTTCCTTGGAATACGTGCGGTGTATTTATTCTCGCAACACTTGGCGTAGGTGCATTTGAATATGCTCCTTATGCTATTTTGAATTTCATCGTACCTATTATCTCAATCATTTATGGTATAACAGGCTTCACAATTGTAAAACTATCAGACATTGAAAAAGCAGAACTACTCAAGAAACAAAAAGCCCAACTAGAAGCTTAAAAATAGCGGTAAATTCAGTTCATATAGTGCACGAGGTCGCCCTTGTTGATAGGGCATTTCCTCGCCGCAAATATGAGCATACCCGTAATCAACTAATTTCTTTAACAACCTTTCTGTCGATCTTCGAGTTACTTGTAAGTACTCAGAAAGGTCAGCTGCTGTAAACTTCAATGACGGGTGCGATTGACTAAATTGAATGATTTTTGACAAGTTGGCCGGACTAAGCTTTGTTTCCTTCGCTATTTTCATTAGTTCCGGATTATCATTTTTCAAACTTTGTACTCTCTGTTCTTTCGGGAACGGACCAAACAAATCTTTATCACTTGTTAGTATATAAAAACAACGATCTATTGGATTGTTCTTTGCAAAACTTTGAGCAATTTTTGCATTTTGCTCCGCTTCTTTCACGGTTTTCCCATAACCAAATCCAATAGCTATCGTTCCTTCTACGCTCGCAAACAAGTTATCTATCGCATTTGTTTTAATAATTGATTCGATATCACCACGAGTTGTATACAAAATGCATGTCATTTCATCCACTTGTTTAAATGAACCACGTAGTTCTTTTGAAATGACATCTAGTTTTTCAAGCAAACTCGTTCGTAATTCTAAGGAAGAAATAATACAAGCACCAACAGTAGCTGAATAGCTTTTTGCTAACTCAGCTTTTATTTTTGCATCTTTTAGCCCATGTATAATGGATTGTGTTGGATCAATCATACGCTCTGAAGGAACACCTATTTTTTGAAGCTCGTCGTAAACAGCGTGAATACTAGTTAAAGCTAAATGAGCCTCTCCAGATTGATATTTAGCTACATGAAAATCGATAACTCTATTTATTTCATCTTTACTCCACAGCATATTTTCATAATCCAACACTTGCGGGCTTTCTTTTATACCGATATCATGGAACACATTTGTAATAAACGAGCGGTCTACTAAATCGATGGAAATGTTATGTGGTTGAATACTTTGATGATACATGATAGAAAGAATTGAAGATGCGACAGTTGTCTCGTCTTGCTGTAAGTATGTACTTGGAATTTGTAATTGTTCTCTTATTTCTTTTGCCATATAATAAGGTAAAGCACCTGAGAAAAAGATGACATCACAAGGCTTTAAACACTTTAATAGTTCAGAAGATTCCGCCGGATGAAGGTAAATATATGGATCAATTTCTATTCCTTCTAATTTTTGAGCAATAGGAAAAAGGTTCTCCATAAACTCCTTTGAACCGACAACTGCAATTTTTATCATCATTTTCTCTAACTCCTTATCATTAATTAACGACTATTTAACGTCAACTATATCAAATGTATAAAACTATTGTAAACAGGAAGGGGTCTCTATTCAATGAAAATTACAGCTATTCATCTTTACGCAATTCGTTTACCGCTTCGCAATCCGTTTGTTATTAGTTATGGCTCTTATTCTGATATGCCCTCTATTATCGTCAAAATGGAAACAGATGAAGGTATTATCGGTTACGGTGAAGGCGTTGCTGATGATCACGTCACAGGTGAATCATGGGAAAGTACTTTCTATACTTTAAAACATACGCTAACCCCTGCTCTAATCGGGCAAAATCCAATGAATATCGAAAAAATACACGACATGATGGACAATACAATTTACGGTGTTCCAACAGCGAAAGCCGCAATTGATATTGCTTGTTTTGATATAATGGGCAAAAAACTAAATCAACCTGTATATCAATTAATTGGCGGGCGCTACCATGAAGAATTCCCTGTCACTCATGTTTTAAGTATTGCCGATCCAGAAAACATGGCTGAAGAAGCTGCTTCTATGATTCAAAAAGGTTACCAATCTTTCAAAATGAAAGTTGGTACAAATGTAAAAGAAGATGTGAAACGTATTGAAGCTGTACGAGAACGTGTAGGAAATGACATCGCTATTCGCGTTGATGTAAACCAAGGCTGGAAAAATAGCGCAAACACATTAACAGCACTACGTTCATTAGGACATTTAAACATTGACTGGATTGAACAACCTGTTATCGCGGACGATATTGATGCCATGGCTCATATTCGTTCTAAAACAGACCTCCCGCTTATGATTGATGAAGGACTAAAAAGTTCTCGTGAAATGCGCCAAATTATTAAATTAGAAGCTGCTGATAAAGTAAATATAAAACTAATGAAATGCAGCGGCATATATCCCGCTGTAAAGCTCGCTCATCAAGCAGAAATGGCAGGCATTGAATGCCAAGTGGGATCAATGGTCGAATCATCTGTTGCCTCTTCCGCAGGATTCCATGTCGCTTTCGCAAAGAAAATCATTACGAGCGTAGAGCTAACAGGGCCATTAAAATTCACAAAAGACATCGGAAACTTACATTACGACGTACCATTCATTCGCTTAAACGAAAAGCCTGGACTCGGCATTGAAATAAACGAAGATACATTACAAGAACTCACCGTCTTTCAGGACATTGTACGCTAAAGGAGGACTAACGCATGACAGTTCTATACAAAGGAACATTAAAACAAAATAACAATCCATTTCACGTTACATTACTATCACTAGAGCACATCGAGCAAATCTTATCACTACAAAACATTGTAGTTGAAGCACTAGAAGATAAAAGTCGTTTACAACCACTCTCACAAGAAGAATTTCAATACATTCTAGAAGGAAACGGCATGATGATCGGCGCTTTTATCGAAAACGAACTCATCGCATTTCGCGCTCTACTCGTCCCTCCTATCGACGATGAACATTTAGGGCTTGATATTGGTCTATCAGAAAGTGAACTGCACCGCGTCATCTATCAAGAAATCTCAAACGTTCATCCGAACTGCCGAGGAAATGGTATGCAAAAAATATTAGCAAACGTCATCATGGACGAATTGCAAAAAGAAGACAGCAAATATGATTACGTATGCTGCACCGTTGCTCCTTTTAACATCCCGAGTTTGAAGGATAAGTTTGCGCAAGGGATGGCGATTGCTGCGCTAAAGGAGAAGTATGGTGGTAGTCTGCGGTATGTTTTTGTGAAGAAATTGCGCGGAGATAAAGAAAGCGATTGGACGGATATTCAAAGTATTCTAATGAGTGATGCTAGTGGACAGCAGGCTTTGCTTTCGGAGGGGTATCTTGGGTATGAGATGGAGAAAACAGCAGATACTTTCATTGTGAAATTTGGGCGCTAATCTATATACTCGAAAAGAGGAGATGTCTGCTGTGACCTCTTCTCTTTTCGATTTGTTGAACAATCCTGTGGTAAATGAAATTATATCAACGATTTTTCGAATATATCTATCATAACTTACAATATATCAACGATTTTTAAAATATATCTATCAAAACTCACAATATATCAACGATTCGACAAGAAATATCGATTTACAGACAAAAATCGATATCCCTTCCTAAATCGTCATCTTCCAACTAGATAACGCTAACCAATTCTCCATTTCTTTATAATCAGGCATTATCTTCCCGACAAGACGCCAAAAAGATCGATCATGATTTAAATGAACCATATGACACATTTCATGAACAACCACATAGTCAATTACTCGCTGTGGTGCCATTGCTAGCTTCCAATTGAATGTTAGTTGTAAATTCGAATCGCAAGTACCCCAAGTACGACTACTATCTGTAATACGAATAGAACGTGGTTTTGTTTTGAAATTACTTTGATGCACTTTAATACTCTTCTCTACTAAAGATTTACACTGCTTATAGTAAAATCGTTTTAAAGCTTGTTGTATTTTCTCATCCTTAAGCTCTTTCACATAAATATGTAACTTATCCCCTTCAAAAATCGCATTGTCTTGCTCAATGCTTGCATCTTGGGAAATCTGTATCGGATACGTATTCCCTAAATACAAAAAGCCCTCTCCTTGATCATAATCCTTTTCCTGTGGTCCATGCGCTCGCTCCGTCATTTCCTTACGTGTTGTCTGAATCCAATCCCACTTTTCCTCTAGCAACTGAACTAAGTATTCAACAGGTGTCCCTTTCGGAGCCTGCACTTCCACATTTCCATACGAATCCACAAAAAGACGCACGGACTTTTTCTTCTTATAAGTTATATGAAAATTAATTGTCTCACCTAAATATGTATGTACCATTTCATCACCTGGCATAGTATTTTTACAAATAAAAAAGAGTAGGATACGAACGTCCTACTCTACCTATTATATCATTTACTGCTTTAACGAACTCATTATCCTCTATACTTTACACCTAATCCCTTAATGAAATTCCTTGCGTATCTATCGCCACACTCTTTGTAATTTTTATGGCCTTTCTTTCTTAATAGAGCGCCTAACTCTCCTTTTGTTACCGTAACGCCTACGCTATCTAATATATCAAGTACATCCTCACTCGTTAAAGATAGTGCGATTTTCATTTTCTTTAGAAGAAGGTTATTGGCACTCTCCTTGCTCTGTACAGGTGCAGGCTGCCCTGGTTTCGGATCTTGCTTTCCTCTTTTTAAAGTAATAAATCCATTTAAAAATGCCTCTAACATCATCATATCGCATGTTTTTACGTACTCATCTTCAGCTACCTCATCATTTTCAGCTTCATGCTGAGGAGCTCTCTTTATTTTTGTAAGCATATCAACTACGTCTTCTTTCGTTACTTCCATCCCGCCAAGTTTAAAGATTTCTACCATATCTATGTCTTTTATATCTAAAGCGTATCTTACTCTTTTTAATATATCGTTGTTGCTCATTGCCATTGGGTTTCCTCCTGAAATGTTGATTATTTATTCAGCGGTTAAAGTTTATGCTATAACCTGCTTTAAATTATCATGTTTAATCTAACCTTTTAGTTATTGTCCGCTAAATTAATACTTTAACATTTTAAAGATATGTTTTATAGTCTTACCCGAACTTTTCTCTATCATTGTATCTACAGAGCTCTTACATGTTTTTTATATGCCTATAAAAAGATTTCTCTCTTAACATTAACTAAAAGAAAAAAACAGTGTTTTGATTTCTCAAATACACTGTTCTTTTCCAGCTCTGCACTTATTTTCAACTCACTCATGTCATGCACTACATATGAAATGATTTAACTGCTTAAAAGTTAAACCGTCTCACTATCCTGAGCCATACCAACACTATCCTCAAACTTATCCAACAACCCACGCACCTCATCAGTCGATTTCGTACTCATCAATTGATTTCTCAATTCAGCAGCTCCAGGGAAGCCTTTTACATAAATTTTAAAGAAGCGATGAAGTCCTGTGATTGAGCGTGGCAGTACTTCTGCATATTGATCTTGTAAATCAAGTTGTAGTCTTAAAAGATCTAGATGTTCTTTACTGCTATGTTCCCTTGGCTCTTTTTCAAACGCAAATGGATTTTTGAAGATGCCTCGTCCGATCATTACGCCATCAATGCCGTATTTTTCAGCAAGTTCCAGCCCCATTTTACGATCAAGGATGTCTCCATTGATTGTTATTAACGTATTTGGTGCGATACGGTCACGTAATTTTTTAATTTCCGGAATTAGTTCCCAGTGCGCATCTACTTGGCTCATTTCTTCTCTTGTACGTAAGTGAATAGAAAGGTTTGCAATATCTTGTTTGAAAATGTGCGTTAACCAATCTTCCCACTCGCTTAACTCTTTAAAGCCAAGTCTTGTTTTTACGCTGACAGGTAGTCCACCCGCTTTTGCTGCTTGGATAAGTTCTGCTGCAACGTCTGGACGTAGAATAAGGCCACTACCTTTTCCTCTTGATGCAACGTTCGGAACTGGGCAACCCATGTTAATATCGATACCTTTAAATCCTAGCTCTGCCATACCGATACTCATTTGACGGAAGTATTCAGGATTGTCTCCCCAAATATGTGCTACCATCGGTTGTTCGTCTTCTGTAAAAATTAAACGGCCACGTACACTTTTCATACCTTCTGGATGGCAATAGCTATCCGAGTTTGTAAACTCTGTGAAGAATACGTCCGGACGACCAGCTTCACTTACTACGTGACGGAACACAACGTCTGTCACATCTTCCATTGGTGCAAGTACGAAAAATGGTCGTGGTAATTCACGCCAAAAATTATCTATCATTTCAAATTCAAATCCTCTCACTATGAATACAATTTCAAAATCTCAATTTATAATTTGTGAAAATCAGCAATATTTATTTTAACTAAAATCGCTTATGAATGGTATTTTTGTAAACCAAAAAGCAGGTGGTATAGATTTTTTCTATATCAACTGCTTTCCTATTATACTAACTTAAGCCAAGCCACACACTCCACATGCGTCGTATAAAGTATATCATGTCTTTTAGTGTAACTTGTATTACCGTTGTGTATTCTATTGCAAAGAAAATAAAAAAGCAATGTAATTCTGTGCATTGAATTCATTTAATTCATTTTAAGCGTGTGGTCATTTTTGTGGTCGGTGGTCAAAAAGAGCTGGACTTTCATTCAGCTCTTTTTCATTGAAATTCTGGGACAACATACACCTTTACATAAACGCCATTCTTCATTGCAAATTGCTCTAAAGTTTTTTGTCTGTATTCTGTTACTGTAAAAAAATGAACGATTGGTATTTTTCCCTTATATTTATCTTTGTAGTATGTTGTAAACTCACCATACCTTTTCATTTTCTCACTGTTTATATTCATCATCTGCGTTCGATCTATTTCAACAGCATTTAAAATCCCTTCTTCATCTCGGAATTTCACGTCTGGAATAATTGTCTTCTTTTTATCATCTATTTTATAACGTATAGGTGTTTCTATCTGCCAGTCATCCGGACAAAACAGATAGAGCCACGCTTCATTTCTCATAAGGCTGTGTGCTAATCGAATTGTTGGTACTATTTTTTCTGTATCATCGAATAGCGCGCGCCCTTTTTTATTTAAGTAATATACATATTCTTTCTTATAAACTGTACTGTTAACAAACGTGCTTAAATCCTTTAATATACGGTTTGCATTTCTTATACCACCTAAATCATGGATAGCCATTAAATGCCTACGTGTAGCAAATTTCAGCTTTCTAATCGAGGTCAGAATCATCATCTGACGATTCAATTTGATGTGTGTTTGTATGTTCATGTTTCTCCACCTCATATTGTTTTAGTACATTCCACATCATTTCATTAGAAATATAAGGTACTTGAATTTCTGTTAACCTATCCGTTTTAAACAACGCGCGTCCAGGTATACTTTTAATCGATTCCAATCCACATTCATCTATAACCACTTGAGAAGCCGTTTGTGTCGGTAATCTAAACCCAAGCTTTGCATCTGAATTTTGCTTAACTTGTCGCGGTAATGTATCTCCAGTTGGATACTGTGTACAAAAAATTAATCTGAATCCAAGCGCCCCACCAATCCTTGCTATATAAGAAAGCATTCTCTGACAAGCCACTAATAATTTTTGCTGCTCTTTCCCCATACTTTTATCAGGACAAAGTTCAGCCCCTTCATCAACTATAATGAAATGACGTTCTTTTATATTTGTTTCTACAACGTTTGTATAATGTCTTTCCTTCATATAGAACATTTTCTCTTCCATTTTCTCAAGGATGGTATTTAAAACTTGAAATGCTTGAATTGGCTTTTCTGCTATCGACTCAACTTGTTTTAAATTTTGATATGGTCCGAATTCTAAACCGCCTTTTAAATCGACGATGTATAAATGCGTATAACCTGGTTGTGCTGTAATAAGAGATGTCATTACATTCTTTAAAAATACGGTTTTCCCCATACGTGTTAAACCACCTAAAGTCATGTGTGGTGTTTTATCAAAATCATGATAAATTATTTCTTCTAGGCTTTGCCCTATAGGCACAAGCCATTTCCCTTGTTCGACTAATGTTTTTGACCATCCCCACTTATTAGGTATGTCTTTATGAAATACTCGAATACTTAATTTATAGTTATCATAATGAATCCGAACAGGTTTATTTAACCCCTCACTTACAACATCCTCGACCTTCTGAATAATTTTACTCGGCATACCTACAGGTAATGTGTAAACATATGTTGTGCTACGATCATCATCAACTTGATTTTGAAATTTAGGATAATGTAGCTTATCTTCTCTTTTAATTGCGATTCCACTCACCTGTTATGAAGTGACCTTTGTCAATAGTTTTTCACCCATAATATTTTTCTTGATGGCATACAAAAGCTTCAGAAATAAGATCTATCGACAGTTAACCACTCTGTTATTCGTGGATTGGTTACCTCAGGTTAATGGTTCGTCGTTAGGCTCTTATAATCTCACTGCGTGGATCACACCTTTTCAAATTCTAATAAATAGCTTGTTTATCAGAATTTCAGCCATGCCAGAAGAGGTGAGTCATAGATAGCCAGACCTGTAATTCACTATCTCTGAAGCTCATCTATGCCATCAATTGATACCTTTGGTTTCTAACTATGAATGAATCAATCAACTTCATATCCTTCCCTCTTTATTTTCGGTGAATTTTACCTGTTTCTAATCCCCATATAAAACACCCCAGTTCTCTTGCGATAGCTGTAACGGCAACATTTCTAGGTTTCCCTTGATATATCATGCGATAATATTTTCTTTGTAACCTTTCTACAGCCTGATCCGCATAAGCAATCACTTCGCTTCGTTGCCCTTTTTGTCTTGCTTTCACTCGCTTCGATTTTAATCCGATTGTTCCTTTTACCAACGCATTTGCACATTCTACAAGAGTAGACCTAACGGTCGAATTTCCTTGTTTTGTAATCGAACGTCGACTGATTTTTTCTCCACTTGAGCTTTCGCTTGGTGTCAATCCTACATAAGCCATAAATGCTTTAGCCGTGGGAAAACGAGTGAAGTCTGCAATTTCCACATGAACAGTCATTGCCGATGTTGTATCTATACCTTTTAAGCATCTTAAATTTGCGATTGGTTCTTCGTACCTTTCACGATGAGATAATTCTTCTAATCTCAGACTGAACCGCTCAATTTTATCGACTAGAACATCATACTGTAATAGGTATTCGCCTAACGTTTCTTTGAATAATCCTTGTAGATCAAGATTCTTTAACCATTTCATATAAGCGATTGTCCAGCTTGATTTCCCTTCATACACATAGCCATGCCTTAAAAGGAATGCTTTTATCTGTTGTTTTATTTTTTTCAAAGATGTTTTAAAATCACCTAACATGCGGATATACTCTTTCACGGCAACATCCTCTTCTTCTGGAACATATACTTCTTTATAGGTGCCATTTGCTAAATTAAGAGCAATCATTTTGGCATCGAATTTATCATTTTTAACCATTTTATTTTTTGATGAACTGTACATTGTTGTGGGAGCTAAAATATCACAATCAATTCCATTTTGTTCAAGAAGATTATGAAGTGAATACCCTAAACAACCAGCCTCATATCCAGCTTTAATTTTTATATCTTCACCATATTTTGTTTTCAGTTTCTCAACGAATTTTTTTACGAGAGATACATTTGAAGCACATCGTGCTTCTCTTACAATTTCCCCAGTTGTTCCGTGTAGTGCACATAAGCTAAAACTTTCCTTGTGGACATCCATCCCAATATAGATTATATTTTCCATAGTGGCCTCCTATTATCATAGGGTATAACCCCATTCATAATGTTTTCATTCATTATTATGGGTTAAAATCCCTGACTTGATAATCTAGGAGGTCACTTCATATTATCTCAAAAAAGACTTGAATCTTCTTTTTATCATCATCTTTTCGTTTGAACTTATCACTTACTAATGCGTATGTTAATGCTGCTGTAGGAACTATTAGTAACTCCAACATAAACATTTCCCCCTTAGATATCCTATAAGGATATCATTGCACTCTTTTGGAATATAACGGGACGGGCCTTTTCTTATACCCTTCCTGTTGTCCTGACCTTCCACATTGTATTCCTTCATAGAAATGCAACTAGAACATAGCGTAGAAGGTATAGAAACGAGCCTGTAAGTGTTGTGTACAAGGTTACACGTGGAAGCCAATATGGAACACTTCTCCCCATTTTTTCTGCTGCCTTCATAGTAATTACTGACAACCCTGTTGCCGTCCAAATAATTACCGCTTCCCCTGCAAGTGTCATAGCTATTCCTCCTCTTCTTTTTCACGGAATATAATACCTTTTCTCGTAAGAACTGCATCATAACAATCCATTAAAGTTTCCCAATTTAAAATGTCTTCTTCTTCGCCGTATAGATCTTCTTCAATAACTTGGGATAAACTGAAATATCTTTTATACTCCTTGTTATTAAACACCTCATGATTTTTCATGTGATTCATAATTGATTCTGTTTCTGATCTTGATTTGGATTCGTTATACATTTGACGTAATTCTTTTGAAGGATGTAAATATGGAGTTGTATTCAAGTGGTTATACTGCCAACGCATATAATCCTCTCCCCTCTTGATGTCCTTAATTCCACTTGGTATTCCTTGTGGTCTTGATATAGGTATATGAACTAGAATGAAATACATTGCCTGTCCTCCTGAAATTTATTTTTTAAAAGGACAAAAATGGTTTCACAAGAATATACATATAGGGGGTGTAAATGTGCTACGTAGCAACTTAAAACAAATTGTAGATGAAAAAGGATTACGTTACGGATTTGTAGCTAAAAAAGTTGGTATAGCTAATTCTACAATGACTAACTTACTTCAAGGAGGATCGCCGACACTTTTAGTCGCGATTAGAATTGCTAAAGTTCTTGATATGAAAGTAGAAGATATATGGATTGAGGAAGAAATATAATAATATAAAATCACACTTTTAAAATATTGTATTAATTGTTATGCTTTACTTAAATTAAGGGGGACGATTATGTGAAGGTTGTTCAATCTATATTTAGGGGATTCCGTTTATTAAGTAAAATCATTAATCCGATATTAAAGGCATTGTCTAAAAGTAAATTTTAAATCTCATAATAATAAAAATCCCCTTCTGCATATGGGTGCAAAAGGGGATTTTATCAAATTATTCTATTCATTCTACAGACAACTATTTATAGATAAATAAGAAACGGTGTATATTTACACTAACATCTATAAATTTAAAAATCAAGATATAATTACCTACATATAGAATCAGGTAATGATTTTTTATTCATAAAACTATTCTTTTATTAAGATTGCACTTGATAAACTTCGCAATACCACCCTTTATAGTCTTTGAAATACCATGTGATAGCACCTAATTTATTACGGTCGTCAACAGGTTCACATTGCAGATAGAAAATACCATCTGCTTCATAAACTAAGTTACCCTTCACTTTGAATTCAGCGAGTTTATCCATAATTTCTTGAGCTAAATTAACTCCTAATCCGCCTGATTTCATTGTCCATTTCATATTATTACCTCCACCGTTATATGCATTTTGTACTCTTTCAATAAAGCTATTCCATCGTCCTTCATCTAACATACGATGAGGACAATACTTTCCACTCCATGATTGGTGTGTGCGAACTTTACTAATTGGAATATTGTACTGTTTCATTAGTTGAGCTACAACGATAGCTGCATTATCTTCTGCTTTATAATATCGATCTCCACCACTTAGAGAGTAACAGATTTCAACTCCAATAGATTTACGATTTCCGTTACCGCCACCATCACCGCAATGCCAAGCGTTACGCTCTAAAGGAATTCCTTGTACAGCTTCTTTATCATCTACGGCAATATGAAACGATACTTGGTTATCATTGCGAATCATATACGATACTTCATTGTCTGCTGTAGCATCGTTGTACGTATTGTGGACTGTAATAAATTCTGGATTCATTGTATACGGACACTTTGTACCATATTTACTTGGATTAACTAATTTTTTTCTGATTTCCATTATTGAACATCTCCCTTTTTCTCTTCTTGTTTTTGTTTTCCACCCAAAATTTCAACTGCATTTGTTAATGCTGAAGGTAAGGGAATCCCCATACGACCAGCGTTTTCTAAAAGTGAAAGTAACTCATTGCCCATGAAGAAGAAAATAGTCGCTTCACGAATTGCGCTGTTACTTCCCAGTGCTGAATCTAGTTGAGCGGCCGCTCCGACCAAAAGAAAAAGCACCACCTTTTTGGCGATGCCTTTGAAACCAACTTTACTTTTTAATTCTCCGTTATATCCTGCTGCAATCATGCCAGTTAAATAATCAATAACTGCCATCGTCACTAAGATTTTCAATGTTGCATCCCATCCTCCCAAGAAATACCCACAGAAGCCACCAAAAGTGGCAATAAAAGTTTTTAATAGTACATCAATACGATCCACATTCTTTCCTCCTTTTCAAAATAAAAAAGACCAGCTATTGCTGCTCTGTTTGTGTGTTATTTTCAGTTGTTAATGGTTCTTGTGGAGGATTTTCACCTGTAAGTTTAAAATAATCATTTGCACAAATACGCCGTTTAGCAACTCCTAAATCTAATTCATACAGTCTGGCTCCACGACCACATAACTCACATTTTGTTAACACTCTAAAACAAATAGCTCCTCCGTCATCCATTTGCCTCCATACCTCGACTTTACTAGTGTCATTGGCAATCCCAGCATTGTCTAACATGTCAGCTGGTATTTGAACGAAAACCCCATTTTCTGTTCGTTTTATTTCTACTATTCTTCCCATATAAGGAAGAGTTGCTCCTTCTTGAAAAGGCATCATATAGTTAATATCGTTCATTTATATCTTTCCTTTCTATCCTAATGCGTTGAATTTCCAGCCATTTGGGGTGTTCACGTAAAAGCCTGGGCCCAGATTACCGTCTGCAAAACGAATATGCCCCCACTGTTGAAATGCATTCCCACCAAGACTTACACCTTGCAATGCTCGGATATTCGTGAAAAACTTAACCTCTTTGTTCGTACTTATATCCAACGTGTATCCATCAGGTGCTATACCTATGTTGGTATTCGCATCTCCTATTGCGATCTTATTAAATGGTTGAAGACCATCTGCTCTTTCTGCTGCTGCTCTATCCCAGTCATACATAGATGCATATTTGCCACTCACTAAAGTAACACCTGACACGCAAACTGCTGTACCTTGTCCAATGTTTGCATCTGCAGACTCTACTTTTATCACAACGGCGTGTTCCTGTGGTTTATAGCTAGCTGGGATTGTAAAAGTGAACGACCTACGCTGAATGTCGCCATAGTATGTGCTAGGTGCATCAAATGAAAGTTTTGATTCATACCATATATCATAATGAACATTATCTCTATACGTTACATAACAAATGTGCAGCTGTGGTTTAGCAGTTACCCTCTTTCCATTAATCATAGCGCACCGAAAATGTGCTGATAGTGTATAAACATTACCTGGATGTATTCCGTTTTTAACGGTTGTTTCAGGATAGTTATACATATCTACTCGTGCTGCATTCACCATTTGTTCGTAATCAAACAAGGCTGTATTTTTTTCTATAACTACGTTGCCATTCACTCTCCACGGAAGACCATACCCACCATCAACCCCCCAAAAATCAGGGTTCCCGATGTCTTTCTTTATAGCACTTGAAAAGTCATGGTCACTAATTAGATTGCGTTTAGACATAACTGTTGTTTTCATTCCTCTTTCGTCTTCGTAGAGGAAATCTAATATTTTAATTGTTACACCATTTTTATCAATGGTAATTTTATCACCATTAACGTTTATAACATTCGTATCAATACCTTTTGCCGTTAACCATTTCACCATTGTATCTGCATTAATAGCAAGCTTTGAAACATCAATTGTTATTTGCTCTGCCGTTTGATTGATAGAAGAGATAATATCGCCTTTTTTTACTGTTGACTTGATAGACTCTGCAGTTTGGCTTATTTGCGATTCTAAATTTTCAACATAGCTTTTACCTGCAAATTGGTCATTCGCTTGTTCTTTAGTGTAAACTTTTTCAGCCTCAACACGTAATTTTATTTCCTGTGTGTTCTGATTAATGGAAGACTGTAATTTTTCTGTTACCGTATCAAAATCTTTTTTAGCAATCTTATCAGCAACCAGATCAACTAATTCTTTGTAATTGGTAATATCTTTCGGGTTTGGCATGTATACAGATGGTTCTTTTCCTTGCTGTAGTTGCGGTTGAGATATCCACATTGTACCGTTACGGCGTACCCATATTTCACCTTGTAAACGAGTTATAGGAATGTCGGGAGCCTTGATAGTTGCACTAACCAATATCCATGATCCGTTTACTAATGAATCCTTAAACTCCGTTTGTGTAAAATTTCCTACTGCTGTTGAACCATTGAAGAATTGAAGCTTAACGCACGCCCCTTGGTCTAATAAGTTTTTATCTACTACATAAACCCATGCAGACAACACGTAGTCGCCACTATTTTGTAACGCTCCAATACTTTGAGAAATACCAGTCCAACTATTTGCTACAACCCCTGTATTTGCAATTCTTACTGAGTTATAACCGTCATGGCGTCTGTCTGTTACTGGTGTTACTGTAGCACCTGATACAACTCCTGCTATTGTCCATTTATCAGTACTAGCGATCTCGTTTATTATATTGCCGTTAGCATCAACTGTTTTTTTCTTAAACTCTGTATTGAAGAATTGATTTGTACTACCAAGCGCTCCTACATAAGCTTTCATTTGCTTTTCTGAAATCTTTGAACTTAATGAGTCTTGTGTTTGTGTAATTTCATTCTTGTTTTCTTGAATGAGCTTTCCTTGATCTGTTTGTGTTTCTGTTAGCGTTTTAATATCAAGAGAATTCGAATTTGTGGTCTGCTTCACTTCATTCAAAGTGGTTTGCATTGTACCTTGGTCTTTTTGTACCGTCGAGATTGTTTGTGAGTTCGTATCTACTGTTTGCTTAATCTCATTTGTTGTTTTAGTAAAATCTGCTTTAGAAGTAACTTCATCGTTAGAAAGTTGCCATGTTGTTCGTATGTTACCTTCTTCAATTTTTGCATGGTGTGAGTTTAAATTCCCATCAATATTGCGCCCAGAGTAATAAAATTTAACTTGAGTTACATCTTTATCTTTTATTCTAAATGTAACTGATAGTGGTTCGTCTTTATAATCCACATTAATCTTTAATTGCGAATCAGCACGTACAGATTTCCATTCTTGCTCTCCATCTGTATACGTTATTGCTGTTTCAACACCAAACAAAGGGTTAGTATTGAGTTTTGTCATTTTCCCAGTAAATAAGAAGGAAATAGTAAACGTCTTGTTTCTGTAATTAATCTTATCGGAAACAGTCATTTGTTTACTGTCTGACCAGTTTCCTGTCATGTTCTGTTTACTTAACCCTGTTTCTGAACCGCTAGCTAAATTGGTTGAACCTACAGAAATATTATTTACAGTAGTTTTTAATTCTGTAATGGTATTAGTGTTAGATTCTGCTGTCTGTTTAGCTGTATTAGCTGTTTGAGTTACTAGTTTCAGATTATCAGTTAGAGTTGTTATCTCTGTTTTTTCTGCTTTATTTTTAATCTCTTCGGCTGTGCGCTCAGCAGTCGTTTTTGTTTCAGTCAGTACTTTTATATCACCTTCACGGTTTGTCTCGTATACTTGCTTTCCGATAAGATTACCGTTTACCCACTCTTTCGTATAAGTGTCTTCTTTATTCGCTTTACCTTCAAGTTGCTGATTTAACCAGGTTGTATCAGGCATATCTTTTACTGTCTCTTTTAAAGTATCAATATCTTTTTTTGCATCCTTTATGCTTTGTTGTAACGGTCCTGTATCTGGAACAACCGATTCCCAAACGGTACCTGTCCATATTTTTAAAATACCGGGTTTACCATTGCTAATATCACGCCACAGTGTTTTATTTGGTTTAAGACCTGTTGACGGTGGATTCATTGCCTCGATGATATCAATCATATTATTTTCTATATTCTCTTTTAACTGTTCTGAAATCTCTTTTGCCACTTGAGATTCTTTTACAGCTTGCTCAGACTCTTTCTTTGCTTCTTCAGCTAATATTTCTAGCTGTTCTAATAGTTCTTTGTTAGCTTTATCACCTAATGAAACAAGAATTTTGTTATATAATTTTCTTGACTCTTCATTAGCGTCAACAATTTCACGATAGTCACCAAATACATATTTATCTTGTGAAGGATCAGTAAATGATTCATCACCAGCGATTGCTCGTGCTTCTAAATAAAGTTTCGGTGTAAACCCTGTATCTTTTATTCGGATTGTATCCCCCTCATTAATCAGCTCATGAGCTAGTCCAAATACACGACCTATACTTTGTGCTTGAACTTCATATATATAGGATGTATTTATTCGTTTGGCTAGTTCTGTTTTCATGAGAGTTAAAAGACGTTGTGGTGTTATATCTTCTTCTGTTTCTGGTGTATAAAAGCCAAATTTATGTTGACCTCGCTCATTCCATCGCTGAAACGCATCACTGTCTACAAGATAAGGAACTCCATTATTAATAGTAGAGATGGTTATAAAATCTCCACCTTCTTTTTTTACGAACCCTAATAGGGCTGTACAGATGTTTTGGGAATTCTCAATTCGTTTGATACCCATCAAATCTTTACCAAGAGTTACTTCTTTACCTGTATCACGCCCTCGCTTTTTCACCATATCTACATAACGGCCAACAATTTGAGACCCTACAACTTCCGCACGATATTGGATTTCTAACTCGAACAAGGAAGCAATATTTTTTAAAAACTTAAGTGGATCTATAAATTCATCAATGGTCATTGTGTGAAATCCAGCGTATTCTGTTTTCCCTCTTTTCCACTTTGTACCCACAAGAGCCATATCTATAAACTCATTGACGGTTTTGCCTACAATCTTCTGAGGATTGATAATGCCCGATTTTGCTAGTTGAATCCATTCTCCAGATGCATAAGCGATTACTGATCTATCATCTGAATTTTTTTCAGTCTCAGTAATAACATACGGAACAATCCGTCCGTCTCTTACCTCTTTTAAAACTAAATTTTGCTGTATGAGTGTAGATGCATCTTCTGTATTATCAAATACTTTAAACTCTAATGTATCAATGTTATTTTTTATCTCCCAATGACGTTTATCATCCCAATAGTCTTTTGGTTGTATATTGGAAACGATTTGACTCGTTTTAAAATCAACAACATGTAAAATTCCGCTGGGTGTCCTCATCTAAATCGCTCCCTATACGTTACTTTGGCTGTCCCGACAGTGGAAGGCATAATTTCTAGTTTATTCGAGCCCTTATGAATAACAGGATAATCGCTGAATATGTCCTTTAGATTAATAGCTTTTTTACCATTGATTGATACAAGGCTTCGCTCAGTATCGATAATTACTTTATCCCCAACATCAAAGATATAAGGCGGATTATTTTGTGTATTCATGTTAACCTTCCAGATTTTCAAATCATCAATAGACATTTCCGAACAAAACATGTTATTTGAAAACTGAGAAATGCTAATTTGAACTTGAGCTACTTTGTTCATATTCACGTTATTTTCATCAAACCAGACAACGAACCTTTCAGCATCATCAATCTCCGTACCTAAAATAAATTTAGAAATATATGCTTCCCATCTGTTCCCAGTTCTAGCAAGCCATAAACGACCTCTAAAATTTGTCCAAGTGTCTGGGTGATCTCCATGTTCATTAATGAATACCTGTCCACCTGGTTTTTTACTATTACCTACAGAAGCGAATCCACTGTTTTGCTCGGCTTCCCATTGAACATCGCTCATCGATATACGAGCTACATAATCGCTATTTTCATCAAGAAGACCGATTTCCACACGCCCCATTTGATCCCAATGATGACTATTAATACGTACATAGGCTTGCATAATGAAATCCTGTAATGGTCCTTGTGGAATATTCTTTTTGGCTATGCAACCATGCCAACCTTTTACTGTAGGCTCACCTAGATATTCAGCCATAAAACGATATCCATCTGATTTAAACTTTCCTCCACCTGTCATGTCTTCTGTTTTAGGGACATCCGTCCATCCTATGGTTGTCCCCATCTCGTCCCATAACACACGTTGATTTCTTTCCACTGGAACCTGGTCTGCTTTTAATGGATATCCAATGCGAAAATAATTCGTTTCATTCCATACATCAAGAAATGTGGAAGGCTTCGTCACTTCAACCGCTATAATCGGATTGGATTCTACACTCCCTTTGTTTTGCACATTTGCTATTAACCCACGTCCATCCATTTCAAATTCTACCGTTTTAGTAGGCCCTAACTTATATGGCATTGGACAAACAAAATTCAAAGTACCTTTACCTAAAGTAACAAAATCCTCAGGATCAAAATCTTCATCAATAACCGCCAGGTATGTCCTATCAGGTGTTACATCAAAGACTAATTCAACAGGTTTTTCTGTAATTAACCACTCTGCTATTTCTTCTTTTAATGTTTCTAAGTCAGATCCATCAGGAACAATAATTCCCACCGGAACAGGTAAAACTCGCATTTCAGTTTCTGTCGTTAATAATCTTGCACCTGGATAACCTGGAACACTTAGAAATTTCCGTTTTAACGGCGCCCACGCTGGTTTTTTCCATCCCTTTTCTATTTGAATAAAATCTTTGCGTATGTTGTTAAATGTAAAAGAACTCATACTGTCACCCCGTTTCTTTATAAAATAAAAGAAACCCAAACTTAAAAGTCTGAGTTTCTTTTTGCTTCTCTTTCTTGATACTCGGTTGTATAGCGATAAGTACCGCGTGCCACGTCTCTTCCTTCTAAATTAACAGGTACTTCAATAACTAAATCTCCACCAAGCATTGGAATGACCCCACCGCCAGATGATCCCGAAGAATAATGAATCACTTGATTTGCAACACCAGCTGCTATAGCTTGTCTACTATTTGACATATTTCCATACACACCACTCATAACACTCTTTAATCCCGATAATTGACTCATTGAACTAGCCATCATTCGGCTCATATCACTCATTAGTTGATTCATAGTTCCAGTGATACCGAGGGATCTTTCTTTTGAAGATAACGGCGTAACTGTAATTGAATTCCCTCTTTTAGTAAACAGTTCGGGGCCTTTTTCTCCAGTAATAAATGAGCCATCTCCTACAGGCTTTCCGCCTTTAGCAAGCATCGGTACATGTGGAATAGTCGGCGCGCTAACTCCTGGTATATTGTTTAGTAATTCCGCTGGTGTATTAAAGCCATCTATAAATTTATTTATGATACGAATAATTCCATTGATAGCTGTACGAATACCACTTTTAATACCATCCCATACGCCTAATACTGCTGATTTCATGCCTTCAAAAGCTCCACTAACCGCATTAGTTACCCAACGAACAGGAGTCATAATTGCTTCTTTTAATCCATTCCAGACAGAAGATGCGGTTGACTTGATACCCTCCCAAATGTTTGACAGTGTAGATTTAATACCATTCCAAATACTACTGCTTGTGCTACTAATCATGTTCCAAACCGTTGAAATGGCTTCTTTGATGCTATTGAATACAGAACTCGCTGTGGAAACAATTGCGTTCCATAAGCTAGATAGATAACTTTTAATCGTATTCCATACTGCACTTGTTGTGGAACTAATCGTATTCCATGTATTCACAATCCAATCTTTTATTGAGGTGAATATTGGTGTTACAAAAGCTACTAACCCGTTCCAGCATGATTGTAGGAAATTCTTAACAGCATTCCATACAGACATTGTTGCTGAACTGATTGCATCCCAAACGGTTGTAACTGTATTTTTAATCCACTCAAATACAGTTGTTGCAATTGAAACGATTCCATTCCAACAAGTTGTTAAGAAATTTGTAAGTGCATCCCACACCGCCGTAGCTTTTTCTTTAATAGATTCCCATACCGAAGCTAAAAACTCTCGTATAGACTCGAAAATTGGAGTGGCGAAATATAAAATAGCCGTCCAAATTGCTTGTAAGTATTGAGTAATAAAACCCCATACCGTTTGAATCACCGTGGAAATACCATTCCAAATCATAGAGAAGAAATCAGCAATTCCTTGTAAAATAGGAGTTAAAAAGGCAACTAGTCCATTCCAAGTATTAATGAAAAACTCACTAATCGCTGTCCACACTTCAGAAGTAGTTTGACTGATGCCATTCCAAACTTCTGATAATGTTTCAACTACTCCATCCCAAATTCCAGTCAAATATTCCACAATGGAATTCCATATTTCTGTAGTCGTTTCAACAATAGAATTCCATATTTCAGATAAAGACTCAACTATCCCATTCCATAACTCTATTAAGTATTCCTTAATCGAATTCCAAACTTCCGATGTAGATTCACTAATGCTATTCCACGTTTCACTGGCCCATTGTACAATCCCATCCCATATACCTACTAAAAATTCTCCAATTGCATTCCAAGCATCAATGGTCCATTGTTTGATATCATCCCAATTTTTATAAATTGCAACACCTAGAGCGACAACAAGTGCTACTATTATCGGAATAATAGCAACCAACCCTGTCATCGCCCATCCTATACTTGTTATAACAGCAACTATTGGTGCTAAAGCCATGAATGCTCCTGCAATTACACCAATAGCAACTGCGATAGCTGCCAAAGTAGCTGCTAATTCAGGATTATTAGAAATCCATTCGGCGAATTTAGAAACAAGATCTGCTATAACTTCAAGAACAGGCTGAAGAGCAACTTGTAAATCTTGCATGGCTTGTTGAAATTTAACCGCTGGAGATGCATCTATTTTTGAAGTAGCACCCTGTAAGTCCTCTACTCCTTTTTTTAAATCAACTTGTTTACCTTCCGCTTTCAAAATGGTATCGATAATTTTCTTCCCTTGGTCTTCCCAAAGAGTACCGAACATCTTCGTGCCAAGTGCATTTCTGTCTGTAGCATTTTCAACACCAGCTAAAGCCTTAGTTGCTTCAAGCATAGCCTTTTGTCCATTTTCACCACCGCCAGCAATTGCCTGACCCCATTTTTCAAACTGATCCGCCGAGATTTTTGTTTTATCTAAAACCTCTTGCATAGATTTATCTACACCCGCACCAAATTCGGCCATTTTGATACGTCCTTCTTTCACACCATCTAATAGGTTATCGATATTCCAACTCTTAGTATCTACTCCTGCTGACATAATTCCTTGGACTTCTTTAGCCGAAAATCCAGCTTGAATCATTTGATCTCCATATTCAGCAATAATATCTAATTGTTCTGGTGGAAATCCTGTTTTTAATAATGTATTCACTAGCCCCAATGCTTCCTCGTTCGTAATACCTAACGTTGCACCAATCTCATTGGTTTCTTGTATAAGTTCATTAAAATCAATTCCAGCGTAGGATGCTGCAATAGTCGCTGCCCCTTTAACCACAGCGGCATTTGTTTCATCAGAAGCATCTTTATTCAATGCCCATTGTCTGCGAACTCCTTCTAATGCCTCTTCAGCATCGACACCATAAGTAGTAACACCTCTAATAGCTTCTTCTACTGATTTTTTTGAAGACTCTGGGACATCAAAAGTGATATCAATCTTAGTTTTCAATTTTGACATATCCATTGCTTTTTCAACTGCTGTTGAGATTCCGCCACCAGCTGCCATTCCACCAATGACGTTTTCGAGTCCTACTTTGAGTCCTTCAAACTTCTTCTCTGTTCTTTCGGCTTCTTGTTGCAAATCCCTTAACTCATTTCGAACTTGTTGAATTGAATTTCCAGCATCCACAGATCGAAGAGCTCGTTGTAATTTTTCAATATCAGCTTCTGTTCCTAATGCTTCTCGTCCAATAATCCCAATCGCTTGTTCTAATTGCTTACTTGTTGCTGTACCGTTTCGAATTGCATTTACAAGACGATTACCTAATGCGCCTGCAAAATCATCCACGCTTTTACCTGTAGCGCTAAACAACGTTTCTAATTGTCTTGTTGAACTTGCCACATTTTCTTGTTCAGCTTTCATATTACCAAGCTTATTTTTCAAACCATCAAGTGACCCTTGTGTAAATTCAATTTCACGTCTAAACGCACGATATTGTTCTTCCGATATCTTTCCGTTTTGGAATTGCGCTTGAACCTGCTGCTCCGCTTCTTTTAATTTATCGAGCTTTTGTGTAGTGTTTTCAATTTGTTGTGTAAGCAACTGTTGTTTTTGGGCTAATGCTTCCACATTACCAGGATTAAATTTTAAAAGGCGCTCTACCTCTTTCAGTTCGGTCGCTAAGCTATCACTCTGTTTATTTACATCTTTTAAAGCGTTTTGTAACGGCTGCGTATTCCCACCAATTTCAATCGTAATCCCTTTGATTTTTCCTCCAGCCATTCTTTCACCCCTTTCTTAGAATGAATCAAAGTCTTTTTGGTTTGCTTTTCTGACTTTTTCTTTGTCTGGATTCTCCATTTCAGCGAATTCTGCAATATAATCAAAACAATCTCCAATTGTCATGACTTCCAAATCCCAATGCGTTAATTTCGCTTTATAACAAAGAGCAAGGAACGTATCAGTGGTTAATTCTTCATCACTGAACGTCCCTTGCTCTCCATTACTTTTCTTTATTTTTTTTTTGCGCCCATCGTACTTTGAATCATATCCATAATTTCTGGAATAATCTCTGAGATAGGGAATTCATCAAAACCGTCTAACCATGTAATTGGATCATCAATTTCTGGATTTGCTGTTTTCGCATATAACCAAACTAAATCATATACAACTTCAAAATCTAGCTTACTTAAATCTGCATTTGCTAAATCAATAGTGGCTAGTGAACCCTCTTGAGGATTTGAAGGAGACAAAATCCCTAACTTAAACATATCAGCAAATAAATCACGTCTGAATTGTGCTTTATATCGTTTAACAGTAGCTGCTGTACTTTTTAATCGGACTTGTTTTCCGTCTATTGTAATTGTCTTTTCCATTTACTATTACGCTCCTTTTGGTGCTGCTGGTGTTTTTACATATACTTTTTTGTACCAGTCGTTATAAATTGCTTGTGTTGTTTTAGCAGTCGTTTTCGTTTTAACCATTGGTCTTCCACCAGGTACTAAAACAATTGGGCTAGAAACAAACTTCAGTTCATTTGTATTTGGTTCAGCCGAACTTGTTTTTGTTTTAGATGCAAGTGTTGGACGACTTGCTGAACAGTTATACATAACATGTCGAGTTGCATTCACGTCACCATCAAACTCAAATAATAAAGCGAATGGTTTTCCTTTTGCATCAGCCAATTCATTTAATACACCATCCGTTTCGTCTAATTCTTCACCGAGTGCATCAATAGCAAATTTTTCTGGGATAGTAGCAATACTTAATGTTCCATCGTAACCCTGATTATTACTTGCCGCGTAATAAAGCATGTCATCGGCATAGAATTCAATTAAATCACCGCGTGGCTCAAATGTTAGTTCAACTCCACCAGGTAATGGAATTGGTGTCCCAAATGTAACTAAGAAATCTTTACTATCAAATGGCACGTAATGTACATTTTTCAAACCGAATGTTACCTTGTTTTCATTCATTTACAACAACCTCGTTTCATATGTTTTTTGAAATAATTTCTCAGATTCAATAAAAATCCCATACGAGTCATAAGGTATTTCATGATCGTCTAGGACCTTTTCCAGCTTGGCTTCTGCAACCAAGTCCTTTTTTGTGGTATAAAGTTCGATATTTACATCATTTATCTTGTGATAGACCTTGTTATCAGCCATTAAATTTGCTGAACCATCCACAAGAAAACAAATATAAGGCGGCTCCGGAACTGGATTACCAGGTGTTGCTGTGAAATGCGAATAAGCCACAGGATAACCTGTAGCTTCAAGAATTTTTATAAATTCTCCTAATGTTACTGTCATGATTCAATTGCCCTTTCAATACGTTTTGGCAATTCATCAATTACATACTCTTCAACTGGACGAATATGTACTTTCTCTGGTACTCGTCCACCATCAGCTTTCGCATGACCATTTTCTAAAAGATGCGTCAATTGCCCTTTTGTATTATGGATAACAACAGCTTTATCAACTTTTTTCTTGCGCCAGCCTTTTCGATAACCACCTGTTTTTTTAGGACTATTTTGTCTTAACTTATCTACAGCGATATCAGCTACATCTTCTTGTGCATTTGTTAATTCTTCTTCCACAACATTTGCATATCTTTGTAATTCTCTAGCAAGCTCTCCCGCAAAATCGTTCATATTAAACATGCTCCTTTGCGATAATAGTCAATGTTTGATACATTTCATCATCATTCATTGGCGGTTCGATAATATCAAAGATACGGCCTTTCATATTGATTCGCATTTCTTCTGTAATATCAGAAGTATAAGGAATCACAAAACGATAAACCCGTGTAGCTTGTGAAGCTGAAGCTTCAATGTACTCGGAACCTTTCATCGTTTTTATCATTGACCAGGCTTTCTTTAATTCTTGCCAAGATGTTTCGATTACTTGATTTAATTCATCTTTTATTACTACAGGTTGCTCAATGCTAATTCGATTCCTGAAATCACCTGTATTCAGCGGTTTTTTATACTGAAAAGGACGCATATTACTCACCGTCCAACTTAATTTCTTCTAAAGCTTTTCCAATGCTTAAACTATTAATCTGGCTTAAAAAATTCTTATCAAAATACTCTAAGGCATCGTTATAAACATAACGAGAGCGTTCAAAGACTAATTCCTTGAACACCTCGTCAATATTAAGATCATAATTACCACAAACCCTAGTTAAATCTTTATTGGATGCAAGTAGGATGCGTCTTAGGTTTGTATCTTCATCATCACCTAATCGCATCCTATCTTTGAATTGCTGTAATATTTCATTTGAAATTACCTTATCCATTCACATCATTCCTTATTTAGTTGCTGGTGGAGTTGGTGGTGTAAAAGAAATTTTCAAATCATAAACAAGAGCTGCTTTATTATCTTTTGGTTTACCATTAGCAAACTGTTTGATTGTATAAAGCGTAGCATCTTCAATCGCTAATGTTTGGTCAAACTTTTTAAGTTTGTATCCACCTGCTATCGCTGCGATATATTGTCCTTTCACAAAGAATAATGCTTTTCCAACTGGAACTTCTTCAGATTCAACAGTTTGAATGTTATAAGGTAATGCCATTACCCATTGGCCATTAGCCGTTTGAATTGTGTTACGCGCTTGCACACCAATTGCATCTACAGGATTGACAACCATCACAATTTTATTTAACACTTTACGGGATTTTCCTTTCCCATCAACAGATAAAGCTTTTACTACTTCATAAAGCTCACCAGCAATTACTTCACCATTTTCAGAAGGAGCAAATGTTAGTGTGCCGGATGATTTTTTATCAGTAACCGCACCTGTAGTTGCATTTACATCTTTCATTAAACCTACAGGTTGATGCGCTACTGATCCGCCACCATTTACAAAGCCAAACTCTAAACCAACAGAATAACTTTCTACTAATAATGTTCGAACGTAACGCTCTACCCATACTGGCCCTAATTCAAGCATGTCATTTGGAATAGCACTAAATGCAGTTAATTTAAGTTGTCCAATTTGTTCTTCTCTAAAGGCTGCATTTATTTGCCCTCTAATATCACCGAATAATTCTCCCCATGCATACGCTTTTGTTGCGTCAGAATAAATAAACTTCGTTACTGCTCCTAAATCTTGCATTCCAATTGCTTCAAGTAATGGATGTTCAGTTACTAAATCTTCAAATACACGTTCTTGTGTAGTATATGGAAGAATTGAATCATCCTTAAATCCCCCATCTTGTACAACTGCATTAAAGAATTTACGTTCTTCAGACGTTAAAACGTTTTGTCCACGTGACGTCAAAATTTGAGCGTCTTGCGCTTCGATACGTGCTTGTGCTGAAATCTTTTCTGATAAATCCGTTACAAGAGTATCAAACATATCATCAAATGCAGCAGATAAATCCTCCATTTTTGTATCTTCCGCTTTCACCAGATTCATATATGCTTGTTTTTTCGCTTCAAAGTTTTCCATTGTACCTTTAATTTTCATAACCATAATTATTTCCTCCTAATTTTTGAGAATTAAAAAAACCTTTTCCGTTTTTGATTGCCCTCCACTTGTAAATGTGGTGGTTCTGGATTAGGTTTATTTGATAAATTCATATTTTGTTGTAAGTTATTCGTTACCCTATTAATAATCTGTTCCAACTGTTCATCAGTGATACCACTATCACTTTCTCGATTATCAAATTCTACTTTGTCAGCAAAACCTTCTTGTACTGCTTGTTCAGCAGTAAACCACGTTTCAGCTTCTAATAAATCTGTAATCTCTTCGCGACTTTTACCTGTTTTTTGCTGATAAATTGAAACTATCGACTCATCATACGCTTCGAGTGCATTCAATGTTTTTTGAATATCCTGCTTGTTTCCATAAGCTATTGTTGACGCTTCATGAATCATCATCCGTGAGCCTGTGCGCATAACAATCTCGTCAGCAGCCATTGCAATAATCGATGCAGCAGAAGCTGCTAGTGATGTAACTTCCACAATGACTTTTTTATCTAAGTCCTTTAAGTAATTATAAATCTCAACACCTTGATCAGCATCGCCACCACCACTGTTTAGTTTAATTTTAACTGTAGATGCTCTAACTTCTTTCAAAGCGCTTCTTACACTTTCAGCACTGATAGCATCGTACCACCAACTGCTACTACCGATATAACCTGATAACACCATTTCGTGCTCATCATTTTCTGGATTAACTGCATTAGAAAACTGATAAGGAATATGTTGTATTTTATTTTTCATTCATATTATCTCCTTCAATTGAATTTGCAGATTGATAATTCTTCGTAATTACAAATTCGTCTAGTTCTGGATTATTAGAGCGTTCAGCACCAAACAACTTCCTCACCTGTTATGAAGTGACCTTTGTCAATAGTTTTTCACCCATAATATTTTTCTTGATGGCATACAAAAGCTTCAGAAATAAGATCTATCGACAGTTAACCACTCTGTTATTCGTGGATTGGTTACCTCAGGTTAATGGTTCGTCGTTAGGCTCTTATAATCTCACTGCGTGGATCACACCTTTTCAAATTCTAATAAATAGCTTGTTTATCAGAATTTCAGCCATGCCAGAAGAGGTGAGTCATAGATAGCCAGACCTGTAATTCACTATCTCTGAAGCTCATCTATGCCATCAATTGATACCTTTGGTTTCTAACTATGAATGAATCAATCAACTTCATATCCTTCCCTCTTTATTTTCGGTGAATTTTACCTGTTTCTAATCCCCATATAAAACACCCCAGTTCTCTTGCGATAGCTGTAACGGCAACATTTCTAGGTTTCCCTTGATATATCATGCGATAATATTTTCTTTGTAACCTTTCTACAGCCTGATCCGCATAAGCAATCACTTCGCTTCGTTGCCCTTTTTGTCTTGCTTTCACTCGCTTCGATTTTAATCCGATTGTTCCTTTTACCAACGCATTTGCACATTCTACAAGAGTAGACCTAACGGTCGAATTTCCTTGTTTTGTAATCGAACGTCGACTGATTTTTTCTCCACTTGAGCTTTCGCTTGGTGTCAATCCTACATAAGCCATAAATGCTTTAGCCGTGGGAAAACGAGTGAAGTCTGCAATTTCCACATGAACAGTCATTGCCGATGTTGTATCTATACCTTTTAAGCATCTTAAATTTGCGATTGGTTCTTCGTACCTTTCACGATGAGATAATTCTTCTAATCTCAGACTGAACCGCTCAATTTTATCGACTAGAACATCATACTGTAATAGGTATTCGCCTAACGTTTCTTTGAATAATCCTTGTAGATCAAGATTCTTTAACCATTTCATATAAGCGATTGTCCAGCTTGATTTCCCTTCATACACATAGCCATGCCTTAAAAGGAATGCTTTTATCTGTTGTTTTATTTTTTTCAAAGATGTTTTAAAATCACCTAACATGCGGATATACTCTTTCACGGCAACATCCTCTTCTTCTGGAACATATACTTCTTTATAGGTGCCATTTGCTAAATTAAGAGCAATCATTTTGGCATCGAATTTATCATTTTTAACCATTTTATTTTTTGATGAACTGTACATTGTTGTGGGAGCTAAAATATCACAATCAATTCCATTTTGTTCAAGAAGATTATGAAGTGAATACCCTAAACAACCAGCCTCATATCCAGCTTTAATTTTTATATCTTCACCATATTTTGTTTTCAGTTTCTCAACGAATTTTTTTACGAGAGATACATTTGAAGCACATCGTGCTTCTCTTACAATTTCCCCAGTTGTTCCGTGTAGTGCACATAAGCTAAAACTTTCCTTGTGGACATCCATCCCAATATAGATTATATTTTCCATAGTGGCCTCCTATTATCATAGGGTATAACCCCATTCATAATGTTTTCATTCATTATTATGGGTTAAAATCCCTGACTTGATAATCTAGGAGGTCGCTTCATATTATCTCATTTCTAGTGAATGCACCACTGGCTACTAATTTATCAACAGCCTCAGCATGATCTATAATATCTTTCTCTTTCACGCCTGTTACTTCAATTTTTTCTCCTGATAGGAAATTCTTTTTTTCAATTAATTTCGCATTTAATTCATCTTCAATCTTTTTAATCAGAGGACTAATACAAAACTTTATATACGCTTTAATTGATGTTTCGTAATCTCCCATATCGCCACGAACTAATGCCGTAGGAATACCTAAAATATTAGCCACATGATCTATTAAATCTTTTTTTAATTTAGATAGTTCCTCTACAGACCTTCCATTATTTGAACCATCGGCAATTTCCGTATAATTAAAACCCTTTATCTTTGGAACAATTGCAAAAGCATTTTTCCGAAACGCCCCAAACAATTTATCCATAAAGCTTTGTAATTTAGTAAGGTTTTCCCCTTCCAAATTCTGTGCAGATTCCATCTCAGCGGTTGCACGTATTTGATTAGAAAACATATTTGTCTCAATCATACGACTAAAAAGTTGAGTATAATCTTTAAATATTCCACTCATGAATTTTGTCAATTCTTCATTGTTATAAGTAATGTAGATAACCTCGTCCATTTGAAATGACCTTTGAAACGTGTAATCCTTTACGGTTACATTTTTAAATACATCAGGGTATACTGCATATTCAACACGGTCAAAATGATCAGCAATGAGTAAATCATTTTGATCTGTAAGAATTGCCAACACTTCATTATCAAGAATCAATTTATACACAAAATCTTGCCAAAAGTCAGCGGCACTTTGATCTGTATTCGGTCTAATGTTCAGTAAGTAATGCCAATCATTATATTGACGTGTATCCTTTTTCATCATCCGAAATTCAGACAGCGAAACGGTTCGAGCAATAAAATTAATACAAGTTTCTAAAGCTACTTTTTTTAAATACGCTCTTTGATTCGTTTCAATACCAAAGAAATCAAAATCATTTAGCATCGTATTAATCTCTTGATTTTTACCAAGTACATCCGACAACCAACTCATATTTCCCCTCACCCCTTTCTTAAAAGTTTAATGCATTCAGCAAGTCTAGCGCTGCGCCAACATCTGTTTCTCTTACCTCATCCGCTCGATACATAGCATGTACAAACGCCTGGAATCCATCTGTTTTTCTGCGAACTGGTTCTTTCTTTTCATACATTTTATTTCCATCTTTTTTAATAACAACGAGTACATTATTGGTATACCAACGCATTAACGGATTATCACCAAATACAATTTGACGATGTGCGAATGCAACTTCAATTCTAGGAGCAAGCAAACCATGAATAGCTCTCGGATTTCTAATTACTTCAACTTCAAATCCAGCGTCCTCAAAAAGTGTTCTTAATAAATCTGCACGATAATTATCCATTATGATTTTTTTGATATCATAATAGTTTCGCATTTCAACAAACCAAGCAACGATAGTATTTGGATCAATTGTTTCGCCTTCCACAACTGTCAGAAGATCTTGCTCTTCCCATTCTCGAATTGGTGCAAACTTCTTCTTACCAGCTATTTCAGCATCCTGTTTTTTCGAATAACTATAATATTTATCAACGAATTCCTTTCTAGCATACGAATGAGATTTCCATAAATAATCACCCTTACTTCTAAAAAGTAATCCACATGATGCGAAATCACGAATACTTGCATAATCAAGCGCGCCAATACATTCATGACCTCGTAAATCTGGCAATTCACGATTAGTTGCTGCAATCTCTTCCCATTTTGCAACTGACCTTTCTAAATCTGTAACAGGTAAATTCATTCGTTTTGTCATGAACTCTTCTCTATTACTTGGGTCATCTTCTAAATCTTCGTATTCTTCTTTTATAGTTTCAAGTAACCCCTCAGCATATTCGCTCAATGGTTTAGATAACATAGGATTAGCAAGTTCCCAATTATCAATATCATCCACTTCAGTTTCATCATTCAATTTACAGATAAAAGGAAAGACAGCATTCGGACGTGCTTCACCGTTCAATACCTTCATTGCCTTTTCTTTTTGCTTATCTAAGAAACCGTCACGAACATATCCATCTGTACCAATGTAAAATTCACGTGGGTTTTTCTTTTTCCCTAAACCACTGATATGAACGCGGACATCTTTATTACTTTCGTATTGATGTATTTCATCAAATACAACCGCACCATCACGCAAACCATCTTTTGTATCACCGTTTGAAGTCCTAAACTTCAGTACACTTTCAGTAGCCTTTGAAACCGTTTGAGTTAACGTTGTTTTAAAGGCTCTTTTCAAGACCTCATTCTTCTTCACACATTTATGAACTTCATCAGGGCTTGTTTTCGCCTGTTCTTCACTATTCGCAACAACTGAAATGTTATACTCTGGAATGCCATGTAATTCACTAATTAAAAAATGAATAATAACAGAAATCAGACCATTTTTACCGCCGCCACGCCCTAACATCCATAGGAATTTACGATAAAATACACGTCCATTTTTCTTATAAAACAAAAAGACGAATGCTATTAAGAATTTTTGAAATGGTTGCATCGGAAAATACCACTTCTCACCGAAGTTAATACAATCCTCAATCATTTCATCATCAAAATACAAATCGTCTCTATTTAAAACGTATTTTTCTAGATATCCAATTAACAGTTCTCTTTCTTTATTGAACTTCACTTTCCCACTTCGATAAAGTTCAATATATTCTTCTACATATTTTTGCTTAATCATGTAAGATCACTTTTGTTATATCCTGTATCAGGGATAGTATTTTTAACAACAAACTTTATATCTCTCCCTAACGCAATTAAAGAACTGTTAATTTTATTCCTCTCACTTATAAGAGGGTGGGCCTTAACGAAAACTTGAGTTCCATTTTTGATTGTTACGGATTCCCCTTCTTTCGTTATCGTTTTATTAATTTTTCGAAATGCTTTAACTAGATCAATATAGCGTTCCACCTTTTCAACTTCAACTAAATCTGTCGTATCAATACTATTCATTAACTGTTCCTTTAACCTTACAATACTAACAGCCATCTACCCACCCCCCTTACGCGCGTATTTTCGAAAAAAAACTGACAGTTAACCCCCTCCCCGGTGCCCCTTAGAGCAATTTTTGATGAAATATTTTAAGGGGGGGTGTTATTATCGAATCATTTTTACCACTTTTCATCGTTTTCCCATTTGTTTATCTTTTTAACAAACACTCTACCGTGCTCTTTATTATGGCAATCCACACAGACTGTTTCCAAATTACCTATTTCTAATGCAAGTTCTGGATGATGTTCGAGTTCTTTAATATGATGGACAACGAGTTGTATCTTCTTACGCTTTGCACTCTCACTGTATTCATTGGTATCTGTTTGTACTCGACCATTGCGCTTACACTCTTGGCATTCATAGTTGTCACGCTTCTTTACTTGTTCACGTATTCTCTTCCACTCGCCACTGTCATAGAACTTACGCTTTTGTTGTTTTGTTTTATATTCTTCCATCACTTATTTACCTTTCATTTTGTCCTAAATATGGACATTTTTGAGTATTTACTGTTATGTTCCTCATGTTATAGTAAGAGTACCCTAATTCCCGAGACCACCTGGTCAACGGATATCGTTTATATTTGCACAGTTGCACATCTTCCTAAGCAGATGATGCAGCTGTGCTTATTTAATTACTCCATCAGAAATTCACCCATTGTTTTATCGAGCATTTGTCTCACTCTCATCATTTCTTTTCAAATTACTTTGAGCTACTGTCCTATATTCCGATTCTTCTTTTTCTTTTTTTTAAATAACATGCTTCCTACACCTCCTAATAAAATTAAGAAAAGCACCCAGATGGATGCTCCCTTATTTCATATGACACTCCCTCGCTTTTACTACTATTGGAAAACTATCTTTTATAGTGTCAGCAACAACAAGAAGATAACTGACCACGAATCTCACCACTAGGATGTTGGACAGTACGAACATTAATATAAATATTTTCAACATTAATTTCATTTACAAGATCCCTTAACGAATGACCTGCTAATGAACCAACTAAATTAGCTTGAGTAATTTCTCCTGTAAAAATAGCATATTCTATTGAAATAGGTTTTTCAATTGGTCCAAATAAAAACCCCACAACAGGACCATTGGTCCCCTTTGGACCTAAATGTAGATGCCCCATTGTTACCTGATCTAGTGCATATAATCTCAATTTAAACTCTAAACTACGATTATCCTGACTTAATACAAAATATGCCTTTCCTCGAGCCATTGTTTCTACTGCGGGAACTTCCTCTACTCCACATAGGTTTGAGAAAAACATAATAATATAGTCCTCCCTTTGAGTCTTACTAAGGTGTGTCACAATTTACGATTTTCTTCTATATCGTATGTAAATAAATAAACAAGCGTGTCCTTATCACAGATGAGTTTAATTTATGCATAAAAATGAATTAAATATACAAAGTGACTTCCTATAAAATCATTTATGTTTAGTAGATAAATCAAGAACCAACTGTTATATCAATGTTTATTTAGTTTACATAAGATATCCCTTTATTCAATCCTTATACATTTTCTTTAAACCAATTTTTTTAACACTATGCATTTGTGATTCCTTACATAAACTTCACATTGTTAACTTTCTGTATTTTTTAGTTATATAAACCAAAATTTACATATAGTATCTTGAGCACCTTCCTTAACACGGTAAATTTCTAAAAAACGGGTACTCCGTCACCGGTACTCGTTTTTTTACATAATGAAAGAAAAAATCAAAATAAAAAAGGTATTTAACACCAAACGTAGAATACAATACATATCTTACTCTCTTATGTTTTTGGTTTACATGTACAACAGAGGCGATTTCCTTCGCCTCTTTTTTTATTGCACTCATTTTCATTGGTATAAAAAACCAAATATTAGCACATAGTAAGAATGGAAGAAGGACAGATGATATTGTGTTTGTATGAATTCCCCTTTGTTTCCACACACGATTATATAACCAAATACGTTTGTCCTTCTTCTATAAAGGATGAAAAATGCATCATGCGAATTTATACTCCACATGACCTGCCATACATTGCATTTGCATTTTTCATTCCTTTTGAAATGAATTATATAATACGGTACGTGATATTTTAATATCCATTCACCACTGTTATCGAACCTTACCTTATTCACGACATATGCATTTTCTAATTTTGGCATACGAAAGAGGGCACTCCCCTCCAGATAAGTGCCCTCTCGTAAAGAGGAATTGTAACTGTTCCCTATAAATGTATGATTCGGCATTCCGATTATGTCTAAAATTTGGTAAATCCAACAAAATTAATTAGTTTTTTGGTAACAATCTTTATCTATTGTACATATATTATCTTGAAATCCTTCTTGTCAAACTATTATTTATTTAGGACTCACTCTCATAACAATAATAGTAGACTATCAGTTTCAAAAATCGAGTACTGCCTCTGTCACCAGTACTCGATTTTTTACATAATAATCAAAATAAAAAGGTGTTTAACACCAAACGTAGAATACAATACATATCTTACTCTCTTATGTTTTTGGTTTACATGTACAACAGAGGTGATTTCCTTCGCCTCTTTTTTTATTGCACTCATTTTTATTGGTATAAAAAACCAAATATTAGCGCATAGTAAGAATGGAAGAAGGACAGACGATAACATTTGCGCATGGAAACACACTACCTTCTGATGTTTGTTCTTCCTCCACTTAGTCGTTGTTTTTCTCTATAAAGGATGAAAAATGCATTGTAATCCAAATTACCTACCTCGCACAGTGCATTTTTCATTTCTTTTGAAATGAATTTTATAATCCGGTACGTGATATTTTAATACCCACACATAAACAAAAGGGCAATCGTGCACCAGTTGCCCTTTCGTCAATTTCCTATGTTATTAATATAAACACAGTAAATGAAGTTTTATTCTTCGTCCAATTACCTAATGTTATTTACATTTATCTGCTCCGACGTTATTAAGTAACTGGAAGAAGAGCAAAAGCCCTCCTTGATAACGGTATCACTCAATCAGTACCATCTACTAGTTTCGGATTTTATGCGCCGTCATCATGAAACCGTTTAAACAACATATATTATAAAGAAATTTTATGAGTTGTGTTTTCCGCCACTTCTCACAATACAAATATAACACGAAAATTCGAAAACAACCGGCATATTTCCTGCCAAAAAGCGGTCACGACTCTGCCAACTTTTTTCATAGTTTAAATTTTTCTACTGCATCTGTTAGCTCAACTGCCACTCCTAATAAGCTTTTTTTCGTTCCTGTTTCTGCTTCTTTCTTTTTAATAAGCCACTCTGGATAATTTAATTCTTCTAGAAGATTTCTAAAATATTTTGGATGTACTTGTAGGATATCAGGGTTCTTCCCGTTAAACCTTCGATATTTAATTAGCGCTTCTAATAATTCTTCATTTAACATGAATTATATTTCCTCCCCTTATATTCTATGTCTATAAATATTCATTACTCTCTACAATGATTCCTGTAAATGGGTTACCCATATCTTCTATTTTGTGTAACTAAACCAAACGCTACAGCCCTTGATATTCATAGCTTCATAACACTTCCTCTTTTGAGTTACACAACACAATAAAAATGAGTAACTGTATAGAATTAAAAAGAAAAAAGCAATGATTAGATTTTAAATCTAGTCATTGCTTTATCCATTGCATCTTGATTTACTCCTATATATCGTAATGTTACTCGTTGACTCGAATGATTAAATATCTCCATTAGCAAGGCTATATTCTTTGTCTGTATGTACATATGGTAGCCGAATGTTTTACGTAGTGTATGTGTTCCAATCTCATCTAAGCCAAACTCTGCTGCTGTGGAACTAAGTATTTTATATGCCATACTTCTTCCTATTGGTCGATTCTTTCCTTGTCTGCTCTTGATTAGATATTCATGATCTTCCATCTCTTCGATGTACCATTTCAATTCTCTTCTTAATGCTGCAGTAATCTGAATTCGTTTCTGCTTACCCGTCTTCATTTCACGCATTGAGATATGACTTCCTTTTAAATCTCCAATCTTCAGTTTTAGAATGTCACTAATACGTAGACCCGTATTAATTCCCATTACAAACAAGATATAATTCCGTTCATTCTTTTCTCTTAAATACTCTTTAATTTGTTGTATTTGATCTGGATCACGTATTGGCTGGACAAAATTCATTATTCAATCCCTCCAGTTTCTTCTGTCTCGTAAACTTCTAACCTAAGAGCAAAAGCTAAATTATAAAACGCCATGGACTTCCAACGGCGATATGTACGTTCAGTCATTCCAATTTCGTTATAAATCATATAATCGCATACATCCTCTTCTTCCAAATAACGTTTACTAATAATATCTCTTTGAATTCTTCCGGCATTGCTATTACCTAAACGATTTAAAAACTGATCGATACGAAATGACATTTTCTTCATCCACTCTTCTCGCTCATTTTGTTGTATATTAGCCATCGCTACATCTTCTAATGGCTTTCCAACATCATTTGTAGGTCCGTGATATCTAATTTCATAAGAAGGAGTGACTTTCATTTCTTCACGCATCATTCCAAACTGTCTATATAAACGTACATTTTCAAGAACACCTTCTAATTTTTTCTGTGTTGCTACTCTATCAATTTTTGGTAAGAAAGATAATTGTATAGTCATGTAAGACCACTCCTTTTTATTTTTAAATTACTTTTGTCTTATACCTCCACGTCTACGTTCATAACAAGGTCTATGCATCCCCATTAAATTCTCAATTTCACGAGTGCTTAATTTCTCTTTTCGTTTTTTCTTATTTTTCTTATTTTTCTTATTTTTCTTCTTAGCTTGTTTTGATTTCTTTTTCCATTCACGTAACTGATCTTTTAGCGCCTTCATTTCCCCATCTCCCTTTTCAAAAATAAAAAGGACACCTATCCCTAAAATAGCTTTGATTGCCGCTTTAATGAATTGGTGTCCTCTAGTTTTCTAGCCGGACTATATTTAATTTTCATTCACTTTAAATTTAGTCATTTCTGTCATAAAAACAGTAATGTTTTGAGATGTTCCAGTAACAATTATCTGCCCTAAATCAACAGTCACTTCATCTTCTTTTCGAGATAGGTTTATTATAGTTTCTGGCTTCTTATTAATAATCCTTAATTTGCTTAGTATTTTAAAAGTTAATTTCTTCATATGAATTTCTCCTTTTCTACAAGAGGATTATTTTGTTCAGTTTTTCTTTATTTTTAGAAATTCAATACTACTATAAGGAATCAAAGTTCCATTACATTCAATAGCACCTTTCTTGGTAAAATCCACTTTCTCCATTCGTTTCCACGCTTCTTGCATTTCCTGTTCAGTGTCAAATATCCACCCTAAACTTCTTCCGCTTTTAAGATTAATCTCAATCATTTCCCTCTACCTCCTGAATAAAACTCAATATTCCGTCAATACTGTAGACAACCCATTTCTTAACCTTTTCCATTACCCGAGCAGTTAGCTTTTGCTAGCTGCTTTTTTAAATTTACGTCTATTACTTCTTCTGTCTTCTCTTTTTGCAACCCACATTGGATCTATCCAGCCAAACCACGCTGAAGACCATTCTTGCTTCTCTATAGTGAAGTTACGATGTAATTTTCTCTTTCGTCTACGCTCTTTGAGTTTTTTTAGTCGTTCATATTCTCCACTAGCAGTTAACGTAGCTCTCCATCTATACATCCGCATATATATCCCTCATTTTCTACAAAATGAAATTTTTATTAGATTATTTTCGCATAACATTTACAACTCTGTTCATACTATAGTTGTAATTCGCAATTACAACTGCACCATTTGATAAGCACCGTTTTCTTTTCTTAACAGGACAGCTAGCTAATCGCGCTAGCTGTTTTATTGTATAAAATGAAGTTTTTATTAAGAAATTAGTCATTCCACTTAAAACGGATGTAATGTTCGTAGTAAGATCCGCCTAAAATATTTTTCTTTTCTTCTTCCTTAAATTCAACATTCACACCGTCCAGTAATTCTTGTAACTTTTCTATAAATATTTTTGAACACATCATATGCCGATTTGGATTTTCATTATGAATTTTATATCTATGACCTGAATATCCACTTGCGGCACTTTTTGTTATTACGATTTCCATTTCTTCCGCAAATTCCAATACCTTTTCATCGATGGCTTTTTCTTGGATTTCCTTTAAATTCCCTACTAGAGACATATCCATTCTCCTTTTCTAATAAAATAGCGTTTTTGTTTTATTTTTTATCCATTGAAGTAATCCCAACATAGGTCCACCAATTGTAATAACTATCCACGCTATTACAATCACTATTGTTATAAATGGCACCCACATTAAATACGCTGGCCATGAAACATAACCATCTCTCTTCCACCATTCGTGAAACGGATTAAATCCCATCATCTTTTAAAACCCTCCTTTCCGACCAAATAACGCTTTTATTTAATTTTTATCTTCAATGTTCCTTTTTCAATAACAATCATTTCGCCACTTGTATCGTTACTTGCATAAGTGAATTCACCATCGTGATAAATCGAAACATCATCTTTTGATGTGTCTACCACAAGTTTTTCAATACGGTCGCTGTACATGACACAATCAACACCACTAATCTCTAAAACCACAATAACCACCTACTTTTGTACAAAATTCAAATTTTGTCTTACTTTACATCTACACGTGCTTGACTTGCTTCTCGACTAAATCCATCCGGATATCTCTTAGCTAATTTTGCAATATTCATTTCAGCAATATCTTGTAACGTATATCCCAGTTCGTGCGCCATAATTGATAAATAATAAAGAATATCTCCAAGCTCTAAGGCTAATTTATAAGTGTTTCCGTCCTCTTCTCCTGGACAATGCGATGGTTGAAAACCATGTCCGTGATAAATTGCTTTTTTAACAATATCGGCAACTTCACCAGCTTCGCCTGTAAGTCCTAAAGCTGCATTTGAAACTCGTCCTCCAAAATCAGTTTTGTTATTCCAAGTTCGTAAAGTTGCTTCCTGATAATCATTTAATTCATCAATCGATAAGATACTTGCAATCTGTAAAACTGTAGCTTCATTTATAACTTGATCCTCATTTTTTGCTTCACTCATTAATTTAGTTGCTTCTAATACACCATTTTCCATAATGTTCATTTTTGATTTCCCCTTCCTATTTAGCAAATCCCTAATCCTATCGGACGATTTTCAATTAAATACTTATCAGCTTGATCTATTACAAGAAGCGCAACTTCCGCTTGGTGTCTCCTTAACGCTTTGGCCATCTTCGGTAAGCTCATACCTTGACTCCACATTTCACGAAAACGTACTACATCTCTTTCATCCCAAATGAAGTTAACTTCTTCTAAAGCGATGTATATTTTTAAACGTGATTCCTTCATCGCTTCATGATTTCTTGCCACACTCATAAGCGAACCTACTTTCTAAAAATGATTATTTTATCTTTTCAGTAAACTTAGTATCCACACGATCAATTTTACCGTTTACCCAAACCGCAACTTGCTCACCGAATCCGCTCATTGGTGGATTTACTGCTGTAACATTTCCGTCCTTCACTATTAAAAGTTTGTTGCTGCTAACATCAATTTCTATTTTTTTCATATGTCCATCTCCCCTTTACTAACGCATGTACTCGACAACATCAGGTTTAAAGCCACTTCCTAAATAAACCCGCACCGGAATTATTTCTTTTTTATCCCTTGCTGCCTTACACAATTCTTCAGCTGTATCCCAATTGAAAAACTTATCTACAGCTCTTTGGAATCTCCAAATTGCCATTACATATTGTTCAAAGATGTCATAGCGATCATCTTGTTTAGTTGTGCGTGGTAATTCATCCGTACCCTTTGCATTTCTTGGAACTTGGACACGTACATCTGCATATGTAACCCGTCCCATTCCTCTTTTCACATTTGCTTTCATTACATCAAATTCACAAATTGCTGGCTCCACATCGAAAATATTCAATTGTTTAGGCATGTTCCTTCACACTCTTTTCAAGAGAGTTAAGTAACTCAAGTGCCCCTTCCTTACTTAAAAACATTCGGCCACCTAACAATTCGATGTTGGAATCAGATACTTCACCAGTTACAAAACATGACTTTTCTTGTTTTCTTAAAACGACTTTTTCCCCATCAACATGAAAATCTAATGCTGTCCCTTCAGCAATACCCAAAGTTCTGCGTAACTCTACTGGAATTACTACACGACCTAGCTCGTCCACTTTTCTTGTAACACCTGTATTTTTCATAACTTGCTCCCCCTTGTTAACTAGCTTTTTGTTGTTTTTTTCTTTCTAAATCTTGTTTCATTGATTCAAATTTGATTAACCATGCTTGCCAACGCTTATCGTTGTCTTCTTGCTGCTGTATTGCTATTGCACAATTACAACCATTCCGTTCAATTACACCTGGATAAGTTTCTTTACAAATGATCCCTGTATCATGACATAGTGCGCACATCTTTATTCCTCCTTGTTTTAAATAAATTTACTTATTAAAATGGCAAGGCTTTCTTACGTCTATCAGGTGTTTTTTTAAATGTCATGGCTGATTTGCAACCAAGTATCCTAGATGTGATTCTTTGGTCATAACAATACGTGATTGCTGCACCTACTAAATTTGTAGCAATTCCATTTGCCTTCCCTTGTCTACCATCAAAAATTGTCATATAAGTATCATTCATATATTTAGTCGCTCTTTGGAGATCGGTAATATTTCCTTCTCCTTTTTTATTGTGAAATTCTAGTGCTTTTAAATTTATATCTCTGTAATCACCTAAAGTTGAACCGAAATCATCAAAAATCACTACATCTGCATCAATTATTTTTTGCAAATAATCATCCTCAGATAACTCAGAATCTCTTTTGAATGTAGCTTTTAATTTTTTGAATAAAACACTCTCACTTATAAACAACACAGTTTGCGTTCCGTTCTCATTTATTTCTTCAGCTATGGCATGCATTAAATGACTTTTTCCTCTTCCTGCATCTCCAGAAGCTACTAATGTATATTTCATATCACTTATAAAGTTATGAGCATGTTTTACGGCTTGAGCTTTATTTTTCTCCTCTTCGTCACATTCAGGTATAAAATTATCAAATGTTGCATTCATGATTGTTGGGTCACTGATTAAACTATGATTATGAAAATAAGATTTTCTTCTCCGTTCCTCTTCGCCTTTGTAATACTTGTTGCATTCCGCATACAATCTATCGTGATCTTTTTGTAAATAACACTTAGGACAAACTTCCTCACCTTGAAATATCATTGTTCGTTGTTTAATGCCTTTTTCTTCACAAACTTCACATAGATTAGAAGTCAAATTCAGTTTCGTTGTAGTAAATTGCTCCGTTGCTTGCAATTGGATCATTGTTTTTCACTCCTTTTTTAGAATTCATTTGAATAGTTAGTTGATCAAACTTTTCACGTAGCTTTTTAGGAGATAAAATGTTACCTTGCCAGAATGGATCAGCTTGGCACCAATCAATCACATCTTTAATCTCTTTTAATTCACGGTTATCCTTTTCGCGCATCAACCTAAAATCATTTGCCCAAGAATCAAAGTTTGGTTCTTTTTGTTTAGGGTTATTCCCCTTAATTCTCTCAAACAAATACTTAGCTCCATTGGTGTCACAAGTTTCGAACTTGTGACGGGACGGTTTTTCTTTCTTCTTTTTATCTTTTTCTCTATCTATATCTAATTCTTTATCTTCTTCTATATCTGTACCGTCACGTGACGTCACGGGAACGTCATTATCATTAGACTTGTTTTCTAATGATAATTGCTGTTGTTTCTTACGCTCCCGGTACTTTCTATTCCGTTCTGCATTTAATTGTTTTACACGTTCTAGGCCATCAACATTTTGATGCTTCTCCCAATTCGAAATACAAATGTACTGATCATCTGTTATCTCAATCATTCCAAATTGCTGAAATGTTTGAAGTGCCAACCTTACTGTTGCAATTGGTCTATTGAATAGAGTTGCAAGCATTTCATCAGAATAAGGAATGTTTTTACTAAGAAAAATGTACCCACTCGCATTTGTTTTCCCTGCTTGCGCTAATAATCTAATCCATATAATTAATAGGGTATCAGCTTCAGGCATGCTCTCAATTAAACGTATTTTTTCATCCTCAAACATACTTGTTGAAAGTTTTATCCATTTAACTTCTGCCATTATATTTACCTCCTCGTACAAACCGCCACATATGCTTGTCCGCTTTTAATAATTTGTTGAATTTCATAATGCGGATAACCAATTTTGAAATACTGTTCAATCATTTGATTTAAATTTTCTTTGCTCTTTGCTAAATCCCAAAACTTATTAGGTAATAGCACTTGATATTCAATTAAATCCATGTACTATTTCCCTACTTTCCGTGATATACTTATAACAACTTATTTTTTTGCAAAGGACCCACTGCTATGGGTCTTTTTATTTTGTTTTACGTCACTCCAAGCCCATCGTTTTATCGGTTCATAAGTAATGTAAAGCAACCACACACTGCATGCGATAAACATTGCGAATACTACTAACGATGTTGTATCTTCCATCATGCTGACACCCCCTTCTCTAACCAATTAAAGAATGCATCCCTTGGAACTACTTTTTTTCTCCCAAGTTTCACTAAAGGGAAACCCTTTTGATCCATAATCTCGTAAGCTGTTCTTTTTGCTACTCCTAATATTTCTTCTAGGTGTGTCACGTTTAACATAATCGGATAATCCTTGGTGCTATCATTAGTGACTGGAATGCTATCTAGCTTTTCTACAGTTGTTTGCCTTTCATCTTCTTTGTTGAAACGAAGTAACTCAATAGCTTCCCAAAACTCTTCATCCCTCCAACCTTTTTGAGCTGAAAATTTTGTAATTGCCAACGCTATTTGAACTGTTGAATTCTTCATTTTTTATATCTTCCTTTCTTTTTATAAGACTTTAATTTTGCAATTAAGAAACATGATCATCGAATAAGTTAGGTCTTTCAGGCGGATACCATCCAGAAATGAATTTCATTGCATTTTGATAATATTTTCGTGGTATTTTATCGTATTTAGCTACCCCGAAATGCCTTTTCAATGCTCCATACACCCCTTGATAAGATGCATTATCATAACCTTCTTTTCTTAGTTCGAAAACACGTTGTTTCACTTTTCGTTGAACAGCACCTTTGTTTTGTTCAGTAAGCCAAAGCTCGTTATCTACTAAAAGTTTCATTTTGTTCATTTCTTCTTCCGTATGATCTTGTCGTGATTTTATTTGTTTTAGTTCAGTCATACTGTAGATAATCGCATCCTCAACACTTTTAGGTTGTTGCTGTAATTTTTGGATGTGTTCTTTCATTCGCTTGAACTCTTGTAAGAATTTAATTTTCATTTTCATTGCCTCTGGTGTTATGTAACTCATTGCAACAATTGCAAATGCATCTTCCGTAAGATTGAACTTTGGATACCATTGTTTATTTTGATAATGCTGGTATTGGGTATGCTCAAAGTTGAGCTGCCCCCATTCTGTTTCGTTTGCTTCAATCGATTTTTCTATCTGGACCTCAATATCTCGAATTACATTTTTATGTTCTTTTCCAAACATTTGGGCCATTGTTAAACTATCGGTAACCACTTGATTTCCTTCCATAAAAACAAACTCACTTACTGGATGCTGTAGAAATTGTGATTGATTCATTTTTGTTTCCCTCCTTAGGTTAAATTAAAGTTAACCTTTAGCTAAAAAAATAAGATAACTATTAGTTAACCAACTAGTAAATCATCCACTTTTATTTCATATAACTTAGCTAACATTCCTAATTTAGATACACTAGGTTGTCTATCACCAGATTCCAGTAGGGAATAAGCACCTTTATGTGTATAACCTAGGTATTTGGCTACAAAATGTTGACTATAACCGTGTTGTTCTCTTAAGGCTTTCACCTTCTCTGTATTAAGTTTTATCATGTCATCACCTTTGTTTAATTCGTTAATTTGAGTATACACAAAGGTTAACTTAAAGTAAACCCTAATTTTTATTTTTTTCAAAAGGTTGTCTTAGAGTTAACTTTTCTGTTACATTTTATATAGAAAGTTACTGTATTACTAATACAGTAACTTACAATAGCGGAGTATCTATATTTTGTAGAGGGGGAGAATTTTAAAATGAATCACGAATTGATTAGTCGAAGGGTAAAAGAAATTAGGACTGAGATATTAAAAATGAGTCAAAGAGAATTTTCTGAAGCATTAGGAGTAAGTAAACCTCTTATATCTATGTGGGAAAATATTAATAATGAAAAAGGACCATCTAAAGAGATGGCAATTAAAGTGGCTAGATTAGCAAATGTATCTGTAGCTTACGTACTTGGAGAATCTGATGAAAAAAATCCTAACGCAAGTGCTCAAGATGAATTCGAAGAATTAATAACTCAATTTAGAGAAAAAGACCCAGAAAAACAAAAAGAAATTATGAAACTATTTAAAGACTTAATGAAAATAACAGGCGATTGATAGCTTTAGAAGCTAACGATCGCCTGTTTCATTCTCGACATAATTTCTAGTGCTTTTTCATCACCTTCATGCGCTGCTTTCATAATATCTAATAATTGTGATTCGAATTCCAATACTTCTATTGCTGTTACATTTTCTAGGTTCTCTTTTTTCATCCCTAAAACCCCCGTTTTTATCTGTGTAGTTTGTGAATAATTCACAAATGTAAAACTTTTAACTACTTCCTTAAAAAGTTTTATAGCCTATAATGCACGAAAGACGCTACCGAAGTAGCGTCTTTTTTAAAATCACCCATTTTAAGCTCAAAGCCCACCGGGATCAGTCATCATATATTGAATTGTAGGTGTAACATTTGAATTAGCACTAACTTTTGTATCCGTTTTGTATACTAATGTGCACAAGGCAAAAGTACAGATTATTGTCGCAATAATTTTTTTCATTTAACTCACCTGCTCTTTCGTTAAGGCTTCACGAATAGCCTGCATATAATATATATTACCATTTCTAGCAAGTTCTAGCAACGCGTTATTAAGATATTCTGTCCTTTTTTCTGGTCTAGCGTAAGCGTAATAATACCATTGGAAACCAGTTAATTTACCATTCTCTTCTAATAACTCATTTAACAACTTAATAGCAAGGGTTCGATCACCATATTTCGCCTCAAAAAAAGCAATTTCAGCTTTATCTATTTTTGTAAAATCAATTTTATCGAGATTGAAGTTATGTTCTATGTAAAGGAAAGCTAATGTTGTATGAAACGATTTGTATTTTCTTGTTTTCTGTGCAGAAGATACTTCTTTTAATAAACTAATAGATTCTAAGATGTACTTTTCAGCTTTAAAAATTTCTCCCGAAAATATATAAGACTCTCCAATACAACATAATGCTGTGGCTTTTGTGATTAAAGCGTTAAAACTTGATTCTACGACTTTATTAGCTATTCTACGGCTTTCACTAATATTATTATTTAAAAGCTGTATGTAGGCTTGACGCTCATAAAAATATAATTCTACACATTGTTTTATAAACTTATTTTTTACTTTTGGTATTGCGTTTCTAGCATTATCAGCATGTGGAAGCATTGCGCTATAATTCCCATGGTCATACATGCACACCGTTAATAACATTTCGATAAGTATTTGACGATCCACATCTTCTATTTTCGTCAGTTCATTAACCAAATTGCTTAATTCTTGTCCACGTGCTTCATTACGATTCCTCTTATTGAAAAGTTCATACACATCAATATATCTTTGTAAATTTTCGTTTTCTTTATATTTTCTAATTAAATATTGAATAGTGTCATATTCCCCAGCTGCTTGACAATAAAAAAGAGATTTTTTCACATTTAAATCGCTTGTGCATTTCATTGCGAATTTTTTTATTTTCAATCTAATTTCTTTTTGGTTATCATAGACTTCATTTAATAACTTTAAAAAATTCTCAAATTTCATTTCGAATTTTCCGTTTAGTCCATTGCCGAGTGTTGTATTACTAACCCCTACTTTTGTAGCTAAATCATTTCTAACCATATTGTTGGAATCAATAAAATCTCGTACCTCTTTCATTAACTTCTTCATTTTTGCTCCTCCTATTTGGAACAAAGACGCTTCGCTTTTTCTCAAATCTAATAACAGGAAAATCATACCATAGTAATGATTTAGTAATATCGGCATGTTATAATGTAAGTGTTACTCGTGTAGTAACCGAAAAGAGACTTATGGCAGATGTTCCCCCTTGTAAGTCGGGCGAACGGTGTAAGAGTGGGCCAAATCACTCTTACACACGCTGTGAGTCTTTTTTTCGTTCCGTGTATTTTATTATCATAATAACATAAATTTCCCAAAATTCGGGCGAATTGTTATCTGAAAAATATTGAGAAAGTTGAGAAACTGTTCTGTAGCAACGTTTTTCATGTTCGACAGAATGAAATATGTAATTTTGCATAACATCAAACAAATCCCCCTATATGAATATTTTACCACCAAACAAATGTTTGTCTATGTATTTTTTAAAAGTCTGTAAAAATACCGATTATAAATTTAAAAGTCAGAGTATCGACCAATTATGGTATAGTAATAAGGCGATTATTATACTCAAACTATGAAAACTACAGTCGGACAAAACATTAAACATTTACGAAGGTCTTTTGATTTAACGCAAGAGCAATTATCTGAGCGAACAGGTTTATCGCGCGGACAAATCAAGAATTGGGAAACCGACCGTCATGAACCTGACCTTGAAAGTTTAAAGATACTTGCGTCGTATTTCAACACCTCCACAGACGCTCTTCTTAATTTTGAGAACAGAAAAGAAGATGCGTTATTAGAATTATTATTCAATGATATCCAAAGAGCTTATGAGGAGCTTGACGGGCGTCAACAAGGGCGTTTTGCAAAACAGGTTTCCTTATACGTGAAAATGTTACAAAACAATAAAGACATACTATGATTTGATTTCATCATAAAAGAAATCATTTCCAATTTCAAATTGTAAAATATTCATCTTTTTACAATTTAAGCAAGAGGGCTGTTTGCTCTCTTTTTTTATTTGTCTATTCGACATAATATGACAATTTATTAATGTTATGTTTGCTATGCTAATTTCAGAAATCTTACATTTTATATTTTTGGAGGATTAAGAATGAAAATATCTAATAAAATGTTTATTTTAATTAGTATAGGGATACTAACCCTACTATTCATTAGAGGACTCTATAATAGCATTAAGTTTGGAGACTCAGAATATGGAACAGGATATGTTCTTGGACAAGCTGTAGGAGGAACGTTAGCTTGGTTCAGCATTATTGCATTTATAGCTTCATTGATCTTTCTAGTTATAGGATTTATTAACAAGAAGAAACACAATGAAACAAAACCATTTTTTATGAAATCTGCTATATCTTTCGGAACAGCCATTACTTCATTTATAGTGCTATTTGTAATGATTTTTATCACGATGAGCATTGAAAATGAACATAAAGCTATTGCTGAGGAGAAGAAAAAAGAGAGTGAATATTTAATGGCCGCTGCTAATTTCTATAACGATCTTGAATCATTTGAAATGTATTCTACATTAGTCTTATTTGGTTATTCTGAAACATGGTCTAGCGCAATTAAAAACCAAAAAGATTTTAATACAGAGCTTACTTTAAAAAAGACAGAATCTGATCCAATGATTAAACGCGCCGATATGATCTATACTGAGATGGGACAACAATTGAAATTAATATCAGAGGCTGCTAAAGAACAACCTAATTTATACAAAGACGTATATGACGAATATAAAACTATCTACAGTACTATTACTGCACTTAATGAACAAGTTAGCTCTCCAACTGGTAGTTTGATTTCATTTAATCAAAATGTTAACTCTTTGCAACAAGAATACAAAAAAGCTAAGGGTAACATAGATATCTCAATTACAAATGAAATAAAAAATCAATCAGAAAAAATAAAAGAAGCTAATGATATAAAAATAAAAAGTAATGAAGTAACGAAATATTGATTTGATTCATATTTCTCAACAAACTATATAGATAAATATGGTAAAATTATATTTGCGAGATACATATTATTAAAATTAAAGTGGTTATCAAGTCATATGAGGGCACCTTAGGGTGTCTTTTTTTTGGTTAAAATACTGATTTTATATCAATAAAAAAGCCCGCAACATGTGCGGACTTAGAAGTATGGATACATATATTTTACCATGAAACTTTATTTTGTGGACCATTATAAATTTATTCTCAATCCCCGCTATTTGCGTTGACCAAAAAATATGACTATGGTAATATAGGCACTAGAATCACCATTGTATAGTGAATATATATTTACTATATATTGAGTATGACACTTATCTGAATTGCATAGAATAAAAGAAGAGATGCTGTAACATCTCTTCAGTAACTGCCGCCATCAGGTGGTAAGGTTGCTATTTATTTTCTTCTAGAGCTACCCTGCTTCTGACGGCGAGGGGTGGCTCTTTTACTTTTCTTAAACAAATTGTTAGCAAACTTATTTGCATAAGCTGTAACAACTATAGTTAGGAATACCTTGAGTAAATCCTGAGACAAAGAAAGTAAATATTCCATCATAAGGGTCACCTCCTTTCTCTCTAAAATAAAGAGAAAGGATAGCAACCAGCCACCCGACGTATACAGTTGAATATAGTTTACCATAAAGTAACTCATCTGAGTTACTTTTTCCTTTTTCTAATACTGGAATTATTTATACTATTCGAATACTATTAGTTCAAGGAGGTATGGATAATGAAAGGATATTTTAGAAAACGCGGTGAAAAGTGGTCATTTACAATTGATATTGGAAGAGATCCTCTTACTGGCAAAAGAAAACAAAAAACAGTATCAGGCTTTAAAACAAAGAAAGAAGCCGAAAGAGCATGTAATGAACTTATTCATCAGTTTAATACTGGGAGTCTAGTTGATGATAAAAATCTTACTCTCAGTGAATATTTACAGGAGTGGCTTGAAAACACAGCTAAGCAACGAGTGAGAGATACTACATTCATTAATTATAGACGAGCTGTGAACAGTAGGATTATTCCTGTAGTTGGTTCGCATAAACTGAAAGATTTAAAACCTCTACATGGACAACGATTTGTTAAATCGCTAATCGATGAAGAATTATCTCCTAAATACATTGAGTATATTTTTATCGTTTTAAAAGGGGCATTAGAAGATGCTGTTAAATGGGAACTTTTATATAAAAACCCGTTTGAACATGTAGAAATCCCTCGCCCACGAAAAGTGGTCAATAATACGTGGTCAATTGAGGAAACGAAAACCTTCTTAACATACGCTAAATTTGACAATCCTATTTACTATCATTTATTTTTACTTGCACTTAATACCGGTATGCGTAGAGGTGAATTGCTAGGCTTAAAGTGGAAAAATGTAGATTTAATTGAAGGTAAGGTTAGTGTGACTGAAACTCTAATTTACGATGAATTAGGATTTCGATTTACAGAACCGAAAACATCGGGTTCTAAACGCTTAATTTCCATTGACCAAAGCTTATGTAAAGAGTTGAAAAGTTATAAAGCAAAACAAAATGAATTTAAATTAGCTATCGGTAAAGCTTATGAAGATAATGACTTAGTTTTCAGTAGAGAAGATGGTAGGCCAATCTATCCAAGAACATTAACTACTGTCTTTGAAAGGTTTATAAAAACAGCACAAGTTCCTAAAATTAGATTCCATGACTTACGACATACTCATGCCACACTTCTTCTTAAATTAGGTATTAATCCGAAAATCGTAAGTGAACGATTAGGACATAATTCCATTAAGACCACATTGGACACCTATAGTCATGTTACGTTAGATATGCAAGAAAGTGCCACTATAGCGCTAAGTGAGGCGTTAAAATCATAAAATAATTGTTGATGTGGTCAAACCGTGGTCAAACCCATCAACAATTATTATAAAACCCCTATATATCAAGGCTTAACCAAGCTACACACTCCACATGAGTCGTATGCGGGAACATATCAACAGGTTGTACTTCCTGTGTTTTATATCCACCTTCTTCTAGTACTTTTAAGTCACGTGCTAATGTTGCTGGGTTACATGATACGTATACGACGCGGTTTGGCTTCATGTCGATGATCGTGTTTAGTAATGCTTCGTCACAGCCTTTACGCGGTGGGTCTACGACCATTGTGTCGGCGATTACGCCTTCTTTGTACCATTTTGGAATAACTACTTCAGCTTCTCCTACGCCAAATTCAGCGTTTGTCATGTTGTTTAGTGCTGCGTTTCGATTTGCGTCTTCAATTGCTTCTGGGACGATTTCAACGCCGTACACTTTTTTCGCTTTTTGCGCTAGGAATAACGAGATTGATCCGATTCCGCAATAGGCATCGATTACTGTTTCGTTACCATTTAATTTTGCGTATTCTAACGTTTTATCGTAAAGCACTTTCGTTTGCTCTGGGTTTACTTGATAGAATGAACGTGCTGAAATCGCAAATTTAATGTCACCGATAAAGTCATAAATGTATTCTGATCCGTACAGTACTGTCGTTTTGTCTCCGAAAATTACATTCGTACGCTTCGTATTTACGTTTTGAACAATTGATTTTACTTCTGGGAATTTCGCTGCAATTTCTTCAATAATTGCTTTTTTGTTCGGCAATTCTGCTGTACGCGTAATGAAGACAAGCATAATTTCCCCTGTTACTTGTCCGTAACGAGCCATTACGTGACGAAGTGTTCCTTTGTTACGCTCTTCGTTGTACGCAGTGATACCGTGCTTTTCACAAATACGTTTTACTTCTTGGATTAATGTATCGTTTTCTTCTGCCTGAATTAAGCATGATTCCATATTAATGATGTCATGCGTTCCTTGGCGATAAAAACCAGCTACAAGTCCGCCTTCACGTTCTCCGATTGGTACTTGTGCTTTATTACGGTATACCCACGGATTCTTCATGCCAAGTACAGGATGAACAGGAACATCACCTAGTCCTCCGATACGCTGCATAACGTCACGTACTTGTTTTTCTTTCGCTTGTAATTGTCCTTCATAAGTTAAGTGCTGAAGCTGACAACCGCCGCACTGATTATATACTGGGCATTCAGCATCTTTACGATATGGACTTTCTGTATGAAGCTTCATTAAACGACCAAATGCAAAGTTTTTCTTCACTTTAATAATTTTAATTTGCGCTTCTTCACCTGGTAATCCGTTTTTAACGAAAATAGGATAGCCCTTTACTTTCGCAACACCGGCACCATCATGTGTTAAATCTTCAAATACTACATCTATAAACTCGTTTTTCTCAACTGGTGGCGTCATTTTAGTACTCATTTTCCGACCTCTCTTTTTCATAACACTGCGTTACATTTTATCATACTTATATGGTCTTTTTCTATTGGAAGAAAAAAAGCTATTGACGATACTTCTCTGTTAATGTTACGCTACTACTAATTTAATACGGACGATGTTACCTCATATATACTTGATAATATGGATCGAGAGTTTCTACCCGGCAACCTTAAATTGCTGGACTATGGGGAAAACTAATGAATATTAGCCTATGCGCAAAAAAGGACTCATATTGATTAGCTTTCTCTCATAGATGAAAGTGAATCCATATGGGTCTTTTTTTATTTTTATTTTTCTAAAAGGTCAGACATCTTACGTATGACATAAAACCTCGTTCTTTTATTTTTAGTAATATAACGAGCGTTTTATGTACAAACTTTATACGAACTTCTGAAAGGGGCAACTACATGCAATATGTAATGAGCATTATCGGTATTCTTGCCGTGTTAGGTTTATGTTTTGCTTTGTCAAACAACAAAAGTAAAATCAACTTCCGTGCAATTGCAATTATGATTGGTTTCCAAATTTTAATCGGTTGGTTTATGTTTGCTACAAAGATTGGTCAACAAATCATTATTTTCATTAGTAAAGTTTTCAACAAACTAATTAAACTTGGTACGACAGGTGTCGATTTTCTCTTTAATGGAATTCACAGAGATTTTGTCTTTTTCTTAAACGTATTATTAATCATCGTATTTTTCTCAGCACTACTTTCAATCTTTAGTTATTTAGGTGTTTTACCATTCATCGTTCGCGTTGTCGGCGGTGCAATTTCAAAAATTACTGGTTTACCACGCGTTGAGTCATTCCACGCAGTAAACTCTGTATTCTTCGGTTCAAGTGAAGCATTAATCGTTATTAAAAACGATTTACAGCATTTCAATAAAAACCGTATGTTTATCATTTGTTGTTCTGCGATGAGCTCCGTTTCTGCTTCTGTTACAGCATCATACGTAATGATGTTAGATGCAAAATACGTACTAGCAGCTCTTCCGCTAAACTTATTCTCAAGCTTAATCGTTTGTTCGTTATTAACACCAGTTGATACGAAGAAAGAAGATGAAGTGATTCAGAAATTTGATAGAACTCTATTCGGAGACAGCTTTATCGGCGCAATGATTAACGGTGCGCTTGATGGTTTAAAAGTAGCTGGTATCGTTGCCGCATTAATGATCGCCTTTATCGGTGTGATGGAAGTTGTAAACTACGTAATTAGTGCAGCTTCAGGCGCAATGGGACATGCTGTTACTTTACAACAAATCTTCGGTTACGTACTTTCTCCATTCGCATTCTTAATGGGTATTCCAACTCAAGATATTATCCCAGCTGGTGGTATTATGGGTACGAAGATTGTTTTAAACGAGTTTGTAGCAATCCTTGATTTAAAAGACACAGCTACAACATTAGCTCCACGTACAGTTGGAATCGTTACAGTATTCTTAATTAGCTTCGCAAGTATTAGCCAAATTGGTGCAATCGTTGGTACAATCCGTGCCCTTTCTGAAAAGCAAGGAAGCGTTGTTTCTAAATTTGGTTGGAAAATGCTATTTGCATCAACACTTGCTTCTATTTTATCTGCGACAATCGCTGGATTGTTTATTTAATAAAAAATCACCTTACTTTAACAAGTAAGGTGATTTTTTTGATTCTTTATGAAACCGAGTGAAATTCAACTGCTTCTTCTGTATTGATAATCCTATCTTTATATATACCTTTTATTGAAATGTAAATGATAGATTTGTTTATGTTTTTTAACTTTCCTAATGAAAAATGATAAAGTAATCCATCGCTTTTTAAAGTCCACATCTTCCCACTCCATGGACCAGTAGCTTTTTGTTCATCCGACGCCTTTATTTCACCTTCATATTCGCATTCTCCCAAAGGAGTTTTAATTGTATTCTTCTCTGTATCAATTCGAATATTTTTAATTAGCTTCAAATTTTCATCAGAGAGAATTTGAATTTCATGATCTTTCTTTTTAAAAAAGAGTTTTCCGTCTTTGGTATTTATATATTCTGCATTATCCATTTTATCTATCATAAAATCATATTCTTCTTTTGTAATACCTAAGTTTTGATGATAAGGAAACGTTTTTTTCGGTATAATTTCTTCTTCGGCATACTTCAAATACCAATCTAAATTATTTGTAATACTATTGCTCATTTTATTTCCGATTTTCTCTAATTTCTCTTTTATCTCATAAGGAAATTCTAGTGTCATAATATCCGCCGTCACTTCCGCATTCATAAGATGCGATGGAATATACTCTTCTACTATCTATAAAACTTAAATTACCTAAAAGCGCAACAAACAGCTATATTACGCTGTTTTGTGCTTTACCTGATTTTATAAATGGCAACACTTTTCTAGTTATTTGTGACCAATTTGTTACCTCAAAAATTCAAAATAAAACTAACAAAAAATAAAAGAGCACAGCGTGTTAATAAAGTGGTGACACACTTTATTAACCGTCCGCCTACCATAACTAGGCAAACACTTGCTGTAACTCTTCATGTACCTTATTTTATCGTACATAAGGGTCTCCTCGCAACAGTTTGCTTACATTTTGTGGCATACTGTTGCTTTTTTGTTTCTAAAAAAGGAGACAAACCGTTATGAAAAAGAAACCAGTGATTACTATTATTGCAAGTGTAGAAACATATGAAAACTTAGCATCCTTTCAAACTCTCAAGGAATTAAATGACACTGTGCGAGCGTATAAGAAACAATATAAATTAAATAAAAACCAAATGGCGGTACTCGATCATTTACACCACTATTCCGCTAAATACCTTGGTGTTTCTTTTAAAACCAAAAATAACATTGCGGACGCACTTCATATTAGCCGTAGAACAGTTATTCGTGTATGCCAATACTTAGAATCCCTTGGTATTATTAAACAACTCGAAATGAAACGTAAAAGCGACAAGAGACAGACATGTAACGTGATTATCATTCAATCAATCATTGCAGAAGACCAAATTGTCACACCTGAACCAGCTAAAAATGCTGAAATTTGTCACACCCCAAAAACAACTACTAAAACCTTAAAACAAAAGAGTAAAAAGATAAATAAACGTAAAGAGGACGTTTCACAACCTATTCAACAGGATTCAGATTTCATCGATTACCGTGTACCACAATCTATGCGTGGGAAATTAGGACATGCTTTTGATTCTAAAATGATTAACGAGTCTTTCAAAAATGCTAGGAACATTGCAAAAAAAGCTGCAAAGAAATGTAGTTTACTAGCGGATACAGATATCTTCCACAACATTCTTGCGAATGCTTCTTCTGTCCTGTTCTCTAAAACGCATGAATACGAACATAACGGTACATTGATGAGAAATCCGATTGGCTATTTTACACGCACGTTTAAACATATGGTCTATGACTATATCGATAGCTTTAGGGATATACATAATCTTGCAAATCGTAAGAAAGATATTTTGGCTCAGAATACGTTATTTCTAAAGATGATTGGCGAATCATTTTAATTCCGAATCGCCATTTGATTCATGAAATCATGCATCGATTTTGTTTGAAATATGCGAAAATTGGGAGAGTAGATGTCATACTGGCTATCTGTAATTACCAGGAGAGAAGGGAAGTATTTGGATTTCTTGGGTTGCCATGGTTCTTGCTGCCATTCCAAACTATGAAAGTAGGATTCGTAACGATCTACTTTTTCTTGCATAACTTTCTTGCTGTAGACCGAATTCTGTACCTCTATGAAAAAAGGAGCTTGTCGCCATATGGTAAAAATATCAGGTTCCATGTATGCTTTACCGTATTTTGGCTCAACTTTGAATACTTTCGGCTTTTCGTACTGAAGAAGTTGCTTATATACGTTCACGATGCCGAGGAAATGCGGAATCTTTTGACTCATTTTCCGAATCGTACTCGGTTGTGGAAAATAGATATATGGTTGCTGTGACACATTTACATCCACACTCCCATCTCGTCTTAATCGTTTCATGACTGTATTACAACACGTAACAGCTTTCTTGAGTCCTTGAAAATGCAAATCAATAATATCATCACGAGACATGCATCGAAAACGGCGTAAATCTTTCAGAATGGCTTGATCTCTACTCTTCATGGTTCAACACTCCAAACACAGGAATTTTTTCTTGTTGCTGATTTGAAATCATGTATTTATCCTTTGGTACACGATACGGTTCTATCATTTGTTTCGCTTTGTTTAATGCTAAATATGGTGCTTGCACTTTCTTGAGTCCATTTAATTTTAGAATCATTTGTCCTGACTGTTCAATGTGTTCTGCGCCTGGTGTACCCATGATATTACTATTAATCGCATCAGCACATTTAAAGCCCATTCTTACTGTCATGTTTAGTTTCAATTTACCATCTAACACTTTTGCATCTGGACGTTGCATCGATAGCATCAGATAGACGCCTAATGCCCGACCAACTGCCGATATTTTTTCTATAATCGTCATACATTCTTTTTCATCTTGTAGCATCGCTACTTCATCAATTGCTAGGAGAATATAGGGTTTCTGTTTATCAGTATTTAATTTGTTATACTCATCAATGTGATCCACTTCATATTCTTCCACGAGCTTTCTACGTTCTCTGATTTCATTCCATACTTTTTGAAGCATGCTCTTCATTTCGTGTTCTTCCATGCATACTTCTTTTACATGTTTGATTCGTCGTAAAAAATGAAACTCGGAATTCTTCAAATCACCAAGATACAAATGTAATGTATCAGGCGATATACCTTGAATCAGTGTAGACAAGATAACTCGCACCATACTACTTTTTCCGCTACCTGTTTCTCCTGCAATGAGAAGATGCGGTGTGTTTGCATCCACCATATCGTAAATAATCATTTTTCCGAACTGGTCACGTCCTACTACGATAGGAAGACGGTATTCTTTTACTAACGGCTGCCATTGCTTGTAACTGTAGTTATATGGTTTTAAACCACCATCCGAATGAAATATATGGAGTACAAACCTTTTAATATCTCCCTCAATTACTACATTCTGCCCTAATATTTGCTGAAAACAAAACCATTTCTTTTCAATTGTCTTTGGATCTAATCCGTTTGGGATAGTAAATACATATTTCACGCTTTCTTTTGAAGAAGAAACAGCATGAATTTTAGGGTAAATCGGTACTTTCCCTCCACGTGTTTGATGTTCCCTATATAATCCTGCCTTATTAAATACATCAATGAGTTGATGCTTTAAAGCCTTCCTATGAAGCCATTCTTTTATGATTTCCATATCATCTCTCCTTAGAACATGATTACAATGCGAATGAAAACATACGCAACAAAGCCAATTCCACCCATTCGTATTCCATGATGTAGTCCTTCAGATACAAATTTCGCTGCGGAAATATAATCATTTTGAATCAAATACCTTTCTAGCAATACTGCCCCGATTAAAACTGTTCCCATTATTCCTAACGCAAAATACGTATGTATCATGGAATCGGACATATGAAGAAAAGCCAACGGACTCCCTGCATGATATTTTTGTATTTGTCTCTCTTTCTTTTTGTACGACCCACTCATGAAATCCCGAAAGGGAATAATTTGTTTTGTCTCCCACATACGCTCAGCTCCCTCATTTATTTTTTATCGTATTCCGCACAAGATTCTGAACAATACTTCTTTCCATTCCATCTCCAAAACAACCATTCGGATAACAAACATTTACAATATTCACAAGTTTCTTCGTATGATGCCATCTTGCTGTTCATTTCTTTCGCCCCTTTATAAACAGAATATAAAATGCAAGTGAACTAACGCTTTACGCACCCATTACCATGGTAGCGTTACCTTGATAGGAACCATGGTAGCTACCATGGTAGAAATCCAAAACGTACCATGATACCTACCTTGGTACATTCACCTGTTCCTACCTTGATAGCTACTTTGGTAACTGGAACTTCTCTTACCTTGGTACATCATATTGGGGAGGGCTTGGACAATATGCACATTTATTTTTGCAACTGCGTATAGCTTTTTGCATTTTGGACAAGATGATATAAAAAGAACATCGGGGGAATGAAATATGTGGGGAAGAGGCATTGGCAGACACAAAACAAAACTTGCTAAATTTTTAGCTAAATACGATTACTCGATACAAGAATTTTCAAAAATAAGTAAGGTAAACCGAAATACACTCGGACAATTGTGCAATGACAAAGATTACATTCCATCGCCAAACACCATGCAAAAAATAATGAAAGTCGTAAGAATACATGAGACTAATAAGAAAATCACACATTTTTGGGATATGTAAACACAAAAAATCCGCCTCCCAAAAGGAAACGGCTCTTTGCAGGTTAACCATTCAATTATAAAATGGAATAGTTAAAATATACTATATTTAAATATACCCGCCAATAACGAGTTCTAATTTAACACGTTAGTGGATATACTATTTATGATTCAAAGCGTTACCTCCATTTATAACACCTTCAACTGAAGAAGGTGTTTTTTTGTTCTATTTCAGATTCATTACTCATATACCTATAGTGCTGACTTCCGTAAAGTGTTTTAATAAGCGATTGAGCATTCTCTCCCAACCTGAGATTGCTCTTTTTTATTGAAACGAAAACATTTTATCATATTCCTGCGCTCATCTGCATATCATGTACTAACTCCTTGGACAACGTCACTATGACATACCAAAAAGCATTCTGGTTCACCACCCTAGCATGCTTTTTGCATATTTTCATGCATTGTTACATATACTTATACTACACGAGGAAAACATCAACGATTTTCTTCACCCCAAATAGCACCTTCACCTCACTCCGAAGGTGCTATTTATTTCTGACAATACACAAAGAATCCGCCTCCAATAGGAGACGGATTCTTCATTGTGCAATAGATTAGAGAACCTATATAAAATATAGATCATATAGAATTATGCGTCAATAAAAAGTTCTACTTTTCAATAATGTTGGATATACTGTAAATGTCATCGAGAGAATCACCACGTGAGAGGCGCCTTCAACTGGGGAAGGCGCCCTCTTATATTTTAAACATATTTTTAAAAATCTTTACATATATTAAACTGCTCCTGTTATGTTATACACGATTCTTTCTATACGAAAAGGCAATCCAGACTCACCACCCTGGATTGCCTTTTCTATTTTTTGAATTATACAACATAATTTTCTGCATATATATAAAGTGGTTCAAGAGAAACCACTGAATCAGAGTACACCTTGGTCAAATGTATTCTGTTTTTCATTATCATATTCTTCCTTGGCCTAACATAAAAATAATATAGAACACAACTACGGGGATAATATATCTTATACTGTTCTACAAACTGGGTTCTTCAGATAGAAGAACCTTTTTATTTTACAACATATTTCTATGTTAACCCTACCTATAATGCACCAACTCTTTCTATTTGTATGACATTCTCCCCTATACCTAGCTACTATTCGACATTTTTATATGTACCACATTTGTTTCCCACCCCAAATTTCGTAATCTCTTCCGATTCCTTGTTACTCATTTTTTAATTCACTTCATCTTCTTCAATCATTATAATTAAATATAAGATATCCTGTATTGGGGGAGAACGAATTGATTTTCAAACTATCCATTGCACTTTTATTACTACTGTTAGCTGGCATTTGGTTATTCATCGGCTATTACTTGAAAACTTCACTACTATTAGGATTAGGTTTCGGAGTTATTTTTGGTGTAACCATCATGCTATTACTTGATATGTTAGAGTGGATTATAAAAGAGGATATACCTGAAGAAATGTTTCATTTTAAAAAAAAGGAGGCGAAAACCTCCTTTTTCTTTCTTCCCTATTTCACATACACATAGGCTTTGTTTGATGTCACATAGTATGTGCGCCCTTTCGAATTGTGCACTTTAAATTGCGTGAAGCCATCCACACTTACCTTTTCATCGATTGTAAATCCTTCCCCTGCGTCCAATGTACCCGCTACAGCGCTATCCTGCCATGAAGGTGAATGATAGAACCTGAGGTTATCAACTTTTGAAACCACACGTTTCCCTACAACTGGATTTACTGATTCTTGCTTTTCAAACCTGATGTACGCTGGATTATATTTCACCCATTGGTCACCACCAAGGTTGAGCCATCCATCTTGCTCTCCCCACACTTGATACGCTTCAGGCTTATTCAGCTGACGAATCTTAGAATAACTTGTACCTGGTCCTTTACGTAAATTCACATTGTAGCCTTCAATATAAGCAATCCCATCTGTTACTGCTATTGGTGCTTCCTCTGGTTTAGACGGAACAGAAACTTCAACACTAGAATTGTTATATGCCCGTTGCACATCACTTCTAAATTGAGTTTCTGACACACCATAGCTACGTAAATAATCAATCGGGTCTTCATGATCTGTACCGCCAAGATACTTTCTCACGTCGTTATGTGTCCACAATCCTTTTTCAACTGACAGATTGTTATCTTTTAAGATTTTCGCTAACAGCTTTACGTATTTCTCATAACTCCGTTTAAACTTGGCGTAATCTGCCGTCTCGCACAATTCCACATGGACAAATCGTTTATTGGCTCCTGGCCCTGCACCGTACGCAATGTATTTTGTATCCGCAATCTGAATCGTTTCATTCCAGTCCACTGCGTAATGAACGAATGCATTTCTCCAGGTACGTGTCTCATATTTTTGAATATTAATGGCCGGTGCTTCTAGTGTTGCGGTACTGTGGGCAACCACTCCTTCATAAGCACCTACACCGTTTCGATAGGGTTGTTTTGGTAAATCAGGTATCAGCAGTACTCTGTCCGCAAAAACACTTGTAGAAAGTGAAAATACCATACATAATGTTGCAGTTACCCCTAGTAATCGTTTCATTTTGTTTCTCCTCCCATAGAAAAACGCACCACCGATTGGCGATGCGTTCTCTTTGTTTTTTATTTGTCTGTTTGTACTGTTCCTTCGTGGTCACTCCAGATCCCTAAAGCGACACCAAGTGTGAAAAGATACGGTAACACTTCATCGATAAAACTTTTTGTCTCCAGTAACCCAGCCTTTGCACAAATAAATCCCAGAAGGGAGGCAAGTGCCACCCATGTTTTCCAATTTTGTAATCGTTTTTGAATGTTTTCTTTTGTCATGTCTAATTCGTCTCCTTTTCGATTGTATCTAAGCGTTTATGCGCTTGTTTGGTACTTTCCTCTACCCTCGTGACTCGTTCTCCTAGTGCTACCATTTGTTTTTCACTTGCTTTCAGATCAATCCGGATATCATCCACACCTTTCCGGATATATCCCAGTTCTGCTTTTACTTCCGCACTCTGTTGTCCATCTGCCTTGATGGATTTAGATTTATTCAGGGCGTAGCCAAAATAGCTGATGGCGAGTGATAATGCTCCAATCAGTACGCCAATTTCAATGCTCATGTTTTTCAACTCCTTTCCCAAAAAAGAGAGACACTTGTCCCTCTTGTTCACAAAGCCGTTTTTTATTTTTATGATTTCACATGCTCTTCCTACAGGTACATCCCATTGATAATAATAAAACTGGAAGCACTTCTTTTCGTTTGACAAATGATATCACCGTTCCAAGTAATATTCACTGCGCATGGAGAATAGGCTGCACCACCCGTCGTATCGTACACTGCTGTAATGGTTGCCCAATAGGTAGGTTTCATAAAATCAGGCAATGAGCCAATCACCACCCCTGCCTCTGTACTCCCCCCTTCCACAAGCCCTCGTATATGCTTAAATCCAAACGGATCTACCCCATAAAAAAGGGAATTGCCACTACCATTGGAACGAAAGCCATTTTTAAAGTTCGTAAACCCTTGCAGGAACGTTTTGGTCGCCTCCGCCATATCCTCTACTAAACCTATTCTCTTCCCGCTATAGGAAAGCGTACCATCATCTTTGAATTGCAAATATTTCTTCGTAACAGAATGCCCAATGTACACATCATTTGTCCCACTCCCGACAATCACTTGTTTCGTTTTGGCTCCTGCATACAATGTCGGAACGGTCAAGTCTCCTGTCATCGTATCACCGCTTTTTTTCACCACACCATTCGCCGCAATACTGGCAGCTAGCTCTTCAATCTTTTTATTCGTCTTCAGATATTGCTCGTCTATATACGGCGTAATCTCTTTGATTTTCTGATTCGTTGCCTCAAACTGACTTTGAATATAGGGCTTTAACTCGCCTATTTTTTTGTTCGCCTCATCTAGCTCTTTTCGATATCCTTTTACCCGTTCTATCGCTCCATCAAACTCAGAAATATAGTTTGCTATTTGGATATTTCCTTCTGTTACATCTCTTCGTAATTGGATTCGGATGTCTGGTGTACTCATTCGCTCTGTACTTTTTTCCATCACAAAATAAGCCGTCCACTCATCCGATGTGGAAACAGCTTGAGATGTAAACGTATAGGAAAACACACCATTTTTTGAATCAACTATTTGAGCATCATCTCGAATGAATACTCCTGTATGATTTGTCGCTTCATATTTAACCACATATCCTGTTAAATCCACCTTCTCCCCTTTTTCTCTTACGTACACCGTAAGCTTTAATCCATTCTTGTCATTCTGCCGAGAACGAATGGTTTTGGTAAACACAGGATCTGCTAAATCTATCATAATTTCCTCATTTCGCATGACTACACCTCTTTCTAGCTACTTCTGTTTACGTGTCTAGACGGTCTTCTCTGACGTTTTATTCTATTCCTATGCTTTACGTTCCCTTTAGGTTTTAATGGCTCTAATTCTTCCAATCTAGCATCTGTTTGGGTTACATACTCCTGAAATGCTTTAACAGTCTGCGAAATCATCCCATATAACCCCACACCATTTTCCTCTGATTCTTTTGGAATAACTAAACCATAATGTGTAGGGATTGCCTCTGTAGTAATTGTCGGCTCTCCTTCTTTACGATTCATACGCATCTCATACAGTTTTGGAATATCTGTTTTCAAATTGTACTGTTTCATTTCCCATTCCATTACCTTTTCAAGTAAGCTGGATGTAATAGGACGGATATTGGTTTTATATGTTTCTTTTGAAGAAACTTTGAAGTCTGAAGCAATTACTCCTTGATAATATGTCCCAAGAGCGGTTTTCACTTGGATATACCCATTGTCCCAACTCGAATTGCGTATGATCGCATTTGGGAGCATGATATCTGTATCCCCTCCAGATGCAACCCCGATACTTGCAATCCAATTGTCATTACGATAAAAGCGGAATTGATCTTTAACCTTAAATCTCATCTCACTTTGGGCATCTAGGACAATCATTTTATCAGCGTCGAGCATCGCATTCCCTGTTTGTGAAAAGTATAAAGAAGCTGCATTCAAGTATCCATTGCCCTCGAGTCCTTTTGTCATTCCGATTCCACCAGACTTAACGCTCGTATCTGAGAATTGGTACACCATAATAGCACCATTTGCCCCTGTGGAATCTGAATCTCCGCCTAAAATAAGAGTTGGTTGTATTTCATTTCTACTGTTTTTGTAATACCCTACAAACACCCTTGTTCTAGATGACTCATACAAACGTATAAATTGCTTTGAAATATTTACATAGTTGACACTATCTGAAGTTCGTAATGTTGAACCTGTTATTTCTCCGCCTTGCACCAGATTCCCACTTAACGTACCTGCAGTAATAAAATCAGCAACAATTCTTCCGTCACTTGTAATAGCAGTTCCATATGGTCCATTCACACCTGTGGAAGAATACCCTAATCCATTCAAGTTCCATTGCCAAACCTTTTTCGCACTCCTTTCATCTTTCGTATCCATAATTAAAATACGATCTGGATACATACGGACATGTCCTCCGAATCCTGAATTAATAAGGCTTGTAGCATTTGCTTTTGCTGCATCCAAAATCGAACTTGGCATATTTGATAACTCTTCTTGTACCAGGTCAACCCTACCAGAAACATCCGTAAAAGATTCTTTGAAGTTACCAATGGTTATATCTAGATACTCTTTTTTTATTGGGTCATACTTATAAGCAATTACCTTCGCCTTTATATCCATACCATCTTCTTGATGCTCAACCGTAACCGTATCTGCCATATAAACACTCTGTAAATGCTTATAATCCTTATACTCTTCCGTTTGTGATAACTCCTGAAACGTAACGTTATAAGTTGCTTTAGGTTGGTCAATTTTTTGAATCGTAAACATATCTTTAGCTGCTTGACGTAATAATCTATACGCTTCTTCTAATGGAACAGCATCTTCGTCATCAGCATTTTCACCAATAGCTGCTTTAATATGTTTACATTCAACCACTTTAATTTTCGGATGAGGATACTTATTTATAAGTGGGCTATCCACGTACTTTTCAGGAAGAAATAACCCAGCAAAACCTTGTGGCATGATTCTCGTTATGGGACTTTTCCAATCCACATTACCTTCATACCCTAATAAATCTTTCTTATGACGAATCACTACCCCACGATCCATACCACGATTTTGTAGCATCTTTACATCAAAATTATCTCGTTTTAATTCGCCGCCCCAACGATTAACAAATGAATTGTCTTGACTAGAATCCAATAATGCTTCTACAGGATTTTTCCGGACAATACGTGCACTGGCTACCTTTGGTATATCTGAATAAAACTGAAAAGGATGCTTGTATTGGCATCCTGCTGACATACGATTCATAGCTCCATTACCATTTGTTGTTTCAGCAAAAATGTCTTCAATTAGATTTTCTGTTAAGTCATAAAAAATGTGATAACATTGCGCTGTAATCTCACCCATACTGACTTTAGGGGCTGCTACTCGAAATAGTTGTTCGCCATCAGGAGTTGGAACTTTCATGATGCTCATTCCCTCTATTTCCAAACCATGTGGTGCAAACAATGGATAACGAAATGAAAATAAAAATAAACCATTGAGTTCTTCCTCAACAGTTGCGTTATACATATTTTTATCTAAAGCCCCTATGCCATTGTGTGTAAAATCAGTCTCATTTTGTTTATATAAAGTAATCATTTATATCTCCACCTAGGCCTGATTTCCATAAATTGAATTGCTCCTGACCACTCTATTGTATTTTCTCCTACATTGAATATAGGGAACTGTCCAACCATTTTATGATTCATTGATATGGTATCGGTATATGCTTCAAGTATTTCTGAGTCTATGACAACAGAACCATTCACATCTTTTATTTGAAAAGAGACATCATTGATTGTTATACGGAAAGTACCATTTCCCACAATCCAAAACTTAGGATCAGATTCCATTGTACCTGGATTATAAATTACACCAGGTTTGGTAAGCTTTAGATTTACATCCTCTGTATATTCAAAGGGATCTAAAGTGAAATCCACTTCAAATTCACCATGTTCCTCAATTTCAGTTGTGATGTCTCCCATTTCAACATGCTGAATCTTCCGATACACCTCGTCATCTGTGAAAAAGAGTGTTCTCCCTTGTAACAACCAAGGTTTAGCACGTCTTATGAAAGGTTTAATATTTTCCCTTTCCAACATATTAAATTTCACCTTAAAAGGGACATTTTCATACGCCCCTTTCTTTGTAAGTGAACCATGTCGCCCTGGTATTTCTATGTGTTCTACCTTTTGTTTTGCAGTTGGAATCACTGGACGATCTACTAAACCTAATCCGTAACTACTTGCTAATTCATTATCGATTCCTATATCCAACAATTAAGTCGTCCTCCCGATTCCTATTTTTGAATGACGCCCTTTTTGAGCAAGTGCATCATCTATTTTTCCGACCATGTGGTCGATATCACGATTATCCCTCACTGAAGGATTATAGATATTAATTATAGTTGGTTCAGTAGACATTGTTGCTGCAATCCCTTCACCAATCTCACCTAATGTCTTTTTATTCAACGGTAAAACTGCTTCTCGCCCCACTTCTCCTGCACCTTGCAACTGACCATTACTCATACCGAAAATGGTAGGTCTAGTAAAGATACCTCCTTTTGCACGCCATTGCACATCGATCCCAGATGGGAAAGTAATGTCTTTACCCAAAATATTTTTCGTACTAGTCTGCAGACTGAAGTGTGGCAGTTTAGGCATTTCCGGTTTCGGAATCTTTAATTTCAAATCACTGAAAAACCCTTTGATTTTATCAATGAATCCCTTTACTTTATCTACCGCATCTTTTATCGGATCAATGATAAATCTCTTTGCTGCATCAAATTTTTCTTGCGCTGCATTCTTTACAGAATCAAATTTTCCCCGTGCCGTATTGTACATATCATTGAATTTCTCTTTTGCAGAATGATAAGCTGAAATCACTGGATCAATAATATATTTATAAACTAGATTCCATGCAGTAAGTGTATAAGATTGGATTTTGGCCCAATTACCTAGTATCCAATTCGCTAAATCATTCAATTTTTCTTTCGTTGCATTCCACAATTCTTGAACTGGTTGAATGACATATTGTTTTACTAAATTCCATGCTGCAGAAGTATATGATTTAACTGTTTCCCATTGTGAATTTAGCCAAGAAACAAGCGTACCAATCTGTTCTTTAACCCAATCCCATGCTTCTTGAACAGGTTGAGTAATATATTGTTTAAATAAGCCCCAAGCAACTTGTGCAGCAGCCTTTATAAGTTCCCACTGCGTACTAAGCCATGTGACTAATTCACCAATTTGCGCACTTATCCAATCATACGCCTCCTGAATCGGCTGTATAATATATTGAGATATTGCCGCCCATGCAATTTGTGCCCCTGCTTGAATGAGTAGCCAACCTGCTTCTAAAACTGTGGAAACTGCTGAGATAATCGGATTTAAAACTGTGAGTATTGTATCCCATGTTTCTTGCCAAGCTATCTTTAATTGATCCCAAATAGAAGTTGCCGTTTCAACAATACCCGTCCACAATCCACTGAAAAATTCACCTAAAGGAGACAATATACTATCTGCTAATTCAATGAACGAAGACCACGATTCTGAAAAATAATCAGTAATACCTGTCCAAATTTCCGATGCCGTATCAGAAATTCCATTCCATAAATCGCTAAAAAACTGACCTATCGGATCAAAAAATGCATGCATCATCTCAATAAATGAAGACCACGCTTCCGAAAAATATTCAAATGTGGCAGACCATCCATCGCTACATGCCTGAACTATACCTGCCCACAATTCGCCAAACCACTCTTTAAATTGTGACCATTTTTCAGAAAGCCAGTCAGTTATGGCACCCCAGTTTTGAATCACCGCTATAATCCCTGTAATTACAGCAGCTATTCCGGCAATAACAAGCATAACTGTTCCAATCGTCGTACCTAACGCTATACATGATACAACTACAGCTGCAATAATAGGAGCTAAAAGACCTACTACAGTCGTTAACCCTAAAAAAATAAAAGTGAAATTTTGAATCGGTTCTGGTAATTTAGTAAAACCATCAACTAAAAACTTTATCCCCTCTACTATCGGAGGTAAAACATCTTTAGCTAATTCAGCAAGTTTTTTCCCAAGCGGCTCTAACGCAGCCTGCGTTTCTCTTAATGCTTTTTGAAATTGCTGTCCCAAAGATTCTTCCTGAAGTTTCTTCATTTCATCCATACGTCCAGTTACATCACCAAGACCACCATGTACATTATTTAGACTAAGTACAGCTTCAGCGCCCATGTCTTCCCATTTCACGCCAAATAAAGCAACACCAATCTGGTTTGCCTTTACTTTGTCATCCATCTTTTGAAGATCACCTAATACAGCATTGAATACATCAGCTGCCGTTCCCTTACCTTCATTGAATGATTTCCATACTTTTTGTGTCTCTTCAGATAAATCACCGAATCCTTCTGATACACCTTTAGATCCATCTTGTACACGGATACCAAATTCCTTCACCAGGTCATTGATATAGTCTAAATTATACGAACCACTTTTTGTTCCATTTGCTAAAATCGTAAACATTTCTTGCGCACTAAAACCACCTTGTTTAAATAAAGGCGCATATTCAGAGAGGTTATCAAATAACTCGTCTGAATAATTTAAACCTTCTTGAGCACCGGCAGCAAGTAAATCAAATGTTTCTTGTGTCGATAGACCAAACTGTGACATTAATTGCCCTGCGCCACGTGTTGCTTCGTTTAAATCCACATCATAAACTTTAGCTAGTGTTAGAACATCTTCCGACGCCATTTGAAGCTCGTCATACGGAACATCTCTCATGTTTTGATAGACTTTTATAAGTGCATTGTCTACCTCTTCAAGATTTTCACCAAAGCCTTTTTTCCATGTATCGACTGCAATCTTTTGAAGGTTTTCGGCACCTTTCCCAGTCAACCCTAATGAAGCTTGAATTTTCCTCTGTGATCCATCAAACTCTATTGCTGTATTTACAATCGACTTTCCCATTTCAATTAACTTTTCAGATATTCCTTGGAGGACTTCAGCGGCTTCCATTAAATTGTTCATATCAAGTTTCTTATTGATTTCCGCCATACCATCCGCTGCTTGTGAACCACTTCGCCCAACACTCTGTAATGAGTTTTCAAATTGCTTTACTGTCGTTTTTGCTTGGTTTAATTTAGCCTCAAGTTGCTGCACTTCGATAGAATTCTCACCATACACACGCTTTGCTGCACTTAATTGTTGTTCTAAGTTGTGGACGACCCTATCAGTCATTTCCATTTGCTGGCGTAGTTGTTTCTGTGCTAATTCCAACTTATCAGCTTCACTAGCATTTTGACCTAATTCAGCATTTTGAAGTTTGAAAGAGCTAGTTAATTTCTTTTGTTCCGCTTCAAGCTTTTTAGAATTCTCTTGTAAATCCAGTAAAGTTCCACGTACTTCTCTGGCTTCAATTGCTTGCTCAGAAAAGCCTTCATTCACTCGTTTCATTGCATGATCAAGAGAAGTCTCAGCACGTTCTGCATCAAGCAACTTCCCGTACATCTTATTGAGTTGTTCGGCGGTTGTACTTGTGTCCTTAGACATCGCTTGATATTCAGCACGTAACATAGCTGTACGTTTCTTGGCTGCTTCCATTTGAATTGCAAGCTTCTTCTTTTCAGCAAGAAGTTTATCAGTCATTGTCGCATCTTGGCCCATTGCTGCAATATGATTTTTATATTCTTTCGCTGCATTATTCATAACCATATTGATTTGTTTCAATGTATTTGCATACTGAACTTGGCCATCCATTTTAAAATGAAGAACAACATTTCTTTGTAACTACTCAGCTTCTTCAAATAAAAAAACAGGCCAAATACATGTTTCCGATTCGAAAACATGAAAAGAAAATACTCCAATCAGAGAAAGAATCTATGCCAAATAGAGAAATTCTCTTATGAAGTCGTGTTATTCCAAGGAACCGTTCTAGTTTCTATGACTTGGTTTATCGCTTGTAAGACCGATTGTTTTTGTTTTTTCATGGTACTCATAAAGCTTCGTATCTGACAAAAAGATTCTGCGCCTTTCTTACTTCGGAAAGTCCCAGACACTTTCTGTTTTACTTTCGTCATCCGAATATCCCGTTCTGCTTGATTGTTATCAAATGGAATGGCTGGATGTTCTAAAAACGCTAGAATTCTGTCAGAATACTTGACGAAGCGATTCCATAAATTTTGAGAAGGCGTCTGCTTTCCTTTCTTCTTTTGTTTCGTGGAAAGAATCTGTTGTTCTTTCAATATGGATTGATACATAATAAACAGATTCTTTTGCGTCGCTTTTGGCATGGTACCTTCGGATTGCTTTTTCATCGTCAACGCTTGCGTTAGAAATTTCTGCATCTGTTGTGCCCATTGTTCTCCAGTACTATCTATAATTCCTTGTAAATCTCGTAAGAGATGGGCATTACATAAAACGTGACGACAATCTGTATACGCATCATACGATTTCCAACCATCATGCATCGCAATTCCAGAAAAAGATGGCAAGATTTCTCCAGCATCCATTGCTTCTTTTCCACGTTTTTGATGAATATGTTGCAATGTCACCTCCGGTGTACTGGCAGTATGTAACCATTGTGTTTTGTTTTCTACACGCATACCAGTTTCATCAAAATGGACAACAGGAGACTGCAGAATCTTTTCCTTTACTTCTTTTATGAATGGCTGCAATTGAGAAGCGAAAGCCTGTGTATGATTTACCAGGGTTCCTTCGCTTATAGAATGTCCAAAACAATCCTGAAAGAATTCTTTTGTTCGCTTCAAAGAAATGCATTGATAATGCGTTAAATAGGGAATCAGTCTTTTTATATTTGGACCATATTGAACAGGACGAGATACTGTCGAAGGAAATTGGGCTTCTTGGATAGAATGGCAATGTGGGCATTCTTTCTGTTCTACTTTATGTTCTGTCACTTCGATCTGAATAGGTGGTAAGTCATACACTTGGCGAATGCGATACCCTTTTACAGGCTCGTGGTTCAAGGAAGTATGACAACAAGTACAATATGTAGGAGAATGTGTAATCGTATGATCTGGAGTCGCTGTCAAACCAAGAGTATGTCCCTTGTGGCCCAACTGGCCACCCGTTTGACGATGAGACGGTTTGCGCAAACTTTTTGTAACGGGCTTACCCAAACCATCTGTAGAAGGTGGCTTATGACTATTTTTGGAGTTTTTTTTTGAAGCATTTTCTAGTTCTTGTATACGTTTTTCTAACTTAGAAAATGTTTCTTCAAATAAAGAAATAACAGCTTCAGGTCCTTTTTTATATGTATCTAAAATAATTTTTCGATCGACCATAAGATTCACCTCCCCTGTTTGATATACTCAGTATTTACAAATGGGAGGCATATGAAACTAGTAAAATTTAAAAAAGACACCGAAAGGTGGCTGAGTAGTTACTTTTCACCTCATTTCTTATAGGAATGGTGTTTGATCTAGCGTGTAAATTTGTTTCGGTTTCTGCTCATGTAATGCATCTGGATTGTTGTATCTGAGATGCATAATGAATTGTTTTAGAAAATGTGCCGGTGTGATTTTCCAAAAGTCATCCATGCTTAAACCAAGCAACGTATTACCGACATAAAAATAAAAATCCCAGTCCAATTCGGACTGAGATTCCTCGTTTTTCGTCAGTATGTTTTTTACTTTTTTTCTTGCTTCAACTTCTCCATATCAGAATGTTGGAAAGTTTGACCACTGAAAATTTCGTATACAACGATGAAAATATCAGGTAATTCATTCATAGGAATCGCACCTTTCAATTCATCTACTGTACATTCCGTACCACCACTACGTACCATCGCATAAATTAATGCACGCATCAATTTCGCTTCCTTTTCTCCCAGGCTAAATTGACCTTTTCTTAACATATCATTCATTTCTTTTTCAAATTCATGATAAGGTGTTCCAAATGCTTCTTCCACATAAGGAAAAGATTCAAAAGTAAAAATAACAGGGATTGAGACACCCTGTATCTTAATGCTATTTCTAGTTATATTTACATTTACTAGATCACTTAAACGTGCCATATTACCACTCCTTATTTCCCTGTCGTTTCAGTTTTTTTAGGTGGTTCAGGTGTACTCCCCAATTGAGTCAATTGAGATTCATCACAGATCACTTGTTTTAAGAAATCTTCCACTTTGATTCCTTTTGCTTCTGGATGACCCGTATCCAATTCAGCTTGCGTAACATCATTATACAGTAGCGGATCAGCTGTAATCGTATAAGCAATGTCATCCACAGTCATTTCATCACCTTGTGTTTTCCAAGATTCTTCTACTGGAGCAACTGTACATTTCGGATACCAACGAACCAGCTTTGTTCCATCATTCAGAGGAAATACAGCACCTACTGCAAATTTCGGATATTCTTTCGGCTTTGCGGTTTCAAAAGAGACACCTTTTTTACGCACTTTGGCAAAGAGTTTATCCTTTACTTCACGGTTTAAACCAGCAAGATTAAACGCTAATCCAAATGCAGTATTTTTGACAATATTTATGATTTTTTTATTAGACGCCCATTTTGTAAAGTTTGTAGATGTCGTCGAAATTGTTAAATCTGTAATGTTTGTTTGCTTATAAGTTATATCCTCATAGGTTGGTAAGGTATTTGTCGATTCATTACCTTTCATCATACATAGATATAAATCTTCGATACCTACCGTGTATTGAATTTCTTTATTTTCAATTGGCATGTCTATCATCCTCACATTCTATCCATTATTTTTTGTGCCATCATATCAGCAATTTTGTCACCTTCTGCATCGAAGGTATGCTGAACAAAGTGTTTTCCTTTCACACGCCCCTTACCATTTGCTTTTTTATGACCATGTTCAACTAAGTACCAATACCAAGCTTCATCTTTAAATTCCACAGATACACGATCATCTTTCACAACAACCTTTAGGCTATCCCTTAAATGTGTCCGCTTGTTTTTATTGGATGCTTTGATTTTTGGTTTTAATTTACTCGCAAAATACTTGGCTGCTTCTTCTAATACATCTAATTCGACCTTTTTATTCACTCGTAATAGCGTATGAATATCTTCTAAAGCTTCAGCAAAACCATTGTTATTTGAAGCCATTACCGAATACACCTCACATACGTTATAAACTGCGTGATAGTGTCGTCGTTTTCGTCATAACCCATTCCATCAAATTGAGAATAAGACATGCCTGCTTCGTTAAAAACAGCCTTTAACGGCTCGTAATCTTTTTCAGTTCCATTTGTGATAACTGCAATTTGATAAAGTGGCATATCCTTTATAACTTTATTAGAAGCTCTTTTCTGTTGCTCATTCACAAATTCATACACAATGTAAGGATATTTTGCTGTTGTAGGAGCCTCATCACGATATACTGGAATGCCTGATTTTTTCATGATGTCCCTTAATTCTTGAAAACTAATTTGCATAGGACAATGACACCTCCATCAATCGGTCTTCTTCACGTACATAAATACGCTCAATATCATAGATGCGGCCACCCACTTTTACACGATAATCCTTTTGATCGTTTTCAATGTCACGATCAATGCGAACTTCAATTTTCTTTACAATTTCATTCCTATCTTTCGTTGTAAATTTATCAGTGGCCTTAACTCCAATGTTGTTATACCGCATGTTCCGTTCGAATGGATATCCCATCACAACTCGATCCGTTTCTGGATCGATCGTTTCTCCCAATTTAAGTAGCTCACCTATCCATTTGAGTTTATTCGTCTTCCTCTTCGGCATCATAAACCTCCTGGACAAAGAATGGTGTTAAAGCATCAAGTGCCTGTTCTAATTCTTTTTCAGAGACTCTGTAATCATAGAAAATGCCGGCTACCATAATAATTAAATACTCGGTCTGTTTGCCTGTCGCATTCTTTACATAAGTCTTTGCTTGATTGATATAAAAAGAGAGCATAGAATCATCCATGCCCTCTTCCCAATGAATATGCGATTTTAATTTCTCAGTTAAATCACCCATATGAAGCGCCCACACTAGTTATTTATAGCAATAGCATTCGATTTATCATCCGTTCCAATCCATGTTCCACCTGTTAATTTTCCAGTACCATCAACAGTTAAAGAAATAGATTTCACACCAACACCATTGGCACCGTTCGTTCCATTTTTTCCATCAGCGCCTTTCGCACCAGTATCACCTTTGTCTCCTTTCAGACCTGGGCTTCCCGTTTCGCCTTTATCTCCTTTAGGCCCTTGGACTCCTGCTACCTCAATTAAATCGGCAAAATCTTGTTGCGTTGGCTTATATCCCGTCACAAATAATGCTTTGACTGCTTCTTTTGTTTTTCCCATCCTGGCATCCCTCCTATGAAAGTATCAAACTCTTCCCAATCACCGCTTCTCCAATTGGAAGCGGTTTATCAGGGTTTCGTCGGCGTCCCATCCTGCAAGATATATTTATAAACTGGCACTTCAAATGGAGAATGAATGAGTTGCGCATCTAGTAAATTCCAAATACGGAAACCTACACGGTTTGTACGTGAGAATAACTCAACTAATTTTTGTACTTCTAACGATCCAATTACATCTTGAATATAGAACTTAGAGAAGTCACCGAAATAGAATACTGGTGTATCTGGTGAATCAGGAATGTCAATTGCATCTTCTTCCTCAACAGGGAACCCTAATAACGTATAACCAATTCCACCTTCCGCTTGATTAAACGGACGAAGTAATGGGAAACCGTCATCTGTTTTCATTGTTTCAATTTTTGTTAATGCTGCTGTATTTAACACCCATCGTGCTTTTTTACGAACCTCTTTAACAGGTGTATTTTTCATTTTTACTAATGCATCGTAAAGATTTTTCTCATCTGTTTTGAACTCAACAGCTTTCTTTGCTAATGCACCATCATTTATGTTATTTGCTTCATCACCATTCACCATATATTGCGTTTCTTTACGAACATAAGCTTTTTTCAGCTCGTCCATAACGATTTGTTCAATCGGTAAACCTGTACGTGCTAATAACTTTTTCGTTACAGTAGCAAGTGCATCAAATTCTGTTGGAGATAGTTCAATTTCATCGAATTCAATATCTGTTTCTGGCATTTCGTTATTACTTCGTTCATTTTTATGTCCTTGCGCTTCTGCTTTTTTAACTAAAACAGGATACTTAATATTTTCTTTTGTTTTTACTCCCGTTCCTAATCGACGTAAGAAGTTTTCTTCTTGCGCATACGTAATAATTTCTTTACTCAAGAAATCTGGAATCGTAACAGAACCATTACCAGTCACTAATCCTAATGCACGGGCTTCCTTTTCATCAATATTTCCTACAATGTAGTTAGCGAATACAGAACGAATTTCCGTTTCTTTATTTGCACGATGACCTTTAGTAGAAAGAGCTGCTGCAATAGATGCTGCAATAGCGGAACGTTGTTCTTCTGATAGTTCCGTTTTTTCATTCGGATTTTCTTTTGCTTCTGGATCTTCTTTTTTCTCTGTATCATCGTCTTTTTTCTTTTTGTCTGGATCCTCTTCTAGAGTTGCTAATTCTTCTGAAATCGTTCGTACTTCTCGTGTTAATTGCTCTACTTCTGCTTTTACAACTGTTAATTCTTCTGAACGCACCTCATTTTTTTCAACTTTACTTTGTAATTCTGCTAATCTAGATTTTGTTCTTGCTAAAGATGCATTTAAAATTTCTTTTATCTTCATCCTATATTCCCTCCAAAACAGTTTTTATTTGTTGAATCAAATGATTTCTTTCTTCCCTTTCGTCGTCTACAACTGTTTGTACAGCCGTTTCTTCACTTCTCATTTCAATCATGGCTGTATTTTCGCCTCTGGTTTCAATGGAAGTGGCAACATAGGCTGGTGTCATATCCAAAATAGAAACTTCTAAGAGTTCTAATTCTTCAATAGATCGTTTTTGAACACCCGCTTCGCCCTCTTCCCATGAGTCCTTTTCAGAAACAAAGCCAAATGACCAACCACGCAATTCTTTATCTCTTGCTTTCTCAATTACTTGTTCATCTGTAACTGTAGCGATGGCTCTTAATCCAATATTGTCTTCATACAATTCCAGATTTCCGTTTTCAATAGAACCAAGCTTTCTATTTTTATCGTGGTTAAAAAGTAAATCCACATTCTTTGCTTTCTTTAACGCTTTTTCAAACGCCTTAGGGACAATTCTCTCTTTGAAATATCCCCTTGGAGAAGGCAACATTCGACTTTCTCTGTCCACAACATTTACATATCCATCAAGTATGACTTGGTTCCCCCGGACCTCAATTTTCATTCTCTTCACCCCCTCCCAATGGACCATCGGCCGCTTCTTTCTTACCGATTTCAGTTACATCATTTGAAATATAAATTGCTTGTGATTCTTTTGTATTTTGTTTAGGGAATCCAAGCATATCAGCGACATGATCAGGTGAAGTAATAGCGGTACGTACCAGGTTATAACCGATATTTGTCTTGTTGCTATACGTAACAAAATCAAGAATATTAATCTTAAACTTAATTCGTTTTCCCGAATTTTGGCCATAAAAAAGAAGACTCAAATGGTCTTCAAAATTTTTCATGATGGGTCTTACCGCTTTATTGTGAATATACATCATTGCTTTCTCTATATCTTCTTTGATTAGCTCTGTGTATGTATCCACATTTATACCTAAAAACTTACCCAAATCCTTTTTGTATACATTTAGATATGCTAGGGTCTTTTCATCGTCTAGTGGGCTTTTAAGCGTGTCTATTGAGTACCCTTTTCCAAGAGGAATCATTTTTACAGATCGTGATTCATCGATGGATTCCAGTTGATCTAAAATGGCGTTGATTAACTTTGACTGTGCACCATTCTGTGGATTGATATGAGCATCCAAATTTAGCAAGAATGCTAATAGTCCACCCTTTTTATATTTGTCAGTTAACGTTTTCTCGGCTGACATAACTCCCTCGAGTGTATCTCTTCCCAAGTCAAGAATACCTTTTCCTCTTACATGATCTGCACCAATATTTTTTACATGCCGAATCATAAATGGAGGTACCTCATGACCACCAATATTGAAATGCTCCACCAAATAATCATCTAACTCTGTAAAAACATTGGAAGCTAGATGTATTTGGTTCCCATTCAATATAGGGAACGTTTCTCCCTCAAGTAAATAGGTATTGGTCATTAACTTAATAAATTCAGATTGTGTTAAATAATCATTCGGATTCTTTAAAATACGAAGTGCCCTATCATCTTTGGTTTCATTACCAAATTCATCTTCCACAACGATATCAGCCAATACCATTTGATTACTGATATCTTGTAGTAATTCGTATACATCACTAGACTGCAAGATGTTTGAATCCGTAACATACACACCGCCGTAGCGAATGCTTTTACCTAACACATCATCCAGATAGCCACGTTTTTCTAGCTTACGATATAAATAATTGGAAAACCGATCTCGTAACCCCAATTGCTCACCTTCTTTCTATCTATAAATCTCACCAATCAATTCATCCATTCCCTCTTCACTCACATCATCCATCACCATCATCGTTTCTTTATGGGCAACTAAAAAAGCAACAAATCCATCAATCTTCTTTTTGGACTGCCTTTTACTTGGGGCTTTCATTCCGTTCATATTTGTAACCACCACCATATTCAGTGCACAATATATAAACAGTGGATTATCCGTTATTAAACGCTTTTCATAGATGAGAATTTCCGAATCATCGATCATAGCATTCATAACGTTTGGATACTGATTGACTGCAATACATTCTAAACCGAGGTTTTCAAGCTTCTCTATTAATTTTTGGGACATTGCTGGATCATAATTTATTTGTTGTACATCGTACAAATTCATACTTTCAACGATATATTCCATAACTTGATCTTGGTCAATCATTTTCCCATCACAAAACATAGCAAAACCACGTTCAACCATATAAGTATAGGGAACATTATCCTCTTTTTCTTTAAAATCAATATTGTCATTCGGAAGAAAATACATCTGTTTCACTTTTATAATCGACCTTCCTTCCTCATTATGTGAAGGGAAGTTTAAACTCACGCATGTTAAGTCTGTGGTTTTCGATAAGTCCAATCCTACATAACAAATTTCTCCTGTAAGATCACCCAGATCTTCCACAAGTACATGTTGAACTTGTTCATGTTCAAAATAATTGTCTGCACTATTTACAAAGACATTTAGATGCTTGGAAAGAAATTCTGCTTTTGAATGTGCGGATTGTTGCGCTTTTTTATACTCATTCTCGAGTTGCTCCATCGTAACAGAAACACCAATATTCGGATTCACCATCTTCCATACTGTTCTATCCGTCCAGTCATACCCTTTGTTTGGCTCCCAAATTGCAACAAATAAAGGATCATCATTATCTTTTTCCAACGCTTCTTTTGCAAGTTTATATACACGCATTCCGACGCTCGATGAACCTTTACCTGCCGTTGAAATATTCAGCATCATGGGCTGTTCACGAGATACCTGGGCAGATTTTAAATTATCGTACATGTCCATGTTTTCTTGTGCATGTAATTCATCGTTCAATACAAAATAAGGGTTCTTTCCCTCAAGACCCTTCGTGTTTTTCGTTAATACCTTAAATTTATTCTGATAAGCAATACCATTTTTATGATATCGGTACATGGCACCACTCACTGTACCATTGATTCCTTTATACACCTGTGTATGTCGTGCCAACGGTTCCGAGTTTTCTATTGCTTGCGCAATAGGTTCCGCTGCATTTTGTGCTTGTTCATAATCAGATGCTGCACAATAACAATCCGCTCCCAGTTCCAGTTCTCCATACATCGCATAGAGCAGTGCACCTGCGGCAATAATTGTTTTCCCATTCTTTTTTGGCACTTGCACATAGGCCTCTCGAACAACACGGACATCTTTCCCTTTTTCATTTTTACGATACCAACCATACATATTAGCAAAGACAAACATTTCCCACAATTCTAATTCCATCAATTGACCGGCCAGTGGTCCTTTCACATGGCGGATGAAAGATTGAACGAAATCTAACATTTCATTTGCTCGATCTACTTCAAACCAAATATCTTTTCTTTTTTTCCACTTCTTATATCGCTCTACCGCAAGAATGATCGATTTCGGGTATTTCTTTTTATGCTCCATGACGTGACTTGCATACTGATCCGCATAGTTCACGCCTAGTTTAATCATCATGTAGATTTCCGCCATTTGGCTCGATGAACTGCTAATTCATCTTTTGGTTCATTAGATTGCATATTTTCATTGTTTCTTGGTGTTTTTTGTAAACTTTTCCCCTTATTCGTCATTCCGAGAGCTTCTAACATTTTATTCTTCTTATCATTCCAAGTTTCAACTTGTTGAGCGAGCGGATGTTTCATTTCATTTACTGCTCCAGCCTTGTTTTTATGCGTTTTTGTAGGAGCAAAACCATCAGCTTTCCATTCTTCAAACATCGTTTTATAAATGATAAAAGCATCTAAATAATTATCAATTAATGGTTCTAAGGAAGGTGTGAAATTGTCATCTTCAGTCAATAATTTTATGATTCTATTTCGTTCTTCATCCCTTGCAACATCTAGCATTTCCAACTTTTTCTTCTTTGACATGCGAGCCATTTTCACACCCCCCTTCATTTTAAAAAAATGGCGCAACTATTAATATGCCCCCCAAGCTACCTATCCTCCCCAGAGGAGAAATTTTAATTTTTGATAGGGGGGCTTCCGAAATAACTCGGAAAAACTTTCTTTGGTTTATCTTCATTTTCTTCGATTGTATGACAAACTGGACAAAGTAATCTTAAGTTATTCTCTTCTAATTTAAGAGTTGGATCTTCTTTGATTGGTATTACATGATGAACATGAGCACTTCGACCAAAGACGAACCTTCCACATCGTTGACAGCATCCATTCTCTCTTTCATATACCTTTGACCTGACAAACTTCCATGCATCAGTACGATAGAATGGTTTGTTATCATGATGGTAGATGTTCTTCTTATCTTTCTTCTTCCTTGGCTTGTTACGCTTATGTTCCCCGCAGTAACGTCCTTTACTTATCTTATTATGGCAGCCATTGAAGTCACAGTACTTCATGATAGCAATTCAATGATGTCTTCTTTCTTTTTAACATCAGCTGGAATCTCAATTCCTAATTCATCCGCATACGCGCGTAACTCTTTTACTGTTTTCTTACGCAAGATACGTTCCGTATCTGATTCACCAATTAGCAGCTTATCTTTAGTCAAATACCCTCCTGTCGCAAATCCCTTATTATCGATCATACCCTCAGGATTCATCGTTACTTCAAATCCTGGTTCTTCGCCGGTTGGCACAAATAAGCTTCGCTTTTCAGCCGTATTCCAGTATTCTGTACCCACTATTGTCTTTCTTGTTTCAGTAATCATTTTGCTTCACTCTCCTCCAAAACAAGAAAAGCACCATCGCTGGCGCTTTCTATACATTTATTCTTATTTATGACAGCTGAAGAATGCGCTGTACTTCCGTTACCTCTAATCCTGTTAATGCTGCAATTTCCTCCGGTGTTGTTCCTCGATTGCTCATATTTCGGACTAATTGCGCTATTCCCTTTTCTATCCCTTCTTCCCTACCTACTGCTTTCGCATGCGCAACTACTGCTTTTTCATCTAACAATATTTTCTCACGCGCCTCATATTCTCTGCGAAATGTTTGATTATGACTCATGTTGTCCCACTTGTTCATCGCCTTTTGCAGCGTTTCATCGTGTTCCATCGCAATCGCCTCCAACGTTTCTGTAAGATTTTGGTCTTCGTTTGCCGCTAGCAAAAGTAACCAGCGTACCAAAGAATCATGCCATGGATTCACTTGTGATTCTCTCCATTGCGTAATAATCTTCGGTAACTCTAAATAATGAATTTCAATTTGATCACTCATCAGCACTTCTTTTTCTGCATCCCACAAATTACCTGTTGTTTGAAAGCTATCATGAATCGGAAATACAATGAAATCCAGTACATTAATCGTAATCGCTCTTTTTAAATCGCGATAGGGCATACCCTCCTGCATTTGTGAAGCATATAACTTCGACCAATAATATAAAGAACGCTTTTGGATATCATGCTTATTGGCAATTTGCACTTCAATGTTCACAAGCTCTCCTGTTCCCAATGTCGCCCTAACATCCATAATGGACAATTTATCTTCTTTGTATTCCTTCGGAAGATGCGGGTCTTCTAGTACGACGCTCGTAATCGGTGCAGACAATGACTTTTGTAAGACTGCATTTAAAAAACCAATTAAAATATCTTCATTTCCTTTGGTCCCAAATAATTGTTTAAAAGCGAAATCGACACGTAAATTAACAAGGTTCTTCATCGACTCTTCTCACTCTCCTTGTTTCATTTGATAGCTTCATCATACCAAAAGAACAGAAAAAGAACGAGACCCTCCATTTCCCAAAATACCTTATAACAAAATGTATCTACATCCTCCTTTGTTTCCTCCACAGTATGATTACATATAGAAATCTGTCATGTAATCCTTGTATATGCCCTTATCGAACAACGAAAGAAAAGAGCACTTCCCCAAGTGCCCTCTCCGCAACATATTGGCAATGCATTTGTAACTGTTCTATCTCATTGTATGCTTCCTCATTCTCATTATGACTGATTTTTTTGATCATCCCGATATATGATTGTCACATACGTATAACTTTTCACCCCTTCACGCACACTATGCCGAAAAGGAGTATACAATGAAAATTTCTTTTATCTTATTTATCCTATTTGTTTTTATGATTCTTACATGGCTATGGTTTTGCTAATTGATTTACAACATATCACGATACCAACTGATTTCCCCACACCTCTATACTACTACTATAAACCATTTTTACAAGAGATACTGTATACAAAATGTTAGGTACAAAGATGTTACATTTTTACGCATATTTAAACTTGACAATCCGAATGATGTCTGCGTGTCTCTTCCTGATGTAGTTGGGATGATAATGTAATTCGCAGGCGATTTGTTCTAAAGTCATTCCATCCACATACTTCCTTTTTAATATTTGATTGTCCAATCCTCTAAATTTGTCCATGAGATGTTGTAAAGTATACATTTCATTCATTTTATGAGCCAGTTCATATGCAATTGCCTCCAAACGTGCCTCTACCTTCGCACCCTCCGATGCTGCAGATAAGCGTATACCTTGTAAATCACCATAAATCCAACGTTTTAATTCTGCTTTGGTTTTATTGAAGTTATATTCCAAATAAGCAATCTCTTCTTCTAATGTTTGATATTCTTTCAACCATGCAAACAAATGATGATTCACCTACTTTTTCTTATGACATTTGTTTTCTTTTCAAATACCAGCATGTAAAACCGTTGTCTCACATCTGAATGATTGGCTCTTCTATCGATTGGCTCCACTACTTGTAAACGAGCCTTCTCGTAACGTAAAACATGCTTATTTTCCGTTCTAAGACGTTTTACCACTCGATAGACCCCATAAAAGAGAAACAACTCCATTTCAGGCCTATACCAACAGGGATTTTTAGTATAAACGCAACAGCCACTTGTATGGCGACCACTTTCTTTTTCCACACGCCGCTCTTACTCCATTCTTTCTGTTTTTCAGGGAATCGAAGGTATGTGCATTTCAGTGCATATGTTCTCTACGCCAGAATTACGCTCTCATTTGCTTCATACACCATCTTTATCTTCCCGAATCCTTTTGTATTAGATTGAAATTCTCTCCCTTATTTACACCCGTCTACAGCCTGTAACAGCCCGTATTCTTCCCTTCACCTGATTATGTTCAAAAATCATAATCGTCGCTTACTTCTTTACAAGAATAGCCCCTATTAAAACATCCCTGTTTTCAAATAGTATTTCGCCTGGTAATAAAAATGGTGATACATCCAATTCCCACTGAATTTTTTATCCAAATATACGATTTCAAAGTTATATTTCGCTTTAAATGTATTCAGCCTCCCCAGTAAGGCTAGTGGATTATATTTTGAATGATACTTTCCTTGTAACATCTTCTCATATCCATGTAGGTCCTCCACAATTAAGGTGAAGGGGATGTCCTTACTACGAATCAATTCATTTTCAAAAACTGTTTGTGTATTCTTTTGTAGATTCCCTGTGATTTCATCCATGTGAGCTTTCCGTTCTACTCGACTATCTAAATAGATATCACGAAATATACCAAGCTCTTCATTCTTAGGAATCATACAGCCGTAATCACCGGTATCTAATTTTTGATTTTTTATTGGTACGCCCTTTTGATGTAAATAATCTCGAATATGAGTATTATCTTTCTCTCTCGTATCTATCACAATTGTGAGTGTTTTCAGAATTGTTTGTATTTCTGTATCTGTATATCGATAACGAATCACATTCAGACTCCTTTCCTAGCATGTATGACGGCACGTTCGTATATCTTTCTTACCATTGCATTTGAGTTATCATTTTGAAATGGGCGATAGTCTTCATAGATGTCTGTCCAACCGTTCTGCGCAAGTACAATCGTCCAGTCATAAAAGAGTTGTAAAGAATCTACATCGGCCACTAACCAGTCATGTAATTTTTGATTATGCTGCCATCCACAGAATTGATACAAAATCTTCAACATGGTGATGTCCTCCACACTCTCCTTCTTCCAGGATTGAAACCATGTATGGATGACATTAAAATTTTGTTCAGCCATTTGCATAACTTCCATTGAAATTAAATCCTGTCGCTTGATCGCAATACGACCGTCACTTTCATCTAGATAAATGTCTGCACCCGCTTTCCAAATTTCACTTAGTATTGTTAATATTTGTGCCATCTCCCTCTTCCTAATCCAAATGACCATGTATGGTAGGCCAAGGCCATGTTAATAAAAAGCTTTCTTTTTTGCTTTCATCCACAAAAAAACAGGCATAAACCACTTAATTAATCCGTTACAAACGTTGTTATATCAATGGTTTGAGCATATTTTTATCCTTATCGTTATCAAAGGTTAACTCGATTTCCGTTGTAGAAAAATAATATATATATGTTTTATAAATATTTATTATTTTTGGATATATATAAAATAAATAACCAATAATAACATAATAGAAAACGAAACTCCCTGAACCCTTGATATGACTGAATTTCAGGTCAATTTAAAAGGAGTTATCAAACTATTTTTTCGGTCATTTCCGTTTACTGAATCATCCACCTTTTTATTGATATACTTATAATTTTCTTTTTGCAAACCAACACCATGTAAAAATACTTTATTTTTTGCCCCACGCTTTTTCACAATATTTTTGTTTTCTAACAATCTATAGAAGGATCGATTCTTTAAACTGATTTCCCCCTCAGCATTGCACCAACGAGAATATACGTTATACAATTCTTTCGCCTCTATCTTCGCCTGTGGATGTAAAAAGCACATATCCAGTAGGAAAGGTTCGAGGATATCCATTTCCTCTTTGTAATGACTGGTCGCGTCTTGAATTACTTTTGGTTCTCCTAATCCCTCACGTTGCCATTTCAAGCAGCCTTCAATAGCCCAATTCAATATACCGGACATCTCCATTGCCAACTTTTCAGGCAGCTTACGGTCTACTTTGTCTTTCGGTATCGTTACAGTAAACGGCATCATTCGAACCCTACGCCATATCCCTTCATCCATTCCTTTGATAATAGGCTTATGATTCGTTGTAAAAAACACCTTAAATTCTGGTTGGAACTCAAAATATTCTTGTCTTAAAAATCGGGCTATGATTGGTTCGCCGCCCGTAATTTGCTTCACTAATCCTTCCGATAATTGTTGTCCGTCCTCACTCTCAACAGCTGATACAAAACGAGAACCAGCCAAACGGGCAATATCATTATTTGCTCCATTATCGTTTTTCTTTTTAATAAACGTTTCGCTATTTGTTTGCTTGGCATAATCACCTAACAAGTTTTTGATCGTGTTAATGAATGTTGATTTACCATTTCGTCCACTACCATATAGGAAAAACATCACCTGTTCGGATATATCACTTGTTAATGAATATCCAATTGATTTTTGAATGAAGTCTATTAATTCGTAATCTGTATTTCCTTCTGTATCTTTGAAAATACTCTCCACAAACGCCTTCCAATTCGGACAATCTTCCCCTTTTTTGAATTCGATATTTACCATTTTTGTAAGCATGAAATCACAATCATGTGGTGATAATTCTCCTGTTTTTAAATCAATCACACCGTTCTCTACATTTAATACATATGGATGCGTATCGAAAGCTTCTCGTTGAGCTGGTACAAGTGGGATCATATCCTTAATGCTATTCATACGAATTACGCGTTTTTCACATTGTCTTCCCCATTTCACTTCGCGTTCATCTTCACTTTCCAATAACTTCCTAAGCGTTTTTGAAGTGATGCGTTCCACTTCCCTACTTCTATCCTCTTTCCAACGCTTCCCGTCCCATGTGTACCAACCAGAACCATTTACAAAACGAATCAAGTGACCATATTCTGCTACAATTCGTTCTGCATTTCCCATTTCTGTGAGCATGAATTTTCGATCTGCTGGTCTTGCTTCGCCTGCATTATCTTCAACATCGAGGAAATCAAATGAAAATGCATCGAATGGTTGCTTATAATCTAGAATTGTGGAGGAAGTAGATGCAATGGCTGTCGCTATCGTTCTTTCCCCGTACGTTTCATTTGTGTCTCTGAAATGGATTACATCCCATTTATCACGCATTAATCCACTCTCTCGAAACATAGAATCCATTCGTGTTGCGGATTTACCAGTCCAGAATGCGAGATGATTCATCAAGGATAAATCACTCGCAGAATGGTCATCATTGCTTACGTTTCCATTGAATAAAGAACGGATTTCATCCCCTTTCTTACTTCTAAACATTCTTTCCCATAAAGCATCATTTGAAATGTTCATTTCGTCTTTCTCAAATTCAGCTAAATTCACACGGCCTTGCCTATCACTATCATCAAAATATTGTTCAAATAATTTTGCCAGTTCATCTGTACGTTCGTACACATCATTCGAGTTTTCACGATTTCCAGTGAAGGTAAAAAATCGACCATATGAATAAATTTCTAAACCGTGTTTTGTATTCTTCCTTCCAGTACCTAAAACAGATTGTGGAAGGTTCCCTTTGATAATGATGTGGATACCTTTTCCTGATGGTGAAAACTCTGTATAACTATCTAATGTATCAATAATCTCCATTGCAAAATCATTTGTTTTTCCGTCCACAACACACTTGTCAATGTCTATTCCTATATAGTTGTCCTGCCTACTAAACACGAAGCCAATGCCGTCATAGTCACCTTCTAAATAGAACTTGACCGCTGTCGCAAATGTTGACCAAGTACGCCTGTTATTTGCTTGTGCCATTTCACTGTTGGCTTGATACGGTATCTTTGTTGGTTTTCCATTTCTCTCTTCTTTGCGCCAAAGCACCCACTGCGGTAAGTTTTTCAGCTCTGTTGGTATCTCATTAAAATTGTATGGATTCTTTTTCATTACAACCTCCGGTTAGCCTTTTAAGATATAAAAAAGAGAAGTCGGTACAAACCAACCTCTCTATGTAGTTATTTAGAAAGGTAAATCGTCTCCAAGTGTGACTGCAGGACCACGTGTAATTGAATTTACCTCTGATACATCATAGTACTTTGCTTTTGCAGCTATACGTTTTTGTTTGTGACCATCCACAATCTTGTCGTATTCTTCATGTTTTACTGTAATTTGTAAATTTTTATTGAGTAGTTGTTTCCCCATATCCTCAGGAGAAGTGAAAGCATGATTATTCCCAAAGCCACATGCTTTTAATAGGGAATTAACAATTTTCACCGAAATCTCATGTTCGAACGTAAACATGTTATAAAGCACTTTTGCTCCTTGATGCTTTTGTGATACATCACTTCGAACCTCAAAATCTATCGATAATTTATCTTTACCAGCTTGTGTTTTACCAGCTTCCGCATTTACAATTACCGCTTCATATTTACCTTCACTCACGAGCTCATAGCCCGTATTCACATTCTCACTATCAAATTTAAAGAAACTCATTATTTATTTCCCCCTTGTTTTTCTGGTACATAACCAATTTTAAAAATATCTTCATGAGCACATGCCTTACGCTGATCAAGTTGATTCTTTGCAAACGTGTACGGCGAAGGCTCTAAAATAAACCCATAATTTTTTGTTTCTTCATTGATAATTGACTTCGCAACCACTTGGCATAAACCCATAAAATTGTTTAAAATCTTGATTCGAATATCAGGATAAGCCCGATTTACAGCTTGCCCACTTGATAATTCCCATTTATCAGTGGTTTCCCATGCGGTAAATACGACACGTTTCCCTAACGTTTGGATAAATCGAACACTGTCGATGATGAAAAAATCAATTTGTTGATAATTCGCTTGGGAAGGAACACGATTGTTATTCCCTTCTCGTCCTAAGTTTGCAAGCATGGATCTAGTTAACTCTGAAATATTATCTAAAAAAATCGTATCGTATTTTGATAAATCAGTTGTAGATAGCTCTTTCATGAGTGTATTCCAATTCGTCCAAGCTTCATACGTATCGAATTGAACCATATCAATCTTTGTATTACCTGCTAATGGCGCCTGCGTTTTATCGATGGGAATATAGAGAGTGTTACCTTCTAAATAATTCGCTGTAGAGGTTTTACGCATCCCTGGATTGCCGTAAATCAAATACGTTGAGTGATTTGTTGCTATCTCAATACCGTTAGTGATTTCCAAATCTATCCCCTCCTTCGCTCATGCTTTTCAAAACAAAAATAGAAGCTTCCAAACCAAAAATTTTACTCTCCGTGTCCCAAATATTTTGTTCCACAATGGGTTTCTTTTCTATTAACCTTTCTAACTCTCGTTTATACTCGCTTAATCTTCGTTGTTCCACAGACAATGATTTTTCTAATTCTTCAATTCCACCGTTCAAAATGACAACACCTCTTTTTGTTTACTTACTTCATAGATTTCTATCAGCACCTGTAATCCATATTCGTAGGCAATCACCATGCAAATAGATTCTGAATCCTCACAACGTTTGTATCGATCGATTAGACACATTAAAATGGATATCTCATTTTCTAGTTTTTGTTGTAAGTTCATTTCATTCACCTGCTATCTTTTTTGTAAAATGTGACGCCACATATTGTTTGATACAATCTGTAGCATCGTGTATGAATTCACCATCCATATCTCGGTACTCTTCACCAAAGTAGATTTCTTTGCTACAACTTTGACAATAATCCATCACGTTATTGAACAAGGAATCCTGACAGTTCCCGATTCCCATTGCATTTTCGACCATTTGATATCCTCCATTTACTTTCTTATAAATCAGTCAATCTTCTTGACTTTAACCGTGTGAGTGCATTTGAATTGTTTCACATTTGTTTTGCTTTTTACCGTTGTTTAGTAACGTGTCCCCTATAATTCATCAAAATACTGGTTAAGAAATGCTTTCATTTCCTTTGCTTTAAATAACCAACGATTATTTTTTTGTTTTGCAAATACTTGGACACGCGAATCCGTAACTACATATTCCATTAACCAGTCATAACTTCTACTTGTCTCGTATTGCAGTCTTTTCATATCCCACCAAGTTCCAATCCCCATTTCTACCAAACGTTCATGTACTTGACGAGCAACTTCTTTTTGTAAATACTGATCATCAATGATGACCTGGACTGTCGCTGCCATTAAGAGGCCTCCTTGTTTTCTAATAATTTGATGATTTTCTCTCTTACTTTCTTTCCTTCTCGTTTTCCTAAAAGAATATCGGATAAATAAGCACTTGAGATTTGTAGCATATCCGCTAAGTCTTTTTGTTTCATCTCATTGAGAATCAACCACATTTTAATTTTTTTACCAAAAGATGTATCCATTTCATTCACTCCTCTTTCCATTTTGGATTATAAGCTAATTATTACGTTTTATATTGACTTTATAATATCTAATAAGCTATTATAAAGTCATAGCTAACTAGCCCTACATATATAGCCTTCATACGTTTCGGAACGTGTGCTTATTGGCTTTCTTTGTAGTGCTTTAATAGCTAAATACGAAGCTTATGAACATCATTATATTATCCAAAAAGATATAAGTCAACTCAAAATGTTATATTGGATATTTTTTGTTCGTTCGTGCACGAGGGTGAGTCATATGAATATTGTGGAGAGAATCAAAAAATTATGCAGCAATCAAAAAATAACCATCGCTGAATTAGAACGTCGCATTCAATTATCTAATGGGCAGATTAGAAAATGGTCGAACCAAACACCAGGCATAGATAAAGTCCAAAAAGTAGCCAACTATTTCGGTGTATCAATCGATTACCTAATCGGACACACCAATCAAGTGATGACAGAAAACGCGAAGGACACAGAAGATTTTACAGAAAAGGATCGTAAAGACATTGGCAAAAGAATGGAAGACATACGCAACGATTTAACAAGCACCGACGGATTAATGTTTTCTGGCGAACCACTTTCCGAAGAAGCTCTTGATTCCTTGATGGATGCTATGGAATACATTGTAAAACATACAAAAAAAATGAATAAAAAGTACATCCCTAAAAAATATCGAAAAGACAGCAAGTAAATAAACAAAAGGAGAGAGTCTCTTTGGGGTATTACGAAAAAAAGGAAGCGTTAAAACTAGTAAAAAGGTTCCAGACAACAGATCCTTTTGAAATAGCTGAACGATTACAGATACACGTGTTTTATAACAACCTACACCCTCACATCATGGGGTTTTATAAATACGATAGAAAAAACCAGTATATCTGTATTAATAAAAACTTAGACACGAATGATCAAACCGCAACTTGTTCACATGAATTAGGGCATTGTAAAATACATAAGCATATCAATACCCCTTTTTTACGTGTTAATACATTTCTCACTGTTGATAAATTAGAAAGACAAGCGAATTTATTTGCTATTGAACTGTTAATGCCAGATGAAGATTGGTATGCGTATACAAAAGATTTTCAAACCTTAGACGAAATTTCCAGTTACACCGGCATACCAAAAGATTTATTACTACTCAAATATCAAAAAACAATGGGAGCGGAGCAAACAAATGTTTATTCTATCTCAAAATAGAATGGAGAGATTAAATTGGCTAGTTTTAGAAAACGTAACGATAAATGGGAATATCGGATTAGGTATAAAGAAATGGGGAAATACAAAGAAACATCCAAAGGTGGTTTTAAAACAAAAAAGGAAGCTCAATTAGCTGCCGCTAAGATTGAAGAAAAGCTGGCTAATGGGATGAATATGCAAAATAGCAACTTGACATTTAACGATTATATGTACGAGTGGTTGGATACGTATAAAAAAGGGACTGTCTCTCCACGAACATATTATGCATACCATAAAAACATTAGAAAATATATATTGCCTGCATTCGGAAATACCAAACTAAAAGATCTCACGCGAATTTGCTACCAACAATTTATTAATACTTTACTTGAAACATTACATAAACAAACAGTAAATGTAATACATGCTACTATACATGGCGCACTGCATACGGCAACGGTAGAACTCAATATTTTAAATAAAAATCCTACCGATAAAATTCAGATGAAAACTCGGCAAATTGTCCCTAAACAAGATGAAATCAAATGCTATGATATAGATGAATTACAGTATTTTTTAAACTTTGTGCTTCACACAAAAAAAGCTTTCAAATATTACTCATTATTTTTATTTTTATCCCGAACCGGACTACGAATTGGAGAATGTTTGGCTTTACAATGGGAAGATGTAGATTTTCAAAAAAGAACCTTAAACATTAATAAAACGTTATTATCCGTAAAAAGAAATCAATCTGTTACGTTTGGACCTCCGAAAAACAAAAGTAGTAATCGCGTTTTATCATTAGATACCACCACATTAAATTTACTAAACCAAATAAAAAATGTACAATCACAAAACACTTCAAAACACGGGTACTATTATTCAGATTATCACTTTATTTTTACGCACGCAGATAACGCTTGCATGCTTCCTGCACCAGTACTATGCTTTCTACAAAGGACCTGTAGAGAAGGCGGTTTCAGATACATTACATTACACGGATTCAGACATACGCACGCTGTACATTTACTGCAAAGTGGCGCAAATATTAAGTATGTTTCTCAGCGCTTGGGCCATTCCACAATAGACATGACAGCAAACGTGTATCTACATGTCACAAAATCTATGGAAGAAACATCCGTAAACCAGTACGATCAATTTTTGGCATCCCGTGGGCAAATTGTGGGCAAGCAATAGTTTCAAATCTACAAAATACTTGCCCACTAATGCTTTATACGCTATGCTTATAGAAATACTTTTTCTACAGCAGTTACTAATTCTTCTCCGTAATTTGCATTACCTTCAATATTTTCAACTAAATATTCTACTTCTTCTTTTAATCCTTCTAATTCCATTTCAATGTCATTCACGCGAACGAACATAACCACATCGTTATTCATCGCTTCATGCATTGCTTCCCAGCATGTGTGCGGAATACTTACATAAATGAAAGATGATTCATTTTCTAAGATATATAAAAATGATAAATTGTCTGAGTCTACAAGTACGTGATTACGCGCACTTAACTCCTTTACCTCTATTTCACTATTTTCCGCACAAAAAATAAGAGCATTCTCTCTCTTTTCTACGCTCTTAACTTGGATTTTATTTTGCATGCTCTAACTCCTCCATCTCAACTTCCTGTCTTACTTAACAGTATTATTGTATCATAACATGGACGCAAACAAATAAAACATTGAACCAAATTTATGAAAAAGCGATAATGTGTAAAGAATTATTTTTCAAAAGGAGATTATACAATGACACAAGAAATTGAAATTGAATTCAAAAATATCGTTACAAAAGAAGAATTCGATACATTATGTAAATCGTTTTCTATTGAAGCATTTACAAAACAAGTGAATCACTACTTTGAAACACCTGACTTCTCGTTAAAAGAAGCTGGCTCTGCACTTCGTATTCGTCATAAAGGAGAAACTTATACGTTAACGTTGAAACAACCTGCAGAAATCGGTTTATTAGAAACGCATCAAGTCGTAACAGAAGACGAAGCAAAAATGATGATGGAAACAAACACAATCATTCAAGGAGCAGTAGTAGATCAATTACACAAATTACAAATTCCTGTTTCTGCTTTAACATATATGGGTAGTTTAACAACAGAAAGAGCAGAAACATTATTTAAAGGCGGAACGCTTGTCTTTGATCATAGTTTCTATTACAATCACGATGATTATGAAATTGAATTTGAAGTGCAAGATGAAGAAACAGGAAAAGCTGCATTTATTCATTTATTAACGCAACATAACATACCTGTTCGCCATACAAATAACAAAGTAAAACGCTTTTTCCTTGCCAAACAAAAAAAAGCACGCTAAAGTGAAAATTCCACTAGTGAATATGTTTCACTAGTGGATACATCTCACTAAAAAAGTTTACACCCGTAGAATAAGCAAAGAATCTTTGAGAAAGCTGTTTATTTGCCCTCTCGAACATTCCATTGCTACAATAGATATACATTTCATGGAAAAAGGAGTTTATAAAGGATGAGCAAGCAACCGATGACACCATTTGAAGGAATTGGCGGTGAACAATGCATTGCAATATTAGTAGATACATTTTATTCCTATGTCAGTAAACACCCTGACTTATCTCCCATCTTCCCGGAAGATTTAACAGAAACCGCTAGGAAGCAGAAGCAATTTTTAACACAATATTTAGGTGGTCCTAATTTGTACACTGAAGAACATGGTCATCCTATGTTAAGGGCACGCCATCTTCCGTTTGAGATTACTCCAAAACGAGCAGAAGCTTGGCTATCATGTATGGAGCAAGCAATGGATGATACTGGAGTTCATGGTCATATAAGAGAGTTTGTTTTTGAACGTTTAGCATTAACCGCTCAGCATATGGTTAATACTCCAAACGAAACAGGTGAAGTGTAATGGATAAGCAGGAAGCAAAGCATATAAATATGCCATCTCCTTCCGCATGCAAGCATAAGTCTGTAGAAGCATATTTATTTATTGATCCACTTTGTAAAGATTGCTGGGAAATTGAGCCTTTTATTATTAAACTATGGCTTGAATACGGGAAATACTTCTCTATTCGTCATATCGTAACAGGAAAAGTGGATGGAACGAACGCTTCCTCACACAAATGGAATAAACCTGCTAATATTCGATTTGTGTGGGAAAAGACAACCAGTTTACAAGGTTTTTCATGTGATGGAAAGGTACATATGCAAGAAGCATCGTCAACACCATATTTAGTTTCGATGGCAATTAAGGCAGCGGAGTTGCAAGGCCGAAAAGCAGGTTCGAAGTTTTTGCGAAAACTCCAAGAATACATTTTCCTTGAAAATGTATCAAACCCTGACTGCGAACTATTACTTGCATGTGCGAAAGATAGCAATATTGATGTAGAAGAATTTAAAAAAGATCTACATTCTGCTAGTGCAAAAAAAGCTTTCCAATGTGACTTGAAATTCACGAATGAAATGCATATTACAGAAATACCTTCCCTCGTCTTTTTTCATGCGAACTCAGATGAAGAAGGTATTAAAATCGCTGGAAATTATTCCTACGATGTATACGTACAATTATTGAAAGAACTTGTAAAATGTGAAATTGAGCCAGAACCATTACCACCTTTAGAAGTGTTACTAGAAGCAACACAATTTATATCTTCAAAAGAAGTAGCATTTATTTATGATTGTCCGCAACAAGAAATTGAACGCGAACTAAAAAAATTACAACTGAAACGAAAAGTACAAATGATAGAAGTAAAATGCGAACGTTATTGGAAATGGATAGCAAAAGAAAAAGACCTGGTGTAAACACCAGGTCTTCTTCTTTACGGCTTATAAAAATATTAAAGGGGATGGGAGAAATTTTCACGTTCAAACAAAGGGGTATATGTTTGTATGTGAATTCGTTCACGCTTATTATATTACAAGATTCGACGTCAGATGACAACCCCTTTTGTCGAATTTCACACTTTTGTCACATTCTAAACGTTTTCATTTTTGAATAAGCTATAAAAAAGGTCATTTAGGGGGTTTATTTATGAAAAAATCTTATATTGCTCTTCTCTTTCTAGCTGTCATCGTTTCTTTTTTCTTGTACATCCTCTCTCTACTACAAGCTTTTCCTAAAATTATTGCCTTACCTCTTTTATTCGGAATCATCGTTATCACTCTCTCTTATTTCAATTATAAAAAACGATTCAAAGGGTTTTAATTTTAAAAATCAGTCGTAAAACTATCCTTTCAGTTAGAAAAACAAAGAAATTCACCTTTCTTTTCGACAAATATCGACATTGAATCTATTCAACAAAAAGACGAGGATACAATCCCTCGTCTTTTTTCATTACTTTTCTTCAAATAATAATGCTTCTAATTCATTTAATTTCTCTTCAAATACTTGTAGCGCCTCTTTTACTGGTTCAGGAGATGCCATATCTACTCCTGCTTTTTTCAGCACTTCAATTGGATAATCAGAGCTTCCTGCTTTTAAGAACTCATTAATATAACGTTCTACTGCTGGTTGTCCTTCTTCTAAAATCTGTTTAGATAGAGCTGTCGCTGCACTAAATCCTGTTGCGTATTGATATACGTAATAGTTGTAGTAGAAGTGTGGGATACGAGACCATTCTAAACCAATCTCTTCGTCGATTACTAAAGCGTCACCGAAATATTTCTTATTTAAATCATAGTAAATTTCCGTTAACATGTCTGGCGTAACAGCATGTCCTTCTTGTACTTTCTTATGAATAATATGTTCAAACTCTGCAAACATCGTTTGACGGAATACAGTACCACGGAACCCTTCTAAATAATGATTTAATAAATATAGACGCTCTTTCTTATCTTCTGTCGTTTTTAATAAATAATCATTTAGAAGCGCTTCATTACAAGTAGATGCCACTTCTGCTACGAAGATGGAATAATCACCATATACGTGCGGTTGTGTTTTTCTTGTATAGTAACTATGCACCGAATGACCAAACTCATGAGCAAGTGTAAATAAATTATTTACATTATCATGCCAGTTCATTAAAATATACGGATTTGTTCCATATGCACCAGATGAATATGCCCCGCTTCGTTTTCCTTTATTCTCATACACATCTACCCAGCGATTTTCATATGCCTCTTTCAAAATATCAACATATTCATCACCAAGTACGTTTAAAGATTTTAATAAAAGGTCTTGCGCTTCTTCGTATTTCACATTCATTTTCACTTCTGGTACAAGTGGTGTATATAAATCATACATATGAAGCTCATCAAGTCCTAGTGCACGCTTACGAATATCGATGTAACGGTGTAATAAATGTAAGTTGTCATTTACTGTTTCAACGAGTTGATCGTATACTGCTTCCGGAATATTATTATTGCTCAGTGCAGCTTGGCGAGCAGAATCATATTTACGAACACGCGCATTGAAATTATTACGTTTTACTGCTCCGCTTAACGTACTTGCGAATGTGTTTTTAAATTTTCCGTACGTTTCATATACAGCTTTAAATGCATCTTTGCGAACACGAGGATCATCACTTTCTAAAAACTGAATGTAACGGCCATGTGTAATTTCTATTTCTTCTCCGTCTTCCCCTTTAATAGATGGGAATTTTAAATCCGCGTTATTCAACATACCGAATGTATTGCTTGATGAACTCATTACTTCAGATGCTTCCGCTAATAAAGCTTCCTCAGCTTCTGATAATACGTGCGGGCGTTGACGTGTAATTTCTTCTAATGCATGTTCATATACACTTAAATCTCTATTTTCCTTCAAGAATGTTTGCAGTGTATCTTCTGAAATCGATAAAATTTCAGGCACAATATACGCTGTGCTACTAGATACTTGTGAATATAAATTTGTTGCACGATCATTTAATGCTTGATATACAGAGTTTGTTGTATCTTGATCGTAACGCATATGAGCATATGTATATAACTTACCTAATCGCATTGATATTTCATCTTCATATTGCAATGCCTCAAGTAAATTGTCCGCAGAGTCACCAAGTTTCCCTTTAAATTCAGTTAACTTCGGTAATAGCTCTTTAATAGCTTGGAATTCTTTTTCCCATTCTGCATCCGTTTGGAAAATATCTTCTAATCGCCACGTACTTGCTTCTTCAATCTCGTTGCGATCTGGTAATGCTTTCGCTTTGTTTTGTTCAGACATTCTTTAAGCCCTCCTTTAAATATCTCTACTTAAGTACAATTCGTTTTTTTCTTATGTAATTCCTTCACAATCATTCTTTATTATATCCGCTTTTCCTCCTCTCATGTTAAAATTTGCCTCAAATAAAGATAGCGCATGTATTAAGCAAATCTCATCATGTTTCATAATTTCCTCCTCTGTTTTTAACATCACGGCATCCCTTATTTTTCGGTACGTATAAGTTCCCTCTTTACGTAAAACACCTATATAGCATAAAAATGTCATATATTCAGTAACTGCCATTTTCCATATGTGCTGCGAAAAGTACGGAAGTATCCGCCTTTTCGTATACCTTTTTACATAACTACACACGTATTGAAGAGAAATACACTCTCCCACTGCAAGCTCTCCTATACACTTCATATATAGAAAAGCTTGCCATATAAATGGGTTTGTTTGAAAAGCAAATGCAGAAGGGAGTGGAACACCAATTTCAGAAGGAAAGCTCGCTGGGGTACATTTAAATTGATATAAGAGGCGTAATAATGACTTATAATTATAATTCCAAATCGGTAAGGCATTTTGGCGAAAGTTTTTCTTTCTCTTCTTCCACTCTTCACCCAATCTTTCTTTCCCGAAAGGAACAGGAGAAAAAAGCATTTCAAAAGTAGTCGCATCAGTTGGTAAATATATAGTATGTGAGAAAAAAACATTTGTAGAAAAGGGAGTGACAAATGCACATTTCATAAATGATTTTTGTTTCGGACAGAAGAAAATAAGAAGTGGCTGAGGATAAGATTGTAAGGAGAAAGCCATAAGTGAGGAAAATTTCATCCAATATGCAGATTGCTTTTTCAATTGATTTCCACCAACGATCCAAATGACCTGTATACCAGCTTGCCAATACGAATATGTTCTTTTGTACAGCTGCTCTATAGCGAGGTTTGCACATTGGTATTCAATTGCAATTTTTCTACCCGCCCTCTCTACAAAAACATCTGGTCGTTGCTTAATTTCTGGGAGGTAGTACTCTATATCCACCTGAAAGTTTTGACGTTTGAACCATCTATATAACAATTCTTTACCATGCATATGATACTTTGATTCCGCTTCATAAAAGGCAAGACATGAATCCACTTTTTTATGAGCAAAATGCCAACTTTTTTGTTTCCCTAATTTCATTTGCACTTCCTTTCCGCAAGCTACACAAAAGAATCGTTCTTGTTGACGCATACGGCGCAAAAGCTCTTCATTACAATTATAGAGTAAATGAATTTTTTCACCGTTTTCTCTTTTAGCGATAAATATTGTAATCACACCCTTTCAGCTCCTTATATTCTACAATTTGTTACAAATTCCTTTTAAAAAAGAGATGTCCCAATTTCGGACATCTCTTTTTATAATAAAGGTGATAATAATCGGTACGTTGATTCAACAATTCGTCTATGAAGACGTCTTTTATGAAAATGATCACCATGAATTTCACTTGATTCTTCTAAATCATCTTTAAAGTCTTGAACAAGTTTTCGAATGCTATCTGTATCATATAAAAAGGCATTTACTTCAAAATTCAAATGAAAACTTCTCATATCCATATTAGCTGTCCCAATTGAAGCCAAATCAGAATCAACGATGACAATTTTACTATGAAGAAAACCTTTTTCGTATTCATATATCTTTACTCCTGCATCTAAAAGCTCCGGGAAGTACGATCTCGATGCGTAAAAGACAGTACGCTTATCCGGTTTACTCGGCATTAATAAACGAACATCAATACCAGCAAGTGCAGCAACCTTTAATGCGGATAAAATATCATCATCCGGAATAAAATACGGCGTTGCAATCCAAATAGATTTCCGAGCAGAAGCGATCATTGCGAAATATAAATGCTTAATCGTTTCCCACTTATTATCGGGGCCACCTGCAACTAGCTGCACTCCTCCCCAATGATCACCCTCAACTGCTTTTGCTTGTAAATATTCAGGGGCTAGCACAGCCTCTCCAGTCATATAAAACCAGTCTTGAAGGAAAATAAGTTGTAAACTTTGAACCGCTTCACCACGTAAATACAAATGCGTATCTCGCCAAAAGCCAAAATATTTATTTTTCCCTAAATACTCATCACCGATATTTAATCCGCCTACAAACCCTTCGTTCCCATCAATCACAACAATTTTCCTATGATTTCGATAATTAATCTTATCGTTTAAAATCGGAAAGCGCACAGGAAAGAATGGAATCATTTCTACACCTGCATCGTTTAATTCTTCAATATACGATTTCGATAACTTAAAACTTCCAACCGCATCATATAAAAAGCGAACAACAACGCCTTCTTTCGATTTTTGTATTAAAATATCTTTAATTTCTGTTCCTAATTTATCATCACGCACAATGTAATATTCCATATGAATGTGATGTTTCGCTCGTTTTAACCCATTTAAAATAGCCCGAAACGTTTCATCTCCATTTGTTAATGTCCTCGTTTCAGTTTGAAATGAAATATTTAAAGCTCCTAATCGATCCGCTAAACGAAATAACAGTTCTTGATGCTTATGATTGCGTAAAATTCGTTCTTCGTAATCTTCATGCCCTTTATATTGTAAAAACGCCTGTTCATCAAGTAACGCCTTCTTTTGGAACATTCTTTTTCTTCGAAAATTTTGTCCAAATAATAAATAAGCAAAGAAACCAAATACCGGAAAAATTCCTAAAACAATTAACCATGTAAGTGTTTTAGATGGATGTCGATTTTCTAAGAAAATAACGCAACCAATTAAAAACGCAGATACTGTAAATAAAATACTAATAATACCTAAAATCGAAACATCTTTTATCCCAATCACATCTGAATAAAATGCTACATCAATAAACATACGTAACGAAACAAATAATGCGAACAATAGCAGTATAAAGAAAATCAGCTTTAACGTATTTTTCATCTCTTACCTCCTAACTAAGAAAGCTTTCCTATTCTTCATATAAAAAGCCGATTTCATACTACAGAAATCGGCCTACGTTTTAGCAGGAAAATTATTGCGAATCGTTTCAAGCGCATGCTCTTTCACAATTTGTTTTCCATACTCACTTACACGATGAATTGTTAAAGTTGATTCTTCTCCATATTCTAAAATAATACTTAAAATACGATCGATTTCTTCTTCATCATGTAGCACTTCATCGAATTCCACATATACATAATAGCGGTCCTCAAATGAATACAGCTCATCTTTTATATCTTCAAAGATAAGACGATGACTTAATGAAATGACATCTTCAAAATCATTAAATTTAATTAAAAAGCCAAACGTACCATCTTCATTAAAGTTTGTTCCTGTTTGTTCTTCTACCTCTTCGACTAATTCTTGTTGGAATAATGATTCGATGCCTTCATCTAGAGGAATATCTATAATTTTGTCTACCCCTATCGGTAGTTCCAGCTTTTGTCCGTCCTTTGAAAGCTCTGCTTTCGTGACAAGTACTTCAATCCCTTTATCGACTGCTTGCACTTGAATCCATAACGGTCCATCAATAAAGAAATCGTCATGATCACGAGCTTCGTCCATCATCTCCCAAAAGAGCTCTTCACTTCGTTCGCGATCATACCAAATTTCTTCACGATTAAATCCTCTATCCTCTATATCAATGTACGTAATAAAAAATTTCATCGTATGATCATTAATTCTTTCAATATCCAAAATACAACTCTCCCTTCCTGCTTAGAATTGTTATGAAGGGATTCCCCACTCATATGACAAATCAATAGATTCTTGTACTCTCATTTTATGATAAGATTCTCCAGAATGGAAATAAAATCGATTTATTTTACAAAAATAGTTATATGCCTATCTTTACTCGATAAACTACATAAATATATTATTATAGCGATTTCTTACTTACAAAAAATTTGGACATACATTTCCACATTCCCCCGTACACTGTAATAAAGTGAAACTTCTATTAGAAGAGATTATTTAACAACAACTTTCTTCATCACATACATATAGTTCGCTTATTAAAACATCATAAATGGAGGCAGACGAATGGACTTAGAGTTTTTAACATCCGTACTAATGATTGTCGGTATCGATGTTGTATTAGGTGGTGACAATGCAATCGTCATCGCACTAGCTAGCCGAAATTTACCTGAATCGAAACGAAATAAGGCTATTTTGATCGGTACTCTTTTAGCGATTGTACTAAGAATCATCCTTACTATACTAGCTGTCTATTTACTCGACATTCCATTTCTACAATTGATTGGCGGGGTTTTACTTACATTAATTGCAGTGAATTTATTAACCGATAATAGCAACGATCTTTCTTCTATTCAAGGAAAAACAACTTTATTTCAAGCTGTGCGGACAATTGTTTTCGCGGATCTCGTTATGGGGTTTGATAATGTTATTGCCATTGCAGGTGCAGCTCACGGGAGATTTTTACTCGTCATAATCGGCTTACTCATTTCTATCCCGATTATTATTTGGGGCAGCAAACTTATTTTAATACTTATGGAACGATTTCCATTCCTCATTTATTGCGGTGCAGCGATTCTTGCCTATACTGCAGGAAAAATGGTTACACATGAAGACAGACTTGCAACCTTTTTTCATAACAATCCAAGTTTCACTACAAGCATTCCTTATTTGTTCATTTTCACTATTTTATGCATCGGCTTTATCGTACAACAAGTTCGATTACGCAATGTGAAACATTAAAAAAAACCTTCTACTATATAATAGGTAGAAGGTTTTCATATTATTATAATTAATTTACAAGACGTTGTGCTTCACGTAATTGGAACGTTCTTACTGTACGTGGTAAGAAACGACGAATTTCGTCTTCGTTGTAACCAACTTGAAGGCGTTTCTCGTCAATCATAATTGGACGACGTAAAATCCCTGGATAGTCACGAATCATCTTATATAAATCTTGAAGTGGTAAAGACTCTAAGTTTACATTCAATTCTTGGAAAACTTTCGAACGAGTAGAAATAATCTCATCCGTTCCGCTTTCTGTCATACGTAAAATCTCTTTAATTTCCTCAATCGTTAATGGATCTGAGAAAATATTACGTTCTGTATAGGGAATATGATTTTCCTCTAGCCATAATTTCGCCTTTCTACAAGACGTACAGCTTGGAGAACTATATAATGTTACCATACAAAGCTCACTCTCCTTAAAGAGTACAAATTCTGTACTAAATACAGTTTTAATTTCTAACTTCAGCAATTTTTCGCGATAACTTGTCTTATTGAAAAGTACAAAAATCGCATTTCATGTAAGCAACAACTTATAATAAACAACAATTACTTTTAATAAGTAACTTCTATAATCATTATACAATAGATTTTGCAAGAAATATACAGTAAATTTCCTGCTAGTTGAGAAAACTCTTCCGTGCATTTCACTGCTATGTAACATGATTACGCTCACTTCAGCTGTACTTTAACAATAACTTTCAATCCTTTTACTACTCACTTCTCATAGATTTTTCATATAATATATAGTTATTTATCTATAATCTTCCCTATGAAAAAGAGAACGTTTTCTTACTTTTTCTTGATAAATCAATTAAGAAATGTAAGACTATACAAATGAGAATAAAAAGGAACGTTTGTTCTCATTTTAACAAATATCCTCCCTCCTGTCTACACGATTTCTAAAGTAAATTAAATATTTTTCTGACATTTCTTTCTTTTTCATTTTTTATCTCATACAATAAACATACAGACAGGCAAAGGGGGAGTTTTCAAATGATTGCTTTTTTTATTGATTTTATTACGGTTGCTGCCCTCATCATCGGAATAACAGCATTGATTGGTGTCATTACAAATAGCATCGGCGAAAAGCTCTTTGGTGGAAAAGAAAAAATGAAGTTTGTTAACAAAAGTTTGGATGTACAATCTGGCTGGAACCAAGTTGGCGGAAAAGGCATTTATAAGAAACGAACGTATTAAAAAAAAGCAGGCGATCACCTGCTTTTTTTCTTATTTCTCTACTGACGCCCATTTAAAGCTTAAATCGCCGCCATATTTATGGTTATACATATTTTTAATTGAATCTCTTTGTAAATATGCTCTACCACGTTGATATACTGGAACGATCGCAGCATCATCAAGTAACATTTTTTCTGCTTCTAATAAGTTCTTCCAACGAGCATTTACATCGCTTCCATCTTTTTTCGCCTTCATAATGATTTCATCGTATTTTGGATTAGAGTACTTCATCTTATTTTGTGACCCATCTGTTACAAACATATCAAGATATGTAATTGGATCTGGGAAGTCCGCACTCCATCCAGAGAATGACATGACATAATCGCCCGCATCTTCTAATTTTAGTTTTTGTGCGAATGGTTGTTGTTTAATTTTTACTGTTAAACCTGGTAAATTCTTTTCTAATTCACCTTTTAAATATTCACCAGTTTTCTTTGATAACTCTACATCTTCATTTAATAATTCTAATTCGATTTCATTTTTACCAAGTTCTTTTTTACCAGCTTCCCAATATTTCTTCGCTTCTTTCACGTTTGGTTTTACAATATCCCCGTTTACAGCACGGAAATCTTTTTTATCTGGTCCTTTAATGAAGTTATCAGGAATTAATCCTGTTGCTGGCTTAGAACCGTTATTTAATAATGTATCCACGAATGGCTTACGGTCAAAAGCAAGTGAAATTGCTTTACGAATATTTTTATTTGCTAAAGCTGGATCTTTTTGATTTAAACGAAGGAAGAATACAGATGTATCTTCTACTGTTTGGAAATCTGGTTTTCCTTTATATTTATCAATAAACTCCGCTAATAACGACGCTCGATCAATTGCATTTGTTTCATATAAGTTAATTGGCGTAGATGTATCTTTTACAATATTAAAGTTTACTTCTTCAATCTTCACTTCTTTATTGTCCCAATATGACGCGCTCTTTGTCATTTTAAAGCTACGTTCATGTTGCCAATCACTTAATGTAAATGGTCCGTTATAAAGCGTTGTATTCGCTTCCAAACCAAACTTCGTACCTTGCTCTTTCACAAACTTTTCATTCACAGGATAGAAGATTGGATATACCATTAAATCTACAAGGTATGGAATTGAATTATCTAATTCCACTTCTAATGTATAATCATCAATCGCCTTTACCCCTAATTGATCCGGACTCATCTCTTTTTTATTAATTTTCTCTGCATTTTTTATATCATACATAATGTACGCTGATTTCGCAGCTGTATCTGGGTTAATCGCTCTTTGCCATGCGTATACGAAATCTTTTGCCGTCACAGGATCACCATTTGACCATTTTGCGTCTTCACGTAATTTAAATGTATATTTTTTACCATCTTCTGATTTTTGGAATTCCTTCGCTACACCAGGAACTAGCTTATCATCTTTTCCTAAACTGTATAAGCCTTCCATCGTATTACCCATTACTCTTGAAGAAACTGCATCAGCTGATAACGCTGGATCCATCGTTGGAATTTCTTGCGTTTCAATTAAGTTAATAACTTGCTTCGCACCGCTTTTCCCGCTATCCCCTTTTGCGTTCGCTTGCGGTTCATCTTTTTGGTAGCTACATGCCCCTAACATCATGCTCATTGCTACTGTTGATACTACAAAAACTGGCATCTTTTTTTTCATACTTCCACCCTCCATAAAAATGTTAGCCCTTTCATTTTCAAACAGAAAGAAATATATATATGTTCTAATAATTCATATTATACACACAAATATATTTTTTGTATATTTATATTTCTATTTCATTAAAATTTCCTGTTAAAAAATAAATCTTTGTAAACGTTTCATATTGCTGATTATTCTTACTAAAGTGTTAAAAACAATATTTTTTATACTTTTCTAAATTATCAGAGAAAAACGAATTTTATATCTCATAATACTTTATGTATAATTATCCTTTTGTTTTTATCATAAAATAGCACTCTCTTCATAATAAAAATATGTAGGCTAAAATGAGTGCAAAGGTTAAGAAAGTATGTTACGATACATTTTGCTAAAAATAGATATCGGTAAAGAGGGGACGGACATGGCAGCAATTCAGGCAAAAAACGGGCCTACTGAGAAATTAAGTTTATTCTTATTAACATGGCCTATTTTTCTAGAAGTTTTTCTTTTTATGTTAATGGGGATCGCTGATACTTTCATGTTAAGTGCATTATCAGACGATGCTGTATCTGGGGTTGGTGCAGCGAATCAATACCTCCATATCGCTATTTTGGTACTAGAAGTCATCGGGAACGGCGCAGCTATCGTCGTATCTCAATACCTCGGTTCCAAACGCTTTATGGAAGCATCTAAAATATCAGCATTAGCCGTCACATTAAATTTAATAGTTGGGCTCGTTATAAGCGCTGGTTTTCTTTTATTTTCGAAACATATGATGCTCGCAATGAACTTACAAGGCGATGTACTAACGTATGCGCAAAACTACTTATCTATCGTCGGAGGAGCCATCTTCCTACAAGCTATTATTAACTCATTAGCCGCAATTATCCGTGTACACGGTTTCACAAAGCAAGCGATGTTTATTTCACTCGGAATGAATATGATTCATATCGCTGGAAACTATGTACTCATTTTCGGGAAATTTGGTTTCCCTGAGCTCGGTGTACAAGGGGCTGCCATTTCTTCTGCTGTCAGCCGACTTATAGCGCTTATTGTTTTCTTCTGGTTACTATACCGCGTTATGGAATATCGTGTAAAATTACAATATTATTTCACCTTATCAAAAGAATATATCGGGAAAATTTTAAAAATCGGGATTCCATCTGCTTTTGAGCAAGTTATGTATCAAGCTTGTCAAATTGTCTTCTTATACTATGCAACATATTTAGGAACGGAATCGTTAGCGGCTAGACAATACGCTACGAACATTTCTATGTTCACTTATTTATTCGCTATTGCAATTGGTATGGGAACAGCCATTATTATTGGCCGCCTCGTTGGTGGTGGCGAAAAAGATGAAGCATACGAACGCTTGTGGAAAAGTGTAAAATGGGCGATCGGTGTAACTTTATGTATGGTCGCTCTCGTTATTACATTCCGTACACAATTAATGGGACTGTTTACAGATAATCCGTACATTATCGGGTTAGGCGCAAGTGTTCTTTTACTAAGTGTACTACTTGAAACGGGACGTACGATGAATATCGTCATCATTAATTCGCTTCGTGCAGCTGGTGATGCAAAATATCCTGTTTTAATCGGTGCATTCTCTATGGTGTTAATGAGTTTACCACTAGGTTACTTTTTCGCCTTTCATTTAGATATGGGGCTCGTTGGTATTTGGCTAGCAATCGCCATCGACGAATGGACACGTGCCATTATTATGTTCTTCCGCTGGAAAAGTAGAGCATGGGAGCGTTATGCACTTGTTAAACCTGAAGAACAAGAGGAGAATGTCTCTGTTCAAGTTCAGTAATTTTGCATATGGATATCACTAATGATACATGAGATTTATATCGGCGATTCTTTAAATATATCGACTGACCGACAAATGTATACAATTCTTTTATATAGTAGAAAAAGAGCCATCCTTCCATAACAGAAGAATGGCTCTTTTTCTTATTGATAAATCTCTTTATATTTCTTGTACTCCGCTTCCGAACATAGTACGAAATGTCCCGGGCGAATTTCACGCATTGTTGGTGCTTCACTACCATAATTATGCTGTGATGGATCATATACGATACGTTTACGATTGCGCTCATAATCTGGATCTGGAAGTGGAATCGCTGATAATAGTGATTTCGTATATGGATGAATTGGATTCGCATATAATTCATCACTTGTTGTTAACTCAACGATTTGGCCACGGTACATTACACCAATACGATCACTAATGTATTTTACCATTGATAAATCATGGGCGATGAATAAGTATGTTAAACCTTTTTCTTTTTGTAACTTTTTCAGTAAGTTTACAACTTGCGCCTGAATCGATACGTCAAGTGCTGAGATCGGCTCATCGGCAATGATAAATTCTGGGTCTACAGCAAGCGCTCGAGCGATACCGATACGCTGACGTTGTCCACCTGAGAATTCGTGTGGGAAACGGTTTGCGTGCTCTTTATTTAAACCAACTGTGTTTAATAGTTCATGAACACGGTCCATGCGCTCTTTTTTACTTTTCGCTAATCCGTGAATATCAATACCTTCTGCGATAATATCCCCTACTGTCATACGAGGATTTAATGATGCGTATGGATCTTGGAAAATCATTTGCATTTTACGGTTGAATTTCTTCAGTTCTGCGCGTGATTTCTTACCATGTACGTTTTCACCATCGAACAATACTTCACCAGCAGTTGCATCATATAAACGAATAATCGTTCTTCCAGTTGTCGATTTACCACAACCTGATTCTCCTACAAGACCAAATGTTTCTCCGCGGTAAATATCAAATGAAATATCATTAACCGCTTTGACAACACCACCACTCACGTCGAAGTGCTGCTTTACATTTTTTACTTCAATTAATTTCTCACGTTGTTTAGTCATGTTGTTCACCTGCTTTCATTTGAAGAATGCGTTTTTCAACGACTGCTGGCGGTTTTACTTCTGGAGCTTGCTCGTGAAGTAACCAAGTTGCCGCATAGTGCGTATCACTTACTTTAAATAAAGGTGGGTCCATTTCAAAATCAATTTTCAGTGCCTGTGGGTTACGTGGTGCAAAAGCATCTCCCTTTGGCGGCTTCAATAAATCTGGAGGCGTTCCAGGGATTGCATATAACTCTTCTTCTGAACCATCTAAACTTGGCATAGATGCGATTAAACCCCAAGTATATGGATGTTTCGGATTGTAGAAAATTTCATCTACAGTTCCAATTTCAACAACTTTACCAGCGTACATAACTGCCACTCGGTCCGCAACGTTTGCTACTACACCTAAGTCATGCGTAATGAAAATGATTGCTGCTTCTGTTTTTTGCTGAATGTCTTTCATAAGTTCTAAAATTTGCGCCTGAATCGTAACGTCTAGCGCTGTTGTCGGCTCATCGGCAATTAATAATTTCGGGTTACAAGCTAACGCCATCGCAATAACTACACGCTGTCTCATACCACCTGAGAATTGGTGAGGATATTGTTTTAAACGAGCTTCTGGATTTGGAATACCTACAAGGTCAATTAATTCTAAAGCAACTTTACGTGCATCTGCTTTACTCATCCCTTGGTGTTTAATTAGACCTTCCATAATTTGATTTCCAATTGTCATCGTTGGGTTTAATGATGTCATTGGATCTTGGAAAATCATCGCGATATCTTTACCGCGTACTTGCTGCATTTCTTTTTCTGTTAATTTCGTTAAGTCACGACCTTCAAATACGATTTCACCATTTTTAATGCGTCCAGGAGGATTCGGAATTAATCCCATTAACGCTTTAGAAGTAACTGATTTCCCTGAACCAGATTCTCCTACAATCGCCAATGTTTCTCCTTTTTTCAAATCAAAAGTAACGCCGCGTACAGCTTGTACTTCACCTGCATGTGTATCAAAGGAGACTTGTAAATCTTTTACCTCTAACAATGTTTTCATCTTTGCCTCTCCCCTCTTTTACTTACGCATTTTTGGATCTAACGCGTCGCGTAATCCGTCTGCCATTAAGTTAAACGCTAAAATTAATATACTGATGACAACCGCAGGGATGAACATCATATGCGGATACGTTTGAATAGATTTATAACCATCATTTACAAGAGAACCTAGTGACGCAAATGGCGGCTGAATTCCTAAACCGATGAAACTTAAGAACGCTTCACCAAACACCGCTGATGGAATTGTAAACATTGTCATTACGATAATAGGTCCCATTACGTTTGGAATTAAATGTTTCACAATTAATTGTGTATTTGTTGCACCTAATGTACGAGATGCTAATACATATTCTTGGTTTTTTAACTTTAAGATTTGTCCACGAACAATACGCGACATCCCTATCCAACCTGTAATCGCCATCGCGAGTGTAATTGACCAAATACCAGATCCCATAATGATTACCATTAAAATAACGATGATTAAGTATGGAATACCGTTAATAATCTCCATAATACGTTGCATAATGTTATCTACTCTACCGCCGTAGAATGCTGAAATACCTCCGTATGCAACCCCAATTACTAAGTCAATTGCTGCTGCTAAAAGAGCGATATATAATGATACGCGTGTACCTTCCCATGTTCTTGTCCATAAGTCACGGCCAAGATCATCTGTACCAAACCAGAAGTACTCTTTAATATCACGTTTTTCATATTGGTCAACACCATATTGATCTGTACCGTCAAATGGTAACCAATGAACATTTTCAATAACTGGAATTTTTGGTGGTAATTTCGCTCGACCTAAATCTTGCTCTTTATACGAGTGTTTACTTACCATCGGTCCAAAAATCGCTAATAGTGCAATGATAACTAATAATACAAGGCCAAGCATCGCACCTTTATGTTGGAATAAACGTCTTCTTACATCTTGCCAAAACGTTAGGCTTGGACGGGCAATGACTTCATTATCAACATTATTTTGATTGGCTTGTTGAAATAAATCTGGAGATAATTTTTGTACATCTTTCATCATTTTTTCCCTCCCGCTAAACGAATACGAGGATCAATAATTCCGTATAAAATATCGACAATGAAAATAACTAAAATGAAGATTGCACTATAGAAAATCGTAGTTCCCATAATAACTGTATAGTCATTTAAAGTAATCGATTTAACGAATTGTTCCCCAAGTCCTGGTACAGCATAAATTTGCTCGATAACAAGTGTTCCTGTAATTAATGCCGCAACCATTGGTCCTAAAATTGTTACAACTGGAATTAACGCATTACGAAGTGCATGTTTGACAATAATAACGCCTTGGCTAATTCCTTTCGCTTTCGCTGTTAAAATGTAATCGGCTTGCATAACTTCAATTAATTCTGCACGAGAGAAACGTGCGATTGTTGCGATAACTCCCATCGATAATGCAATTGTAGGCATTACAGTAAACTCTGGTCCTTTCCAGAATGCTACTGGGAACCAGCCAAGTTTTACCCCTACGAAATATTGCAGTAATGCGGCGAATACGAATGATGGTACCGACATTCCGAGTACCGAAATAACTGTTGCACTATAATCTACCCACGTATTATTACGAAGTGCGGCAACAATACCTAAAATTAAACCGATAAATGTTCCTAATATAATCGCTTGTAAACCTAATTGGGCTGATGGTCCAATACGATCCACAATCATGTCTGTTACTGGGCGGTTATCATATTGGAATGATACCCCTAAATCACCTTTTGCTAGGTTACCTAAGTAACGTGCGTATTGAACTGGTACCGGATCATTCAATCCGTATTTTTCAAGAATGATTTCTTTTTGTGCCGGTGATAGCTTCTCCTGGTTTTTAAGCGGAGAACCCGGAAGTAATTTCATCAAAAAGAAAGTCAGTGTAGTAATTAAAAATAATGTCAAAGCCATGTACACGAAACGTTTTAATACATAACGTCCCATATCAAGCACCTCCCCGTTTTTCTCAAAAGCAATAAGATAGTTTAAAATATTCTTACTTTTATTTTTTTAAAATAAGAGCATATGCCCATCATAGGCATATACCCTTGTAAACGATGGAAAAAAAGATTATTTTTGTTCAACAGATGCCCATTTGTAAGTTAATTTACCACCATAGTTAATAGGGATAATATCTTTTACGGCACCTTTTACTACATACGCTGAACCTTTTTGGAAGATTGGAGTGATAACTGCATCCTCTTTAATTAACATCTTCTCTACTTCTAGAAGGTTGTCCCAGCGAGCTTGTAAATCTTTTGTATCTGTTTTAGCTTTTAGGATTAACTCATCATATTTCTGATTAGAATACCCTGTTTTATTTTGAGAACCATTCGTAACAAACATATCTAAATATGAAATTGGATCTGGGAAATCTGGTCCCCAAATACCAAACGCAATATCATATTGCTGAGAATCTTCTAATTTATTTTTTTGTGCGAATGGTTGCTGTTTAATTTTAATTGATAAACCTGGTAAGTTCTTTTCCATCTCACCTTTTAAGAATTCCCCAACTTTTTTAGCATCTTCATTATCAAAGTTTAAGAATTCTAGTTCGATTTTATCAGTTCCAAGCTCTTTCTTCGCTGTTTCCCAAAGCTTTTTCGCTTCTTTTGGATTTGTTTCAACTAGCTTTCCATTTTCAGCTCGGAAATCTTTTTTATTCGGACCTTCAGCGAAATCTTTTCCAACAAATCCGTAAGCTCCAATTGCACCGTTATTTAAAATAACTTTTGCAATGTTATCACGGTCAAAGGACATTGAAATTGCTTTTCTTAAGTTTTTATTACTTAAGTACTGATTACTTTGATTAAATCTTAAGTAAGCAACCCCTGCTTCTTTTCTTGTTTGGAACTCTGGGCTTTTTCTAAACTTATCAACAAATTCAGACGTTAAAGCCGCTCGATCAATCGCGTTTGTCTCATATAAATTTACATCAGTTGCTGTATTTTTTACAATATTAAAGTTGATTTCTTCGATTTTAACCGTTTTATTATCCCAATATGAAGGATTCTTCTTGAATTGGAAACTTTGTTCATGTTTCCAATCACTCATAACGAATGGACCGTTATATAATGTTGTATTTGCCTCTAAACCAAATTTATCCCCTTGTGCTTTTACAAAGTTTTCATTTAGTGGGTAAAATACTGGATAAACTGTTAAATCGATAAAGTAAGGAACGGGATTGTCTAATTCTACTTCTAATGTATAATCATCAATCGCTTTTACACCTAATTGGTCAGCAGGTAATTCTTTTTTATGAATTTTCTCTGCATTTTTAATATCGAACATAATGTACGAATACGTTGCTTTTGTATCTGGATTTACTGCTCTTTTCCATGAATACACAAAATCTTTAGCTGTTACAGGTTCCCCATTCGACCATTTCGCATCTTTTCTTAATTTAAATATGTATTTCTTCCCATCATCTAGCTTTTCGACATCTTCTGCAACTCCAGGCATTCTCTTTTGATCTTTGCCAATACGATATAAACCTTCCATCGTATTATTTAATGCTGTAGAAGATGAAGAATCAGATGCCAATGATGCATCCATTGACTTAATTTCAGATAACTCTGTTAAATTAAGAATCTGTTTTCCGTTACTACTACTCGTAGCGTTCTCTTTCCCTTTTGCTTTTGCGTCATCTTTTTGGTAGCTACACGCGCTAAGCAACATACTTGCAGTTAAAGTTGATGCAAGTAATAACGGTATCTTTTTCTTCATGTTGTGTTGCCTCCCCTAATTGCACTTCCTGTACCCTCACTTGTTAAAAAGTAGAATTGAAAGAATAATCTCCAAGTTTCTACAATTTTCATTATACATATAATATAACAATTGTGAATATAGTTTTTTGTTTTTTTGTTAAAATTTTTAATAAAATATTTATATTTTTAATTTTTCGTAAAGGGATACATTAACATTGCTACCATCATCTTAAAATCAGACCTTTAATTGCGTATAATTTTCAAAAAATTAATCCTAGTACTTATTATAGCTTTTATAGTATAATAATTCTAGTAATATTTTGACGGAGGGGAATATTTTGAATAAAGTTTTTTTTCATACTTGTATACTAATTTTTATAGCGATGATTGCTTCTAGTATTGGTGCATTCCTCATTTCATCTCAATTTTTGTTGAACTTTGTCAACATTTTGTTTTATATTGCACTGTTTTTTATTCTTATCGGCGGTTTTTTATACATATTTCAAAATGGTTTTTTCAATGTAACCATTTACGCATTCCAAAGAGTATTTGGTACGAACAAAAAGATTGACTCTTTAATTGAAGAAGTCGAGGAACCTACAGATAAGAAAGAACGTATTTATAAAACATATTCATTCAAATGGACATATCCAATTTGTATTACAGGTATCTTCCTTGGGTTGTTCTCGACACTCATTAGCTTTACTATTTTGATGTAGTTTGCAAACACTATCCCATATGATATAATAATCAGCAAAACATTTTGTTATAAAACTTTAGTTCTTTCATATTAAAAGAGCTCAAGTAACAATAAATAAATTTATATGTATGCGATGATAAAGAAGAGTACATATTGAGGCAATTTCAGAGAGCTTGTGGTTGGTGTGAACAAGTAATTGTACAGTATGGAATGGGCTTTTGAGCACCAAACCGAACCGAAAGTAGTAGGCTTTGGCGTTATATCCAAACGTTATTATGGATTAGAGAGATTTCACAGTAGTGAAATAATTAGGGTGGTACCACGGTCCATTCGTCCCTATAGTTTTTTGGGATGAATGGGCTTTTTTGTTTGCCTTCTCTTCCCCACATCACGCATTCTATTTTAGGAGGAATTACTTATGTCAGTTATCTTTTCTGGTATTCAACCAAGTGGAACGATTACACTTGGAAACTATTTAGGAGCAATGAAGCAGTTTACAGAGCTTCAAAATGAACACGACTGTTATTTCTGTATTGTAAACCAACATGCGATTACAGTACCTCAAGATCCCGTCGGGCTTCGTAAAAACATCCGCAGTCTTGCTGCACTTTATGTAGCATGCGGCATCGATCCTGAAAAAGCTACTTTATTTGTACAATCAGAAGTACCAGCACACGCTCAACTAGGATGGATCATGCAATCTGTTGCTTACGTTGGAGAATTAGAACGTATGACGCAATATAAAGATAAAGCTTCTGGTAGAGATTCAGTTCCAGCTGGATTACTTACGTATCCACCATTAATGGCTGCTGATATTTTACTTTACAACACTGAAATCGTGCCGGTTGGTGATGACCAAAAGCAACATATCGAATTAACACGTGACTTAGCAGAGCGTTTCAACAAACGTTACCGCGAAATCTTCACAATGCCTGAAATTCGCATTCCAAAAGTAGGAGCTCGCGTTATGTCATTAACAGAGCCTACGAAAAAAATGAGTAAATCTGATCCGAATCCAAAATCAATGATTAGTATGCTTGATGAGCCAAAAACAATTGAAAAGAAAATTAAGAGTGCTGTAACTGACTCTGAAGGTATTGTGAAATTTGATAAGGAAAACAAACCTGGTATCTCTAATTTATTAACAATCTACTCTTCATTCTCTGGAAAAACAGTTGAAGAAATCGAAGCAATGTACGAAGGAAAAGGATACGGCGACTTCAAAGGCGACCTAGCGCAAGTAGTCGTAGAAGCTATTCGTCCAATTCAAGACAAATATAACGAACTAATCAACTCACCAGAACTAGACGAAATCCTAGACAAAGGTGCAGAAAAAGCAAACCGCGTTGCATTCAAACAACTACGCAAAGTAGAAAACGCAATGGGACTAAGCAGAAAACGTAGGTAACATATAAAGCGGAGGCGACTGCTTAGCCCTGACGGCTAAGGTTCTTTCCCACAGAAGGTGCTTTTTACCTTCTTGTGGGGAAGGTTCTTAGACGCGAAGGGTTAGGAGCCGGAGCTAGATTACATATAAAGCGGAGGCAGCTCGTTCAGCTCTGACTGGATAAGGTTCTTTCGCATAGAAGACGCTTTTTGTCTTCTTATGCGGAAGGTTCTTAGACACGAAGAGCTCGCTGCCGGAGCTGGATTTCTACAAAAAGCGGAGGCGGCTCGTTTAGAATGTGAAGGCGCGAAGCCACCGAATATTCTTGCCGCTGGAACTAGATTTCTACAAAATTAAAAAACCGCCAATTGGCGGTTTTTTAATTTACCTTTTGCTCATTTTCCATTTCCCATAACTTTTCAAAAAATGGCTGTCCTTTTACGAGACGCTCGCATAATTGTTCGTGCTTATCAGACCAGCCTGTTTTCGCTTCATCATACAGCTTAGCCCAAATATCTTCAAATTCCATATGTTGAACCATTCCATATGCTGATGGATCCCACTCTGTGAACCAATAGCGAATTTCTGCTGTGTTTTTCGTTGTATGTAATTGATCTAACGCCATAAATAATAATTGTTTTAGCTGTCTTTCTTTACGAGTCAAGCCATTCATAATGAAAGGCGATGGTGATAAAATATGATGTTCTTTTTCTGTTTCTTCTACTTGGAACTCATACTTTTCTGCTTGTACGTTTTCTACCATCTCATATACCATCTGCTCTTGACGTGGTATAAGTCTACTTTTGCGAATTGGTACATTGTAACCAATTGTGTCAATCGCAATAATTCCTTTTCCATCTGTAACAACAAAGCAATACTCTTGCTGCAAACGTTCATGATTTTTACGAATATAAGCCTTATGATGTACGTCTTCCAGCATTTTTTGCGGAAGCTCTAACAATTCGTTCTCGATGTAATGATATAATGTGGCATCTACTTTTAATAATGGCACTTGATCTAATAGCTCAATCGTATCATCTTTCCGCCATTCGTAAAAATGACAAACGTTATACCCATTTTCTTCACCTTCAAACCAATTTACCCATACATCATGTAGATATAACATTCACTACCCCTCACTTCACTACTGTTTGTACCAATCATTATGTTCATTTTTGCTTAACTTTATTCCACTTGAGGAAATATATTCTAATTATTATTTTTTCTTCTATTAATACTAAAAAAACAGGAAATAGAATTCCTGTTTTTTTATATATGAAATGTATTTGCTTTATTCAATATTTCTTTTGCATCTATAGATAATAAAGAAAGTGTATCTTCTCCTTCCAAAGTTACACAATCTTTGACAATATGAAATCCAAGCGCATAGCCAAGCATCTTCGGATAAGAGTGAAAGCCATTTAATAAGATGTCATGTTCCCTTGTTCCTCGTTTTATACTTATTCTTTCATGTACAACATTTTTCCAATAATAAACAGCCTCTTCTTTTGAAAGATACGCCGTCCACGGTGCATTGTTTTTTTCTGTATACCTTTCTGTTACTGCTTGTTCCGCTAGCCCTTCCATAATCATCGTATCAAGTAATGTATATTCTGTTTCTTTCGTCTCAATTTGATGTAACCTGCATATGTGATGATATTCATGCGCCAATAACACTTTTAATTCTTCTACCGAATTCCGCCCACATACGAATAAGAAAATAACATGACGCATAGATAATCCAGCCCTACCGTTATACTCTTCTTGTACAGTTCGATTATAGGAATCTGATAATAAAATAAAGACAGGGACATCTGGACCTTTTAACCAATTTTTCAGTTTATCATACTCCAGGCTCAATTCTTTCCAAATTTCCTTTTCCTCTAATTCTTTAATTTCCTTTTCTCCGCGCATGATCGGGCGATACATCCCTTTTGAAATTAAAAAGCGATACAACCTTTCTTTTGGCAACGGAATATACTTCGTAAATTTCTCACAAAGTTTTTCTGGCCGTCCATAATATAAATGTAGCCATTCAGCTGTTTCAACAATCCCCATCTTTATCCCTCCTTTTTCTTATGTATATGCTACAGGAGAAAAAGGCGTAAAAATAAATAAGGAGTTTTTTCGCAATCTATTGCGAAAAAACTCCTTATTTCATCGATTATTTATACGATTTAAATACTAACACTGCGTTATGACCACCGAATCCTAATGAGTTACTTAATACTGCATTTACTTCTTGGTGTCTCGCTTGATTTGGTACGTAATCTAAGTCACATTCTGGATCTGGTGTCTCATAGTTAATTGTTGGAGGAATTACTCCGTCTGTAATTGATTTAATAGAGAAAATCGCTTCAACAGCACCAGCTGCTCCTAATAAGTGACCTGTCATTGATTTCGTTGAGCTAATCGCTACTTTATACGCGTGCTCGCCGAAAGTTTCTTTAATTGCCATCGTTTCATATTTTTCATTCGCATCAGTACTTGTACCGTGCGCATTAATGTAATCAATATCTTCTGGCTGTAGGCCTGCATCAGCTAAAGCTTGACGCATTGCACGCACTCCGCCTTCCCCACCAGGAGCAGGCATTGTAATATGGAACGCATCTCCAGTTGCACCATAACCAGCAATTTCCGCGTAAATGTGAGCACCGCGTGCTAATGCGTGCTCTAATTCTTCAAGAATTAGAATACCTGAACCTTCACCCATTACGAAACCGCTACGGTTTTTATCAAATGGACGGCAAGCCGTTGCTGGGTCTTCATTAAATGTTAATGCTTTCGCTGAGCTAAATCCTGCGAATGCCATACTTGTTAGCGGTGCTTCTGCTCCGCCTGTAATCATTGCATCAGCATCACCACGCTGAATTGCTTTAAATGCATCACCAATTGAGTTTGCACCAGATGCACAAGCCGTTACAGAACAAGTGTTAATTCCTTTTGCTCCTGTTGCGATTGATACTTGACCTGCTGCCATATCTGGAATCATCATCGGCACGAAGAATGGGCTCACGCGGCGTGGGCCTTTCTCAGTAAAAATCTTAAATTGTTCTTCGTATGTTTCCATACCGCCAATACCAGATCCAATCCATACACCAATTCGAGGTCCGTTTTCTTCTGTAATTTCAAGCTTTGCATCTGCAACTGCCATTTTCGCTGCTGCTACTGCATATTGTGTAAAGCGATCCATACGGCGCGCTTCTTTTTTATCAATATATTTCTCGACTTCAAAGTCGTTAATTTCCGCTGCTACTTTTGCTGGAAATAGTTCTGGATCAATTCTTGTAAGTCGCCCGATTCCAGATACACCCTTTTTAATGTTTTCCCACGCTGTTTCAACATCTGTTCCGACCGGTGTAACAGCTCCTAGTCCTGTAATTACGACCCTCTTTTTTTCCATACAAAATACACTCCTTTTTTTCTCTCAGTCCTTATTTACCCCAACGAAGAGCGACTGCTCCCCATGTTAATCCGCCGCCAAAACCAACAAGTATAATTAAATCACCGTCTTGAATACGTCCGTTTTGCAATTCCTCTACCATTGCAATCGGAATTGAAGAAGCTGATGTATTACCGAACTTCTCAATCGTCATACTCATTTTTTCTTGTGGTAAATTTAACCTCTCTCTTGCAGATTCCATAATACGAATGTTTGCTTGATGCGGTACTAAGAAATCCACATCTTCTTTCGTAAGACCAGCTTTATCTAAAACGCGAAGACAAGAATCACCAAGTTGACGAACGGCAAATTTAAAAACTTCTCTGCCATTCATCATAACATACTCGTCTTGATAAAGGTGCTTGCCGCCACTTCCGTCTGCTCCTAATTCAAAAGATAGAACGCCTTTACCTTCTGAAACAGCTCCCATTACGACAGCACCGGCTCCGTCTCCAAATAGTACTGCTGTATTTCGATCGTTCCAGTCTACAATTTTAGATAGTTTATCACTACCAACTACTAATACATTTTTATACGTTCCTGTTTGAATAAATTGCTGCGCTGTAATCATTCCGTACATAAAACCAGCACATGCTGCACTTAAATCCATTGCGGCTGCATGTTTCGCTCCTATTGCTTCTTGAATTACACAAGCAACTGCTGGAAAAGCACGATCTGGTGTTACTGTTGCTACTAAAATAAGATCGATATCCTCTCCGCTAATTCCTGCATCTTCAAGTGCTTTTTTAGAAGCCTCTACGGCCATATATGAAGTATCTATTGTATCATCGGCAATGCGTCTTTCTGCAATTCCCGTTCTCGTACGAATCCATTCATCGGATGTTTCCATTATTTTCTCTAAATCGTGATTTGTGACTACTTTTTCTGGCACATATCTTCCGATCCCTAAAATGCCCACGTTCACATCGCAGCCCTCCGTTTTATATCAATTATTATGACTTGGTACTAATTTTAAAACATAAATGTATTTTTGTCTAGAATATATTTCGCATAAAACAGAAAGCTAACGCATTATTCACGTTATTTTTCATTAAAAGAAATAGAAACATACCTCTCAAATATAAAAAGACTCAAACCGCTTCTATTTACAGTTCGATCCTCTCTTTCATCTAAAAAGATGCTTTTTTATTCTTTATCTGCTTTCCTTCTAAACTAGAGAGTTCTCCTCACTACTTTTCCTTTATCCTCTTCATATCTCTGGTTTTCCACCAGGCAAGAATAAAAAAGGCCCTGACCGCTTCTATCCACGGTTCGGGCCTCTCTTCCATCTTAAAAAGATGCTTTTTATTCTTTATCTGCTTTCCTTCTAAACTAGAGAGTTCTCCTCACTACTTTTCCTTTATCCTCTTCATATCTCTGGTTTTCTCCCAGGCGAGAATAAAAAAGGCCCTGACCGCTTCTATCCACGGTTCGGGCCTCTCTTCCATCTTAAAAAGATGCTTTTTATTCTTTATCTGCTTTCCTTCTAAACTAGAGAGTTCTCCTCACTACTTTTCCTTTATCCTCTTCATATCTCTGGTTTTCCCCCAGGCGAGAATAAAAAAGGCCCTGACCGCTTCTATCCACGGTTCGGGCCTCTCTTCCATCTTAAAAAGATGCTTTTTATTCTTTTTATTCTTTATCTGCTTTCCCGAGCTCATAGGCCTCGTTCATAACTTTCATTAACAACTCTAACACCGGCTGTGCCTTCTCCATATCAAGTGCAATTCCATTATCATCTAAAATTGCCTTTGCTTCCGGTAAATGCTTCATTGCGATTTGTAAAAACTGCATGCTTTTTTCGTTCATATTATGCTCTTCCTCTCCATTAAAACTTTCACATACAATAGTGTAACACGCGTACTACCCTTCGTATAACTCTTTATATTTTTTCATGTGTGCCAGTTGCTTATTTAAACCGTATTCTAACGGAGTATTTCTTTTTATTGAAATTACCTCGATAGCCTCATCTCTTACTTCGTTATTATTTTTATTTACTTTATCATCCGCGCGTAAAAGATTCATACCTTTTTCCCATAATGACTGTTTACCACTAAGTAAATTGTATATACCAAGATGCGCCCCGTTCGTTCCATTTTCCCATAAGTATTCACATACATCTTCAACGTAAAGTAAATCATTCCCCTTTTCCTCAATCGTACAACGGCACTCTTTTTCACCTAATTCTGATAAAATAAGCTGATGAAACATCATAAAGGACGGTTGCCACGGTCCATATAATGTTGGAACTCGAAATACACTATATTGTAAATTCCCTTTTTTCAATCCTTCTTCTACTTTCAAAAATAGTCGCTTATTTTCGGATTCATCTGTACTGCCTACTTCAATAGAAGAAATTAAATTTAACTTCACTTTTTGTTCTTCACACATTCTTATAATTCGCTTTAAATATTGTAATATGACTCTTTCATTCCGAAATCCACTTTGCTGATTTGGCTCATATAAGCAAAAGTAAACAGTATCGAATCTCTCTTCCTCAACCGATCTCCATCCATCTTCATCTCTTATCGAATAATACGTAAATAATGCATTTCGCCCAATTAATAATAACTTCTCTTCATTAATTTTCGTCATACTATCGAATTCATCAAAATCAAGACCATATACTTCCACTTCTTCTGCAATCATTTTATTTACAAGGTGATAACCTACAAACGTAAGTGCACCTACAATTAGCACGCGTTCCATACCACCAACCCTTTCCCTCTGAAACAAATAGCTCCTCATTTATGTATATGGGAGCTTCATAATTCTTCTTCATATTTTTTAAAGAAATCGGTCGTTTGCCTAACCATTTTATATTTCACATCTTGCAGATGGAACAAGACAGAAGTATCACATTGATTTAGTTGCCTCATTTTCTCATATCTACGCAACTGCTGTTTTCTTCCTCTTTTTTCTTGTGTTGATACGAAAATTTTAACAGGTACACAAGATGGAAGAAGCGTAAATGATTTCTTATTTATTTTTGATTCTAATTCTTCTTCTTTGGCATCATACGCCAAACTTAATTCCTTCACGAGTCTCTTGTAAAAAAACTTATGCTCTTTCTCAAACTCCACATATTCTGGTAAATCTAAACACGGATTTAACATAATGACAGAGCGTATACACTCAGGGTATTTGTTCATCATTTCGAGTGCTACAAGTGCTCCCATACCATCTGCCATAATGTGCATTTTCGCATTCAATGTCTCTTTTCTCAACACAACGTCATATAAACGTTTCGCTAGACGAACAGATTGGTCGTTTCCCCAATGTCTTCCGTATAAATTAGAAGAAAAGACTGTGTAGCCTTGCTCAATAAGGCCATGTAAAAAATAAGATCTACCCGCATGCTGTGTCCATAAACTTGTACCATTCTCAATAAAGTAGTTATAATCACCGAGGAGCATAACAGAAAATCCATTTGGCTTCTCCGGTAAATAAATGACACATGGTTCTTTTTCTAAGTAAAAAAAACGTTCCGTAATACTCATTTTTCCCCCGCCTTATTTTCTAAACATATAAAACCACTCTTTTATAATGTATGAACGGAATGCAAATTTGCGTTGAAAAATCTACAAATATTTTTCTATATTCTTTTTTCAATTGTGTTACAATAAGGACAGATTGAACGAATAGAGGTGTAAAATATGCGTTTCATTTGGGCATTAATTTGGTCGTTCTTACTTGTACATATGATGAGCTATGTAATCGGCTCTATGACTGGCGGTACATACGACTTTAACCAAGCGTCTATTTTCTCAGTTGTTCTTGCTGTGTTAGTACTAGCAATTTCAGCTGCAATTCCAAACGAGCCAGTAGAACAACACTAAAAAAAGAGTCCGGATTTTATCCGAACTCTTTTTTATTTTTATTTCACATGAACGACTAACTCGTTATTTTCTACATCAACAACTACGTGACTATTATCAGTAATTGTTCCTGCAATTAATTCTCGTGCTAATTTCGTTTCCACTTGACGCTGTACGTATCGTTTTAATGGACGAGCTCCGTACATTGGGTCGAAACCTGCTTCCACAACAAATTCTTTTGCTGCATCTGTTAATTCTACTGTAATGTGACGGTCAGCTAGACGACCTTGTAGTTCTTTTACAATTTTATCAACAATGCCTTTAATTTCATTCGTTGTAAGAGGTTTGAATAAAATAATTTCATCCACACGGTTTAAAAATTCAGGGCGGAAATGTCCTCTTAATTGCCCCATTACAAGGTCTCTTGATTCCTCTTTAATGGAACCATCTTCTTCTAATCCATCTAGTAAATGAGCAGATCCAATATTTGAAGTCATAATAATAACTGTATTTTTAAAGTCCACTGTACGGCCCTGTGAATCTGTAATGCGTCCATCATCTAACATTTGTAATAAAATGTTGAATACTTCTGGATGTGCTTTTTCAATTTCATCTAATAAAACAACGGAATATGGTTTACGTCTTACCGCTTCTGTTAATTGACCGCCTTCTTCATATCCTACATATCCAGGAGGTGCACCAATTAAGCGAGACACGGCGTGTTTTTCCATATACTCAGACATGTCAATGCGAATCATTTGCTCTTCACTATCGAATAAAGACTGGGCTAACGTTTTTGCAAGTTCTGTTTTACCAACACCTGTTGGTCCTAAGAAGATGAAAGAACCAATCGGGCGGTTCGGATCTTTAATACCAGCGCGAGCACGAAGAACTGCGTCTGACACTAAGCTTACTGCTTCCTCTTGTCCGATGACACGCTCTGATAAGATTTGCTCTAAGCGTAATAATTTCTCGCGTTCACCTTCCACGAGTTTCGCAACAGGAATACCAGTCCAGCGTGAAACAATATCTGCAATTTCTTCTTCACTTACTTCCTCACGTAATAAACGATTTTCTTGTTTATTATGCGCGCCCATTTCTTCCGCTTCTTTTAACTCTTTTTCAATTGCGGGAATTTTCCCGTGACGAAGTTCGGCTGCTTTATTTAAATCGTAATTGCCTTCTGCTTCTTCTAATTCACGACGCAAACGTTCTAAATGTTCACGTAAGTCACGAACTTTGTGAATGTCTTCTTTTTCTTTCTCCCATTTCGCTCTCATGCCACTTGCAACTTCTTTTAAATCCGATAATTCACGTTGCAATGTTTTTAGACGCTCTTGGCTACCACGATCCGTTTCTTTCCCAAGAGCCGCTTCTTCAATTTCCAGCTGCATAATGCGGCGCGTTACTTCATCTAATTCTGTTGGCATAGAATCAATTTCTGTACGAATTGTTGCACACGCTTCATCAACAAGGTCAATTGCTTTATCAGGTAAGAAGCGATCTGAAATATATCGATCTGATAAAACTGACGCTGCTACAATCGCACGGTCATGAATATTTACACCGTGATAAATTTCAAAGCGTTCTTTTAATCCACGTAAAATTGAAATTGTATCTTCAACAGTTGGTTCTTCTGCTAATACTTGTTGGAAACGTCTTTCTAGCGCTGGATCTTTCTCAATATATTTGCGATATTCATCGAGCGTCGTCGCCCCGATACAATGCAGTTCACCGCGCGCAAGCATCGGTTTTAACATATTTCCTGCATCCATGGCTCCCTCTGTTTTACCAGCTCCAACTATTGTATGAAGTTCATCAATGAATAATAAAATGCGTCCTTCACTCTTTTTAATTTCATTTAATACAGCTTGCAGACGCTCTTCGAACTCACCACGGAATTTCGCACCAGCTACGAGTGCACTCATATCTAACGCAAAAATCGTTCTATCTTTCAATCCTTCAGGTACATCCTTTTTCACGATACGCTGTGCTAGCCCTTCAACGATTGCTGTTTTACCAACACCTGGCTCCCCAATTAAAACAGGATTGTTTTTCGTTTTACGTGAAAGAATACGGATTACACGTCGTATTTCACTATCACGGCCGATTACAGGATCAATTTTCCCTGCTCTCACTTCCGCCACTAAATCACGGCCATATTTTTCTAACGCTTCATAAGTTGCTTCTGGATTTTGACTCGTCACTCTTTGATTCCCCCGAACTGTCATTAAAGACTGTAATAAGTTATCTTTCGTAATATGCAATCTTGTAAATAATTGATTTATATCGCCTTTTTCTTCAGAAAAAGCAAGCAATACATGTTCTACTGAAATGTAATCATCCTGCAGTTTTTCTGCTTCTTTTCCTGCTCTTACAAGAAGTTGTTGCAGAGCGCTCGTTACATACAATTTTCCAACTTCTGCACCGCTCCCCGTTACAGAAGGTTTCTTTTTAATTAAACTTTCAGCACCTTGCTTTAATGCTTCTATATCAACATTCATTTTTTGAAATATACGTACTGCTAATCCATCTTGCTCTTCTAATAATGCAAGTAATAGATGAACAGTATCCACCTCTTGGTGATGATGAGATACCGCTAAAGATTGGGCACTCATAATCGCCTCTTGTGTTTTTGTTGTCATTTGATTTAAGTCCATCTTTACAGCCCTCCAAAAGTTTGACTTTCTTTGACCTTTTATTTGATTATACGCCAACTGACTTTTTTATACAATAATTTTGCCTATGTATTTTCAAACTTATTATTTGAAAAAGAAAAAGAGAGCATTCATTATACTGCTAAAAAATACGGTAAATGAAATTACAATGTGTAACGACAAAAAAGCCGCAATAATGATTGCGGCTTCTGTTACGGTTTTCTTTTATATGTCCACTGGCGGTTATGATTCGTGTTATCCGGAAACTTTTCACCGGCAGTTAATTTCACCATTTGCGGATCTTTCACCATACTTCCCGTTTCACCAATTTCTACGTAAATGCCATCATTCGGCGCTTTTTGTCCAGAACGAAACCTGCGATTTTGTCCCATCTTCATTCTCCTTCCATGACGTCTTGCCTCATTAGTATATCCATTTTAAAAGAAAGCTTTTCTGTCATGTTTAGGAAACAGTACTACATCTCATTCTTGTACATATATATGAATGACACAAGCGTAAGCAGGGATTTCTTTCCTACCTGTAGAAAAAAAAAGAAACCAACCTACTCTAGGCTAGTTTCAAAGGAGAGTCAAACATATACGAGAAGATTACATGTTCATTATATGCCTCATCACACGAGCAATGTAACCCTTTTCACAATTTGTACATAATGAAAGAAACATTGTTTGAACTTTCTAAAAAGATGTTGACTTTTCTTAATTTCCAACGATAAATAGTAGACACCACAGCACTTTGAGACGTAAGATGGATATATAGTGAAATTTCCATCTATGGTGATTTCACCAAGTCTAACCTCTTATTTCTGCATATTAAAAACGGAAATACAGATAGATACAAAAAAATTATTATAAGAGGTGAAATTATGAACAAACAACATTTAATCGCATTAGACTTAGACGGCACTTTATTAACAGACAACAAAATAATTTCCACTCGAACGAAACATACAATTGCAAAAGCAAAGGAACAGGGACATATTGTCGTTATTTCAACAGGACGTCCATTCCGTGCTAGTTATGATTACTATAAAGAACTTGATCTTAACACACCTATCGTAAACTTTAACGGCGCTTACGTACATCATCCTCTTGATTCAAACTGGGGAACACATCACTCTCCTCTTGAGCTAGCAACAGCGCAAGAAATTGTCCGAGCTTGCTTTGATTTTGGCGTAAAAAATATATACGCGGAAGTAATGGACGATGTGTATGTTCGTGAAATTGATGAAGATAAAAAACATATTTTCGAATTCGGCTCTCCTAAGATTTTTACGGGAGACTTATTAAATATTTTAAACGATCATCCAACTTGCTTATTAATTGACGCACATGACGAGCATTCTACTGCAATTCGTCAACATTTAACCGATATGCATGCGGAAGTAATCGACCATAGAAAATGGGGCGCACCTTGGCCGATTATTGAAATTGTGAAAAGCGGATTAAATAAAGCAGTTGGATTACAAAAAATTTCTAGTCATTACAACATTCCACAAGAGCGCATTATCGCTTTCGGTGATGAAGATAATGATTTTGAAATGATTGAATTTGCTGGTCACGGCATCGCAATGGGAAATGCCATCCCTGAATTAAAATCACTCGCAAACCATACGACGTTAACGAACGAAGAAGATGGTATTGCTTTATATTTAGAAGAGGTTCTTGGGTTGTAATCTAAAAATTCCCTACTTATAGTTTCCTGCCAAATGTCCATACTATAAGTAGACGCATGAGACATCGCGTCGATTGTTTTCAGCTAAATAAAGGGGGTTTTTCGAATGGGTAAAAAGAACAAATCAAAACGTTTTATCCAACAAGGAGCCGATGCTGTTATGAAGCATGATGCAAGATTCCCGTACAGAGGTACATTAGCTGAGGCAGAAAAAGCAAGAAGTAACTCTTCTTTTGGAGGGGTTTAAATGGGGAACTTACTATTCCAACAAGCTAGAGACGCTGTTGAAAATGCCGTATCTTGTTCAAGCGGTACTGAGCAACAAGATCTCGTGTATAGAGCAAAAAATGCTTTGCAATCCGCTTACGCAAACTCTTCAACTGCTGAAAAAGTTCAGCTCCGTGAAATGCAAGAGCAATTGCAAAACATTACGAATTTACATTAAAAAAGAGGACCAACTTTGGTCCTCTTTAATCTTTCCGAAACAATCCGAACACCCCAACTGTTTGCAGTATATTTGTAAATGCACCTGGGTCCACTTGTTTAATAATCCTCTCTAATTCGTATAACTCATAACGGGTAATAACCATCATTAACATTTCTTTATTTTCATTTGTATAAGCACCTGTTGCTGGTATCGTTGTAATCCCTCTTACTAATCGCGAGTGAATCGCCTTTCTTACGTCTGCCCCATTCTTCGTAACAATTAATGCTGTAATCTTTACATGGCGAGTATGAATTGCATCAATAATTCTCGTTGATACATATAAAGTCACTAGCGTATACAACGCTTTTTCCCATCCATATACATAGCCAGCAGCGATAATGATAATTGCATTAAAAAAGAAAAAGTATGTACCGACAGGCTTATCTTTTATTTTTGATAAAATCATGGCGATAATATCTAATCCACCTGTAGAAGCACCCCACTTTAAAGCAATCCCTACTCCAATTGCCGAAATAATCCCGCCAAAAATCGCATTTAATATGATATCATTCGAAACCGCTCTAACAGGGATGATTTCTAGAAACAAAGTCATAAATATAACACAAAGAAAACTAAAAAAGGTGAAGGCCTTTCCAACCTTTTTCCACGCTAAAATAACGACAGGAATATTAAATAAGCTAAACAATACTCCCGTAGATATGTGAATCGATAAAAAATCACCTAATATTTGTGATAATAATTGAGACAATCCAGCAAAGCCGCTCGCATACACTTTTGCTGGCGTTAAAAATAAATTCATCCCAATCGCGTTTAATAAACCTGCGATGATTACAACGATTAACTTCTTTATAAGTTCAGTATAATTCAACTTCAAATCCATTTCGAATCCACCTTTACCCTTCATAAATGCACCGCTATACATAGTCTTTACGAAAAAGGAAATGATAAACGTACAACGTTTAGAAATGGAGTTGATACATATGCCACATACGAGTGATAACGACAAAAAAGCACGTGATAATAACGCAAAACGCACACAAAAAAATGAGCAAGAGCAAAAAAATATTCAGCAAGGTAAACGTGCATACTCTAAAAAGACCGATCACCTTTGATTCCATCGTACATCAACAATTATGTTGATGTACTTTTTTACATTTTAAAGGAAAAAACATTAAAAATTCACTTCATGTTCACTTCTATATTCTACAATAGCGATAACATATTCGGATGAGGTGTTGGCATGAGAGGGAAACATATTTTCATTATTACTGCACTAATAAGTATATTGATGCTATCTGCTTGCGGACAAAAGAATGGCTCAGCTACAGTCGCTACAGCAACAGACTCCACCATTACAAAGGATAACTTCGAAAAACAATTGAAAGATCGTTACGGAAAAGACATGCTATACGAAATGATGGCACAAGACGTCATCACAAAAAAATATAAAGTACCTGATGAAGAGGTAAATAAAGAAGTAGAAAAAGTAAAAAAACAATATGGAGATCAATTCAAAAAAGTATTAGAAAATTATGGTTTAAAAGATGAAGAGGATTTCAAAAATCAAATTAAGTTCAAACTTGCTATGAATGAAGCGATTAAGAAAAGCATTACAGAAAAAGACGTAAAAGACCATTATAAGCCAGAAATTAAAGCGAGTCACATTTTAGTAAGTGACGAAAATGAAGCGAAAGAAATAAAGAGTAAACTAGATGCTGGTGCTTCATTTGAAGAATTAGCAAAACAAGAATCACAAGATCTGCTATCAAAAGATAAAGGTGGAGACCTTGGATACTTCAATTCAGGTACAATGGCCCCTGAATTCGAAACCGCTGCCTACAAACTAAATGTTGGACAAATTAGCAATCCCGTAAAATCATCAAACGGTTATCACGTTATTAAATTAACTGATAAAAAAGCTTTAAAGCCTTATGATGAAGTGAAAGACTCTATTCGCAAAAACTTAGAGGAAGAACGTACTGCTGATCCTGTATTCAGCAAAAAATTGTTACAAGAGGAATTAAAAAAGGCAAATATTAAAATAAATGATAGTGATTTGAAAGATACGTTTACTCTTATGCGTGAGCAGGAGAATTAAAAGGAAGCACGACCTTATTTAAAAATAAGATCGTGCTTTTTAATCTTCCATCACTATTTCTAATTTTTTCTTTATTTTATAATGCTAATGAAAAAATGAATTATTTAAAATAAAAAATGCATCCCGAAACATTAACGATTTATTTCCAAACTTGACAAACTGGATTCCTTTGTTAAATATATGTCCTTTACAAATAGTACAGATTTATTTACATTCCCTTATTTTTCATTTCATCCTTTTAATCTAGTAAAATTATAACGCTTATTTAATATATCATTAATTATTTCTTGATCTTTTGTTACTAAAATTGTACAAAATTCATTACAAGTTATTAAGACAGTTTCCTCATCATTTTTTAATAATATACCTGTTCCACATTCGGAAGTATAGAGTACTTTCTTTGAAGATAAATCTGTATATTTTTCTTCTTCCACTAATAGTTCACACTGAACATTTCCCCTTATCCTCAAAAACTTTTCGAAAACTAGTATATTTTTAGGATTTCCATCGGTTATATTGGGAACATTTCTTTCCACTATTACCTGAAGGTGCTCTACTTCATCTTCAAATTTCATCTCTGACCTAGCAACAGAAACATTTAAATATAAATTATCTTTTAGTTGAATGGCTATTTCTGAACTGATTATAGTATTATCATCTTTTTGCATTATAGGTGTTAAACTTAATATCTTGATCTCCGCTTCTTTCATTAAAGCATCTATAGCTTTTGGATGAACTTGCACCGGAACTATATAATGTGGCATTCCTATCAATCTTCTTCACTCCTAATTAAAATTTCAGTATTATATACTTAAAAATGAATATCTTCGTATATTCTTTTTCTTTTAATATCTAAATTAACTTTCCACGTGCCATCTTTACGTTTTACCATTCTAATTTGAATTCGATTGTCTTTAGTATGTCTTCTAACTGAATTTCCTTTTCTATGATTTATCACCTTTTGCCCTTTTGTATAATGTCTAAAAATACTTTTTGCAACAGCTTTTCCACCTGGCAAATCCTTATTAATTCTTGATTTATGCGCTCTTGCATTTTTTCCTAATAACTTTGTAAAATAAACCGGTTTTGTAATTGTTTTTGTTAGTTTTAATTTTCCTCCGCCAATTGCGCCTATAGCTGCAGCTTTTGCTACCCCTTTCCAACCCTTTCCTGATTTATAAGCTTTATAGCCATCATAAGCTGCAAAACCAGCATTTACTGCAAACCACACCCAATGCCCATCTGGATCCACCATCATCACTGGATTATTATCACCATACGTATACCCATTCTGCGTCACTGGATCATCTTCATCACCCGGATCAGGATCCACCGATAAAAACACATCATGTTCTGGATTATAGTATCTCGCAATCAGGTAATACATGCCAATCTCTTTATCATACATGTATCCCGCATATCCAAATGGATTGTCCGCTGCGATTCCTTTTGCTTCACTCTTTAATACGTTACCCCATGCATCATATTCATAGCTTGCGACTATTTGTCCATCTTTGTCGGTCATTGCTAGGCGGACACCGTCTTTGTTGTAAACGTACTGACGAAGGACTTTTCCGTTTCCTTCTGTTTCGTATAACGGGTTACTTGTCCGTTTACGTTCTTTTCACCTTTGCTCATTAAGGCAACAAGTTGATTTATCTCGTCCTATATAAGTAAGTAAGGACATAAAGTTATGTCCCTACTTACTATCATCGTACTTCCAATCAACTACACAATTTCTATTAATAAAAGAAATCACCTAGTTTTATAAAACACAAATGAGCAACAAACAGCCAGCGCAAAAAAGAATAAAATCAAAATTTTAATACCCCAACTTAAAAAGTTAAAATATGGAGTGAAGATTATAACTATTATATATACGAGCCATATTACTGTAATAGTAAACGGAATGTATTCTCTTGATTTTAAGAACATTATTGACAAATATAAAATCCAACCTATCCCTATAATCCATGTAATAATTGCTCCACCTTCAATAAAAATCATCTCCTATCTTCTGAGGGTTATAATTTTTATAGGCTTTTATACACCTTGATTCATAAAGAAGCTTCCTACATCTCCATCATCTTACCTCAATGAAATAGAACATAATGGACACTATTATAAAAGATAATCCAAATATCAATAAACGGATCTATATAGAAATTGATGATAGAGGCGTAAAATACAATACTTAGAGAACAACAAATGGGATGAAAAACATAGCTAATGAATACACCTTACTCCGAATAATAAACTCAATAAACTTTACTCCGAAAAAGGCCATTACCATGATTCCATACACCCATATTAATCGCTCATCGAATTCATTCATCCTGTCACTCCTCTTTAAATCCCTTTCCGAAACCTATAAACATCTAGCATCCAGCTAATTCGCCTTACATAAACTTTCTTACTGTCGCCATAGTAGAAGGAAGGTGTTATTTTAAATAAAAAAGTGTATCCCAAAATTAAACTAACTGTTTAAATTTTGAGATACACTGAATCAACTTTACTTTATTTTTCTTTTTCAAATATACTAGCTAAGAAGAAAATAATACCCAGAAAAATTACAATTAACGTGTTAATTGTGTAACCAAAGAACGACATATATGAAGTAAAACTTACTAGAATTGTATATATGAGACATACTACTAACACTATTACAGCTCGATAGTTTTTCCTTTTTAACATAAACACCGATGCAGCTATAATAAAAACAACATTATATATACCAATTATTATATGTGTCGTCTCCATTTTACTAATCTATCTCCTTCTTTTCTTAGAATTAGTTTTTTTCGGTCTATACTCCGTATACCCTTTTTTATATCCTTTATAATATCCATCTACATAAACTACCAAGTCCGGGATCAGCCCTATTCCCCCAACAGCTTTACTGCCAACAAAAAATGCTCCTTTAACCGCTGATTTCACTGTATTTTTTATGATTTGCTGTTTTGCAACACGCTGTCCAGGAGATAAGTTTGCAATTTTCTTTTTCGAGTTATTTTTAGATGTTTTCCATCCATAATTTGCCCCCACACCAAAAGTTAGCAACTTATTCATTACATTTCCAAACCCAACAAATCCTGCATAACTATCTCTTACCGCAATCAACCCAGACTTAACTCCCTTAACATGTGCATATGCTGTCCGATTATTATGATACGGCATCGGCGTCGTACCCCAAAAGCGATATGCCCAATGCCCATCCGGATCCACCATCATCACCGGATTATTATCACCATACGTATACCCATTCTGCGTCACTGGATCATCACTATCACCCGGATGTGGATCCACCGATAAGAACACACCATGCTCCGGATTATAGTATCTCGCAATCAAGTAATACATGCCAATTTCTTTATCATACATGTATCCTGCATATCCAAACGGATTGTCTGCTGCGATTCCTTTTGCTTCGCTCTTTAAGACGTTACCCCATGCGTCATATTCATAGCTTGCGACTATTTGTCCATCTTTGTCGGTCATTGCTAGGCGGACACCGTCTTTGTTGTAAACGTATATGCCCCATCCTAACTTTCTATCTGTAAAAAACTTTGCAACAGAGCCATCTGCTTCATTCCATGTGTATAGAAAAGGAAGAAGACATTTTCTCGCCTCTTCCCTTAATTTTATAATCTATTAATGTTTCAATTTACTCTGTTTCCATTCGTGTTAATCCATAGGCCAATAATAAATTCAAGAGAAAACTATTTACTTACGCAAAAGCACATCAATATCTTCCTTGAATTTCAAAATACAAATTATTAATAAAACAAGTAAAGTAGCTATATTAAGAACATTAAAGATATACCAAAAAAACAACACTCCTATCAGTACATCAGATATAAATCCTTCCCTGACATTTTTTAAATATTGATTGAATTTTTTTGAAGACAGCATAACTTTCTCTAGTATAAATATGGTAATGCCAGCAAGAAAGAAGACTATCTTTTTCAAATCCGAAGGCTGATCTACTAAAACATAAGCTACTATATATATAAATAGCAAATCAATAATTCTGAACCTTTTAAGCATATTATTCACTTTTACCATTTGGCTTTCTTCCATTTCCCTTTTGATTTACCTTCGTCATATTTTAAATACCACTGTTTAGAATTCAATTTTTTTCTATAAGTTAAAGTAATTTTAGTACCCGGTTCTGGGACTGGCTTTATAAATTTTTCCCCAACATAATAGCCCCCTACTATCTCTAAACTCTTCTGTCGACTTGGAGCTTTTATATATTTTAAACCAATGTTCTTAACTACATTACCAGCATTAAAACTGACAACTGCTCTCGCAATTTGTCCTGAATAATAATTAAATTTAGTTTGCTTATAACTTCTTTGGTAATATTCATGCTTACCTTTTTTCCAATATTTATATCCACTTACAACTTTTTTTGCCTTATACCCATCCGGATCCACCATCATCACCGGATTATTATCACCATACGTATACCCATTCTGCGTCACTGGATCATCACTATCACCCGGATCTGGATCCACCGATAAGAACACACCATGGTCTGGGTTATAGTATCTCGCGATCAAGTAATACATACCAATCTCTTTATCATACATGTATCCCGCATATCCGAATGGGTTGTCTGCTGCGATTCCTTTTGCTTCGCTCTTTAAGACGTTACCCCATGCATCATATTCATAGCTTGCGACTATTTGTCCATCTTTGTCGGTCATTGCTATTACGTCACCGCGCGGGTTGTAATGGTAGTATACCGATTGATCTTGTATTTTCATTGCTAGGCGGACGCCGTCTTTGTTGTAAACGTATTGTCGGAGGACTTTTCCGTTCCCGTCTGTTTCATATAGCGGGTTGATGCTGTCACCATCGTAGAAGTAACGGGTTACTTGTCCGTTTACGTTCTTTTCAATACGACGGTTTTCGTTGTCGTATTTATATGTTGCGAACGGTTTGCCTTCCCCTTTTTTCGTTACAGCAACAAGTTGGTCTGCTTCGTTCCATGTGTATGTGTATTTCCCATCAGATGTACGGTTACCATTTGCGTCATACGTTAACGATTCGTTTCCGAATTTTAGAAGTTGATTTCCTTCGTTAAATGTTGCGATTACTGATTTCGTTTCTTTTCCATTCTCTGTTACTTTCACACTCGTACGATTGCCAAATCCATCATACATGTAGTCTCTAACTGTTCCATTTGGTGTAGATTCTTTTAATAATTGATTAATTGGATCATAAACATAATTTGTTTCCGTTATTTTCCCATCAAGACTTTCATGTTTAATCTTCGTACGGTTTCCTGTTTTGTCATACTCATATTTCTCTAATAGTAGCATTTGCTTTGGTGTTGCAATAGCTAAATCCGATAGTTTCCCTGTTTGGTCATAATTATACGTTGCACTAGCATCATTCGGTGCGATATACGTACGTACGTGGCCGTTCTCATCATAATGGAAATTATAATGTGCCCACATTTCATCCCAAACAGATGTGTTTTGATCTAAAGCATTATATTCATATTTTATTTTACTGTTATACCCACCGTGTGTAATTGACTGTTCTTTTAACTTTTCGGTTTTGCTATTTGCTTTATCATGATATGCCCAATCAATTTTCCCACCTCGGCTATCCGTTATACTCGTGATCCGATCTGCTGTATCATATGTTTTGCTTTTTTCAACCCCATTTACATGATCTTTCACTTTCGTTTCTTGTCCATTAGCATCGCGTTCGAATGTAAAGGCATCTTTTCCATTTCGCTTTTCACCCATAATGCGATCCGCTGTATTATAACTCCATTCAATCAGTGAGCCATTTGGCATTTTCGTTTTTGTCTTATTTGCATTTGCATCATATTCATATTCAATGCGACGATTTAACGCATCGATATACGTTGTAATTTTATTATCTACATCATACTCATATTTGTGTGTTTGTGTTTTCCCACCAAACATTATAGATTTTTCAGTTGTATTGCCATTATGATCATAATTATAACCAACAGAAGTTCCATTTTTTAATGTCACTTTTTTAAGTTGATTATCTTTATTGTAATCGAAAGATTTTGTATTCCCTCTCTCATCGGTTTCTGACTTTTTATTTCCGACTCCATCATAAGAAAAGGCTATTTTATTTCCTTCTTCATCATACGAAGCTGTTACATTTCCATCGTTGTCATATTCATTTTTGACAAGCACATTCCCTTCTAATAACCGAATATCATCAAACCATACTTTTCCTTTGTTTTCATTTCTAAATAACAAATAAGTATCGATATGTTTAATCGGCTTTGTCGCTGGAATGAATACCGCACTACGATTCCAATCATTCGTTCCATTCGGAAACATAGCTGTAAAATTGGCAGTACTACCATCTTGATACGTTACATCTGCTCGTACTGCATAATCTTTCGATAATTTCTCTCCTGCACTATTCTCTACTTTCTCGGATTTTGACATAGCAGTTAAAGTTAAGTTTTGTGCTTGTTTTTGATTTAGTACAATACGACTTTGGTAACTAATGTCCTTCTGATTATATTGTAAGTTTTCTAATACAATAGAAGAACCACCATGAAATCCTTCTGTTGCTATATCTTTTCGATTACAATTTTCTGGACAATTTCTAGTCCAATTCAGAACAGATCCAGTTTCCGAATACTCTTCAAAACTACTATTTACAATTGGATTAAAACTAGATGATACATCTCCTTTTTCAAGCTGCAACTTATCAAACCAAGCTGCTCCACTTACAGATTCTCTTTCATGTTCAATGACTAAATGTATTTTTGCTTTACTTGCCTTATCTGTCGTTTTAAACGTCAATTGACGATTCGACCATCCATTTTCTGATTTTAAATTATTTGAGCGATTGTCGGACCAATCCGTTCCACCAGTCGGATTTCCATTTTCATCTAAGAACATGACATTAAAATAGGCATCTGCATTTTTCAGTGTAGTTTTCACCATACCCGTTAATGTATAGTTCGTACTAGGTTCTACTTCTACTTCCTGTGCTATTGCTGTATATCCCCAAGAACTAGCACCAGTTATTTGCGCAGTTAACTTCAATGAACCTGAGCCACCAAGCCCTCCCGGTGCTCCTTCCGCATCCTTTGTCATAGAGCCCTTACTATCTTTATTCACCATTGTCCAATTTTGTAATGTGTCCATTTCAAAGCTTGGATTTTTTAGAAGGTTTCCTCCTACACCAATATTTTTACTCGTTTGAATGACATTCCCAAATTTATCATACTGTTTTACTTCAGCTGTTTCGGAGGCATGATTTGTTTCTGAAACAGCTGCATTTGCTTGTTGATACGCTATAGTAGTTTTCCGATCTTCTACATCTGTCGCTTTAATAACATCATTATTTTTATTATATTCAAACTTTTCAGTCCCTGTTGGATCTGTTACAGAAGTCACATTACCATTGTTATCATATGTGACTGTTTCCACTTGATTTTTAGGCGTTGTCGTTTTCTCCAAGTGATTCGCTTTATATTCATATGTTGTCGTTAACTTTAAATGCTCTGCATCTACAACTATTTTTGCTGGATTACCAGCTTGATTATAGCTATGCACCGTTTTACGAGCTTTAGCATCCGTCAACGTTACCTCTTTAGCTGCATCGTTATAAGATAATACAGATTCCTTTCCTAGCGGGTCTGTTACCTTTACTAATTTATTATTTTCATACGTATATGTCGTTTTATATGGTTTTGTTTCCGTATGTTTCGGATCAAACGTATAACGTAGTTTTCCATTCTCATAGCCATAACGATACTTCTTTCCTTCTGGTGTCGTAGATCCTACTAACTGATCATTTTCGTATTCGAACGTTACAGTGCTATTTTCTGGCCCTATAAATTGAGAAACAAATTTCCCTGTATACGTAATAGTAATAGTACGTCCTGATGCATCTGTAATCTTAATCGGCCTTTGATTTGTATCATATTCATACTTCACAACATTTCCAAAGCTATCTTTCTCTTGTTGTACTTTTCCTTGCTTTGAAAATGTTATAACGGATTGATCTTTATCTTTTAATTCAAATCCATCAGCTATTTTCTTTACTTCTAAATGAACACCATTAGGTGCTTGATATTGATTATCACCTGTTTTAGTAAATAGTAATGTGGATTTGTCTCTCGTTGTATATAAAATATTTCCAGAAGATTTTTCTTTCATCACTTCTTCTAATGAACTATGCCAGCCTTTCCCGAATAAACCAGTTCCGGTATCTTGACTATTATACGTTCGATCAATAGATACATTCGGGCCTTTTCCAGACAGATTAAAATCCGTCTCATCCATAACAAAATTCCCATTAATAGCAGTAACCTTTCCACCAATTACATTCACTGCTGCCCAATAATCTTTCGTGCCAAGCCAAGAAACGTCATTCGAAAAAGTTGGTGTAAACTCTTGTGAAATTTCACTTTCTGCATGACCCGCTTTACTATACGCTGTTACTCGGAACCAATAGTTTTTGGAACCACCATATATACCACCAGAATTGCGGTAGACTGGAGATGGATCTAGCGAAAGCTCATTTCCTTTTTGGTCATGATGAAGTTGATATTTTCCACTAGAAATTTCCGCTTCTGTCGGCCAAATATTTTGTCCTTGCGTTGTCCATGTTGTTGTATTACCAACATCAAATGCTTCATAGTCTTTCCCGTTATAAATCCATACTTTATAACCACTTGCCTCTGGAACAGGATCCCACTTTACTGATACATATCCTGTATTACTACCTGGCCCATTTGTATAAGCTGATCCAGCTGGCCTCTTTACTTGTTCTAGCGGAACATAGGAAACTGTTTCATCAGACAACGGACTATCACCGTATGGATATTCCGCTACGATTCGAATCCAGTACCCACGAGCTGAACTATAATCCCCATATGGGCTACCTGCCAAATAAGCATTTTTGTACATTGGGCCAGGGCTTACGGAAAAATCCGTCCCCTTTCCATCTTTATGAAACTCAAATTTCCCTGCATTTATTTCATCTTGTGTAGGGAAGATTTTCTTATCTTTCGTACTCCAACTTGTTACATTTCCGACAGGAATATATTCATAGTCATATCCATTAAAAATGGCAACTTTATATCCTTTTGCACCTTGAACTGCGTCCCATTGTATATTGAAATGCCCTGCTTCACTTCCAGTTCCATTCGAATACGCTTGTACCCTCGGTTTATTCAATTTTTCATATGAATAATTAACCGCTAAATATGGCGCATTCGAACCATTTTGAGCTGCGACAAACTTCTTCCAATGCGTCTGTCCATTTCCGTTAGCATGTAATTTGAAGCCGTAATTCGGTCTCGTTCCATCTACCCACGCTTTTACTGTATTTGTTACATTAAATTGCGCCCACTTCCCGCGACCTACATTTGCTTGAGCAATATTATTTGATCCTGGCTTATTACTCCAATTAATATTAGAAACATTCCAATTTCCCGTTACTTCATCAAGCCATACACCATTTGGGCTATCTCCGTAATAATGCCATATAGCATACGTATGAAATGTTGCACTTTGAATTGTTGCACCTTTTAAATTAGAAATATCAGATTTAATAAAAGCATCATTTGTGCCTGTTCCTGCATTAAAATAACCGACTTTTAACGTATATGCCTTTTGTCCTTCATCCCATAAACTACCGCCTGAATAATTAATATTAGGATCTGCGCTTGATGCATACGCATTTTCAAATCCCCTTACCGTAACCGAAGGATCTATAAAAACAGGATACTTACGTTCGGCTGATTCTAACCATTTTGGATCTGCAGTAACTGTTAAATTGTATTTCTTCCCCCCAGCAGGAGTTATCTCATATTTCACATCTTGAGATGTAACAGCTTCTCCGGATTCTTGATTAATATTTGAGTCAGCCATATAAGGCTTTGGTAGTACAAATACATTCTCCTTTTTTTCATTTTGAAAAATAATAGAACCATCTTCTTTTAAACTCGGCTGTAAATCTGTCTGTAATTCGAATGAAAAAATGTGATGCCCTGTATATTGATGGAGTACAAAGTCTTCCTTTACATTTTCATTAAATGTTGTACTTTTTAAATCAATACTTGGAAAAATCCCTTTATACCATACTGTATTCTCTTCATGCGACGCTGTAACAGCTGTCGGTTTTAATTCACCCTTTTCACCACGTGCGCCTGTCAATTCATACTGAATCGTATGTCCATCCACTTCGAATTGAACATACTTTCCATCCTTTACTACTTTCTCAAACTTCGGCTTTAATGCTGTATTTTCTGTTACGATTTTTTTATCTGGTGATTCTACTAAATTAGTAGAAACCTCTTCTAATTTCCCATTCTTTTCTGCATGAATTGGTTCAGTATATATTTTTTTAGTAAACGTACCATCTTGATTATCAAAAACCTTTTCTGTCTCCGTCCGTTCTTCTACAACTTCAGTCGGCTTAGCTTTTGCATTGGCATTTTTTTGTTTTATCTGATCTGGATGTGGAGCTGGTAATTCCTTCTCGTCTTTCTGTTCTACTTGTGGACTTGGTTCTGAATTTGGCGACGGTGTAAACGGCGGTGCCGTTTCCGCCAGTCCATTCATCGGTATAGAAGTAACAATTAATGCAACTACCATAAGCTGTATGAAGTACCTATACCACTTTTTCTTAACTTGCTTCTTTTCCATACATTCACCCCTAATTCGCATCGGTTTTATTCTTACAATTAACAATTTAAAGAATTTTCCGGGGGCTTCAACATAAAAACAACAATATTGTGACATTTTTTCTAAAAATGTATATTTTCCGACAATTTACCATTTTATATTCCTTTTTCCTTATAAATACAATAAAATATTTGTAGATTAAACGTTTTATTACACTTTATTTACTTTTTATCTACTTTATAATAAAAAAGAACTATCCCTTCTCTTAAAAATTCAGAGAAAGGATAGTTCTTTTTTCATTTACTTTATTTCTTAAAGTAAGTCCAACCTTCTTCTTGGTAAACCTTTTCTTCTTTCATCAACTTACCAAGTGCGCGCTTAAATGCAGCTTTACTCATGTTAAAGCGTTCTTTAATATCTTCTGGATGGCTCTTATCCCAAAACGGCATTGCTCCGCCTCGTTCTTCCATATATGCATAAATTACTGCAGCATCGTCTTCCATTCCTTCTTCTTTACGAGGAAGAAGTGAAATGTTAATTGTACCATCATCTTTCACGTCAATAATACGGCCCGTTACACGCTCACCGATGCGGACTTGTTCTTTTCTTTCTGTATGGTGTAAGAAAGCACGGAAATGCTCATCAGTTAGTATGAATGAACCAACTTGAAGCGAACGATATACACGTCCATTTACGTTTTTATTACGCATAGATGGCGTTGCATCTACGATAATTTCTTGCATATCACTGTCTCTTGCCGGAAGAGCAATTAAACGATCGCGATTCGTTAATTTTAACGTACAATATAATTCGTCGCCTACTTCTGGCCATACTGGCATATAAATCGGGAACTCATCAGCTGGAATTAGTATATCTTTTGACACACCAATATCAACAAACACACCTAAACTAGGAATAACTTCTACAACCTTTACCCAGTTCCAATCATAAGTTGTAATAATTGGTTCCTTCATTGTTGCTGAAATACGATTTTGGTGATCAAGGTATAAGAATACATCAATCGTATCGCCTTCTTCAATTTCTCCAGCTACTTCGTTTTTATGTAGGAAAATTTCTTCTTCTTCATTCCCAACCATATATCCGATTTCCGTTTCGCGTAAAACAGTTACCTGTTCAATCGATCCTATTTGCAAATACATATTTTTTAATTCCCTTCTATATATATAAAATTATCTTTTTTATCATTCCAAACAAAAGTTAATTATAACATGATTTTTCCTATATTTGTCCAACTGCCCAAAATTCACTATAATAAAATGAGGTTACATCATTATAAGCATGAAAACACTTAAGTCTAAGCTCGTTTTCAGCTATACTTTAGTATGTACAGTACATAACAAGATTAGAAATTTATTTGGAGGTGCTAACTATGGCAAAAGATAGTTCTTTTGACATCGTTTCGAAAGTAGAATTACCTGAAGTAACAAACGCAATTAATATCGCATTAAAAGAAATCCAAAACCGATATGACTTTAAAGGAAGTAAAAGTGATATTAAATTAGAAAAAGAAGTACTTGTTTTAACTTCTGATGACGAGTTTAAATTAGAGCAAGTAAAAGACGTTCTTATCTCTAAACTTGTAAAACGTAACGTTCCAATTAAGAACTTAGATTACGGAAAAGTTGAAGCTGCAACTGGCAACACTGTTCGCCAACGCGCAACACTTCAACAAGGTATCGATAAAGATAACGCGAAAAAAATTAACAACATCATTAAAGAAATGAAATTAAAAGTAAAAACACAAGTACAAGATGATCAAGTACGTGTTACAGCGAAAAGCCGTGATGACTTACAAGCAGTAATCGCAGCTGTTCGTAGCGCCGATTTACCAATCGACGTACAGTTCATTAACTACCGCTAAAAAGAAAACTCCTCTTAATTAGAGGAGTTTTTTGTTTTGTAGAGACAATATTCCGAGAACAAACCATAGAAAAATGGTATATGCGGTGAAAATCACTAAGTGAACAGAGTCTAACCATACGAATACTTTACAAGTGAGCGCATGATCAAACTAGGCCTTATTATAGAATTTGTTTTATACATGTATTTAGCAGACCTTATTGAAAATAAGAAAAATATGCCTTAAGACGTTTCCCCTTCAATTTGAATTACTTTTCTTAATAACCACATCCTGGGCCAAAGTCATCTTAAAAATCGCTGTAACTCATAATTCCTCTCCCCGCCAAAACGTAACAATTTATGAGTATAAGAATATTTCCCAACCTTTAATGTAATGTAAAATTAGTAAGGATCTCAAAAATGTTAATTAAAAAAGAGTTAGAAGTGGTTTTTTGAAGAAATTAATATTATGGTTTTTATTAGCCACATTCTCCCTAAATACTGTAGGATGTTCTAATAATACGAATACACTAACGGATAAATCTAACTGTATCAACAAAGCTTGGTACAAAAAAAATATGTCATGTAATCATTTAAAAAACATTAAATAGTTAATGATAAAGATCTAAAGAAAAGACACCCCAAAGTACCTTCCTCCGACTTGAACCAATAATATTCGGATGGATTTAAAAAGAAGCATACATCTTTAATAAAGATGCAGGCTTCAAAATAAAAAAGTACGCTAAAGCGCTAAGTAAACTCTTATTCAAAAATTTATATTAAGCACTAATATTTTAGAAGCAAGTTTATAAGTATAAAACCTACAGAGATTTCCCCTGTAGGTTTTATTATATTTCAAGTGATTTCCAAATGAATTATGAGTGACTTTTTTCAGTTTGGTTTTCAAAATATTTTTCTTTAACCATTTTTATCAGATTTTCTTTTTCTGTTAGTTCAAATATAAATAATGCTTTTTTCATGTTATTTGCAATATCTTCTTCATTAGGTTGTTTAAGTTTCAATAAATTCCAAGCTTTTCCATAGTATAATTCACCTAGTAAATATAAAGTATTTAGATTAATAGCTAGTTTGATACCCATATCATTGTATTTTACTGCCTCTTCATGTTGATTTGCATGACCTAAAATTTTTGCTAAATTAAAAATAATTTTCAATTTAATTTCTTTATCTCTAGGAAAATCTAACTTATTAAAATTAGTTAAACACCTTCTTAATATATTAATACTTTTTTCATATTCTTTATTTTCCCCATGAAATATAGCAATTGTCTGCATAATATCTATTTCTCTTTCTGATAAAAAATCAGAATTAGTTACAGTTAATTTTAATGCATTATTTAAAAAATCTAAAGCAGTTTTTATTGATTTATCCACCATAAATATAGCAATCGCTTCATGCCATATTAAAAATTGTTTATCTTCTGTTGATTGGAAGTTATTTTCGTTTTTCTCTTTTTTCACTATTTCATAAAGTTCTTTGTATTGTTTTTGCTTTAAGCAATCTTTTATTACGCATTTTACATTTTCTACATATTTTAATTTTTTGTTTTGAGTTAATGCAAATATATTATTTGGGTCAATACCAAGTCTTTCTGATAATTGATATAACAATATACTAGATGGATAAATCACACCTTTTTCTATTTTGCTAATTTGACTTTGCGAACATATTCCATGACATAATTCGGATTGTGATATATTTTTTTTAATTCTAAGCTCTTTAATGGTAATACCCAAATCGTAAAACTCCATTTTCCCACCTACTATTTAGCACTGTATTAGTATAAGAGTATTCTCTAACTTTTAATGTAATGTAAAATTAATATAGTTGCAATTATTGATTGCTTCAAAGATTCTTCCCTATCGGTGCTAACACAAAAAACAGGTTAGGAAGAAAATCCTCTTCCTAACCTAGCCCTCCTCTCACTAGGGACGTTTTCATTCTCACGTCGTTTCTCTTAAGAAATTTCATATCAACAGAATAACACTATTGCCCCGCCGAACAAACTTACAAATACAATAAGAAGACATGAACATAGAGCGAGTAATTTCTCATCTCATCTACGCTTCCTTTTAACTGCAATTAGAAACGCAATAAATAATACATTCACACCAACGATTAAGGAGATAAATAACCAATTCACACCTGTTTCTCCGTTAACTTTATACACGTTTGATTCTTCACGTTTTAAAACGAGATAAAACTTTCCGTTTTCCTCTCTTATAATTTCATCCTGTAACAATCCTCTTAACTCTTGTTTTTCACCAATTGCACTTGCAGGTAAGGAGACTTTTTGTGTTTCTTTCGTATTATTAATTGCTACTAAAGTTACTTCATCTTTATATTTTCGTTTTAGTATGCTCATCCCGCTCTTATCATACAGAAGCTCAAACGTACCGCGTCGTAAAGACGGTCTCGCCTGCCTAATTTCACCTAGTTTTGTTATGTGCTGCATAAATTTTTCGTCTGACTTAAAATCCATTAATCGTCTATTATCGGGTACACTTCCTCCATCTAATGCAATTTCCGTTCCGTAATAAAAATTCGGAATCCCAGGTGATGTTAACAAATAAGTAAGCGCCAGTTTTAAACGTGATGGCGGATAATACATATTTTCTTTTGCAATACGCGCATATCTTTTTGTTTCTTGATCATCTAAAAACGTAACAAATTCCCCTTCTTTTTTACTCACATCGTATAACGATTTCACCGATACATCCGCTTCGGAAAACGATTCTACGATTTTTTCGTTGTATTCGCTATCCTCCTTTGTCATAATACGAAAATCTTTCTTTATCACTTGCATATCTTTTTGCGCGTTATCCCAAAAGGAACGCGGCTTTTTTTCACTATGTATAACATAACTTCCGTCTAAATCAACTTCTTTTATCCACCATTTCATTGCGTCAATTACCTGTCGTTCGTTTTCTCCAAGCGGAAATTGAAATACAACTTTCATTCCTTTTGCATGAGCTTCTTTTACAAGTTCTTTCACATCATTGTCTGTCCCGAAATGTTCATTTACCTTTTTAAAATTTCGCACGTCTAATCCATCGTACTTTCCACTTTCAAAAAGCGGCGAAAGCATAACGGTAGTAAAACCCATTTCTTTTATGTAATCCAACCTTTTTATAATTCCTCTTATATCCCCGCCTTGATACCCTTCTAAATTACCAACTTCTAATTGTTTGTCATTTTTCGGTTCTCCATTATTGAAGCGATCAATCATAATGGAGTATATAACTTCATCTTTCCACTCTCTTTTTTCGTCTGCAAAAGTATGTATTGGTACAAACAAAACAAAAGCTAAGCAAAAACAAATGAATAGTTTCCTAGTCCGTATTTTTCCCACACGCATCCCCCAAGTTTTTAATTGTAAGAATATTATACCAATTATCCGAGAGAAACGCATATGTCGATTTCAATCCTCACAAAATAATCTATGTTATATTTTCTAACATCATGTATATATTTTTCTGAATTTTTAGTTGATTTTTAGTTCTTTTTCGAATATGATATGAAACATAACAAAACGATGTTATTTTTTCTAACATTATAGGAGGAGAGCTCATGAATATGGGAGATACAGTTTTTATGTTTGTGACGACAGTAATGGTCATGTTGATGACACCAGGATTGGCACTTTTTTATGGAGGTATGGTTCGCAGCAAAAATGTACTCAGTACAACGATGCATAGTTATAGTGCAATGGCTATCGTTTCGATTCAATGGATTGTTATCGGCTATTCTTTATCATTCGGACCAGATTGGCACGGGCTTATCGGTACACTTGATTGGTTCGGTCTAAACGGAGTTACCTACGCACCAAATCCAGACTACTCATCTACTATTCCTCACAATTTATTCATGATGTTTCAACTAATGTTCGCCATTTTAACTCCAGCTTTAATTTCAGGTGCATTTGCTGAAAGAATGCGATTTTCTGCCTTTCTTATTTTTATCCTTTTATGGACAACGATTGTTTACAATCCTGTCGCTCATTGGGTATGGGGCGTCGGCGGGTGGCTAAGGGAACTTGGTGCACTAGACTTCGCTGGCGGAAACGTCGTTCACATCACTTCCGGAGTTGCTGGTCTTGTATTAGCTATTTTCCTCGGAAAACGAAAAAACATAAATGGTTCTTCTCCTCACCATTTGCCATTTACAATGTTAGGCGCAGGCTTATTATGGTTTGGCTGGTTCGGTTTTAACGTCGGCAGCGCATTATCCTTAAACGACGTAGCTTTAACTGCATTTATTAATACAAATATAGCCGCTGCTGCCTCAGCATTAACTTGGATGCTTTCAGAGTGGTTCTTCCAATCAAAACCGACTGCGATGGGAGCTGCTTGTGGCGCCGTTTCCGGTCTAGTCGCTATTACACCAGCTTGCGGGTTCGTTACACCTTTCTCAGCTCTTCTTATCGGAGCAATTGGCGGCGTATTATGCTTCGGAGCGGTCTTTTTCTTAAAAACAAAATTCGGATACGACGATACACTCGATGCATTCGGATGTCACGGCATCGGTGGAACTTGGGGCGGTATTGCGACAGGATTATTTGCAACTACTGCCGTAAACGGCGATGGCGCTAACGGATTATTTTACGGAAACGCCTCGCTGCTGTTGAAACAACTTGTAGCGATCGGCGCAACATATGCGTTCACAATTATAATGACGTATGCCATTATTAAAGCAATCAACTTCTTCCTCCCTGTCCGGGTAGATGAGCACGAGGAACATATGGGACTTGATATTTCGATGCATGGGGAGAAAGCTTATGAGTATACTGAGCGAGTGAACTAAAAAAGAGATGCAATCTATTAGTAATAGATTGCATCTCTTTTTTGCGCACCGGGCAACATACCCCACCTAGTATAACCGGAAATATATTAACGGTTTTTTGGATATATCAACGATTTTTCAAATATATCGATTGTTCCTTTCAATATATCAACGTTTCGACACAAGATATCGATTTACCAACAAATTCCGACATAACGAAACTGAAGAATACCCGCGTGTAACTTTACACATAAAAAAGACGACCGAAACCCAGTCGTCTTTTCCTATTTATTTCGGAGCATTTCCTACATATTGCGTAATATCAACATTTAATGCCTGCGCTAAACGCATACCGTATTCTTGATCTGCACGGAAGAAGTTACAAACAGCTAATAATTTTGTGCGTTCATTTACGTCTTTTAAGTCATTTGTTAAGTTTGCAATTAAGTTGTCTTGCTCTTCTTTAGAGAATGAACGGTAACGCTCACCTGCTTGTTTGAAGTCATTCGGTTTGTCAATTTTTTCACGAGATACATAGCCTTCTACTTTCATAGTTGAATCGCGGTAAGCTGGGTCTTCAACTGGATTCTCTGCATGACGGCTCGGTTCGTAGTTGATTGTAGATGGGTTTTGATTCACTTGCATCGCACCATCACGTTGTTGATTATGAACAGCTGCGTATGGGCAGTTTACAGGAATTTGTAAGTAATTTGCACCAAGACGATAACGCTGTGTATCTGGGTAAGAGAATAAACGACCTTGTAATAATTTATCTTCCGATGGCTCAATACCATTTACAGTGGCACTTGGAGAGAACGCTACTTGTTCTACTTCTGCAAAGAAGTTTTTCGGATTACGATTTAACGTCATTGTCCCTACTTCAATTAACGGGAAGCGATCTTCTGGCCATACTTTCGTTGGATCTAGTGGATCAAAGTCTAAAGAATCCATTTCATCTAATTGCATAACTTGTACGTGTAAATCCCATTTCGGGTGATTTCCTTTTTCGATCGCGTCGAACAAGTCACGAGTAGCATGATTGAAGTCTTTCCCTTGTACCTCTTGCACTTCTTTCGCATTTAAGTTACGTACACCTTGCTGTGGTTTCCAGTGGTATTTAATATAAACAATTTTACCTTCTTCATTAATCCATTTAAATGAATGGACACCGAAACCTTCCATTTCACGATAACTTGCTGGTGTACCGTAATCAGAAAATACCCATGTCATCATATGTGTAGATTCTGGACTTAACGTCATGAAATCCCAGTAACGATCTGGCGTTTGAATATTCGTATCAGGTGCTGGTTTTAAAGAATGTACCATATCAGGGAATTTAATTGCATCACGAATGAAGAAAACTGGTAAATGATTACCTACGATATCGTAGTTTCCTTCTTCTGTATAAAATTTAACAGCGAACCCACGTGGGTCACGTGCTGTTTCAGGAGAACCTTGACCATGAATAACCGTTGAAAAACGAACAAATACAGGTGTTTCAGTTCCTTCATTTTGTAAAAATGCAGCTTTCGTATATTGCTTCATACTATTTTTCGTTACGAATACACCGTGAGCACCTGCACCACGTGCATGCACAACACGCTCCGGAATACGTTCACGATCAAAGTGTGCAAGTTTTTCTACTAAATGATAGTCTTCTAATAATACTGGTCCACGACGACCAGCTGTACGAGAATTTTGGTTGTCTCCAACTGGAGCACCTTGGTTTGTTGTTAAGCGATTATTTGGATTCATCTAGGGGGATCCTCCTCTTTCTTTCATAGTAATTATTATTTGTTTAAAATTATTATAAACTAATTATTATTCAAAACTAGATCTTTGTCAACTATTTCCTTCACTTTTTTGGAAACAATTTCAGCCAAACAGTCGATAAATGCAGATTGCGCATTCGGCATATTTGGTCTAAAATATTTGGCATTTAATTCATCCGTTACAACTTTACATTCATAATCGTTGTCATATAAAACTTCTAAATGCTCCGCTACAAAACCAACTGGGCAATATATGAAAGATTCGTACCCATGCTCTTCATATAAATCTTTCGTTAAATCTTGCACATCTGGACCAATCCACGGATCTGGAGTATTCCCAGCACTTTGCCAACCGATTGTATAGTTTTGAATATTTGCAGCTTCTGCAATTAAATCTGCCGTATGCTTTAGTTGTTCTACATATGGGTCTCCTGCTGCAATAATTTTTTCTGGCAAACTATGCGCTGAAAAAATTACGACTGCTTTCTCTTTATTTATAATATTAGTAAACGTCTCTTTTATTTGGTCTGCCCAATACGAAATAAACTTCGGTTCATCATACCATTGTTCAATTGATTCAATAACAGGACCACCGATTTCTTTTGAAAGACGAATAGCACGGTCATTATACGCTTTAATGCTAAATGTAGAATAATGCGGCGCTAATACGATACTAATCGTTTGCTCAATCCCATCACGCTTCATTTCTTCTGCAGCATCTTCTATAAATGGTGCAATATGTTTTAAACCTAAGTAACAAGTAAATTCATACTCTGTAAATATGTTATTCATTGAATCTGTTAATTTATGCGCCTGTTCTTTCGTAATTTTTGCAAGCGGCGAAATTCCACCAATCGCTTTATAGCGCCCCATTAAATCTTCAAGCGCTTCTTCTGACGGCGTACGCCCGTGACGGATATGTGTATAATATGCCTCTACATCGTCTAATGATTCTGGTGTTCCATACGCCATTACGAGTAAACCTATTTTTTTCTTTGTCATCTATATAACACCTCAATTTTATAAATGAGAATACTTTTCAGAACATTTGTTTCCAATTATAACAAACAATAATAAATACGTCAAAATAATAATTCTAATTAAATATTGTTTATAAGGTGATTTTGAATTTTATATGAAAACTTCTTTAATAAAAAGCGACTTACATAATTGTAAGCCGCTTTTCCCTTATTCCTTAATATTTACCCCATATTCTTTAAACCAAACGTGAATTTGTGCTAAATGAGCTAAAAGCTGTGGCCCAGTCATTAATTGACCAAACCATGGTGTTTGAAATGCGCTGCCGCCAGACTGAATCAATTCGCTCAACTGCTCTTTATCAAACAGTTCGTGTAAAATTGAACCTTTATCCGTTAATAGATTTTGAAGCCATACTGTTATTGCTTTTGTATAGTGTGGATTGTGTGTTTTCGGATAAGGACTCTTCTTTCTATATAAGATGTCATGTGGAAGTACACCTTCTAACGCTTTACGTAATAGACCTTTTTCGCGGTTTTTATACATTTTCATTTCCCAAGGAATATTCCACGCATATTCGACAAGACGATGATCTGCAAATGGAACACGTACTTCTAAGCTCGCTCCCATACTCATGCGGTCTTTTCTGTCTAATAATGTTGTCATAAACCATACCATATTTAAATAAAATAATTGGCGTCTTTTTGCTTCTAGCGGACTTTCCCCCTCTAAAATAGGAACTTCTTGAATCGACTCTTCATAGCGCCTTTGTACATATTGTTGTAAATTTAATTTATTTCTCCATTCTTTTTTTAGAAGTTGTTCACGTGCCTCTGTAGAACGCATCCACGGAAATGCACTCGATTGTAAATCATCTTCTCTATAAAACCACGGATATCCACCAAATATTTCATCTGCACATTCTCCAGATAAGCCAACGACAAAATCTTGTTTAATTTCTCGGCAAAACCATAATAATGACGAATCGATATCTGCCATACCAGGCAAATCACGAACGAGTACTGCTTCAGTTAAATACTCTGCTAATTTTTCATTCGAAATGACGCAGCGATGATGGGTTGTTTGAAATGTCTCAGTCATTAAATTAATAAACGGAGCATCTGAATTTGGCTGGAATGCATTCGCTTTAAAGTATTTGTCATTATCTTCGTAATCAATAGAATACGTGTGTAATTGCCCTTTTCCCGATCTCTCATATTCTTTCGCTGCAATAGCTGTAATAGCGCTCGAATCTACACCACCCGATAAAAAAGTACATAGTGGTACATCAGAAACAAGCTGTCTTGTAATAGCATCTTGTAATAAAAAGCGCGTTTTCTCTACTGTTTCTTCAAAAGAGTCTTCATGTTTTTTACTTTCTACATTCCAATATCTCCATATGCATAAACCGTTCTTTGAAAATGTCATCGCATGACCTGGACGCAATTCTTTTATACCAGCATAAATACCGTGGCCAGGCGTTCTTGACGGTCCGAGCCCGAATATTTCTGATAATCCTTCTAACGTTACTTCCGCCTTCACATCTGGATGCGACAATATCGCTTTTAACTCCGAACCAAATAGTAAGCGTCCGCTATCATATTTATAAAAAAGTGGCTTTACACCTAATCGATCTCTCGCAATAAATACTTGTTCTTTCTGTTCGTCCCATACCGCAAACGCATATATACCGTTTAAATGATCGACACATTCTTCTTTCCATTCAATATAAGAAGCTAATAATACTTCTGTATCAGAATGACCTTTGAACGTATATCCTCTTCTTAATAATTCCTTTCGAATGTCTTCTGTGTTATAAAGTTCACCGTTATAGCAAATGGCGTAATTCGTTTCATCTTTTAAACAAGTCATCGGCTGTTTACCGCCCTCAGGATCCACAACGATTAACCGCTTATGCCCAAATGCGACATTTCCTTTAATCCAAACTTTATTATCATCCGGCCCCCGTTTCGCTAACGTCTCAGCCATCTTCGTAACGACATCTCTTTCTCCTTCTAATGAGCGTTTATAATCCACCCATCCTGTAATCCCGCACATATAAATCATCCTTCCATCTTATTTCTTTTCTTGAACGTGCAGTAATCCCCACCCTAAGAGTGCGGATCAAAAAAATGAAAAACTTGACGATAACCTACTATCCACATATGGAATAGCATTTTCACTCAGTAAAACGTGTTTTATTGTATGCCCACCTATGTCTATATGTGTCTAGTTATAAAGAATGCACGAACTGTCTATAACAGGAATAACTACTTTTCATAAAGGAGAAATCGTGTATGATACAACGTAAACATATTTTATATAATCAGCCCCGTGCTCATACAGTCGGTAATGTAGAATATATAAACAATGAGTGGGTATTCTTTGATGATGAAAATGATGAAGCGTTTTTATTAGAAGATATTGCCGAAGATGGGTTTGAAATTTTGTATAATAACAATTGGCTACCAGCCCGTTTCTATGAACAAGATGTATTACAAATCGCCAACGAGCAACACCATTTGCAAAATGGTGAAATGATACGTATTCGAAAAAAGTTACTTCTTAGCTATAATGAATGGCTGGAGGAATTACCTGACTCTGTCTTCACATTATTAACCGAATCATTGCAATCACTTCACTACTCTTTATATGATTGCATGTATTGTCATAATTATTTATCTTTCTTACCGCAAGAGGAGTCACGCGAAGGAGTAAATATTCTTTTGTTTGATAACGAAGAAATGATCTGTACATTGCAGCACCATTTCGTCCGTCACACTACGTCAAATAAAAATATGTTCCGTTTTACGAAAGTAAATGGAGAAGAGTTGCATATCGATGCGACATAAAGTGAAACTTTAATCAGTGGGGGAGCCCACTGATTATTAGCCTTCACCAATCTGATGTTTACGGGATAAAGTAAAAAACCACCTTATAATCTCCCAAGTCTTTGAGATTATAAGGTGGCTTTATTTTTTATTAGAATACTTTCCAGCCAATCGGTAATTTCAGCCCAAGGTAAAATACTGCTACTAGCGCAACAATAAATAAGCCCCAAACCGCCCCTGTTGGTTTGTTTTTGCTCATTTTCACAAGAACCATTTCCATTCCACCGATAACTAAAATACCAGCTAACATTTTCAAGCCATACCACATGTGCATGCTACCTGTTGCTGTCTTCACAATACTCATGTACAACATGAAGCCTGTCACAATAATAATGATATACATTAGGCGAAGCCCCATATGTACACCTTTCCCTTTTCTTCCTGCTGAATAAAGTGAATACGCAACGAAGAATAAAATTAAACCTAACGCCCATGCTGTAATATGCATATGTACCATCGTATCCCTTACCTCCTCTTTTCACACTTTTTCACTCTATATGATAACATGTTCATTTATTTTCAGGAAATGTTTCGCTTTTTTACATTTAAATGCTATAATATTTAGAGTATTTACAAACTTCTTGTAATAACAAAAGGGGGAACAATCATGATTCAAACTAAGGATATTATCGAACTTACAGACACATACGGAGCAAATAACTATCACCCACTTCCAATCGTTATTTCTAAAGCAGAAGGTGTTTGGGTAGAAGATCCTGAAGGAAACCGCTATATGGACTTATTAAGTGCATATTCTGCAGTAAACCAAGGTCATCGTCACCCGAAAATTATTAACGCTTTAATTGACCAAGCTAATCGTGTTACGTTAACTTCTCGTGCTTTCCATAGCGATCAATTAGGTCCTTGGTACGAAAAAGTTGCGAAACTAACTAATAAAGAAATGGTACTTCCAATGAATACAGGTGCTGAAGCTGTTGAAACTGCAATTAAAACAGTTCGTCGCTGGGCTTATGATGTGAAGAAAGTGGAAGCAAACCGTGCTGAAATCATCGTTTGTGAAGATAACTTCCACGGACGTACAATGGGTTCTGTTTCTATGTCTTCAAATGAAGAGTACAAGCGTGGATTCGGTCCAATGCTTCCTGGCATCGTTGTAATTCCTTACGGTGATTTAGAAGCATTAAAAGCCGCAATTACACCAAACACAGCAGCATTCATTTTAGAGCCAATTCAAGGTGAAGCAGGAATTAATATCCCACCAGCTGGTTACTTAAAAGAAGCTTTTGAAGTATGTAAAAAAGAAAACGTTTTATTTGTAGCAGATGAAATCCAAACTGGCTTAGGCCGTACTGGTAAAGTATTTGCTTGTGACTGGGACAATGTAACTCCTGACATGTACATACTTGGTAAAGCACTTGGCGGCGGTGTGTTCCCAATCTCTTGCGTAGCAGCAAACCGCGACATTTTAGGTGTATTTGAGCCAGGTTCTCACGGTTCTACATTCGGTGGTAATCCACTTGCATGTGCTGTTTCTATCGCGGCTCTTGAAGTGTTAGAAGAAGAAAAATTAACAGAGCGTTCTCTTCAATTAGGTGAAAAATTAGTTGGGCAATTAAAAGAGATTGATAACCCAATGATCACTGAAGTTCGTGGTAAAGGTTTATTCATCGGTATCGAATTAAACGAGCCAGCTCGTCCTTACTGTGAACAACTAAAAGCAGCTGGTCTATTATGTAAAGAAACACACGAAAATGTAATTCGTATCGCACCACCTCTAGTAATCTCTGAAGAAGATTTAGAGTGGGCATTCCAAAAAATTAAAGCTGTATTATCGTAATGATAGAGAGGTTGTCCGACATGTTGGGACAACCTCTTTCTTTTTATATTCATTTATATTAAGATGGAATTGTAATTTTCTGTATTTTAAAATCGTAAAGGAGGTGCGACATGCTATTAAGATATGGTAAACATATTAACTATTTAGCTACAGCTTTTATTTTAGTTACATTCTTCGGTTTCCTACTTTCCACAACATGGCTTCATTACTCAACTCCTACTACACTCACACTACTGAAAGCATCATTTTGGACTTCTGTTATTCTTACTATCATTGGTTTTGGACGAGAAAAAAGCGCACTTACGGTTATACTATTTGGCATTTGTACACTTGCATTCATTGGTCTTTACACTTTTGCCGTTATCGATTACCTCTATAACCCAAGGCCATAAAAAAAGAGCTATCTTTTAACAAGATAGCTCTTTTCTTTATTTCACTACATTTCGTAAAGTACCAATTCCTTCTACTGTAATGACCACTTCATCACCAGCATGTAAAAACTTCGGTGGTGTAAAACCTTTTCCGACACCAGCCGGCGTTCCTGTTGCGATAATATCACCTGGTTCTAAAGTCATTCCTTTACTTATCGTTGAAATAATTTCTTCTATTGAAAAAATCATTTTATTTGTGTTAGAAGTTTGCCTTACTTCTCCATTTACTACCGTTTCAATGTGTAATGCATTCGGCGCATTAACCACCGATTTATGAATTAAATACGGTCCCATCGGACAAAATGTATCGAAGCTTTTCCCAAGGAAAAACTGTTTATGTTTTCTTTGAATGTCTCGAGCTGTTACATCATTGATAATCGTATAACCAAAAACATGCTCAAGCGCTTTTTCTTTTTTTATTTGCTTCCCTCGCTTACCAATAATGATAGCTAATTCTCCTTCATAATCTAGTTCGTCCGTTGCATGAGGGTGACCATTAATTTGCTCATTTATGCCAATAACTGTTGTTGGCGCTTTCGTAAAGATCATTATATTTTCTGGAATAGACTCTACTCCGCCCATTTCTACCGCATGCTCACGATAGTTTTTTCCAACGCACAAAATATTCTTTCTTGGCCTTGGAATCGGCGCTAATATTTTCACCTCTGTTAACGGATAATACGCCGCTTCCCCGTTCTCTTTTGCCCAATTTACAATTTCACATACTTTCTCAAAGCATTCAGTCCCTCTTTCAATACACTCTAACATTGTAATAGGGATTGTAACCTTTTCCCCTTTTTGTCTTTGCGCTTCTCTTAAGTGTAATACCTTTTCTTCTTCTTCATCTACAATACCTACAAATACCTTTTCTTCTTTCTTCGCCGTTACAAAACGCAATATTTCCACTCTCCATCCTAAAACTCATACCCTTTAATTGTATTCGCATCCGCAAGAAAAAAACCTTCTCATGCACGCTAATTTTTACAATATTCTTCTCATCCCCTATTCGTTACCCCTTTATCATTTGGCATAAAATGTAGAAATTTTACTTTTTTTAGCGAATGCATTTCTTTTTTATGAAGTTTTTGTATAATATGTACTACATATATACTAAAAATTTCATTTAGAGATGGAGCCGATTTCAATGTTTGAGCAAGCGATTGAAAAAAAACGTGAAAAAATGATTTATTTTGCTGAACGCTATGGAATGACTTCTCAAAAAACAGTGGATTGTAGCCAAGAACTGGACAGGCTCTTAAATGTAATTTGTCATGTACATACGGATTTACACCCTAATCAAACGTTCAAAACACACACGCAATAATGCGTGTGTTTCTTTTATTTCAAAAAAATACACATTTTATTGGAAACGCCCATACAATAGTAGAAAAGAAAATTTTAAAAACGAAGGGTGTTTTGTATGCCAGCTATGGTCGGACATATTCGTATCGTCAATATTGGATCAAGTGGTATTTTTCATATTGGAGATGTATTTGCGATTAGGCCTATTAGTTACTCACGTGCTTTCGCCGGGGCCGGCTCTTTCAACGTTGGAGATAATGTTTCTGTCTACAATTATCAAAGTGCAACGACTGTCAACGATTCAGATGTAATCGATCAAGCGATAATTGGCTCAACTTAAAAGGAGGCAATTGCATTGAATTTTTATGTAAACCAAAGTATCATCATCAACAGTATTAAAATTGATAGCATTACAACCTCTTCTGTGTTCCAAATTGGTACTGCCGGAAGTATTAAAGCCCTATCTAAATTTTCAAATACGGGCGGATTTACGGAACCGCTTCGCCCATTACAGGCAAAAGGACAAATTATTTCTATCAAACCATCAACTAGTTCTTCTTAAGACATCCTTGTCATAAATATATAGCAGGAATATTTTTACCCTCCCTATTGAAAAGGAGGTTTCACAAATGAATCAAGATATATATACTTACTTACACCAACTTCAACAAGCTCTTCAAACACAACAAGCAGCCATCCTAAATTTAGAAGATCAAGTGCGCCAACTCCAAGAAGAGCTTAACGAATTAAAAAATCGCCCCTCCTCTTCTGTAGGAAAAGTGGAATACAAATTCGATCAATTAAAAGTCGAAAATTTAAATGGTACTTTAAATATTGGTTTAAACCCATTTTCAGCAAAAGGACAACAAATTGAAGATTTTCAAGTGGATACAGAAACATTGAAGGTAAACCCTGAAACCGAAACAAACCCAGACTTTTATCAAGGTATCCTCCAAGAAATGCATCGATACTTAGATGAAGAAGCATATAATCGTATTCTCCATTTTGAACAAGAAGAGCGAACACCGCTTGATGAAATGTATCGACAAATGATGGTGGATGACATAAAAAAACAGATGGAGCATCGACTCCCTTATTATTTATCACAAGCGCAATCATATGAAGGTATTTCAACAGATCCAGATTATTTACGAGATATCATTATTCAGGCAATGAAACAAGATATTGACAAAGCCTTTCTCTCCTTTATTCAGCACATACCGGGAAATTTCCGAAAGGAGTAAGTATGTATGAACCTTAACGTTGTAAACCGTGAGTTAAAAGTCGGACAGATTAAAATGAACGGTGTATCGTCGTCCGCACTCTTTTTAATTGGAGATGCAAATCTCCTCATTCTATCTTCTATTCTCGATACACCATTTGAAACAGTTACAGAGGGTCCATTTGTACCATTAGTAACAGATGTCCCCCCTACTCCAGGTTAAGGAGACTGAAAAATTATGTTGCATCATGTGTCCATTGTCCAAAATGTTTCTATTGTTTCGTTAGGGATTGCTGCCGTATTTCAAGTTGGAGATGCCAATCAAATGGAATTAAAAAGTAGAGCTATTGCCGTCCACCGTGAAATTCCTTGTTATATACGGGGAGAAGGTAGCTTTGATGCTTTTGAAATCTTTACAGATGAACACATTACAATTCCAAAACGAACGACAGATGTAAAATTAAATATTGTAAATGAATGCCCTTTTATTGAAGTGAATAACGTTGAATTGCGGACACTTTTAAATTCTGGTTGCTTTCAAATTGGAAATGTTGATTATGGTTTTAATAACTCTCGTATTATACAAATCCGCCAATATATTACGGATGAACCTTCCGCACAATAATTCATATAGTAATTAAAAAGCTTAGTAAAGTAGGTGGATGGTATGCCTTCGGTTGTAGGAAATCTCGTCGTGCAAAACAGTAACGGCTCTTTCAACTTAGGAGATTTTTATAACGTATCTCCGAAAGAAAACACGAAAGCCTATAACGGATCTGGAGCTTCCAATGTTGGGTTTGTCGTGAATACGTTTAACGGTGTTAGTGCAACGAATACATTTGATTCTGATGTGGCAGATCAAGATCAGATTGGAACAGCGTAAAAAAAGTAGGAGATATTCTCCTACTTTTTTCTTTTATCTAATTCAAAATTATTAAAATGAAATTTTAATAAGCAAGAGCTTTACAGTCCACAAATAGTGGTATAAACACGTAAGTAGTGAAGAGGCACTATTTCATTTTATTTAAATGATAACCCACTCTCCTCCAAAGCCTTCCTAAGCTTCGGCAAAGACGCAGGTCCCATACCATGCAGTTTTAAAATTTCTTTTTCACTATATTTTGAGAGTTCTTCTACAGTTTGAATTCCACGGTGCTCTAATGCCCTTCTTGCTGGCGCTGAAAGAAGAGAGAGAAAACCTTCTTTTGGTTTTCTCTCTTTCTCACAGACTGGGCAAGTTGGACAATCGCTACTTTTATAGTACTCGTGTCCCTGTTCACAAGTTCTTAACGTTTTTTCCGTTACCATTTTCAAGCCCCTCTATTCTTCAATATTTACAACGTGATTCCCATCAAAGAAGTATAAACATTTCTCTTTTACAGGATGTTGTAAGCTTTTCTCCAGTGCTTTTGCATATAACGAAAGCTGCACTTTATATCGATCTTCTAAAATTGGTTTCGCTTGTTCGAATCCGCCTGGGAATTTCCCTTCAATCGTATCTGTTTTAAAGTCGATTAACGTAATGCCATCTTCCTCTTCAATCATGCAGTCGATAACCCCTTGGACAAGAATCATTTCTTCACTCTTCCCTTGCCAATCTTGATATGCTTCTTCTGCTGCAAGCATCATCGTAAATGGTACTTCACGCTCAACACTTTTCGCCGCTAATACCCTTTTACCTAAGTCACTGTCAAAGAATGAAATTACTTTTTCAATCGCTATTTCTTCCGCCTGCTCGAATGTTAATAATTCCTTATTTACCATTCCAGCAATTTGCTCTTGAAGAACCTCAATCGTAATCGGCTTCTTCAAATCAACATGCTGCATAACGGCATGGACTGCTGTTCCGCGCTCTGCGTACGTTAACCCTTTTTTCTCCATAAATCGCGGGCGTGTTTTAATTGGTGCACGTAGTTTTTTAATAAAGGCGTTATCGCTACCTTCTTCAGATTGATAATTTCTCTTTATTTCTGTAACAGATTGCTTCGCACGATGAGATGTCGCATCCTCATATCCGTACTTCCACATTAATCTGTCGTACACTTCTTCTTTCCGTTCACTTTGCAGGGGAACAGCCTTTTTCTCACGAAGCGCTTCTAACAATTCTTGTTTCTCTTCTTGAACTGGCTCTGGTGCAAGTAGCGTGTTACCGTCCACAACTTCTACTTTCCAGCTAGTGTCATACCCGTAAATTTCATCTGGAATACTTCCTTGTCCTAATTCAAGAAGCATTTCACTATCACGGTGTCTATATAATGAAGGTGCAATCCAGTCTAAATAACAAGACGCTCCGGCACGTATGTGATCTGGTAATAACCATTCACTATGTTCCCTCGCATCAAGCCATTTTTCCATTTCCTTATTTGCATCCTTAACTGTGCCGATTAAAATTAACTTCTCTTTCGCACGCGTCAATGCTACGTATAGTACGCGCATTTCTTCCGCAATTAATTCCATTTTCATTTTACGCTTAATCGCAAGCTGTGATAATGTTGTATATTTAATTCGTTTACGCGGATCGATAAATTGCGAACCGAAACCGAAATCTTTATGCAATAAGAAACGTTTCATTAAGTCTTGTGTATTAAAACGACGACCGAGTCCAGCTACAAATACAACTGGGAACTCTAACCCTTTACTTTTATGAATTGTCATAATGCGAACAACGTCTTCTTGTTCACCTAGAGCCCTCGCCGTACCCATATCATCACCGCGTTCTAAAATACGTTCAATAAAACGTAAGAAGCGGAATAATCCTCTAAATGATGTTGCTTCATATTGTCTTGCGCGGTCATATAGTACGCGTAAGTTTGCCTGCCTTTGCTTTCCAGCTGGTAAACCGCCAACGAAGTCGTAATAACCTGTCTCACCGTACACTTTCCAAATTAAATCAGAAAGTGATTGTTGACGTGCAAATTCACGCCATCCTTGCAGTAAGTTATAAAACCACTCTAATTTATCATGAAGTTCTTGCTCCTCTTCAAGCGGTGCCCCTTTTAAGAATGAGCTCATTACTTCATAAAACGAGCCTTTCTTTCCATGAGCACGAAGCGTTGCAAGTTCTTCATCGCTCAATCCAACGATTGGGGAACGAAGTACAGCGGCAAGCGGAATATCTTGCATCGGATTATCAATAACGCGGAATACGTTCATCATAATATTTACTTCCGTCGCTTCAAAATAACCAGTCGCGAGGTCAGCGTATACTGGAATTCCTTGTAATTTTAACTCTTCCATAATTTGCGGGGCCCACGGCATGGAGCGAAGTAAAATAACGAAATCGCGGTATTGCACCGGACGCATACTATCATTTTTACGGTCATACACTTCATAACCGGAATCAACCATCGCTTTAATGCGCTGCGCCATAAGGCGAGCTTCAAGCTGTGCTTTTTCGACTTCTGCACCTTCTTCACCGTCTATTACTTCTTCTTCCGTTTGCTGAATACATAATAATTCTGCTGCTACATCTTCACCTTCTGGATAGGTAGCACCTAGCTTTAGTTCGGCGTCAGCATCGTAGTCAATTTCCCCAACTTCTTCGCCCATAATTTGTTTGAAAATAAAGTTCGTACCTGCTAGTACTTCATGACGACTACGGAAGTTTTTCGCTAAGTCAATCTTCATTCCGCCGCCTAATCCTTCTTGTGTGAAGCGTTTATACTTTCCTAGGAATAATCCTGGTTCTGCTAGTCGGAAACGATAGATCGACTGCTTCACGTCACCTACCATGAACAAGTTTCCTTCACTCTCAGAATCTTTCGTTACGAATTTAATAATGGATTCTTGTACGAAGTTCGTATCTTGATATTCATCGACTAATACTTCAGCAAATTTATTACGATATTGGAGCGCCACTGCTGACGGATTCATTTCACCATTTTCACTTTGTTCACTTAAAATTTGTAAACAGAAATGCTCTAAATCTGTGAAATCAACCATTCCTTTATCTCGCTTCATCGCTTGGAAACGCTCTGTAAATACTTTTACAAGTTGAACAAGCTTTTCTAATACTGGGTGCATATCTTGAAAATCTCGTAAGAAACTTTCAGGTTTGCGGCTAAATAACTCTTCTTGTAATTTCTTCACTTCATCTTTCGCTTTATTACGAAGAGAGTCTACTTGTTTTACAACATCTTCATTGTAATCACTTTTCTTAATACGCTTTAACGTTTGCCACGATACGTTTTGCATCGCTTCATACACACTTGTCCACGATTCACGAGCAGCTGATGATAGCGTTCCAAGTAATGCTACATCTGCTTGCAGAGTTTCAATGCGAGGCGCTGGACCATCAGGAAGCATTGCGAGTTCAGTTGCCTTACGAATATGCTGTTCCGCTGTTTCAAGCTGGAATTTCACATCTTCTAATAAATAAGAAGCATATACTAAATCTTCAATTGTCTTTCCTTCTACGTCATATGCTTCTACTAATTTATCAAGCCATTTTTCCGGATTTGGATGCGCCCTTGATTCTGTATGAAGCGCTAAAATCATACGTTGCAAGTCATCATCACTACGGTCACTCGTATAACGATCAACAAGTTCAAAGAAGATTGTATTATCTTCGATTCCGTACTCTTCTTCTAATATGTCATCTAGCACTTCTTCTTTTAACAATTCATTTTCTGTTTGATTCGCAATACGGAAACGAGGATCAACATCAAGCATGTAGTAATATCCTCTAATTACTTGTAAACAAAATGAGTGAATTGTTGAAATGGAAGCTTTATTTAATAGGCTCAGCTGCTTTCTTACGTGTTGAGAACCTGGTTCATCAATTAATACCTTTTCTAACGCTTCCCCGATTCGGTTTTTCATCTCTTGCGCTGCTGCATTCGTAAATGTTACAACGAGCAGGCGGTCGACATCGACTGGATTCTCTTCATTAATAATCTTTTTAATAATACGTTCAACTAATACTGCTGTTTTACCTGATCCAGCTGCAGCCGCAACTAAAATATCACGCCCGTTCGCTACAACAGCTTTCCACTGGTCATCTGTCCATTGACTACCTTCTGGTTTTTTAGGCCAATTTTCTATCATTCTCCGCCAACCTCCTCTCTTATTTTCTCCATCGCTTCGCTATCTTTCATATCTTTTAACGATCGGAACTGATTATCTTCCAGTGACTCATCAAATTGACAAACAGACTTGAAGTTACAGAACGTACATGCTGCTTTATTTCCCATTTTATAAGGAGCAATATCGATAACACCTTCTGTAATGTCTTTCCCGATGTTTTCAAACGTATGGTGTACGTATTTTTGAAGTACGTTAAACTCTTGCTCACTTGCAATACTTGAACGCGCACTAAAGCTACCGTCTTTTTTCAGACCAGCAGAAATAATATCTGAGCTTCCGGTTGAAAGTTTGTTATCCATTAAACGAACAACGTCAGCATCTCCTAGTACGAGTCCTTTCATTTTAAATTTCTTCAAAATTTCTTTTTCAATTTCTGCTTCCGTTGCGTCACCCTTCATCTCAACGATTGGATTATGAATATGGAAATACAATACACCAGCAGGTAATGCTGCATGGCCTTTTTTCATCCATGTCTGCGCATTTGAAGTAACAACATCTAAATACGTTAACATTTGAAGTGCTAATCCGTAATACACTTCCGTTAAATCTAACGCTTTTGAACTTGATTTATAATCAATAATACGTAAGAACGTCCCGTTTTCATCTTCTGCCTTATCAACACGGTCAATACGGCCGACTACTTCCATCTTCACACCATTTGGTAATGAGAATTCCATCGGCGGAAGTGATCCTGTACCACCCATACCGAACGGCACTTCTAAATCAACTGGTACGAATCCGCTTGACTTCGCATGTTCACGAAGAATGATTGACGTACGGAAAATGATTTGTTGTAGTTTTTGTTTTAAATAGAAATGACGGTTTGAACTTAATAAGATTTGTCGTTGTAATAACGGTGCGATTTCTTCTATTACTAAAACAGAAAGATGCTCACACTCTTTTATGGATAAATCCGCCCAAGTACGGTTTTCACGCAATAACTTGTCCGCAATTTTCTTTAATGCCGCATGGAATAATTCGCCGATGTCCGGCGCATCAAGCTTGAAAATATCACGCTCTCTAAGCGATAAACCGTGCTGCGCAAAATGAGCGTATGCACAACGGTTAAATAGTTCCATACGAGAGACACTTCCTTTAATTATATCTCCGTATAAATCTCTACTTACTGCTGTACTTAATTTCTTCGCACGATTTCGATAGAATAAACTTGATAAGACGCGGCTACTTTTTTGTTTCCATTCATCTGAAGTTACGTAGAAATTATATACGTCCCACCAAAAGTCTAAATTCCCTTCAAATCCGTATCGCTTCCACGTTTGTAGTTGCTGCATAACGTAAGATAACGTTACTTCTGGCGTTGCTACGTATGAAATTTGTTCTGAACGTGATAAATCGTTTACGTCATTCGTAATAAATGAATCTTTCACATTAGGGAACATTCTTTTTATTTTCTTAATAAAGCTAGACGCAAGTAACGTCTTTCCTTCTTCATCTGCAAGCGGGCATGAAATGTATAGCTTCTCAGATGCTCTCGTTACCATTTGATACATAACGAACTGTTCTTCTAACAAAGTTTGTCTCGTCGTTGGCGCTAACTCAATCCCTGCTGCACCAAGAACTTCTCTTTCTTCATCAGAAAGCATACCTTCGTCCATAGGTGCAGCTGGAATAACACCCTCATTTACACCTATAATAAACGTTGCTTTCACGTCAGATAACCTGGAGTGATCAATATTAGCAATTAACACTTGGTCTAATGACGGCGGAATGTTAGCAAATTGAAGTGCCTCAAGACCAGTCGACATAACGTCAGTAAACATAGAAAGAGACATTTTCTCTTCCCCAAGCATCTCTACAAATGTATCAAGAAGGCTCATTACTTCTTCCCATACTTGTTCATGATCTGTCGCAAATAAGAAATCTCCACTTTCTTCTGCACGTATACGTAATTCTTCTAGTTTTTTCGGAACATCCAGTTCTTCTAAAAACAAGTAAACTGCTTCACACATTTGCATAACTGTTCCTGCACGCTTTAACCTTTTTTGCATGCGAATAACAGGTGTTCTTACAACGTCACGTAGCCTATTTATTTTCTCTTCCATTTCACGTTCACTGTCTGTAATCATCCCGTTCGTATCATCAAGAGAACGATAACGGCGATACATCCATGGATCTTCAGCAGTCCATCTCTTTCCTTGTACACCGTACGCTAAACAGTAATTTTCAAATTCATCCATTTCTTCACGCATCGCTTCTTTTCTTACGTCTAATGGATATAAAAGCTCTGTTTTCACGCAACGGAACACCGCATCATAACGCCAATTCCCACTAATAATCTCGAGTGCAGAACGAATACATTCTACTAATGGGTGGTGTGACATTGGGCGCTTTTCATCGATGAAGTGCGGGATATTGTAATCTGTAAATAACGTTCGCATCACATCGTAATAACTTTCCCCATTACGAAGAAGCACTGCAATATCTCGGTAACGATATTTTTCATCCGCAACAAGTTTACGAATTTCACGAGCAACACCTTCTACCTCCGCTCGTAAATTCGCAGCTGTACTAATCGTTACACTCGCTTCACCGTTAAATTTTTCATTCGGACGCGCTTCATAATGAGCTTCTAAATGCGCTAATGCCGGAGAATGAAAACGCGGCTGTTCCATAAGTGGAATTGTTTTTTCAATTTCTATTTTCTCTTCACGCGCTACTTGTTTTATTTTTTCATACGTTAACGTCGTTTCATAAAATAAATCGAGTTCATTTACTGGCTGCGCTAACGTTTTTTCATCTATCGTTAACGTGATCGTAACTCTCGCTCCGCAAATCATAAGCTGTCTTACAATCTCTAACTCTTGCGGGGAGAATGAATGAAATCCGTCTATATAAATTTCCGCACCATTTACATATTCAGACTGCGGAAGCTTTTCCACTAGCAATTGCAGGTAGTCTTCTGAATCTAAATATTTTCCAATTAAAGCACGTTCAAAATCATCGTATAACAGCTGTAAATCATACACTTTATTCGCTAGTAACTTTTGTTCGGCACTGCTACTATGCGCATCTAATTGTTGCCACATTTCATATACGTTAGATGGCGTTACATTGTAACGTTTAAACTCTGCAATCATACTGCCAAGATGTTCAAAGAAACCGTTTTGCTCCGCTGCTTTTTGGAACACCGATAATCCATCTTTACGAGACTCTACAATTTTACGGAGTAACATATGTACACCAGCTTCATCAATATGAAGACGACTCGCTCCGCCAACTTCTTGCAGTACCTTCCACGCTAATCGTGAAAAACTAAAAACTTGTGCCCGAATAGAACCTCTTACATCCTCACTTCCAATTAACGCCTGCTGCGTCTGGAATGTCATCTGTTCTGGCACAAGATATAATATTGTTTTCCCTCTCGGGCGTTGTTTTAACTCTTCTTGCACTTCGCGTAAACAAAGTGTACTTTTTCCACTTCCCGCTCTACCAATCACAAATCGAAGTGACATGTAACCCCACCTTTCACTTACATAACGAACGTTAGTTTGCTACTATAATTGTATTATAGGACACGAAAAAAGACAAACTGAGTTGTTTGCCTTTTTCTATACTTCTATCTATTATATCAACCTTTTGAAAAATTCGTTTGCACCTCTTGAATTGGCCAATATCGCAAATCAACTTTACCGACGACTGTATCAACTTTTACAAAGCCAAAGTGTCTACTATCCCAGCTCCCGAGCCGGTTATCACCTACTACAAAAATAAACCCAGGTGGCACCAGTTTTTCTTTCGTTAACTCTTCTAATGTAAAGTCGCCTGTTAGTTGCCTTCCGTTTATCTCTTTCTTATACTTCTCTAAATACGGCTCATCAATAAATTGACCGTTTATATATAACTTATCCTGCTTATATTCAATATGATCTCCAGGTAAACCGATAATCCGCTTTACATAGTCCTCTTTTTTATTCGCATGAAATACCACAACGTCAAATCTGTTCAAGTCCCCAACTTGATAACTCACCTTATTTACAACTAGCATATTGCCATCTTGCAATGTCGGCATCATTGACTTCCCCTCTACAACATACGTTGAAAAGAAAAACGTTCGAAAAAATACAGCTAATAATACACCAATTAAAATTGTTCGTATCCACTCCATGCCTTCTTTTTTCAAAGTTTTCTTCATCTGCTTCTCCCCTTATCCTTTAATACTGAAGCTTTCCTTTACAAAGAAGACTATTCTTAATGTAGTTCTAACTTTACTTCGATTTTCTTACCGACATACCATAAAATAAAAATACCAATCGCTACAATAACTGATTTCACCGGATTATGAATAAATGACATTAAATCATGACCGATATACGTTAAAATAAAAATCATCACAAGTTTTCCGAATGCTAACGCTAGACCAAACTGTTTTACACTAATTCGGGATAAACCAGCGACAACATTTATGAGCGCTGACGGTGTAAACGGAAAACAAAATATAACAAAAATCGGTGCGAATCCTTTCCTTTCAATCCACCCCATTGCTTTTCGTACTCTCTCATGCTTATTTACAAACGAAAAGAAACGACTGCGACCAAAATGGCGGATGATGAAAAAGACAAGTAATGCACCCATTACTGATCCAAGCCATGAATAAAGAAAACCGAGCCAAAAGCCAAATGCAACAGCATTCGCCAGTACAAATACGATAAGCGGTAATGCTGGAATCAACGCCTCTATCATCGGTAAACCAATACCAAGAAGTGGTCCGAACGCTTTATAACTCTCAACAATATGATCCATATTTTCTGGTGAAAAATACTCTTTGATTGTCTGAAAATCCATTCTACACTTTACCCCTTTACTCTAAATACTATCCCTACTGTATCATTGCTTATATGAAAGAGGAAATGGTAGATACGACATATGGAGATGTATTTATTAAAGTTTCCATATCTTTCATAAGAATTCCTTCATTATTTAGCTATGATAATCTATCAATATTCGACAGGACGTGTCATTCGTTTTGTTATTTAGATTGTTTTTTTGATTTTTTCGGTAAATGAAATTACAATGGTGATTTTCTAAATATAACAATTACAACTCGGTTTTTCTAATATATCGCCTTACCTACAAAGACTGATAAAGTGAAACTTTAATCAGTGGGGATTTTGTTGATCCCCCGCTTAACTTCTTTGCTTTCGCTGAATTTTGAGGCGGGGGTCTTACTGCCCACAAATAACAGGATAAACAAAAAAGAATGGGGATTCCCCCATCCTTTCACACTTCGCCTTCCTTCACAAAATACACACTCTCATAAGCGGGTCTTAATGTTGATTCCTCTTTTTTATCAACCTCTTTAAAACAAGGATTCCCTTGTTTTTTCCTACGATCTTCATATTCAGTACGTAATTTCGCTGTACGATTTTGTTGATTTTCAAAACTAGTTTTTGATATCTCTAATTTCACAGCAAAGCCATTTATAAATCTAATAATAAGATTTCCATCTTTTAGTTCTTTATTACTTTCAATATAAAAATGAGACAACCAAGCGCACTCTTTTCTAGAGTAAGAATAGGTAGGGAAAAAATAAAGCTGATCTGCTGGACTAATCGCAATCGGTGCTTTATGTGTAATATGAGTTAACTCTTTCGTTCCTTCTTTTCTGCCTAAGAAACTAGAGCCATGCTTGCGGCAACTTCTTTCTATAATATCTAGAGGTTTTTGAAATACGAAAAAAGAATCATTCATTTCAACGACTCGCGTAACAATTTTCTTTTCACTTAGAATAACAGGAAGTAAGGCCATCGTATTTTTCGTTACAACATAATTTTCGACATAGCGTTCCACTTTACTTTCCATACTCCATTATCTCCTTTTTTCCATTTATATTAGCAGCTGCATATATAATTTTAGCATCTATGAAAAGGAAATAGCTTACAAGTTCCGCTTTTTTACATTTTTTTATCATTTATCAAACATTTGTCAAATGATAAAATCACGATATAGTAATTATTTAATTTTAAAGTTATAAAAACAGTATTTATACTACCTATAAATATTTATTACCCCTTCCTATTTTCACATCATGAAAACAATTAACTTTGCTATAATTAAAATGTAAATCCAATATATGGAGGGCCACTATGGAGGAAAAAGAGATCCAACCATCGATTCAAATGAAAAATAGTAGCGTCATTATCGTGAAAAACTCAGCTAGTATTATATTTGGTTTATTTTTCATTCTGCTATTCTTTGCTAAACCGTTTCGTAAATCAAGATGTCCAGAATGTAAAAAACGTGAGAAGAAAAAATTAGAGCAAGAACAATAAAAGGCCTTCCTTTATGGATTGCCTTTTTACATTTGTAGTATCATTTTATTTATTCTTCTCCCTAAAAAAACAACTATATTTTCTCCCAAGGTTCTCTACATCTTTTTTGATTTGTAATATGATCCTTATATAAAACATGAGAAAGAGTATTACTTGTTACCCGCTTTTAATTTTTATTAAACACTTCAAATTTGTACATCTTTATCCATCACTAACAATTCGTTAATTAGTTAACTTTGTAATATAAGTTTTGTATATAATGTCATTCAAAAACACAATATATATAAGTAGCTATTTATAATTACATTGCTTTTTATCGAATTCCAAAAAGGAGCTGTATACTATGGACAAAGAAAATCTATTAAGCCAGCAGGTTAATAGCATCCCCTCAGATGCTCTGAATACCCCTAGTAAGGAACAAGAACAACTGTTAGAAACATCATCTCAAAACGTACAAAATTCCAACAACAACACTAACAAAAAAGATGTTACTCAAGGTCTATCTGGAAAAGATTTCCCCATTTCAACAGAGAATACAAATTTATAGTTATTTACTATCATACGCAGCAAATACTCTTGCTGAACTAATTCTTCTACAGAAACTAATACGCATTCCAGATAATTTTTCACCCGTTGTAACATAGAAAAAGAGATTTAGATATAAAAACAGGCTCTGAAAAAACTTTCCCCACAACAAAAAAAGGATGGCATTAGCCATCCTTTTTTCCATCATCAACTATAAAATTATAGTTTGATTACGTTTTTAGCTTGAGGTCCACGGTTACCTTCTTCGATTTCGAAGCTAACTTTTTGGCCTTCTTCTAGAGATTTGAAACCTTCAGTTTCGATTGCAGAGAAGTGTACGAATACGTCGTTTTCGCCTGGAACTTCGATGAAACCGAAGCCTTTTTCGTTGTTAAACCATTTTACTTGTCCTGTTACTGCCATGATTATTTCCTCCTAAGAAAATACAAATTTTTAATTTTTTAGTCTTCCTGTCTAAAAAAAGAATCCACACATTATCAAATACGAAACATAAACTAGTTCTCACATACTTTTTCTCGTTCGTTTCCAGCACTTGATAACATATGGATTGCTTAATTTAACTATTCAACTGACATCATCATAGCACATTAAAATAAAATGTACAATCTTTTTCGAAAATAGAATTTCTAATTTTTAGTATTTCTTATAAAATATAATTATCTCTATTCTAAATAAGGAGGAGTTTATGACCAATAAAATTCCTAGAAAAACATTAAAAAGAATTGAAGAGGATATTGAAAATAATAATCTTGGAAAAGCAAGGGATAGATTGCATGGCCTCATCTTTACATACCCAAATGAATTACATCTTCGAAAACAACTCGGAGATATTTATTATACATTACAATATCCAGAAATGGCTGGACGTTACTGGTATCTAGAGGAGCATAAAGTGAAACTTTAATCAGTGGGGGTTTTGTTCATTCCCCACTGATTATTAGTTGAACCAATCGGGCTTTTACGGGCAGTTGATCCCTCACCTAACTTTTTCGCTTTCGCTAAATTTTGAGGTGGGGGTCTTACTGCCCGTTAATGCGGGATAAAACAGACATTATGCATGAATCATGTTTATTATTTGAAAAATCAATGGGAAATAGTCCTCATCATATTGCACGTGCTTTAAAGTTTAAAGGCGATTCTAACCATATAAAAGGTTTGTATAAAGATCAACCTTTATCTTCAGTGCAGAAGAAAGTAGCAGAGGAGTTAATTTATGAGTATAAAGAAACATGGCAAGATAAGCTAGTTCCTTTTTGCTGTCTAGCATTGCTTGCTTCCCTTCTCTTTTCTGCCGTTGTTGGTTTATTCACTATTTGGAATTGGATTTTTTAATCACAGGGGGAATTTTCACATGTCAAATTACGCTAAAGAAGAAAGGCTAACAGGGGGAAACGTCTCAAGCGTATATCGTTCTGAAAATACTGTTCGGCGAGAGTTAAAGCCAGGCAATGAAAAGATTCATAAGTTATTGCAACATTTAGAAAACAAAGGATTTCATTATGCTCCAAAGTTTTTAGGTGTAGATGAAAAGGATAGAGAGATTTTATCCTTTATTGAAGGAGAAGCTGGCAATTATCCTTTAAAAGAATATATGCGATCTAATAATGTATTAAAAGAAATAGCAAAGATGCTCCGCCTTTACCATGATGCTGTAAGTGATTTTCTGTTATTAGATGATTGGAAACCGATGGATCACACTCCAAATAACATTGAGGTTTTATGTCACAATGATTTTGCCATATATAACATTATTTTTAATAATGAGAAGCCAGTAGGGATTATTGATTTCGATGTTGCTGCTCCTGGTCCAAGACTATGGGATATTGCTTATACACTTTATACTTGTGTGCCTTTAAGTAGAGTGTATTATACAGAATCCGGTGAAGCTGTTCATTATGACTCATCGCAACATGCAGATCGCATTAAAGAGAGAATGAATTTGTTCGTTCAGTCCTATGATAAAAATATGGATGAAGATTACTTAGGAATGGTGTTGCTTCGATTAGAAGGATTATGTACATATATGAAACGAAAAGCGCAAGAAGGCGACTTGAATTTCCAAAGAATGATTGATGAAGGACATCTAGAGCATTATGAGAAAGATATGAAGTTTATTCGTGATCATAGGGCTGAGTGGAGTTGATTTAGTAATAAAGAAAAGGAAGTATCGTTTTTTGCCGACAACTCAATCTCTCTTTTCGAATCGTTTAGAAAATAACAAGGGGCACCCTTCAAAAAGGTGCCCCTTCCTTTTATTTCGTAAACTGTGCTTCTTCCGTAGATCCTTTTAACGCTGTCGTTGATGAAGTTCCGCCTGTAATCACTTGTGCAACTTCATCAAAGTAACCTGTTCCTACTTCGCGTTGATGACGTGTTGCAGAGTAGCCATGTTTTTCAGCTGCGAATTCTGCTTGTTGTAGTTCAGAGTATGCTGCCATGCCGCGCTCTTTATAGCCACGTGCTAGTTCAAACATACCGTAATTTAATGAATGGAATCCAGCAAGTGTTACGAATTGGAACTTGTAACCGTAAGATGCGATTTCCTTTTGGAAGCTTGCAATTGTTTTTTCATCTAGTTTTTGTTTCCAGTTGAATGAAGGTGAGCAGTTATATGCAAGTAGCTTCCCTGGATGCTCCTTATGAATTGCGTCCGCAAATCGTTTTGCATCTTCTAAATTTGGTTCTGACGTTTCACACCAAACGAGGTCTGCGTACGGTGCATACGCTAAACCGCGCGCAATTGCTTGATCAAGACCTGCATTCGTACGGTAAAACCCTTCTGGTGTTCTTTCTCCTGTAATAAATGCTTTATCAACAGGATCGATATCGCTCGTAATTAAATCAGCTGCATCCGCATCTGTTCTTGCAACGATAATTGTCGGCACTCCCATTACATCTGCTGCAAGGCGTGCAGAAATTAAATTGCGTACTGCTGTTTGCGTTGGTAGTAGTACTTTTCCGCCTAAATGGCCACATTTTTTCTCTGAAGATAATTGATCTTCAAAATGCACACCTGATGCACCTGCTTCAATCATACCTTTCATCAGTTCGAATACATTTAATTGCCCACCAAATCCAGCTTCTGCATCTGCTACAATCGGTACGAAATAGTCTGTATCATCGCTTCCTTCCATATGCTGAATTTGATCCGCACGTTGAAGCGTTTGATTAATTCGTTTTACTACAGCAGGTACGCTGTTCGCTGGATATAAACTTTGGTCTGGATACATATGTCCAGAAAGGTTTGCATCAGCTGCTACTTGCCAACCACTTAAGTAAATCGCTTTTAACCCAGCTTTTACTTGTTGCATCGCTTGGTTTCCTGTTAATGCGCCAAGTGCGTTAATATAGTCTTCTGTATGAAGCGATGTCCAAAGCTTCTCAGCACCGCGACGCGCTAACGTATGTTCAATATCAATTGACCCGCGCAGGCGAATTACGTCTTCTGCCGAATATGGACGTGTGATCCCTTTCCAACGCTCATCTAATTCCCAGCTTTCTTGTAACTTCTCGATTCTTTCGTTTTTCATTTGTTCCATCCCCTTTTCATTTTTTATAAAATTTCATAACCCGGTAATGTTAAAAATGGTACGAATTCATCATTTCGAACGAGATCTGTAAACAACGTTGTCGCCTCTTGGAATCTCCCTTTCTTAAAGGCTTCCTTACCAATCTCTCTTTCTATTTTTGCTAATTCTTCTTCTTTTAGCTCTTCCATTAATTCAAGCGTAATATTACGACCATCATTTAGTTTTCCACCTTCATGACGAATCCATTGCCATACTTGTGCTCTTGAAATTTCAGCAGTTGCCGCATCTTCCATTAAGTTATAAATGGGTGCTGCTCCCCGTCCGCTTAACCAAGATGCAATATATTGAATACCTACGCTAATATTCATGCGAAAGCCCTCTTCTGTAATCGTTCCCACCGGTACCTCTAGTAAATTGTTTTCTGTTACACATATTTCTTCACGTTTTCTAAAAATTTGATTCGGTGTTTTCATAATGTGATTAAATACTTCCATTGCAACCGGTACAAGTCCAGGGTGGGCAACCCAAGTCCCATCATGACCGTCTAAAGCTTCGCGCTCCTTATCAGCACGCACTTTTTCAAAAGCTGCTTCATTTGCTTCTGGATTATTTTTAATCGGAATTTGTGCCGCCATTCCTCCAATTGCTGGTGCATTACGTCGGTGACATGTTTGAATTACTTTCAAAGAATACGAACGCATAAATGGTGCCGTCATCGTGACTTGTGCTCTATCTGGTAGTAAGAATTTATTATGATTACGGAAACTCTTTAAAAAGCTAAAAATATAATCCCATCTTCCGCAGTTTAAGCCAGCAGAATGATCTTTTAGCTCATATAAAATTTCATCCATTTCAAACGAAGCGTGAATCGTTTCCAGTAACACAGTTGCTTTAATCGTTCCATTTGGAATGCCGATATATTTTTGAGCAAATACGAATACATCATTCCATAATCTCGCTTCTAAATAACTTTCCATTTTCGGTAAGTAAAAGTATGGGCCGCTTCCTTTTGCTAAAAGAGCTTTCGCATTATGGAAAAAGTACAAGCCGAAATCTACTAAGCTACCCGACATATTCTTCCCATCAACTTGCATATGCTTTTCCTCTAAATGCCATCCTCTTGGACGTACAATGAGTACAGCTGTTTTCTCATTTAATCTATATTCTTTCCCTTTATCATTTTTATGTGAAATCGTTCCCTTTACTGCATCTCGTAAATTGATTTGACCTTCAATTGCGTTTTCCCAAGTTGGTGCATTCGAATCTTCAAAATCCGCCATAAAAAGATGCGCTCCTGAATTTAAAGCGTTAATGACCATCTTTCTATCTACCGGTCCAGTAATCTCTACGCGGCGATCCTCTAAGTCTTTTGGCAGCTTGGCAATTGTCCAATCCGCTTCACGTATGTGTTTTGTTTCTTCTAGAAACTTCGGAAACTCCCCTGCATCAATTCTCTTTTGTTTTTCTACACGTTTTTGTAAAAGTTCTATGCGGCGCTCATTGAAATTCTCATGTAGTTCCTTCAAAAAACTAAGCACCTCAGGTGTCAATATTTCGTTGTACGCTGGTAACATTTCTCCAACGAGTGTAACCCGTGAAGTTTGCGTCGACATATTAGCATCCCCTTCTTAAACTGTTTTATAACAGATTTGATTTCATGTTTTATATTATATAACAAATCTTCAGAAAAGGAAGTTTTTTTTGGAAATTCATTTCATTTTTTTTCAAAACGCCATTCTTTCGTGCTTTATTTCATACAAAAAAGGCCGCTGTTATACAACAACGACCTTTTTGTATTATTTTTAAATTTCACTTTGACTAGTTAAACTTTATTACTGCCCTTGTTCCATATCATGCAATATTGCTCTATGTAAAAACTGTGCGTATTGTTCTCTCGTTACCTTCATAGACGGACCGAATTTACCTTCTCTGATTCCCATTGTAATACCATTTGTTTGTACTGCACTAATTGCATTCGTTGCCCATGAATTTGCTGAAACATCATTAAAGTTATGAGATCCCTTTGCCTGTAAGTCAAAAGCATTCGTAAGAACTTGTGCCATTTCCGCACGCGTTAACGTCGCCTTCGGTCTAAAGTTTCCATTCTCATCTCCCTGGAAAATTCCCATTTCCGTTAAAGCCAATATCTCCTCGATAAAGCTTGTTGAATTTTCATCAATATCTCCATATGGGTTTTCATATTCATCTTGTTCTTCCATATCAAACACACGGTAAATTAAAGCTGCAACTTGCTCACGTGTTACATTATCCCCAAAACCGAATATTCCATCGCCATATCCTAAAATAATTTCTTGTTCCGCTAATTCATGAATTGCCTCATATGCCCAATGTCCTTTTGGTACATCTTTAAATACAATTGTATTTGTTTTTTGCAACGGTGCACTTTCCGCTTTTACACTATTACTCTCTGCTGAGAATAACACCCCACCCATAATTGTTAATGCTGTAGCTGTTTTTAATAATTTTTTGCTCATCAAATTATCTCCCCAATATGTATATGTTTTTTTAAAAATATACAGAATAAATGGTATAGTGACAATATATTTTTCGACACATTTCGTGACGGTTTTGTGAATCATATTAAACATCATGTCTTTTTCATCGGGTTGATTATAAAGCTTGTGTATAACCATAAAAATACATAAATTCGAATAATAATTCTTTTTTAAACAAACAAAAAAGCACAAATATTTCTATTTGTGCTTTCATATTTCACTCTACTTCCAATCCTCTTTCAAATGATAATTAATAATCGCATTATTAATAAACTGAGCATATTGTTCTCTAGGTACAGGGCGATTTAATTCATACATGTCATTCCCAGTTCCTCTCACAACATTATTAGATTGTAACGCACTAATTGCATCTTCTGCCCAGTGGCCTTTTGGAATATCTTTAAATGTATGTTTTTGTTTCGTTTCAAAATTAAATGCTCGTTTTAAAATGACAGCCATTTCCGCTCTAGAGATTGGTGCTTTCGGCCTAAAATTCCCTTGGCCATCCCCTGAAAAAACACCACGTTTTGTTAACGCCAAAATTTCCTTTTTAAAAGTTGTTGTACTATCAGAAACATCTTTATATGGATTCGCTACTGGCCCTTCTTCTTTTATCTCAAGTGTTCTGTAAATAGTCCCAGCTACTTGTTCACGTGTTATAAGATCGCCAACACCATACTTCCCGTTTCCATACCCTAATATAATTTTATGATATGCTAAATCCATAATAGCATCATATGCCCAAAATCCGTATGGAACATCTTCAAACACAATCATTTGTGGATACTCTTCCGCTTTTACAGGCGTCACATTCGTCCCTGCAAATATACCTCCTGCCATTGTCGCAATCATCATTACACCCAATATTTTTTTCTTCATTGTCCTCTCTCCCTATTTCATTCAAATAAAATGAACTTCATTGTTTCAGGAGTACTATTTTTTGGTGAATGTAAGATAAAATGTAAATCTTCTAGAAGAAATATTTCCACTACCTTTCTGCTTTATACTCCCTTCTTTCTTTTTCAAAAAGGAAGTTGTCACATCTAAGGTGTTATATACTAAAACATTCTACAATCTCTTTATAAACTCCTTTTCACTTTATAACTTCCCTTTATTGGCACCTAAAGGAGATACCTAGTGGAGGCTACTATATTCATGGTTTATATTTCAGAGGTAGCATTCCCCTTCACTGATAACTCGTTTTCGCTGAATTTTGAGGTGGGGGGTCTTACTGTCCAGCAAATAGCGGGATAAAAAAATCATCCTTTTTTCTTAAAAGAGGATGATTTTTTTATCTTTATTAACACTCAAATATGCTACTACTTTTGAAGAGTAAATTGGGCAACTATTTGTTTTAGTTTTCCTGCTGCGTTATGCATATGTTCAATTGAAACCGAAATCTCTTGAACAGATTTTTCTTGCTGTTGAATAGACTCTTTTACCCTATCAGTTCGGTCAGATGATCTTTGGGAAATTTGAGCCATGTCTTCTGCAGAAGCCGAGATTTCCTCACTACTCGCTGCAATTTCATCTGTTGACATAGATACCGTTTGAATTTGCTCAGATACTTGCTGTACTTTTTCTGTAATTGTTCCAAATACTTTTTCTGTATGCATTACTACTTGTGTACCTGCCTGTACCTCATTATCTACTTTCCCCATCATATGTACTGTATGGTTCGTTGTTCCCATAACTTGAGTAATAAGATTCTCAATTTGTTTTGCAGAATCACTAGATTGTTCTGCTAATTTCCGCACTTCATCTGCCACAATTGCAAATCCTCTACCACTTTCACCAGCACGTGCAGCCTCAATTGCGGCGTTTAATGCTAATAAGTTAATCTGGGAGGTAATACCTTGCATAACATCAATGATTTTAACAATTTCTTCTGATTGTTCTTTCATAGTCTCTACTTGTCTCACACCGCTATGTACCGAATTTTGGATTGTATCCATCTGTTGAATCATTTGTTTCATTAATTTGTTACCATTCTTTGCATCTAATGCTGATTGAGCAGATAATTCATTTACAGAGGATGATGTATTGACTATACTCTGCATTCCTTGTGTCAACTCTTCCATCGCACCCGCAGTTTGTTCCATTGCTTGCATTTGACTCTCTGCACCATTTGCGACTTCTTCAATATCCATAGTGATTTTTTTGGCTGCACTACTAGATACTTCTGATGCAGATACTACTCCGTCTGCATGTTGAAATAAAAGCTGAATATTATTCTCTACTTCTTGCATATTTGTTCTTAGCCCTGCAATCATCTCGTTAAAATTACTTACTAATACACCTAATTCATCTTTAGCATTATAATCACCATGTACGGTTAAATCTCCTTCTTTCGCTCTTTCCATCATACGACTAACCGTTTGTAAAGGAGCAACTATAAGCTTGCTAATAATATAACTTACTATACATATAACGATTGTAGTAACTACTACAAGAATGATAAAGGTAATAACGGAACGATCAATCATTTTTTGCGAATCTTTAAATACTTGGTCAGCTAAATTTGAAACATACGATTCTAGGTCCACTGCATAACCAGCTAACTCTATTCCCTTCGGTTTTAATTCCTTCTGAAATTCATTTACCATTTGCGGCTCGTTTGTTGCCTTCGCCTTTTCAAATAATTTTTTATATGTATCTTTATAACTTGGCAAAGATTTCTTCATCTTCTGAAACAGTTCATCCTCTTGCTTACTTAAATTAAAACCATCATCATATTCTTTTAATAAAGAATCATATTTTTTAAGATCCTTTTCAATATTATCAATTATTCCCTCTTTATTTGCCACTTCATTTTGTGATACCGTAATTAATTCTAATAAATTATATTCTAGTGAATTTTGTGTGCGAAGCATTCCTTCTAATAAAATTGCAGAATATTGATAATCATCTACTACAACCTCTGTATCATGCTTAATCTTATTAATAGAATGAATTGCTACACTGCTTATAATTACCATACCTAAAACTGCTAATGAAATAAGCGCTAATAATTTATATTTCACTTTTAAATTTTGTAAAAAATACATTTTTCCACCTTTATTCCTTTATATATAGATTTTTAGAATTTTATAGCTTATTATTTACAAAATCACAATAAAAAGCAATGATAAATATTCCCAATATGAAACTTATATCTCTATAAAAAAAGAAGTAGCTATCATGCTACTCCTTTTTGCTTTGTTTCTCATATTGTTCAAACGTATGAATTCTTTCAAAAATTGGTGGGTGCGTGTATAAGAAAAATTTCACTAACGCAGGCGGATTTACTTGGCTTAAACTTGTTTTTGATAAATATTGAAAAGTTTTCACACCAGATTTCCCATCCTTCGTCATATTTAAAGCATATTGATCTGCCGCTCTTTCTTCTATACGTGAAACATAGTTTGTTGCTGGTTGTGCTGCAAAAGAGAGTATAGAAGAAATTAAGAAAAATAAAGGTAAAATGGAGAAACATGCCACTTTTGAAATTTGCAATGTATCTCCCCATTTGCGAATACACATATTTATAATACGACTAATTAAAAACATACCTATAAACGATAGCAATACATAACTTGCAACGCCAAAATATATATGCTTCATAACATAATGCCCCATTTCATGGGCCATGATAAATAAAATCTCTTTATCTTTTAACTGCTTAAGCGTTGTATCCCACATTACAATACGGGCGTTAGGGCCAATTCCTGTTACGTAAGCATTTAATGCATTCGTTTTTTCTGACATATTTACTTCATATACGTGTTTAGCAGGAATATCCGCTTTGTCTGCTATCGCTAAAATTTTCGTTTCTAATTCTTTATTTTTCAGCGTCGAAAAGTCGTTATACAGTGGGTCAATAACGACAGGCTGTATGAATGTTAAAAAGATTGTAAATGGAACAGAGAGCGCCCACCCTGCTAGCCACCATCTCTTCGGAAATTTACGGATAAGCCATAATAGAACGGTCACTACAATTAACATAGTCGCATAACTTTCCCAAAAACCGATAACATGATCTTTTATCCAGCTTTGTGTACTTTGCGTTGAAATGCCGTAATCAACGGACACTTTCCGGCCAATCCATTGCATCGGTAAGGCAAGCACTGTTGTCAGTAATGATAAATAAAAGAAATAAATCGCAACTTGCAAAACACTTATTTTAGTCGTTTCCTTCGACCATTTCTCAAACTTTCTTGAAATACCTAGCACAAGTACAAATAATAAAATAATCCATTCAAGAGGCGTCGCTAAAAAGTATAGTAAATTTTTCACGCGCGAATAATCTTGGCTTAGCGTAAGCTCTCTCGCACTCATAAACGTTTCTGGATCTGCACTCGTTCCCTTATACATGTCCGGAATAAGTTCATGATTCCATCCAAATAAATACCAATATATAAGTAACGCAAATCCAACGTACAAAAAAAGCGACCAACCGATAACCTTCCTCACGCTATTCCCTCCTCTATGCTGCCTGTCTATTATTATTGTAAGTTCGTACACGCTAAATTAGAACAAGCTTATTATGTGAATTGCTCGAAATCCTTTTATTTACATAAAAAACTCTTCTACATAAGAAGAGTTTTGCCTATCTTTAAACACTTTCTTCGGTTCACAATCCGGAATAAGGATCGCACTTGCAAACCAACACGTACCCTACTTGCTTTTTAGATAACATAAAGAGCCTCTTTAAGGAAGTACATCTATTAATAAACTAAAATCTTGTAAAGAGAAAGAACTATATTTCATAATCCCCTGTACAGCTAAAAGCAAAACAAGACCGATCACACACATATAGTTAACGCTTTCTTCATTCTTTTTTTCAGTAACGACTCCACCACTTATACATAAAATCCCCAACAAATGGAGCGCTAAATACATGAAAAAATAAGCTTCCTCCCAGCGCAAAATAACATTCACTGTCGTTATTAACACTAGACTAAGTAAAATCAAATAAAAAAACTTATTTGATGATATCGTTTCATTCATATAATTTTATACATCCCTTTCAAATTTCGAATTAATGATGTTTCAAAGCTATAAAGTAAATGATTGTTTTTATACCATAAAACAAAAGGAAAGCCACCATTACTTTCTCGAATACTTTATGAATCCACATATACTTCTCTTCATTCTTTTTGAAGATGCGCTTCATCATTTCTTCTACAATTAGACCAAATATTAGTAAAACCCCGAACACAATAAGAAGAGAAATAATATTTTCTTTTAAATGAGTACTAGAAAATACGTAATACCCTGGAAACACAATCGTATCTACTACAGGTTGAAGCCAATGACAAACGCTTTTATCACACATATCTGTAATAGACGTAGAATCTATAATGTCTTTTAATATTTTTTCAACCGTCTTCTTCATCTTATTTACTCCCGACTACATCTGAAAAGCTCTTTTTCTGCTCTGCATATATAACTGGCACTTCTTTACTCCAATATTTGCGATTAACAAATAAAAAGATAAGTACTAAGTTTAATCCTGTTATAAAAATAATAAGTCCAGGAAAGAATGTCGTATAACTTGAGAAATCGGCAAAACTCATAATTTTTTCTCTACTTATTAGAAAAGACGCACCTATTACAAATGCATTGTTTAACATATGTATTGCAATTGGCATGAGTAAACTTTTCGTACGAATATATACGATTGACAATACGATGCTGAATATGGCTGCACCGAGGAAATCAACATGTAACAACGCAAACAATATTGCTACAACGATGGTCGCTATGCTCGTTCCCCATTTTGTTGCAAAACGTTGAAGTAAAAATCCGCGAAAAACAAATTCCCCGATAATTGGTGCGATGAATACGACCCTAATGACTTGAGATACATATCCCCCAGTACTATCTACAATTGGTTCATGCAGGGCGTTCATAATAAAGTCCGGTGTAATCCATGCAAAACTATACATATACAAAATAAGATACCCGTAACTAAACATGCATAACATAACCGTAATGTATAAAACTTGTACCAAGTTAAATGTTTCATTTTTATTAACAAATAATGAAAATGAAATGTGGTGCTTTCTATACTCATAAGAAATCCATACCATCGGAAGGATATAGAATATAAGGATATTTATAAAAGAAGAATTTTGTATATGAAATATACTTGTTAGCAAATCGCCACTACTTCTCGCTATTAAAATTAATAGTGCAAATACAATTAAAAAATATCTAGCTCGCATCACTTGAAACGGGTTCACACTCATCTCCTCCCCTATGTTACTTTTATCATATCATTTGATTCTTAATTTTTTGCGAAAGAAAACCTTAAAATTTCCTTAAAAATTCCATAAGTTACAAAATGATGATATGATATTCGAGAAAATTAGGAGGGATGTTTATGTACCAAGCAAATATTTTACTCGTTGATGATGAAACAGCAATTTTACAATTACTAACTACCATTCTTGAAAAAGAAGGCTTTTCTCATATTACAACTGCAACATCAGCTGAAATGGCTTTATCTCTAACTAAGCAAAACAATTACGATTTAATTATTTTAGATGTAATGCTTCCTGGACAATCTGGTTTTGATATTTGTCCAATCATTCGCCAACAAACAGATTGTCCAATTTTCTTCCTATCAGCAAAAGCATCTGATTTAGATAAAATATCCGGATTTTCATACGGTGCAGATGATTATATTACGAAACCATTTAATCCATTAGAAGTAGTAGCACGCATGAAAGCACAGCTTCGGAGACATATGAAACAAACCGTACCACACGAACAAAAATCACACTCGATTTCATTTGGAAGATTTGAAATTGATCAGCACTCTGCAGAACTAACAGTAGATGGGCACATTGTCGAATGCTCCGCTCAACTCTTTCAACTACTACTCTTCTTTTGCGAGAATCCGAACTACGTATTTTCGAAAGAGGAAATATACGAAAAAGTTTGGGGAGCACCTGCCTATAATGGCGATGACAACACTGTTATGGTCCACATTCGAAAACTACGTGAAAAAATTGAACATGATCCAAGTAAACCAGAATATATAAAAACCGTTCGCGGGCTTGGTTATAAGTTCGTTACAAAGTAGGGTGACGATATGAATTTTAATAAACGACTTATTATTCAATTTATCATGCAACACGTTTTTGTTTTAGTTACATTACTTATCGCTGTAGTTGCTGCTTTTACTTATTTAATTTTTCTTCTTACTAGTACTTTATACGAACCTAATATTCCAGATTCTGATAGTTTTACAATTTCAAGATACATCTCTTCAGAAGATGGGCATATTTCGTTACAATCTGAAGTGCAAGATTTAATAAAGGAGAAAAATGATTGGCTCCAAGTTGTAGATGAAAACGGAAAAATCCTCTACCACTTTAATACACCAAATGATGTTCCGAATGCTTATACGAAGACATCTTTAGTCGCATATATACAACATCATATCGAAAGTAATTATAAATTTACATATTGGGAAATTGAATTAGAAGAAAAGAAAGTACTTGTTATTTATGGTGGTATGTTAAAAAGCAATGCGTTACTGACAGCAATTCAAAAGGATCACTCCTCTTTAACGATGGATTCGTTCACATTAACAGATCAAGAAAAACAGTTACTGTCTAAAGAAAAAGCAGCACTTCAAATATTTAATCAAAATGGCGAAGAGGTTTTTGCCTATCCAGCTGGAAAGAAAAAAACATTTTCAGCAATACAAATCGCCCTTAATGAAAAAGAACCGTGGAATCATAAAGAAAATACGTCTAGCTTTTACGATGCAAATAGTGGCAACCTTCTCGTTGTAACTGCAAAAAATGAGCACTACTATCCAGGTGACGAAATTGAAGATGTATTTACTAAGAAGTTTCTCATCGGATGCGGATTAATCCTTCTTATCGTATTTGTTTATTTAGTCATTCTTTCTATTTGGTACGGTAATAAATTCGGGAAACCGTTATTACATGCGATGCGCTGGCTTAAAAATATCGCTGGTGGAAAGTATGAAGAACCTATTAGTAAAAAAGGAAAACCCGTCAGGTTCCGGCGATCTGGTAAAGAAAAATGGTCATTCCGTTTGTTTAGAGATGTAACAAGTTCACTAGAACACCTTTCTATTACACTCAAAAAAAATGATGCGATGAGGCAAGTCCTCCAGCAAACACGAGAAGAATGGATTACCGGTCTAACACACGACTTAAAAACACCACTTAGCTCTATATATGGCTACGCATTATTACTCGAATCGAATCAATATAACTGGACTGATCGTGATATTCAGCAATTTGGTAGTGTTATGAAAGAGAAATCTCAATATATGACAACATTAATTGATGATTTAAGCTTAACGTATCAATTAAAAAATAACAGCCTTCCTGCCCAACACGTAAACGTTGAAATCAATCAGTTCGTTCAAAAAGTGTTATTGCAATTTATTAACAATCCAACACTCCAAAATCAAAATATTGAATTCGTACCGAGCTCAAATAAAATTCAATATTTCATTGAAGAAAAATGGTTCCAGCGTATTATCGAAAACTTACTCGTAAATGCTGTAAAACATAATAATGAAACAACTACTGTCATCGTAAAACTATCACAAAACGCTAATTGCTTTACACTCTCCATTTCAGATGATGGAAAAGGAATGGATGAAAAAACGAAAGAACTTCTATTTGAACGATATTACCGCGGAACAAACACAGAAGAAAGCAACATCGGAACTGGACTTGGCCTAGCCATTACAAAACAGCTCGTTCATGCTCATAACGGAACAATTTCCGTTGATAGTGCACTCGGAAAAGGAACGACGATTATTCTTGTATTTCCGTTTCGTTCGTAGGAAAGACGCTATGTGGCGTCTTTTTTCTTTTCTGGGATGATTTTACAGTAATTGAAATTATGTGGATCGTTTTTTTGAGGTGTTTTATCGGTATATGAAATTATATCGGCGATTTTTTGAATATATCAGCGCAACTCGAATTATATCAGCGATTTTCTAGATATATCGACTTACCGACAAAAACCGACAATACTAACATGCTTCCCTACTATACAAAGTAAAAATAAAACTATTAACAAATACATTTCTAAACTGTTATACTATAAATAGAAGTATAAACTAACTAAGTTTTGCATAAAATGAAGTAGACGAGGTGCTTCCAACACCCCGTCACTGCAACTAATTACCGCAAGGTGGAAGGTTGCAACTAAAGCTTATTTGCGCTTAGAAGACTTCCCACGCTTCGCAGGCAGACGGGTGGTCTTCTTTTTGCGCTTTTTTGCCGTTAATTTCTTAAATCCAAAAACTATACCTTCTCTAGCTATAGTTTTTGTAATTTCCAACAAAATTTGCAAAAGAAATTCCATACGATTACACCTCCTTTCTTCACAAAATGAAGAAAGGGCATAACCTTCCACCCGCAATATTTAATTGCTATTTTATTTTACCATTTTCATATGTATTACAGATAAAACAATACAAATTTAACAATCCACTTATAAAAAAGCGAACCATCTCCCAATGATTCGCTCTTACCCTATTATTTTTTCTTCACCGGTATCCAAAGCTCTACTTGTGCAAACTCACTCTTATCTTCGTCACAACGCTCATCGTACAGTTCAAACTCTGTAACTCCGCAATGTTCATACCCTGAATGCGGGAACCATTCTGAGAATACTGCATTCCAAGTTTGGTGGATAGACGATACCATTTCTTCATGAGGAACTTTCGGCGTTGTAAATACTGCATATGTTGCTGCCGGGAAAGTACGCTTTGCAATTTCATTTGGTACATTTTCAAAGTCTGTAACTTCCATTCCGATAATATAAGTGAAGTCTCCCGTTTCTAAATTAAAATCAGTACATAATCCAAGCTCTACCCATTGACTCGTATCTTTACGATTCAGAATCGTCGTTCCAAGATCTTTTTGTAAATATTCTTGCCAAAATGCTGGAATGTCTTGATGGTTTTTCCCTTCTTTACTTGTCGTCTTCAGTTCATAACCCGCCACTAAAAATTCTGGTTTATTTACAATACGATATTCCATTTGTATGCCTCCTAAATACGGATTTAATTTTCTTTGCTTTACATTTACTCTGTAATACATCGGTGTTTCGATTTCTTGTTTTCGATATTCACTCGGTGTCATTTGAAATAATTTTTTAAAGGCTCTCGTGAACGTTTCGTGAGATTGAAAGCCATGTTCAAACGCGATATCAATAACTTTTTCATCCGTATGAGAAAGTTGATAAGCTGCCCGGGCTAACCTCCTCTTTCGAACATACTCCATTACCGTATCACCTACTAACGCCTGAAATACACGATGAAAATGAGACTCAGAAAAACCTGCAACCCGCGCTAAATTACGCAGCGTTTGTTTTTCCATTACATCTTCCTCAATATAATCAATTGACCTTTGAATTTGTGTTTCATAGCTTTCCATCTCTGTTCACCCACCTTATATGTATTATGATAAAAGAGAACGCAATCCAATTCTTGACGTTTTTTACTATAATTCCATAAAAAATTGTAACTTTTTTATATGTATTTCGTTGTTATGTATGAAGGGAGGGAAATGTAGTGAAACGTAAACAATCATTAGAAGAAATTTACTCAGAGCATATGCAAGATTTATTTCGCTATCTTCTCTCCCTAACCGGAGATTCCCACTATGCGGAAGATCTCATGCAAGAAACATTTTACCGAATGCTCGTCCATATTGACTATTATAAAGGAGAAGAAATTAGGCCGTGGTTATTTACAATTGCCTACAATGCCTTTATCGATTGGTATCGAAAAGAAAAAAAGTATAAAACAACTACAGTGGAAGAATTCCATTTACCAAACGTGCCAAGTACAGAACATGAATATTTCGTAAAACATGAGATTGCTAGTTGGTTAGACAGTTTATACGCTCTTCCGCTCGAAAGACGAAATGTCCTACTACTACGAGATTACTATGGATTCTCCTATAAGGAAATAGCAGAAATGACTGGTCTCTCATTAGCGAAAGTGAAAATTGAATTACACAGGGGACGGAAAGACACGAAAAGCATAAAGGAGTGATACGGATGGGTTGTACAGAATTTAAAAAACTATGGAAGAAGTATGAAAATGGAACGCTCACGCATGATGAACAAGAACTGTTAGAAAGTCATATTGAGTCATGTGAAGAGTGTGAAGCTTACTTAGATGAGCTGTTAACAAAAACAGAACCAATTAAGAAAAAGTTACCTCCAAAAAATCTTAAAATTCCTTTTTGGAGAATTAAGTGGAAACATCGTTTACAAACGTTTGGTTTTATATTATCAATTTGCATCGTTATCTATATAATCGGCGGGGTATTATCAGCCTTTTATTTTCAAGCTAATAATGATAAAAGGCTAGAAGAAATTAGAGAGGTTCCTTCGCTTGCACTTGAAGCAACGATCCCAAATAGCCGTGTTATGGGAGGCGGAACAAGTGTAGAAGCTTTTTTCCGTACGAATAGCCAATTTGATTTAGTACGAACCGTCGGTAAAAAAGAAATGCCCCTCGGTACAATAGAAACAAAAAGCTTCTTATCATCTGTAGATGTTACGAAGCGAACTTGGATGAATCCGTTCTATCAACCAAAACTCTTCTTTGTTCATCCAAAAACAGAGCAGGGTGATTATTTAAAGGATTCATCAAAAAAAGTATGGGATACACTTGCAAAAGTACATGATGGAACCGTTGCAGAAGTAGCAATTTCTTTTGATAAAGCTTACACTTTAAAAGAATTAGAACCGCTTTTATATAGCACATTCGAGGCACAAGAACTCCCTCCAACTCCTTTATGGTACGCTTTAGATACAGGACAAGAAAGAAAAAATGTAGATGACTATATCCTACATGGCGGAGAAGCTATAGGGTTTCCAGAACATGTAAGATTCCTCGATAATGAAACTGACGGGCAGAAAACGCAAGAAGACAAAGTAACCGAAATGATGCGCGTCCTTTCTATCCATAAAAAAACGGTAAGCAAAATAGCAGCGCTTTCTGAGAAAGAACTAAACTTAGATAAACGTTATGAATATGTAAAAGAGAATGGCGTAAAAGTATACGGCATTGTCATTACTGGCCCGTCGAAAGAGTTATTAAAATTACAAAACTCCCCGCACGTACGTTATGCGACTCTTGGAGATATTGAGATTTGGAATTGGTTTGATCATTAATAAAAAAGAAGTAGCGCTCTAAAAACGATGCGCTACTTCTTTTTTAATTCGAAATCACTTTCACATACATCCCTCTCACCGCTTTTTCATAAGCAATATCACTCATCTGTCTTATGTTTTCTGACACAACAGATGCTGGAATAACTTCACCTTCACGAAGTAACGGAGGATCAATAAGACGGACTTTATTTTTCTGATACAAATCGTAATCGTCTCTATCTTCTTTTACTTTTACATTGGGATGAACTTTTCTTAATAAAGCATGGACTTCTGAATCATTACATTGCTGCAATTTCGAAATAAGCTCAGCATCTTCAAGAAGGAAATCATCTGCATGAATAACCTTTTTATGAAGAGCTAACTTTAACGTTTTCACTAACATATCATTTCCGTAAATATTCATTGGTTCCATAAAGAAATCGATTACTTCTTTGTAATACGTTTCTGTAAACCATTCCGCTATTTGGATATTTTGCAGAACCATTTTCCCCTCTACTGCGATAATATCCTCTAAAAATCTATGAACCTCTTCTAAAGAAATATATCCGTATGTATACATATCTCGTAACGTATAATCTACTCGATCTGCGCATAATTCGGGCGCTGACCTTTCTAGTAACGTCCACTTCGAATCATCTAATAAAATATCTTCATAGTTATAACCATACTTCGCAAGGATCGCTGGAATTTCTGAGTTTTTCACAACAGAACTAAATATCTCTTCATGATAACTCTCATCTTCATTATCAAAAACGTAATCAATCACGTGGGAAAAAGCAGTATGCGATACGTCATGAAGTAAACTAGCGATCTGTTCTTCTACTGAACCACCTAGTTTTTTAACTAATAACATAACACCAACGGAATGATCAAAGCGCGTTACATTCCATTTCTCGTTCATTAAGTAACTTGCGCCTCCTTGATGAATCCCCTTTAGTCTTTGCATAGACTTACTTGAAATTAATTCTTCTACTACTTGATCCACTTCAAATTCTCCGTATAGTACATCTGATATGATCACTTACAATCCCCCTTTATTTTAATCGACTCTTATAATCGTATCTCTTTTATGAAATTAGCACCAACATAAATATTTATTGTTATTTGTTTTTATTGAAAAAAATAGAGAGCAATCAGCTCTCTATTTCATAACCCCTATTCAAACGTAACTTCTACCTGCACAATCTCCGACCTACTACCAAGTCTAAGCGGGGGTCCCCAAAATCCAAATCCAGAAGAAACAATTGCGTGGAACGCGCCTTTTTGTGCGTATCCCCAGTCTAGCTCGTACATTCTTCTCGTTACAATATGATTGGGCGCCATTTGTCCGCGGTGCGTATGACCGGATAATAATAAATCTACACCTGCCGCTGCTGCTTGTTTCAACTCAAATGGCTGGTGATCCATTGCGATAACAGGCATCGATTTATCTACCGTACTCATTAATTGTTTAAAGCTTTGACGATCTCGCTCTGTTTTATCTCTTCTTCCAACGAGATAAAAGTCATCTTCAATTGTAATTACTTCATCTAAAAGAATACGAATATCAATCTTATCCATCTCTTGTAAAAACTCTGGAACTGCTCTGCCGTAGTATTCATGGTTTCCTAAAACGCCATATACGCCTAATGGAGCTTTCATTTGTTTCATGATCGATCCCATATTCTTTTGAATGAACACACCTGGATGATCATCGATAATATCACCTGGCAGTAAAATAATATCAGGTTCCATCTCATTTACATGACGAACAAGTCTTTTTAAATGTGAAACGCCAGACAGTTTACCGAAATGCATATCAGAAGCCATCGCAATGCGTAAACTTTTACGCCCCTCTACCTTTTTCGGTATGTGCACCTCGTACTTTCTTACTACCGGACTATACGCATTAAATACTCCGTACGCAAAGATAAAGATAAATGCAGCTATCACAGCCGCTCCTGTCCAAATAATTGCCTCTTCTTTCTCTACTGAAAACTGTAAAAGAAAGACCATAATATTAGCTAATGGCAACAACATAAGTGCATATTGTATGACCGCAAACCAAATCGAACCTATCGTTCGCAGAAATGGCAGAAACTTAAACACTTGCACGAGAATGTACGCATATGAAATAAATGCGACTATGAAAGCATAATATCCCCAAGATTCCCAGCCAAATACCGCATGAAGCCAAACCCATCCGTTCCAGCCGATGTAAAACATAAGTAGTGTGTATATAATTAATATCGTAAATATATTGAGATAACGAAGATTCTTCACAGCCAGCCTCCTTATTGATTTCTTTTATTATAACTTGTTATGCACTTATAACGTAAATATTAAGCGCTTCAATCTTCAGAATAAGAACATTGATAAACATATTGTCTTAAAATTTTTAAGAACGGCTGTAATGGACATTTTCGAGTCTTAAGTGTTGGATGAAATTCTATTATCTTTATCCTTCAAAACTCATCTATGCAATTATGCATAACCATCCATTCCGTTTTATTTTCATGTTACGATATAAATGTAATACGACATATATCGACAAAGATAAAAGGAAGTGATTGTATGAAACGTTCTAAAACATACTTAAAATATTTAGCATTATCCGCTGTTTTTGCTAGTAGCGCTGTAACTCTTTCAACACCTGCTGCTTATGCTCAAACAACATCGCAAGTTGTAACAGATATCGGGCAAAATGCAAAAACACATACGAGCTATAATACATTTAATAATGACCAAGCTGATAATATGACAATGTCTTTAAAGGTAACTTTTATCGATGACCCAAGCGCTGATAAACAGATTGCCGTTATTAATACAACTGGTAGTTTTCTAAAAGCAAATCCTACTATAAGTGATGCACCTATTGATAACTACCCAATCCCTGGCGCTAGTGCAACATTACGTTATCCTTCACAATATGATGTTGCATTTAACCTTCAAGATAACAGCGCTCGTTTCTTTAACGTAGCACCTACAAATGCTGTAGAAGAAACGACTGTAACATCTAGCGTATCTTATCAACTTGGTGGCTCTGTTAAAGCTTCTGTAACGCCTAATGGCCCTAGCGGTGAAGCTGGTGCAACTGGTCAAGTCACTTGGTCTGACTCTGTAAGCTATAAACAAACTAGTTATAAAACAAATTTAATTGACCAAACAAACAAAAACGTAAAGTGGAACGTATTCTTTAACGGATATAACAATCAAAACTGGGGTATTTATACACGTGACTCCTATCATTCTTTATATGGAAACCAACTTTTCATGTACTCTCGCACATACCTATATGAATCTGATGCAAAAGGTAATTTAATACCGATGGATCAACTTCCAGCGCTAACAAATAGCGGTTTCTCTCCTGGTATGATCGCTGTTGTTATCTCTGAAAAAAATACAGATCAATCTAACTTACAAGTCGCTTATACAAAACACGCCGACGATTACCAACTTCGTCCAGGCTACACATTCGGAACTGCAAACTGGGTTGGAAACAACGTAAAAGACGTTGATCAAAAAACATTTAATAAATTGTTCACACTAGATTGGAAGAATAAAAAGTTAGTAGAGAAAAAATAAAGTAAAAAAAACGAAGGGCTATTTAAACTCTTCGTTTTTTTACTTATTCATAATAAGCTCCCGCGAGTAATACCGTCGCTATGAAATTCCATGATATATTTTTAGGCATCTCTTCACCTTTATTTTGAAAAGCACCATCACAATCATTTAGCCATGCTTCCAATGATTCTAAGTAATCTTCTAACGTTATATTCTCCCACTCATCTTTATTTTCTTTAAAATCTTTTTGAAGATAAAACAGGAATTCTACTAATTTTTCTTTTGAATCTACACCAGTAGCTAGCTCATACATATCCATATTATTACTCCTTTCAAATACAAGTAAAATCCGCTATCTCTTCAACACAAAAACATTCTTTTTTATAAAACGCTATATTTCTCTTCCAACCAATCTTCTATAACATATTGTCCTGCTATCCCTGAAGGATTTTTAATTTTCTTACCTTCTTCTTCACTAACCATTTCAAAATCGATTAAAGGACCATCTGCTCTCCCTCGGCTCACAAAATAAGTCCCCTGATTCTTATTCTCAAACACAAAATCTGGAAGATTATACTCCCCCGGATCAAACAATTCCATTGGTAATCCACCAATAATTTTCCAATCACCATCTAACCAACCAGACCAGGCAGTATACGCCGTAAATAATACTTCTTTTTGATTCTTGTAATAGTTTTTAAACTCGCTTATCCGTATTTTTTCATCTGTAAATAAAGAAAAATATTCTACATATGTTTCCCCATCATATGGCCTCGTAACATTTTGTCCTTTCACTAACATTCCGTACCCATACTTATTAATATTTTTAAGATTTATCGCAAAAACTATCCCTGGCTTAAATGATTTTTTGCGACGTTTCTTTAATTTAAACTTACAATCTACTACTTCTTGTTCCTCTAAAGAAAAACTATCACTCTGCATTTCTAATGCATTTTTCAACATAATCTCTAACTCATTTATATGTGGTAATCTGCGAGGCCCTTCATTATATATCTTTTCAATCTCTTGAAAAGCATCCATTAAAATATCAATGCTTTCATCACTTATAATCAATTTATCCCCTTTTATTTCCTCTTTATAAAAAGACATATTTTCTCTCCTTTACTCTCTTATACATATCCCTTGAAGACTCTCTTTTTCTTTCTATCACACTAAACCACGCACCACTTCTTCTAATAATAAATTCAACCATTCATCCAATTTGTTTTAAAACACTCTAATACACTCAGCTTTCTTTCCATAGTACTATCTCGACATTATACTCATTCTTTAGAAAAGAAAAAGCACTTCTCATTGCTTCATCTACTACAATAAGGCTAGAATAAATTAATCCTCTTTGAGCATCGTCATATCCAATGAAATGTAATACTTCTTTTGTATATAACATGAAATCTTCTAATTCTAATTGCACACCAAAGTCCCAATTTTCATGTGCATACCATACAATAATCTTCTTAGACAATAAACTAGTTAATTCACGTTCAAATTCTTTTATTTCATTGATAACTTGTTCAGCATTTAATTCACTCATAACTTTGATAGGATTCGGTGTTTCATCAATTAAAAAGTTTACTAATGAAGCAATTTTCTTCCCGCTAATAATCTCAAATTCTTTTATAGACGGACATAGCATCAAAAACTTTTCTCTAGTAGCCTTTTCCTCGACCTTTTCTCTTAACATTGCAATTTTCTTTAAACGTTCATTCACATTTATCACCTCATACATTCAGTAAATTAACATAATAAAGCGTATCATCCGTTTGAAAATACATAACCGATCCGCGGCTATAATAATTAACAAATTGAATCGGCTCTCCAAAATGTTCATAGTATTTTTTCTGAATGTCACTTAATTTATTTTTTCGAAAAAAATTCATTTATGCTCTACAACCCTCTTTCTACTATACAACCTTGTTATTAAAGATAGATTTCTTCTTTCCAACTACTGGATTTAGATTGAACTACTATTAGATTTTCACTTTCCCATTTTAATGTACCCAAAAATCTTGCATACACCATTTCATTCCCTACCTCTTCTACCAATAGTTGATCTCGAATCTTTAATCCCTTTTCATCATACACTTCACATCGTAGCTGGAAACCTTTAACACGATGAATTCCTTTTAATATCGCTATCTTCTTACGGCTTGGGCTTTTCTTAGGTGTCTTCCCAACTAAAAATATTCCTTCATAGTTTTGCTTCACAATTTCATCTAAAGATTCCTCTATATACCCTTTAACAACAGATGATGAAAGAGTAGAGTTTTCTTCAAGTCCAAGGACAACATATTGGCGTACTAATTTGCAAAACTCTTTATATTTCTCTTCAACTGAATTTAATGCTAAAAAGTCCATAAAATCATATGGAACATATATACGAATTTCACCCAAAGCTCTATTCACTTCATATGAAATATCAGTGTTTTCGTTAGCTAAACAAAAGACAGTTACTTTTTCAATCTCTCTTAATCCCATCTCAAACTCGCTAACTTTCTTTGAGAAAATTAGCTCAAAAATTCTAATTTCATGTACAAGCAAGTAATGTTTTTTAGGACGTTTTTTTTTCCAATCGTAAAACTTTACTTCAAGCAATATAATTCACTCCTTTAAATTTATCACCATGCATCGGGGACCTATGATACCTTTTATTAATTTATTAAACTGTACTCCTTTTTCATTCTACCTTATCTATATTTTTAATATCCTCTACTCACAATGCACGCGGTGACATAACAGCCATAAATATATCACTTCTCTCACCTGGTGCCATATACATTCCTTCTGCATCTAAATATTCAATGGAAAAGGCTGCTAGCTCATACGCCATTTCTTGATCGCATTCAAAAAGTGGATTTATAAAAACCTCACTTCCTGTAATCTTTTGTAAACCTTTCAAACAGTTAGACTTACTTCTTGCATAATCAGCCGCATTCTCATTAGACCAGGACCACATCCAACTGTTACTCTTTTCAGACCAAGAACCTATAAAAACAACACTAAATTCAAGTAATACTTGATCATTTTTTTTAAACTGTAATATACATCGATCTTGATCATACCAATACTCATCAAAGTTATAGATATTATAATCCGAAATGAATTTTTGCTGTTTACTTTCTAATTTGTCATAACACATAACAAGATAATTCTCGAATTGTTCATCCGTCATTGCCAATTATCACACGCTCCCTTCATTCAAGATTTCCGCTACAAACAATATATCTTATATCTTACTCTCTCAAAACCTATATAAAGTGAAACTTTAATTAGTCCTTACCAATCGGGCTTTTACCGGTAGCCCCCCGCCCACATATCATATACCTTTCTACCACTAAGATATCTTAATATATACAAAGAAAGAAGAACTTATATAAGCCCTTCTTTCCATAAATAGTTTCTTTACTACATCTAATTTATTTTATCACGATAATTAAATTCACTATTACACAAATGCACCCCAACCATCTGTATATCCACTAAACTCTTCACCGAGTTTATTCAATTCCTTTTGCATCTCTACGATATCCTCATAAATTAAGAACATTTCTTTAGAACAAGTACATGTCCAATCTTCAAATTCTTCATTATAATCTAATTCACAATTTAAGCCCAATGCTTGTAATCTAACAAGTACTTTTTCCCCATTGTCTTGATCAGGAATTGCAATAAAGAAATCTACTATATGTTTTTTATTAAAATCTATCCCTTGCTTGTATAACATATTTAATACTTGTCCATCTTCATCTTTTGGGAATTTCATTATAATACCCTCCTGTATACCATTAAAACTCTTATTTTTATGCGAATAATGCCTCTTATCCATAAAGCTACCAAATTCTATCCCTTTACAGACACTAAAATCATCATCTACAACATTACTTTCTGCAAAAGAGAACTACTTTAATCTACACAATGTTTCTATAAAACTTATTGTAATTACATCCCCACAACTAAAAATATTTAGGACCTCTAAATATTAAATAGCAGAAAAATCTTCAATTAGACCTTGCAGTAGCTTTAATTTTAATTCTTTTTTGTTCATATAATTCCTTCCCGTTCTCTATTTTGATTTATCCCACGAGGATTAGATACATGTCCTATCCTATATATAAAGAAAAAAGAGCCTATATTCGCTCTTCCTTCATACAAACATTTAACAAATGCATCTTTCTAACCACTAACTTTTCTGGTGATATATTAATAGCCTCTAAAAGCAAACTGAATATACATGTATGTACCAACACCATAAACAACAAAAGCAACTATAGTAATTAGCCAATTTTCACGAGTTTTTTGTACATACTTCGAGCATGCCCAAAAAAGAAGTAAAATAATTAATTGAATTGCAGTCACTTTTGAGACAGCAATTATAGTAGTTTCTGTAACATATAATATCCACACTCCTAGAGACATACGTATGATTGGAATAATAAACAAAAACCTATTCTTACTAATACTTTCTTTAATATCAAACAGATAATTTTCTTGAAAAAAAACGACCAATGTTAATATAAGACTTAAACTCAAAACTATAATAAACTCTAAAAATTCTAGAAACGCTATCCACATCAACAATTCCCTCTTTCTTTTCCTATAGCATAAGGTTCATTGTAAATTTTTAATGCAGCTATTCTATTTTTACTAGAAAGATTCAACAATCGTTTTGCATTCACATCATACTAATATGTAACATTACCATGCATCTTAAACTACCATTAATTTGTTATCAACATTATACCGATACGTAACAAGAATCCTTTGCTCCATATTTTTTTAATTGCGTTGATATTCCTTCAGCATACACCATATTTTTTGGGATAGATTCAAAATACATAGAATTTAAGATAGTGTCATGGTTATGCGCCAAACGCCCTAATGCCTTCACTCTTTTTTTAGGTGAAGTTAGTTCAAAAATAATTCTATCCTGGATTTTTTTTTGAAAAAAACTCCTAACTATGAGTTCTTCATATTCTTTATCCATGTATCTTTTATCCTCCTATATTCTTAAAGTTACCTTTTTTGAAAAATATAAGTGGTGCGACATATATATATTAATTAACTTTGGATATCTCCAGTATCTCCTTGCGCTAAAAAAATCATTTAATTACCTCTTATTATTTTCATGTTGCATAAATATCGAAATTATTACTAGCAATTGTTAAAAGCGCACCATCATATTGAATAAATGCACACGCCGATGATGGAACTAATTCGATTTGTGGTACAACACATTCTCCCATTAAACACTTCATCAATTTACTTTGATTTATTTCCTCTAGTTTAATACCAACGCTATTTCCTAAACTGATAATAGCAAAAGTATTTTCTATACTTACACCATAAAAATACTTGATTATATATGATACTTCTGTCCTTGGTATAGAATCAAAAACAAAGAAAATGTTCCTTCTTCCCGAATCAAAAACTGTGTAGGAAATGTTTTTAGACTCTATTTCTTCTTTCACATTTTTTTCCTCAGATTTATCTACATGTACAATAAACTGATTAATCCTCTCTTGAACAAGTAAACTTAAATTATCAACATTACGATTATAATCATCAAATAAATCTGTTTCATAAATATCAGTTATATTACTAACACGGTATATATTTGCATCTTCAATACGTTGAACCTTTTCGAATGTAAACTCCATAGTACACCTTCTTTTCTCTCAAAGTTATATTTATCCCTATTCCATCCTACTATTCTCATTTAATAATATTAAGTTTATCTATTCCTATTTGTTTTTATAAATCAATAATAATCTAATTCTCCTCACAGAGAATCCGCTTTTCACCTTATAATACGCTACTTGTAGAGTATGCATACCATTCCCTTTTCCATATCTGTTTCGTATAACGGATTAATGTTGTCTCCATTTAAATCAAAATTCCGAATTATAGGCATTTAAATCCCTAGCTTCTTTAAAGTAATTTCTAAATTTATCATCAATATTTATATCGTTACTTAATAACAACATCAAACTGGAATCCCAACAAACAATTTCAAGTTTTGCTTGAGGGTGCTGAATATTTGGACTTGGTACCCAGAGCCCTTCGTTTCCATTTGCATAGGGCTCTACAAGCAAATTATTAATATCAATGTTTATAGACTTATCAAACGCAGATAGTACGCCCCAAATAAATTGAGGATTATATTTCTTTACGAGATTTGAAAGATCTTCACCTGCTATCCAAACTATTGGATACGACATTTTAGGATAATCTCGGATAAGTTTCTCTTCCTGATGTGCGACAATCTCCATGTCTGTTATAAGCCAATTAAACTCTTTTTCCCTACTTTCAAATGAGTCAAAAACGGAAGCCAAAACTGTATGTTTAGATCCATGTAAAATGAAGTTCATCCAATCCCTCCAATTAGTAACAATCGATAAGTTAGCCTTCTTGAACTTATTATGTGTAGATAATTAAACAAATACCAATGAATACTGTTACTATACACAATATAATAGTTGTTGCAGTATCTAGCAAAATGCTTACGGCTAGGAAAATTATTGATTTAAGGGCAAAAGAAGGTCCTTTTTCTTTCCATTGCCGATAGATTTGTATCATTGCATAAATTAATGGAATCATACCACCTATAATCAGAATAATCCCTATTATTTTCTCCATGTTTCCTCTCCTTTTAAAGATTCGAATCAATAAATATACTATATAATCATACGCCCTCAGAATATATCCTTATATTTTTGGAGTTATTCTACACATGCAAAACTCTCTAATCATAGCTACGCTCGTATTAAGCGCATTGTTAAAAATTATATAATCTTTCATTCTGTAATTAACGGAACTTTCCATCTGCTAAAAACGTTGCCATATAGCTTAACATTTTCTAAGGTATTAAATTTCCTAAGATATCAATTAGCTCTTCTAATGCTCTTCCCAAATCGTTTATATTGTCTCGTTCATCAAAACCTTTTTCCATTAATTCATCTACTATAATATCTCTCAATTTATTTATTTTTTCAGTTTCTATCATACTTAAGTCTTCATAAACATTTAACCATAGTAAATGTTTATTTTGTGATTCTAATGTCTGTTTCAATAAAATCTGCATCTCTTTATTTAATTTAAACAACCTTATCTTCTCCTTTCCCAGTTTATTTTGAACCCTTAGCAAAAGTTGTAATTACTTTACCTTTTTTATTTAAAACTACTACAGCCTGTTTACTAGTAGATTTAGTTCTACCGCCACTTTGTATAACTTTTTCGCCAGTTTTAACAGCATTTAAAATGGCCTTAGATGATACTCCTACACCATTACGACTAATTGCCTATACCATTTCTTTTCTTTCATAAACTCACCTGTTATGAAGTGACCTTTGTCAATAGTTTTTCACCCATAATATTTTTCTTGATGGCATACAAAAGCTTCAGAAATAAGATCTATCGACAGTTAACCACTCTGTTATTCGTGGATTGGTTACCTCAGGTTAATGGTTCGTCGTTAGGCTCTTATAATCTCACTGCGTGGATCACACCTTTTCAAATTCTAATAAATAGCTTGTTTATCAGAATTTCAGCCATGCCAGAAGAGGTGAGTCATAGATAGCCAGACCTGTAATTCACTATCTCTGAAGCTCATCTATGCCATCAATTGATACCTTTGGTTTCTAACTATGAATGAATCAATCAACTTCATATCCTTCCCTCTTTATTTTCGGTGAATTTTACCTGTTTCTAATCCCCATATAAAACACCCCAGTTCTCTTGCGATAGCTGTAACGGCAACATTTCTAGGTTTCCCTTGATATATCATGCGATAATATTTTCTTTGTAACCTTTCTACAGCCTGATCCGCATAAGCAATCACTTCGCTTCGTTGCCCTTTTTGTCTTGCTTTCACTCGCTTCGATTTTAATCCGATTGTTCCTTTTACCAACGCATTTGCACATTCTACAAGAGTAGACCTAACGGTCGAATTTCCTTGTTTTGTAATCGAACGTCGACTGATTTTTTCTCCACTTGAGCTTTCGCTTGGTGTCAATCCTACATAAGCCATAAATGCTTTAGCCGTGGGAAAACGAGTGAAGTCTGCAATTTCCACATGAACAGTCATTGCCGATGTTGTATCTATACCTTTTAAGCATCTTAAATTTGCGATTGGTTCTTCGTACCTTTCACGATGAGATAATTCTTCTAATCTCAGACTGAACCGCTCAATTTTATCGACTAGAACATCATACTGTAATAGGTATTCGCCTAACGTTTCTTTGAATAATCCTTGTAGATCAAGATTCTTTAACCATTTCATATAAGCGATTGTCCAGCTTGATTTCCCTTCATACACATAGCCATGCCTTAAAAGGAATGCTTTTATCTGTTGTTTTATTTTTTTCAAAGATGTTTTAAAATCACCTAACATGCGGATATACTCTTTCACGGCAACATCCTCTTCTTCTGGAACATATACTTCTTTATAGGTGCCATTTGCTAAATTAAGAGCAATCATTTTGGCATCGAATTTATCATTTTTAACCATTTTATTTTTTGATGAACTGTACATTGTTGTGGGAGCTAAAATATCACAATCAATTCCATTTTGTTCAAGAAGATTATGAAGTGAATACCCTAAACAACCAGCCTCATATCCAGCTTTAATTTTTATATCTTCACCATATTTTGTTTTCAGTTTCTCAACGAATTTTTTTACGAGAGATACATTTGAAGCACATCGTGCTTCTCTTACAATTTCCCCAGTTGTTCCGTGTAGTGCACATAAGCTAAAACTTTCCTTGTGGACATCCATCCCAATATAGATTATATTTTCCATAGTGGCCTCCTATTATCATAGGGTATAACCCCATTCATAATGTTTTCATTCATTATTATGGGTTAAAATCCCTGACTTGATAATCTAGGAGGTCGCTTCATATTATCTCGCTGAAATATTTTTTAACACAATAATGTTACATATCCAAATCTAAATAAAATAAAGAGTAAAGTAAATACAGTTTAAAAATAAATACATCTATCATAAAAAAGAAAAGACGATTTCTTTTCTCATTTATGCTTGTAGTATCCCAATCCGATTTAACGATTGATAAAATAAGACAAGGGCCTTTTTGGAATCATCGGTTAAACTTGCAATTTAGTTGAAGAAGGAACAAACTGATGATGCGGAAAAACGTAGTATATAGAAGACTATGTAAGGAGTTTGTCATATGATTGATAACAGAATTTCGAAAGATTATGATCATGAAATAGATGATTCTTTAAAAGAAATTACAGATACAACCATCTTACTTAATTTTCAAAAAGCGATTGTAAGTTTATATCCTCATCTAATACCAATTCATGCTTTTGCCTATGACGCATGGGATGATATTGTAATGCCATTGTTTTATGAAATGGTATATAAAACCTTTGCTTTTAAATACGGGATAGATATTAACTTTAAAGAAACTCATACCTATATGTTTTCGCTTAATAGTTATAAAGGGATACATCACATCGAGTGTGTTCCAAAGTGCACAACATTTAAGATTTATATTAACGAAGAATGGATTGAAATGGATAATAAAAGTTTGAAAGACAATGTATTTGTATTTAAGTCATTTGGGGATGGATTGCATTTTCTAACTGGTGGAATTGAAATTGAAGATGCTTATCGTGTAGGATTTGACCTTGTTGAGGTTGATATTGTTTCTACCATAACAGGTCTTCCATCTAAAACAAGTATTTTTATTGATAAAGAGCGTGTAGACTTTGTGTTTGTCGCAGAAACATATGATACAAATATCCAAAATTAAAAATTTTATGTAAGAAAGTAAGAAGAATCTCTTCATTACTACTCGTACCAAATAGTTGTGTGAACACGCTCCGCTATTATATATGCAAACTTCCGACTACATTTCATATGAGAAAAGTTATTACGATAAACAAAGAAAAGGTCTCCTAAAATATCTTTTAGGAGACCTTTTCTTATTAATAGATTTTGTAATTTAAGAGTGAACACTCTTAAATTACAAAATCCTCCGGAATAAACACTTTCACTTCTTTCGGCTGTACGTATACGAAATCACCCGCTTGAATGTTCAGCTGCTTGAACTGTTCTTTCGTAATTTCTGCTTCTAAATATTCATCTGTTCCGTCTCGTTTTAATTCTACATATACGATATTTCCGACTGCGTGAGAATAAGATACTTTTGCCGGGATTGCATCTATGCTCTGTTTCGTACGAGAGATTGATAAGTCATGCGGCCTTACGTAGGCTATTCCGTCTACGTTGGAAACGTGCTTATGCTCTGGTGCTTCTAGTTCGACCGATCCTACATTTAGCTTTCCTTTATGAACGCGGCCGTGAAATAAATTTACATTTCCTAAAAAATCGTAAACGAACGGGCTTGCTGGGTTTTCATATACTTCTTCCGGTGTTCCCATTTGTTCAATGCGACCTTCATTCATTACAACGATACGGTCTGCAACGTCTAACGCTTCTTCTTGATCATGCGTTACGAATACGCTCGTAATTTGAAATTCGTCATGTAATTTTCGGAGCCATCTTCGTAATTCTTTTCTCACCTTTGCATCGAGTGCACCGAACGGTTCATCAAGTAATAAAATTTTCGGTTCGACTGCAAGTGCCCGGGCTAGTGCAATACGTTGACGTTGTCCACCAGATAATTGCGCTGGATAACGTTTAGCAAAGCCATCCATCTTTACGAGCTTTAATAATTCTGTTACCTTTTCTTCTATCGCTTCTGCTGACGGTCTTAAGCTTTTCTTTCTTACTTTTAAACCGAAAGCGACATTCTCAAATACATTCATATGTTTAAAGAGCGCATAGTGCTGAAAGACGAAACCGACTTGCCTGTTTTTCACGTGAATGTCTGTTAGATCTTCCCCATCAAATGAAACAGAGCCTCCATCCGCTTCTTCTAATCCTGCAATAATGCGTAATAACGTCGTTTTCCCAGAACCTGACGGGCCTAATAAGGCAACAAGTTCACCTTTTGGAATATCCAAATGAATGTCTGTTAGTGCTTGAAATGTACCATATTGCTTTGATACACCTTGAATTTGAATACTCACCGTAATCCCCCTCTTATTGTCGTTTTTCCATTCGCCATTCAATCCAGTTTTTTATAACGAGTGTAAACACTGCAATTAATGACATTAACGTCGCTACTGCAAATGCTGCTGAAAATTGATATTCATTGTACAAAATTTCAATATGGAGCGGCATCGTGTTCGTAATGCCACGCACGTGACCTGATACGACAGAAACGGCTCCAAACTCACCGATAGCACGGGCATTACATAGAATCATGCCGTATAAAAGACCCCATTTTATATTTGGAAGCGTAACGCGCCAAAACATTTTCCAGCCACTTGCGCCAAGTGATAAAGCTGCCTCTTCTTCACTTTTCCCTTGCGCCTGCATAATGGGAATTAATTCACGTGCAACGAACGGGAAGGTTACAAAGATTGTTGCGATAATAATGCCTGGTACAGAGAAAATGAGTTTCACTCCATGTTCAAGTAACCATTCGCCAAGAGCACCCCTCGGTGTGAAAAGTAAAACGAATACTAATCCTGCGATAACTGGTGACACAGCAAACGGCAGTTCAATAAGAGAGAGTAATACTTGTTTTCCTTTAAACTGAAACTTTGTAATAAGCCATGCGGCCGCTACCCCAAATATCGTATTAAGCGGCACAACGATTAACGCAACGAGAAGCGTTAATCTAATTGCTGAAAATGCTTCTTGATCTGTAATAGCGGCAATGTATACATCCATCCCTCTTTCAAAGGCTTTTAGAAAAATAGTTATGAGTGGCAGTAATAGAAAGAGAGATAAAAATAAAACTGTAATCGTAATTAATATGCCTGGTACAAGCTTAGATTCTTTTTTAGCTGATACGCTTTTTACTATTTTCTTTTCTAATAATGTTGGTTCCATTTTCTCTCCCCCTATTCACTTTTTAGTTCATGCCTTCTACTCCAGCTTTGAATCATATTAATCAGAAGAAGGAAAAGGAGGGAAATAATAAGCATCACGGTCGCTACAGCTGTTGCCCCCGCGTAATCATATTGTTCTAGTTTTGTCATAATCATGAGTGGTGCAATTTCTGTTTTCATCGGCATATTACCTGCGATGAAAACGACAGATCCGTATTCTCCTAATGCTCTTGCAAATGCGAGTGAAAAACCTGCAAGAAGAGCGGGAAAGATTTCTGGTAAAATGATTTTCACAAATATTTGCAAGCGGGATGCACCTAAGCTCGAAGCTGCCTCTTCTACTTCTTTATCAATATTTTGCAGCACTGGTTGCACCATTCGAACGACAAATGGTAAACCGATAAAAGTAAGCGCAACGATAATTCCGAGTGGTGTAAAAGCTACTTTTATATGCAACAGACCAAATATTTTCCCAATCCATCCATTTTCCGCATAAAGCGTTGTAAGTGTAATACCAGCTACAGCTGTCGGAAGTGCAAACGGTAAATCAATGAGTCCATCTAATAGTCGTTTCCCTGGAAATTTGTAGCGTACGAGCACCCAAGCTATTAATAAACCGAAAATGGCATTTACAATAGCCGCTACCAATGAAGTTGTAAAACTAACTTGATAGGAATGCAACACACGCTCGTTCGTTATAACCCCAGCGAACTTCTTCCAACCTAACTGTGAAGTTTGAATAAATACGATAGAAAGTGGTATAAGTACGAATAAACTCATGTACAACATTGTAAATCCAAGCGATAATCCAAACCCTGGTAAAACACGCTTCTTCCTCATCCTCTTTCACCTCTTCCCCCTTTAGCAGTGCATTATTTTTGATAAATTTTATCGAATACGCCGCCGTCATTAAAGTGTTTTTCTTGTGCTTTTTTCCAACCACCAAATAGTTCACCTACTGTAAATAATTGAACTTTCGGAAATTGGGATGCATATTTTTCTGCTACTTTTTCATTACGCGGACGATAAAAGTTTTTCGCCGCAATTTCCTGTCCTTTTTCTGAGTACAAATATTCAAGATACCCTTCTGCTACTTTTTTCGTTCCTTTTTTATCAACGACTTTATCTACAACCGCTACTGGTGGTTCTGCAAGTACACTAATAGAAGGGGTTACAATTTCAAATTTATCTTTTCCAAGCTCTTTTTGAGATAATAACGCTTCATTTTCCCATGCGATTAATACGTCACCAATTCCTTTTTCAACAAATGTTGTCGTTGCTCCGCGCGCTCCTGAATCTAATACTTCTACGTTTTTATAAATTTGGCTAACAAACTCTTTCGCCTTATCTTCACTATTATTATATTTTTTCAATGCGTATCCCCACGCCGCTAAATAGTTCCAACGTGCTCCGCCTGATGTTTTTGGATTTGGTGTAATGACAGACACACCTTTTTTCGTTAAATCATCCCAGTCTTTAATTCCTTTCGGGTTTCCTTTTCGAACAAGAAATACAATTGTTGACGTGTATGGAGTGGAATTATTCGCAAGTCGCTTCTGCCAATCTTCTGCTAGTTGTTTTTTCTTACTAATGGCATCAATATCATAAGCAAGTGCTAGTGTAACAACGTCTGCTTCTAAGCCATCAATAACAGAACGCGCCTGACTTCCAGATCCCCCGTGTGATTGTTTTACATTTACTGTTTGCCCGTGCTTCTCTTTCCAATACTTCGCAAAATCTTTATTAAAATCTTGATATAACTCCCTAGTTGGATCATAAGAAACATTTAAAAGCTCAACTGTTTTTTTATCCCCACTTCCTTCAGAATTACTAGTGGATGTTGCCGAACCACACCCTGATAAAAGTACAACTGCTGATAATAAAACACCTGTACTTTTCATAAACGCTGCCTTACCCCACTTTTTCATCGTTAAGCCCCCTTAGTTTATACAATAGAAAAAGGCACACAATATATTCACAAATGTGAACATTGTGCGCCTTCAGTTTATCTGATTAGCTTCTAATGTATTGTATTCGATTTCTTTTCATTTTAATTCTGTAATTCATATGTGTCAACTTGGATTTTAAATTTTCTTGCTAAACTAAAATATTGGCATACTTCGAGCCCAATGATTTTTCAAATCAGCAAATTCTTTTGGTAACTTACTATTTTCATTCCATTCTAATTTATATGCATTTACTAACACCGTAGCCATTGATTCACGGTTCATTACTCCATTTTGATTAAAATTACCGTTCTTATCATTTTCAGAGTTCATCCATAATTTCACAAATAAGATATTGCACTCGCCGTAAGCGTTAATCCCTTCTGTTCTATGTATATCTCCTCCTTGTTGGTCATATGAAGCTTTAAATATATGGCACCACAGCTTAATCAATGCACAAAAAAATGAGGCAACCACCTTCAAAGATGGTTGCCTCATTTTTACACTTGCATCGCTTTCTCTCTCAATGCTCTTCTTAACAACTTACCAGTCGTATTCTTCGGTAATTCTATTAAAAACTCAATGCTTTTCGGCACTTTATATTTCGCTAAATGTAACGTGCAGTAATGCATTAGTTCTTCTTCTGTTACGTTTGCTTGCTTCAAAACGACGTACGCCCGCACAGCTTCTCCTAAGTTTTCATCAGGAACACCGATTACAACAACTTCCGCTACTGATTCGTGCGTATATAATACTTCTTCTACTTCACGAGGATATACGTTATAACCGCCAACTAAGACGATATCTTTTTTACGATCAACGATATAGAAGTAACCTTCTCCATCCATTTTCGCCAAGTCACCTGTATATAGCCAGCCGTCTTTCAATGTCGCAGCTGTATCTTCTGGTGCATTATAGTATCCTTTCATAACGTTAGGTCCGCGAACGATTAATTCGCCGACTGCGCCGACAGGTACTTCTTCCCCAAGTTCATTTACAATTTTATTTTCTACATGCCAAATATTTGTGCCAATCGACCCTGGTTTACGAGGACGATCTAGCGGATTGAAACAAGTAACTGGTGATGCTTCTGATAAACCGTATCCTTCTGAAACAATAACGTTAAAACGTTTTTCAAAGTTTTGTAGAAGAGCAACAGGCATCGATGCGCCACCGGAAATACAAAGACGAAGCGTCTTCACATCTTCTGCGCTTGCTTCTTCAAATAAATATAAATAATTGTACATCGTCGGTACGCCAGCAAAGATCGTTGGTTCGTACGTACGACAAATACGGAATACTTCTTTCGGACTAAATTTCGGTAACATTAAAATCGTTGCCCCGTTCACAATCGGTGCATTTACCGCCACTGTTAAACAGAATACATGGAACATAGGCAGTGCCGCAACAACACGGTCATCAGCCGTATATTGTAAATACGAAGCCACATCGCTCGCATTACTATATAAATTTTTATGTGTAAGCATAGCGCCTTTCGGTTTTCCAGTTGTGCCCGAAGTGTATAGGATAACCGCTACATCTTCTTCATCTAGTTCAGGACCTTCGTAAGTTGTATCTCCAGTCCCCACAAAACTAGTAAACGTTTTCATTTTTTCGGTTTCTGTATGGTTAAAATCTGATGAGGTTTCGCATATGATGATGTTTTCTAATGAAGGAAGTCTTGTTGTAAGAGATTGTATAACAGGTAGAAGGACGTCGAGTACGATGATTGTTTTTACATCTCCATTTTGTAAAATATAATGCATTTCGTCTGCTGTATAAATTGGATTAACTGGAATAACAGTTGCTCCGGCTTTCATTGTTCCGTATAAACCGACCAAAAAATGTGGTGAGTTCCCAACAACTAATGCGACATTGTCCCCTTTTCCAATGCCTATTTCTGCTAAATTGCCAGAAAACCTTGTGACCATTTTGTTTAATTGGTCATATGAGACCGACTGATCCATAAATATATAAGCCGGTTTATCCCCCTTCTTTTTTGCCGTTTCAGCCAAAGATTGAACGAGATTCACAAAAACCCCACCTTTATAAAATTTAGAATATTTAAAAATTCTAAATTAATTATATTAAAAGAAAATTAAAGTGGCAAGTGATATTCTATTAACTGCATATAGACAGACCACCTACTCTTAGTTTACTTTGGAAGAATAAGGGGATTTTATTTGTAAGTAATTTATGAAACTAGACCAGAAATCATTTTAGGATAATATGCATTCATCTTTTCTCTAAGTTTATTAAGTTCCTCTTTATTTAACGTCGTATGCTCGCCGTGCAAGTTAAGAGCGTCCGCTCCATCTTCATGAAAATACACCGTAACATATAACGTCGGTAACCCTTTGTTGTTTTCATCTATTGATAAGACGACATCTGGTGTTTTATTAACAGTGCTGAATGTTTCATTTCTTTTCCACTTCTTATTTTGAAACATGTCTTGTATATCATGTATCTTTCGTTTGTTATCTGTATGCGTAAAATATATAACATTATCCTCAGCCGGTTTTCCGATAGACAAAATTGTACGACTTGAGGGCAATCCACTGTTACACGCTGTCATTCCGATGACGAAGCTGAGCAATAATATAACGTACATTACCCTTTTCATTTCGATTCGCCTCCTTTTGAATATATATATTCCTTTACGAGGGGCAAATGTCCTGTGATTTTATGTTTTTTGGTAAATGAAATTATATGAGCGATTTTTCAGTTATATCAGCGCAACTCAATTTATATCGGCGATTTTCCAAATATATCAGCGCAACTCGGTTTATATCGGCGATTTTTCAAATATATCGACTTACCGACAAAACCTGACAATCTACGCAAAAAGAAAGAGGCTGCCCGTTATGGAAGCCTCCCTCATTTTTAGAAGAATAAATGTAAGAAATCTTCTGTTGTAATGTTACCGAAGTAGCGTGCAATATCTACGCCTTCTAAAGCTGCAGTGAATGCATCTTTATCGAACTGAACGCCTGTTAGACGCTCTTCGATATCATGAACATCTAATGAACCGAAGAAGTCGCCGTAAATTTTACATTCTGTTACTGTTCCTTTTTTCACTTCAAGACGAACATCAACTTGTCCAACTGGGAAGCGGTGTGAATGTTGTAAGTTGAACTTCGGTGATTTTCCGTAGTTCCAATCCCAATTTTGGTAACGTTCTTCAGAAAGTTTGTGGATCTCTTTCCAAACATTTTCTGTTAATTCATACGTTGGGATTTCTGTTTCTCCTTCGAAAATTGTTTCTAGAAGAAGTTGTCTAAACTCCTCTGTCGTCATTTCTTCGTTTAGGAACTCTGTAATGTTCGCAACGCGGCTACGGATTGACTTAATTCCTTTTGATTGAATCTTATCCATTTTTACTTTTAACGCTGATACGACGTGATCGATTTCAGAGTCAAATAGTAACGTACCGTGGCTGAACATACGACCTTTCGTTGCGAACTGTGCGTTACCTGAAATTTTTCTGCCTTCAGCTAAAATGTCGTTACGACCACTTAGTTCTGCATTTACGCCTAATTTACTAAGCGCTTTCGTTACAGGCTCTGTGAATTTTTTGAAGTTGCTGAAACTGTCTCCATCATCTTTCGTAATAAAGCTGAAGTTTAAGTTTCCTAAATCGTGATATACTGCGCCTCCGCCTGATAGACGACGAACGACATGAATACCTTTTTCTTTTACGTAATCTGCATTAATTTCTTCTACTGTGTTTTGGTTTTTACCAATGATAATCGAAGGCTCATTAATGTAAAACAGTAAATATGTTTCGTTAATATCTAAATTTTTCACACAATATTCTTCAATTGCTAAGTTTATTCTAGGGTCTGTAATTCCTTTATTATCAATAAATAACATCGTATCACCTCATGAGTTCCATACGTAGCCACTATGCGCTAGCGTAATGTGACCACTGAAAATTTGTTTTGCTTCTGTTACTAAATCAGATGGGTTGCCTGTATGCGGTAAGTGCGTTAATAAAAGTTCTTTTACATTCGCATCTTTTGCAATACTTGCTACTTCTGTACTATTCATATGCCCTGCTTTTGCAGCCTCTTGATGTGCATACATATTACACTCACAAATGAAAAGATCAGCATCTTTTGTGAATGGAATGAATTCAGGAATATAACTTGAATCAGCGCTGTATACTACAGCATCATCTCCAGCTGTAATACGCATCGCAAAGCATGTAACAGGATGAACAGTTTTTAAGAATGAAATCGAGAACGGTCCAATTTGAAGTGTTTCTTCTGGATTGTACGGGATTCCTTTCGTATGCGGTTCATGCGTTAAAGAATGGAATCCATTCTCATCAAATGTATGACCGTATATTGGTAGTTCTGGTAGTTGCCTTGTTGTCGCACTCGTAATTAGTCTCGCATATTGCAATACCCCAATGTCTGCAACATGATCGTGATGATAGTGCGACAGTACAACTGCATCTATATCAGACGGTGTTATATATTTTTGAAGCTGTGCTAGTACACCACTACCACAGTCTACAAGTAAACGAAAACCATCGTGTTCAAACAAATACCCCGACGTTGCTTCTCCCGCTTCTGGAAAGCCGCCCCAAAAGCCGACAACAGTCATTTTCATATGTATCCATCCTTTCTAAAACCGAGTAGAAATGCATGTTTTGCTTACATCCTACATTGTTAACTATAATCCATTTCCTAAACTTTTTCATTAATTTTCAATTTTGTTATAAAACAGTTGTTGACTTTTATTTTTTGTACTAATACAATAATAGTAAGAAATGGAAATGGAGGGATTGACATGATCGATCAACCAATGGAGTTTTTCAGAAATTTACCGACGAAAACTTGTGCGCACTGCGGGAAAGAAATTGATGAGCAGCACGAAGCATACCATAACAAATGTGATGATTGCGTTCACGAAGAATAGTAGTTTGTGAACATAAAAAAAACCTAGCAGATATAGTCTACTAGGCTAATAACATCTTATTCTTCATCGTTGAACCTTTCACCAAGAGCTCCAGTTCAAACTCATACAATTCTTTTTTTCGATAATTTTTCGTATGGATTTTATCCATCATTAGGTCGACAACTTTTCGGGCCATTTCATCAATTGGCTGTTCAATTGTCGTAATACCTGGTTCTGTAATCTGCGATAATATTTGATTATCAAAACCGATAACAGCGAGATCATCTGGAATGCTCCAGTTATGGCGTTTCGCCTCTGAGATAATTCCAGCTGCTACCTCATCGCCTCCTGCCAAAATCGCGGTAGGATTTTTTTTGTCCTTTAATACTTCATGGAATATTCGTTTTCCATCTTCCCAAGAGAAAGCGTTTTCAAGAAAGTCAATCGCTTCTACTTGGCGGCTCTTCTCAGTTATTGCACGTAAAAAGCCCATTTTTCGCTGCTGGCTAACAACTTTGGTTTCGTTACCACGGCAAAAAATAAGATTACGATATCCTTGATCTAACACATGCTTCGCAGCTATGTATGCTCCTTGCGCATGATCAAACTTCACTGTTGGAATATTTGCTTCCTCAATATATTCATTACACAACACGATTGGACCGTGCTGTAAGTATGGCTCTACATCTTCCCACGGGTTTTCTAGTGAACATAGAATAATCCCATCTACTTGCTTCGTAGATAATAATTGTAAATACTCCATCTCTTTTTCCGGTAAATATCTTGTTTGACAAATAATCAGTTTATATTTATGTTCAGAAGCAGCAATCTCGATTGCTTCGATAAATCTACTGAAGAAAGGATTTGTAATCCTTGGAACTAGCACCGCAATTGTTTCCGTTTTTTGTTTACGAAGCCTTCTCGCCGCAGAATTAGGAACGAAGCCTAAATGCTTCATTGCTAATTGAACCCTTTTTTTCTTCTCATCTGAAACATATGGATGATTATTAATCACCCTAGAAACCGTTGTCCTTGATAACCCCGCTAATTTCGCCACGTCCTCTATAGTCGACACGAAATTCTCCCCCTTTGCATGAAAACGTTTTCTTAAATTGATTATATAGTATATTATTGGAAACTGCAATATCGGTTGTTATGATTTTACTATATTAATATTATACATAGGTAAAAGTCTGTTAATGCAGGGGAATTTATACTGCTTTTAGAAGTTTACAGTAGGTATATTTATAAAAATTTGAAGGTGATATTCCATGAATCGGACAGATCGTTTATTAGCTATATTAATTGAATTACAAAGAAGACAAACTGTTACAGCACAAAGCTTGGCTAAAAAATTCGAAACTAGTATAAGAACTATTTATCGAGATATGGATGCACTTAACGAATCGGGTGTTCCTATTTATTCAATGCCTGGCTACGGCTATTCATTAATGGATGGTTATTTCTTACCACCCATTCAGCTTACGCCTGAAGAGGCTGTTACTCTTTTATTAGGCGGTGATTATATCGAGAAAACTTTCACTTCTTCTTTTTCTGTACATGCACGATCAGCAAAAGAGAAACTTGAAATTGTTCTCCCTGCTGATCAACAAAAGAAAGCCCGGGAATTACGAGGAACTTTTCGTTTTCTTTCTCCTATATTTTCGCAGCAACAACCTGAACAAAAAAAACTTGAAAACCAACTGATTCTGTTGCAAGAATCTATACAAAAAGAACAAGCTGTCTCTTTTTCTTATCGTAAACCGAGGGAAAATACAAAAATGCAGCGGACCGTCCATCCTTACGGCTTAGTCAATATTTCGGGAATTTGGTACATCGTTGCACATTGCTTACTTCGAAAACAAATACGCAATTTTCGTTTAGATCGTATGGATACGTTACAGCAAGAACAAGAATTCTTTACAAAGGGTTCTGGTGCAACAATAGTGGAATGTGAAAAAAGAATAGAAGATTCCTAACGGAATGGAACTTTATGCTGTTAAACCAAAGAGTTCATTGATAAGATATATCTGCTTTTGGACAGACTTCTCCCCTTGGAGAGTTTGTCCTTTTTTGATCATATGCATAGCTTCTATTCCAGTAATCATTTTTATAGCTGTAGGGAATGATTTCAATCCTAGCATATTCCGAATCCGTTTTTTGATAAACCGATGATCTTGCTCAATGATATTGTTTAAGTATTTTTTTACACGAAGTGGTATACCGTGTGGTATACACTTTTCTTCCTTTAGTTCACGTACTGCAACAGGATAGGCTTTATCGCCATCAGCAGTTATCGAACGAGGTTTTGTGGCATGAACAGAAGCCAAGGCTTTCTTTAGAAAACGTTTGGCAGCCTTCGCATCTCTTTTACGACTTAAATAAAAATCAATCGTGTTTCCTTCAGAATCAATCGCGCGATATAAGTACATTTTCTCTCCTTTGATTTTGATGTATGTTTCATCCACACGCCAAGAATCATTGGTTGGTTTCAAATGTTTTCGAATACGCTCATTTAATTCTGGTCCATATTGATGCACCCATCGCATAATTGTTGTATGTACTAAGAATAATCCTCTTTCCTCCATCATTTCCACTAAATCACGAAGACTTAAGTTGTACCGCAGGTACCAACGTACGGTTAATACAATGATATCAGGCTGATACTGTTTCCATTTGAATATATTTTCTTTTTCCATACTGATCACACACCTTTTTTTAGTAATAGCACCAGTATTGCCAAGTTTGAAAGAGCATTTTCAAATCATTTCGCTTTTTTGCACCAGAACCTGCAATTCACTTGATCCGTCGTGTAGTTTACTTGCCCCTTCTGATCCATCTGCTAATCCTTTTGAGACGTCTTTAATAGAATCGAACATTTTCTCTGCATATGTTTTCGTTAACGTGCTTGATACTTCAGTTTTAATCTTTTCAATGGCTGTTCCTCCAATTTGTGAAGATAAGAAGTTTAAACTTTCGTTTGGAATGTACTCTAAGTTTAATGGCTTTGGATTGTCTTTTAGTAACGTTGTAGCGTTACTTGAGAAGTCATCTGGAATGCGCACTAACATGTAATACTTTCTACCTTCCATTCCTTTCTTCGCTTCTTTTTCACTTACGAACTCCCATTTAAAACTTTTATTATCTTTTAAATTATCAACGAGCCCTTTTCCGACCTCAATTGGTTTCCCATCAAATACTGCGCCTTTATCTAAATTGACTACTGCAACTGGTAAGTCATCTAACTGTTTATACGGATCCCAAAAGGCCCACAAAAACATCCCTGCATATAAAATCGGTACGAATAAGACCGCAATAATTGGAATTAATATTTTTTTACTTTTTATAATTTCCGTGAACTCTTTCCGAAGTAACTGATTCCCTTTCATAATTTCTCCCCCTTTTATAAAATGACCAAAATGTTCATATAGTCATTTTCACCCAAACAAAAAGGCTATACTTGTTCATACATATGCCTTATCCCCGAATTTATTACTATGCAACTTTTTCTCATTATGATTATAATTTTTCTATATCCCCTCTTAACTTAAATATATGACCGTATTATTCATTTGGTCATTTTTTATAAAATTAAAAGGATCATCTTAGTTTGACAATCCTTTTAGTAAATAAAGTTCAAATAACTCTGCAATTTTTTCTTTTTCAAGCGGTTCATGATTTTTTTCCCAATCAAAAATAAGCGATACATATAGACGAAGCATAATAAATGCTGTAATTTCTGGATCACATTTGCTAATTTCACCTTTTTCAATCGCAATTTTTAAATACGATTGAATAACAGAAACGATTTCCACATCAACTTGTTGCATAACTTCTTGTACTTCTTTCGTTCCCATATCGCGCTCTTCTTGAATTAATTTAATCATGAGCTGATGTTCTTTTCTAAATTCCAAGATGCTATATAATGCTCTATGTACATTTTCAAAAAATGAAACATCTGAACGAATTGCACTTTCTGCAACTTGCTTCATTTCTGTAATTAAATTAGAAATAATTTCACCAAATAGCTCTTCTTTATTTTTGAAAAAAGTATAAATCGTTCCTTTTCCTACATTCGCTAACTTCGCTACTTGATCCATCGTTGTTGCTTTATAACCGAACGCTGAAAAAGACTTTGTTGCAGCTTCAATAATAGAACGTTTTCGATCTATCGCCACATTGTCACCTCCAAAAATGACCAATTGGATAATATAGTCAATCAGTACATCTTTGATATTACCACACGCTTACATTCTATACAAGTTCTCTTTTTATTATTTCCAGTATAAAAAAATTCCAGTCAGTGTATATCATACTGTCCATAGTTTATCAGAAGAAAAGAGAAAAGGAAAAGGTGTTCTTGAGATATACATCTTAAGAACACCTTTTTATTATTTCACCATAGAAAGCATAACCTTCTCTAACTCTTCTTTATTTACATTCTTATCAAATACTGCTTCTCCTTGCTTCTCTAAACTATGATTAATAATGACAATTTGATATGCACTATCTTTCCCTTTTGCTGGAACAATCATCTTCATACCTTGTAAATTACTATCCGAGTGATGAGTAGCGTAGAATATTTGATTCCCTTCTAGTTCGTACTTTTCTATATTTTCAGGCACTATAAACTGGTGGCTAAATGGGTCTTTGCTTTCCCCAAAAACTTGCGATTGAGAAATTGTATAATTTCCTTTTCCGTTCGCATATTCTAATTCAATAGTGAATTCCGGCTTTATCTTAAGATAATAATTCACTCTTTCGTCTTTTTGGGTATATCCTTTAATTGTATAAGTTGGCCTCTTGATTTTGAAATCAACATGTTGCTGCACTTCTTCAACTGTATATGTTAAATACTTCCCTACCTTATCCTCATAAGGAGTTGTTTTATTACGAATTTCTTTTAATTTTTCACGATCTTCTGTACTTAAGCGCTCTTCTTTCACCTCTTTTATATCCCCTTGGAAATTTTCGGGTAAGTTTAATCTAACTAATCCTTTTTTCTCGATCTGTAATACCTCTTTATATAACTGCACATAATTCTCAAACTCTTCCTTTCTCAAAGCTTTTTCAGCATGATATAAAAAGGCTGTTCGGTTTTCATATTGCCAGTTTGACATTCCCCACTCTTTTCTCGCCTTTTCCTCTGTACCAAATAATGTATCTACAGCATTTTGGAAAGCATCCTTTGACTGCTCTACTTTATCCTCTTGCTTTTCTTTTCCTTCCGTTGCACGTGCATTGAATAAAGAAAGGGATGCAATAGCAACTATAGCAATAACTCCAAGTAAAGAAAGACGATACGATTTCTTTTGGAATTTTTTAATCATAACGATTCTCCTTTTTAGTGTTCGTTTATTTCTACTTAAATTTGCTAGGCTTGGTACTTGATAGGAATAGTGTTGTAGAAGGGTAATAATTGTATGTCCGTATGCAATTTGTTCCTCTTTATCTATAAAAGTAAGTGCATATGCATCACAGGCTAATTCTTGATCTTCTCGCATACAAAAATAGGCGTACCAAAGAATCGGATTGAACCAATTTAATAGGATTAAACTGTACATAATCCAATTTACAGCTACATCGTTTCTCTTAATATGAGCTAACTCATGGTAAAAGACATATTGTAATTGTTGTTCATTTAATACTTTCATATGTTTTTTTGATAGTAATACTTTCGGACGAAAGAAACTAAACACAGTTGGGCTCGCAATCTTTCCCGCCAGACGTAACGAAACTGCCTTCTTTATTTTCATAGACTGCTTACAGCGATTAAACACTGTAACGACCTGTTCATTCGTAATATCCGGTTGTTTCTTTATGTACGAATATAACCGTCTATTTGTACGAAACGTAATATATGCTAATACGATGACCCCAGCTAGCCACACATACAAAGCAATTTTGTATAAAGAAAATGTAGTCTGTTGTTCCGAACTTACTTCTACTTCCGGTTCGCTAGTTTTTGTCACCATTTTAGGATTTGATTCCAATTCCACTTTACGGTCGCTTTCTATGTTCACTATATTCTCAGTAGCCGGCATATTTTTTGGAATAACTTCCGATACACTAGAACGATAGGAAAGTAATGAGTAAATGCTATAAGAACTATCTGGCGACCACGGTAAAAGGAGTCTTACCATTAATACGATCCACAGCATATATTGCCACCGGGGTGTTAATTTATTTCTAAATAAAATTTTTATACATAAAATAAAACCCACTAATATGCTAGCCATAAGTGACGTTTCTATAAGCCAATCAAAAAAATGAGGAAGGTATACATTTATAAGCGTGTTTATCATTTTTATCGATCCTTCCTCTTATTCTCCTCTGTCTTCTCATCTAAAATGCGTTTTAATTCATTAATATCTTCTGAAGATAATTTCTCCTCTTTTAAGAAATTAACAAGTAATGGCTTAAACGCTGCACCGCAAAAACGTTTTAGTAAAGATTTCGTTTCCACTTGCAAATAATTATGTTGTGATACTAACGGATAATAAGCGTACATTCGCCCTTTATCTTGATGGTAAGAAACGGCTTCCTTTTGTACTAATCGATTAATTAATGTGCGGATTGTTTTTGGTTTCCAGTCCATTGCATCTTCCAGTTCTTCTATAATTTCATTCGCTGTTTGTGGAGAATTCGACCAAAGTACTTTCATAATTTCTAATTCCGCTTCAGATATTTTAGGTAATTGATTTGTCATCGTATGTTTCACTCCTAAGTATTACATTTGTAATCTACAATTAGGATTACAAATGTAATACTTAATTGTCAACCATATTTTAGAAAAATTTCTTTCAGCTAAACCTTACCTCACAACAACAAAATTCCTCTTTTTCAAATAATCAAATAAAAAAACAAGAAAATCTTTACAATTAATAGTAATATAGAAAATAGACAAGTTTATCAAAATAGTGGAGGCTTTTTCAGTCATGATACGTGCGCTTCGTTTAAATATAAAGCAAGCTTTTTGTAATCGTGTTTCTTTAATTATTATGTTTAGTGGATTTGTTCTTATTTGTATTTATCATTATTATTATGTAATTCGTTATTTAGGAGACGCTGCGAATGGACCTATATCGACGGATATTAAATGGATTGGATTTCGTGGAAATGAAATGGATGTTTATTTATTATTAATGCCAGTTATTGCAAGTCTTCCCTTTAGTACAAGTTATAACTCGGATAAGTCCGATGGTTTTAAACCGTTTGTCAGTAAAGAAATTTCTTTATTTTCTTATTCAGTAACGAAATATATCGTTACATTTTTTTGCGGCGGACTTCTTTATACATTTCCATTCATCTTATCGTTATTATTTTGCAAATTAACCATTCCAGACGGAGTACCAACGGCTGGTTCAGGCATTATAAATGATAACGGGATGTTCGCAAACTTATATGAAACTTCTCCCATCACTTACATTGCTGTATATATCGGAATTAATTTTTTATTTGCAGGTTTGATGGCTCTTTTAGGACTTGCTGCATCTGCATGGTCCCAAAAAGACTATATGGCGCTTCTATTTCCATTTGCAACTACCTCTATTCCTTACGTCCTGCTAAATACGGTACTCCCTACAATAGGCGGAGCACCTATTCATTTATATGATCCAAGGCAGCCGCTGCATGGCATGTCACCATATATTTTGACAATACAATGTGCCTTCTTCCTCTTCGTTAGCTTAATCATGTATATACAAGGAGTAAAACGGGATAGAAAAAAATATAGAAGAAGGTTGCAAAAAAGAGAGCGGTGTAGAAAGGCGTTTCAAGTATAATAAAACCCTAATTTCCTTACTATATTGGAAATTAGGGTTTTATTTACTATTCACTTACGGTGTACCTGCCAATCCCCATAAAATAACAACCGCTACAAAATAAATCGCTTTAATCGCTATTACTAAACATAATGAAACAATTGCATATTTACTTAATTCTCTTCTTGCACCTATTAAAGTGAAAATAACCGCCAAACTAAATGTTATATAAGAAGCTGCTGTATGTATTAAGTTATACGTCATATCTAGATTGCTTGTAAGTCCTGTTATATCAGCTACAAACTGAAGCATGATGATCGTACTAAAAAAAATTGCAAACTGATTCATTACCTTTCCATTTATTTGTAACTGCATTGTTGTCCTCCTTATTAAAAACTAAATATTCGTAACTACTCAGCTTCTTCAAATAAAAAAACAGGCCAAATACATGTTTCCGATTCGAAAACATGAAAAGAAAATACTCCAATCAGAGAAAGAATCTATGCCAAATAGAGAAATTCTCTTATGAAGTCGTGTTATTCCAAGGAACCGTTCTAGTTTCTATGACTTGGTTTATCGCTTGTAAGACCGATTGTTTTTGTTTTTTCATGGTACTCATAAAGCTTCGTATCTGACAAAAAGATTCTGCGCCTTTCTTACTTCGGAAAGTCCCAGACACTTTCTGTTTTACTTTCGTCATCCGAATATCCCGTTCTGCTTGATTGTTATCAAATGGAATGGCTGGATGTTCTAAAAACGCTAGAATTCTGTCAGAATACTTGACGAAGCGATTCCATAAATTTTGAGAAGGCGTCTGCTTTCCTTTCTTCTTTTGTTTCGTGGAAAGAATCTGTTGTTCTTTCAATATGGATTGATACATAATAAACAGATTCTTTTGCGTCGCTTTTGGCATGGTACCTTCGGATTGCTTTTTCATCGTCAACGCTTGCGTTAGAAATTTCTGCATCTGTTGTGCCCATTGTTCTCCAGTACTATCTATAATTCCTTGTAAATCTCGTAAGAGATGGGCATTACATAAAACGTGACGACAATCTGTATACGCATCATACGATTTCCAACCATCATGCATCGCAATTCCAGAAAAAGATGGCAAGATTTCTCCAGCATCCATTGCTTCTTTTCCACGTTTTTGATGAATATGTTGCAATGTCACCTCCGGTGTACTGGCAGTATGTAACCATTGTGTTTTGTTTTCTACACGCATACCAGTTTCATCAAAATGGACAACAGGAGACTGCAGAATCTTTTCCTTTACTTCTTTTATGAATGGCTGCAATTGAGAAGCGAAAGCCTGTGTATGATTTACCAGGGTTCCTTCGCTTATAGAATGTCCAAAACAATCCTGAAAGAATTCTTTTGTTCGCTTCAAAGAAATGCATTGATAATGCGTTAAATAGGGAATCAGTCTTTTTATATTTGGACCATATTGAACAGGACGAGATACTGTCGAAGGAAATTGGGCTTCTTGGATAGAATGGCAATGTGGGCATTCTTTCTGTTCTACTTTATGTTCTGTCACTTCGATCTGAATAGGTGGTAAGTCATACACTTGGCGAATGCGATACCCTTTTACAGGCTCGTGGTTCAAGGAAGTATGACAACAAGTACAATATGTAGGAGAATGTGTAATCGTATGATCTGGAGTCGCTGTCAAACCAAGAGTATGTCCCTTGTGGCCCAACTGGCCACCCGTTTGACGATGAGACGGTTTGCGCAAACTTTTTGTAACGGGCTTACCCAAACCATCTGTAGAAGGTGGCTTATGACTATTTTTGGAGTTTTTTTTTGAAGCATTTTCTAGTTCTTGTATACGTTTTTCTAACTTAGAAAATGTTTCTTCAAATAAAGAAATAACAGCTTCAGGTCCTTTTTTATATGTATCTAAAATAATTTTTCGATCGACCATAAGATTCACCTCCCCTGTTTGATATACTCAGTATTTACAAATGGGAGGCATATGAAACTAGTAAAATTTAAAAAAGACACCGAAAGGTGGCTGAGTAGTTACAAATATTCAATCAATTTTATCATTAGATTACAAAAAAAGGAATCATCTCTTTATACTATTCTATAACGATGCAAACAAAGAACGCTTAGTCACCTAAGCGTTCCTTTCTTTAAGAAGCTTTCTTCAAATCAATTTGAGCAAGTACTGGGTCATGGTCGCTTACACGTCCGTGCTCTTTCATTATATTTGAGTTTAAGTGCACTGGATCTACAATTGTGTGTGGTGCGATATTATTTGTTACTAAAATATGATCTAACACTTGTGCATTTCCTTCGTGAATGTACGTGTAACGATTCTCTTTTGGCACTGTGTTTAACATATCTTTTAAGATTGTTCCCTCTAGAGTTTTTAGTGGTTTAGAGAATTCGAAATCGTTCATATCACCTAACACGACAACTGGTGCATTCGTATTCTTTTTCTGAATTCCTTGCACGAAATGATTTACTTCTTGTGCTAACTGAATTCGTTTGTCTTCACTTTTTAATACGAGCGGCTGCACTTTTCCAAATGGCGTTGCATCTCCTAGTTTTGAGTTTAAGTGATTTGCAACGACAACAATGTTTTGTCCTTGGAACGTAAATTCTGCCGCTAACGGTTTACGTGTACTTTCAAATAATGGATTTTCGTCTCCAATACGAACAACATTTTTATCAAGTAACTTTGGTACCGGCGCTAATTTCACGCGTGATGGATTATAGAAGAAGCCGACGCGAATATTCGCTCCTGGTGCTCCTCCGTCTTGATTATTGTTTGGAGCGATTTCTACATACTCATACTTCGGTCCACGAATTTCTAGAACTGCATCAATGATACGTTTTGCGCTTAATGACGCATCTGTTGTACCGTCATTAATTGATCCGTTATTATCTTGCATTTCCTCTACACCGATAATATCTGGCATTTTTAAGTTGTATTTAATAGAATACGCTAACGCTTTTACCTTTTCATCTGTTGTTTCTTTTTTATTCGCTGAGAAGTTTTCAATGTTATATGTAGCAACCGTTAACTTATCAAGACGTGGCTGAATATTTGCGCCTACTTGCTTAAATCCACCATCCACTACAGCTGGCAGTTCTGTTATTGGCGAAATACGGAAAGAACCGTAATCATATCCTACTACCCCTGTTATATCTCCAGTGAAAGTATCTCCTACTTTTGCTACATAATCACGAGGTACTTTTACAGAAAGGCGCTCTGGGTTTAATTGATTTTCATCTAATAGAGGTGTGCCATATTGTGTTACTACTTTATCTCCACCATTTTTTACTGTTACATATAAATTTCCGTTTTTCTGAGGTGTAATAATTTTTGGTGTTGGCATCGTAACACGCATACCTTCTATACTTTCATAAAAGTCGATTGCATCTTCATTTGGATCAAATAAACTAAATGCATCATTATCAATAATCTGGTCTGGGATTTTCACACCGTTTTCCCCAAGTACAATCGGTGCCGGCAAAGATTGATCTTTTGCGATTACAGCAACGCGACTCGCCTTAATTTCTGTCGTCGTTAAGTCTGTTTCAAATCGCTCTGCATAGCCTGGTCCAACATATTCTTCTACTACTCCATCAACTTGAATAAGATCTCCTACTGCTACATTCGCATCTTTTTTATATACGTACATACCTTCTGAAGTAGCTGGATCATTATCTGGCTGATTATCTTCTATATAAAAACCATTTTTATCAAGCGCTGTTACAACGCCTTCCACATTGTTTACTTTCTTCCCGTTGTAAGGAGACATATGTGATTTTCCTTGAATGTCATGAATACGAACCTGTTCATTATTTACGATAATAAATGAAAATGTCGAAATTGCTGAAGAAGTAAGTCCTTCTTTTTCTGCGATTGCTTTCACTACACTATTTTCATTCACTATAATTTGTCCATTATAACGAACACTTTTATTAGTAGGATTAGAGCCATCTAACGTATAGTAGATTGTTGCGCCTTCTGTATTCGTCGTTAATGTTACCGCTGTTCCTTTAGCAACTTCTCCGCCGTTCGGTGAAGCTACTACATCGCTAACATGATTCTGTCCTTCACCTTGAAACTTATAAGCTGTTACTGATTTTAGGCCTGGGTTACTAAAATATAATTCAAGAGTCCCAGTCAAACTAACTTTCTTCCCGATATTTTCAGGGTGATCTTTTACATTCACTGCCGTTCTCACATCACCTTTTGGCAACTGAACGGGCATGATTTTGTCTGGATTCGTTTCGTTTGGCGAATCTGCAATTGCTACGTTTGTATCATCAAACTTAGCTGGATCCTTCGTATATTTAGAAGAACTTTGCGTATATCCGACAATATAGCCTTCCACAATCCCCTTCGTTTTCCCTTGCTGCTTAAATACTTGAATTGCTTTTTCTACTGACATAGAAGCAGTTTCTTCTGCTTGCGCTAAAGTTCCAGTAAATGAAAGCAATAGCAAGAATGATAAAAAGACGCTTAACAATTTCTTCACAGCCATTTTCCTCTCCCTATTTCATATTTTCTCAGCATTTCTATCATAACAAATGATTCGTTATATAGAACTATTTTTCGACAAATTTTACAAAAGATTTATTTAATTTACAAGCTTTCAAACTATAATACAAAATAATAATTTTACACCTTCTACAAATGCACTCTATAATGTTAGAGAGAAAACAGAAAATATCGACATTTGATTGGCATGTAAAATGGATTCATTTGAATAGGAGTGATTGGATGGAAGTGCAAACAGAAACATACCGCGCAGCTATGAATGGAACATTAGAACGTCATTTTTCAGATATGATTGCCGTTATACCAACTAGAATTAAAATTGAGCAGTTAAAACAACGGCTAGAAACTATCGCTACTAAAGTTGATGAGTTAAAAATTGTTTATAGTGATGAGACAAGCCTTATTGTTGAGTTACATATGAATGAAACAATCATACCGTATGAACTGCATATTGATGAGGCGAATGACCCAGAAGAATATAAAATGTACAATAGACAAGATTCTACAATCGTAGATCGTAATTTTGAAGATGCGGCTTTCGGTACTGAAATTTTCACTCGTACGCTGTTTGTAGGCGATGTACTGGACTGCTTTTTCCAGCAGTTACAGTTTTTATGGAACCTCGCCCCAGATTTGTTATTTGTAATCGATTCAAGTGCAGCAATGAAAGTGCTATCTAGAAGCTATATTGAATATCACGTTGAAAATGAATTATTACCTGACATTCCTGACTTATACGTTATTCATTCCGTTTATGAAGACGATAAAGAAGGCGAGCCTACGCAACATTGGTTTCATACACATGGTCTTTTAAGAGCAGGCGTAACTGAAATAGAGTTAATTATTCCAAATCGCATTTCTTCCTACTACGGCATTGGCGATCTCTTTCAAACATTTGCTAATAATGCCGTTGAGAATGGACAAGTCCCTATGAATGAGCCTATCGTTATCGCGCATAGTCAGCAAGGTTCTATACATACAGTCGCTGTTCCGTGGGAAAAAGGATTATCTTATATAGGGCATAAAACGTGTATGGACCAATTATCTTCAATCGAGGATGAAGAAGTGAAACTACAACCAATAGATGCACAAAATACATTCTTAGGCGGAATGGATGCCCGAGATGAATACCATCAATCTCCATCCGTTCTCTTATTCAAATTTAATACTTCAGGAGAATATATTGAAAGTTTTTTCAAAGAACACGAGGAAGCTACAGGGCTCATGTTCTATAAAACAAATAGTGAAACCGATCGTATGGCTTACAATGCGAAAAATACTTTCGGGTATTTCAGCAACATTTTTCACATTGAACAATCAAATGAAGATTTTCGTTTCCTTGCTAAGTTTGGTGTCTCCTACGAAGAAGGAAAAAGTGAACATATGTGGTTTGAAATGCAAAACATTACGGAAGATTTCATTCAAGGAATACTCATTAATGAACCATATTTTATAGAAGATATGAGTGAAGGAAATTCTTATCATTTAGATTTTGATAACTTAACAGAGTGGGTTATTTATGCAGGAGATGCTATTATAAAGCCAAATAACTTATATATGTTTATTGGCGAATAAGTATTTTATATAATAAACGAAACGCCTTCAATATGATTGAAGGCGTTTCTTATAATTTATTGTGCGATTAATTCAGCATCTATTACTTTCTCCAAATGAGATAATACACGCTTTGCAGCTTCCTCACCTTGATTCATACAGTCTGGAAGTCCAGCACCAGCATAGGAGCTACCTGCCAAGTATATACCAGGCAACTCTTTCTCCATAAATGTTGTGAGCTTTTTCATTCGCTCGTTATGGCCTACTGTATATTGAGGCATCGCTTCTTTCCAGCGGCTTACGATTGTAAACTCTGGATCCTCTGTAATATCCATCGTCTTCCTTAAATCTTCTAGTACGAGCTGAACGAGTTCTTCTTCAGTTTGTTCTACAACCGCTTCATCACCAGCACGTCCAACGTAACAGCGAAGGAGTGTTTTTCCTTCTGGCGTTGTATGTGGCCATTTTTTATGCGTCCACGTACATGCTGTAATGGTGTAATCGCTATTTCGTGATACGACAAATCCTGTACCATTAATATCGCGCTGGATTGCAGACTTTTGGAAAGCAAGTGCCACATTCGCAACGGATGTGGCTGGAATATTACGGAAGAAACGAAACTGCTTGTACTGAGCAAACATGGACGGCAATACTTTATGCGAAGTTGCCACTACGATGGCGTCTGCTTCTATTTCTTTTCCGTTACTAAGAGTAATCGTATAACCATCACCCTGTTTTGCAACTTTTTCAATGCGAGTTCCCTTTATTATCGTACCTTCATGCATCTTTGCTTCGAGAGATTTTACGATAGATTCTAAACCTGTTTTCACTGTTTGGAACATTCCCTTTTTCGGTTCAGCTTTCTCTTCTTTCGGAGCGAGCGTACGCATACCGAGTGAAATACTGCGATGTTTCTGCTCAATTTGATACATTTGCGGGAATGTTGACATTAAGCTCATTTCATCAATATCCCCTGCATAAATACCCGATAGTAACGGCTCTATTAAGTTTTCAACCACTTCGTTTCCAAGACGATGTCTGAAAAATTGTCCGAGTGATTGGTCAGATACTGGCTTTGACCTCGGCATTAATAGATCAAAGCCAGCTCTTAGTTTACCAATTGGGGAGAACAGCCCGGAAAATAGAAACGGCGTAATTTGCGTTGGAATTCCCATCATTGATCCATTCGGCATTTTATGTAACCGATTGTTTACAAGGATAAATGATTGACCGGCTTGATTATTTACAAGTTCATCGCCAAGACCTAATTCTTTCACTAATCTAGCTGCACTTTCTTTTCGTGCTAAGAAAGAATCTGGTCCGCGCTCAATTGTAAATCCATCTTTTCGAACGGTTTGAATTTTTCCGCCAAGTTTACCCGATGCTTCTATAAGTAATGTATCAATCGGCAAGTTTTTTTCATGAATATTTTTTTGTAAGTTATACATTGCTGTTAATCCAGTGATGCCTCCGCCGATGATCACAACCTTTTTCCTCAAGCAGGCTCCCCCTTTCTTCTTACAGTACAGATTCTTTTTTCTTTAATACAACATCTGTTAAACAATCAATAAATGCGTCCGCTGCATTTGGCATTTCTGGACGATAATATTTCGCGCCAATTTCATCCGTTACAACTTTACACTCAAAGTCGTTATCATATAAAACTTCTAAATGTTCCGCAACAAATCCAACTGGTGCATATACGAATGAAGTATAACCGTGCTTTTCATTTAGTTCTCTCGTTAAATCTTGTACATCTGGACCAATCCAAGGATCTGGTGTGTTTCCTGCACTTTGCCAGCCTACTGCATAGTTTGCTACTTCAGCTCCGCGCGCGATATAGTCCGCTGTTTCATTTAATTGATCTGGATATGGATCGCCCATTGCAATAATTTTCTCTGGTAAGCTATGTGCAGATACGATTAATACTGCTTTTTCACGCTCTGCATCTGACATACCGTTATATATACCTTTCACTGCATCGACCCAGTACTGGATGAATTTCGGCTCTTTATACCAGCTATCAATGCCATGAATTGTTAAGTTTCCAAGTTTCTCAGCTTCTTCTTGTGCTCGTCCAACGTACGATTTCACGCTAAACGTAGAATAGTGAGGTGCAAGAACAAGTGCGATTGCATCTTGTATTCCGTCGTTATGCATATCTTTCACCGCATCTTCAATAAACGGTTCAATATGTTTTAAGCCAAGATACATATGGTACTCTACTTCATCTTGTACTTCATTTAAACGCTTCTCTAACTTCTTAGCTTGCTCTAATGTAATAGTAGCTAAAGGAGAAATACCACCAATTGCACGGTAACGCTCTGTTAAATCTTCCAGCATTTCAGGACTTGGCTTTCTTCCTCTGCGAATATGTGTATAGTAACGTTCAATATCTTCTTCTTTATATGGCGTTCCGTATGCCATTACAAGCAAACCAATTTTCTTTTTCATACAGCAATGCTCCTTTACTTCGCTAACTGCCCTTTAGAGTATTCATGAATAAATGTAGTTAAACGTTTTAATGTATCTGGATTTACTTCTGGGAATACACCGTGACCTAGGTTAAAGATATAACCCGGCTGTTTCATCCCTTGATCTAAAATACCTTTTACATGTTCTTCAAGAACAGACCATGGTGCAAGTAAGAATGAAGGGTCCATATTACCTTGTACCGCCTTATGAACGCCCCGTGCACGTGCTTCTTCAATCGGTAAGCGCCAATCTAAGCCGACTACATCAAGCGGTAAGTCGTGCCACTCATTCACTAAGTGTGCAGCTCCTACGCCGTGCATAATCATTGGAACACCCATCTTACGAACTTCTGCAAAAATACGCTCCATTGCTGGTTTAATAAATACGCGATAATTCGCTACATTTACTGTTCCAACCCAAGAATCGAAAATTTGAACTGCTTTTGCTCCTGCGTTAATTTGCGCTTTTAAATATGTAATAACCATATCTGCTAGTTTATCCATTAAAGCGAACCAAGCTTTCGGCTCTGCATACATGAACGCTTTCGTATTATGGTAGTTACGAGATGGTCCGCCTTCAATCATATAGCTCGCTAATGTAAATGGAGCTCCTGAAAAACCGATTAACGGTACGTCTAACATTTCTGTCGTTAATAAACGAATTGTATCTAGTATGTACGGTACGTCATCTTCTGGATTGATTTCCCCTAGTTTTTCTACGTCTTGTAAAGAACGGATTGGGTTATCGATAACTGGGCCAATACCTGATTTAATTTCTACATCCACACCAATTGCAGGTAGTGGTGACATAATATCTTTATAAAGAATTGCTGCGTCTACGTTATATTGATCAACTGGCAATTTTGTAACGTAAGCACATAACTCTGGATTGTGTGTAATTTCAAATAAAGAATACTTTTCTTTAATCTTTCTATATTCCGGCTGTGAACGACCTGCTTGACGCATATACCATGCTGGTACATAATCGGTACGTTCCCCCCTACATGCTTTTAAAAATGTCTCATTTATAGTTCTTACCAAGACCCTTGCTCCCTTCCTTACCAATGCTTCGAATACGTTCGATATTTATCTTTTTTTACTATACAGCTTGTAAAAACAAAATGCATAATATTATGTACGTTGTTCATTAAATTGACACAAACATTCTTAAAAACGCTTACTATTTTCACAACATTCTTATTATAACACAGAGAAAAACTATGGTTTAGCTACTTTTGACTTTTCTCCTTCACGATTCGTTTGTGTATTATATGGTACAACGTAAAAGCTCGGTTTTGAAAATATGTTAACGAACTTTTCCTCATATTCCCCAGCACCATTTACAGTGCTAACATGCGTATGAATTCCGTTCTCCACTCTATAGATTCGGTACATAATTCTGTTATCTGGAAGTGGCGTCCAGCTTAATTTTGCTTTAAATAAACCGAAAGGGCTAAATGATAATTTCATTTTTACATCTTCAATTTTGCGCAGCCGAATCGGAGCGCCGATTGTTTCCACACCTTCAGGCTTCATAAACTTCTCTTTATGTTCTACATTAGACTTCGTTAAAATTTTCTTAAACAATTTTGTCGCAGATGCACTTTCTCCTTGCAACTGATGCTCCTTATCCGTACGGTCATAACCAATCCAAACAGCGCCTACTAAGTTCGGTGTATAACCAACGAACCACATATCTCTTGCTCCCTTATCGTCATTTGGCAATGAAGTTGTACCCGTTTTTCCAGCTAACGCACCGTTATATACACCAACTCTTGCTGTCCCTTCCTTCACAACTCCTTCTAGCATTTTCGTCATATACCATGCTGTCTGCTTCGAGAAGATTTTTGTCTCTACTTTTGGAGATTCCCCGATGACTGCACCGTGTCTGTTTAATACTTTATCAATAACGTGCGGCTCGATAATATTTCCATTTGCTAAAAATGAACGGTACATTTTTACAAGATCAAATGTTGAAACGCCATTTTTCAATCCGCCAAGCGCTGTACTTAAACCAGCATCTGCAATATGAACATTTCCTTTTTCTAAATATTGCTTTCCTTCTTCTACCCCTAACTCATTTAATAAAGAAACTGCCGGTACATTTGCCGACTCTAAAATCGCATCATACATCGTCATTTCTTTTGAATACTCATGATTATAATTTCGAGGTTCATACCCTTCAAAAGAATTTCTTTCATTCGTTAATAAAGAATACGGATTATACTTTTTCGTTTCTAGTGCTGGTGCATAAACGATAAGTGGTTTTAAAACAGATCCAGGCTGCCTTTTGGCAAAAACACGATTAAATCCTCTCGGGACGTACTTTCTTCCCCCAATCGCCGCTTTAATCCCTCCCGTACGATTATCCATTAATAAGAAAGCACCTTGCGCCCCCTCTTCTTTCCCAGGGAAATTCCTTGCATCTTGAAACTGGTTATATGCTACCTTTTGAATCTTTTCATCCATAGGTACGACAAACGTATATCCTCCGCGAAGTACTTCTTGATGAGACAACCCGTATAAACGAGCGGCTTCATCTATGACCATATCAATATACGGCATATATGCAAGCTCATTCTCATCTGAATTTTTATATAGAGCAATTGTCTTCCCTTGATAACGAACGCTTTCTTCTGCAGTCAAATAGCCTTGTTTATGCATAAGTGACAACACTAGATCACGGCGTTCCTTACTCTTCTCTGCAGAATAGTACGGTGAATATCCGTTTGGTGACTTCGGAAGGCCTGCAAGCATTGCCCCTTCCTCTACTGTTAAATCCTCAACATTTTTATTAAAATACAACTTTGCTGCCGCTTGAATGCCGTAAGCCCCATGACCAAAATAAATATGATTCATATACATTTCAAGAATTTGTTGCTTCGTATATTTTTGCTCTAATTGAAGAGAAATTGCGACTTCCTTCAATTTGCGCGTAAATGTTTTTTCACGAGTTAAAAAGACGTTTTTAGCGAGTTGCTGCGTAATGGTACTACCGCCCTCTACCTTTTCTCTAGCTAACGTATCTTTATAAAGAGCACGGAATATAGACGGATAATCAATCCCTTGATGCTCATAAAAACGAGAATCTTCCACCGCAACAAACGCCTGCTGCACATACTTCGGAATTTGCTCGATCGGTACGAGGTCTCTATTTTCTACGTATAATTTCGTAATTTCTTTCCCTTTCTGGTCAACGATACGTGATGAAGAGTGGAAAACGAGCTGCTTTTCATCCATCATATAGCCACCAGCTAACACGATAAGTTTATAGATTACAATCGCTACTACGAACGTTGCGACGCCGCCTAATAAAGTCCACTTTACTTTCTTCATACATCGTCCTTCTTTCCAAATGATGGTACATTTATTATTTGAAAAAGAAGTATCTTTATGTATATAATCTTCGAAGTTTTTTAAGAGAGTTGATATAATAGAAACAAACTATTAAGGGGGCATTAAAATGAAGGCTATTATTTCATACGAAACACCTCTAGAACAAGCACATTTCACTGCAAAAAATGATGAAAAAAATATGTTTTATAAAGAAAATACAGAAGAATCTGTAGAAGGCTCACTTAAGTATGACGTACTAGATGCTGTCGGTGAATTTAAAGGACAACCTGGCTATATCGTTTGTAACAACATTTCTGTCACAGACGAAGGTCGCCCAGTATTTGAAAACCGCTTTAAAAACCGCGCAGGCCTTATTGAAAACGAACCAGGATTCCAAGCAATCCGTGTTCTACGTCCATTAAGTAACGATACATACGTCATCTTAACGATGTGGGAAACAGAGCAAAACTTTAAAGACTGGACAGAATCACGTTCATTCGAAAACGCTCATAAGAAACGCCCTGTACAAGCAGAAGGACAAGCTCCAGCGCATCCACATGCGGAACAGCAAAAGAGTATTTTCTCTCGTCCATCTTTTGTGACTACTTTTGATGTGTTAGTTTAATTAAAACATAATACAACACTAACAGTACGTGAAATTATATCAACGATTTTCCGAATATATCTATCACATCTTGAAATATATCAACGATTCGACTAAAGATATCAATTTAATGACAAAAAGGAAACACCATTACACACCGGTGTTTCCTTTTTCTTTGTACCAATTATATATACGAAGTGAATCTTTTTTTCTCATATGCTTTACTTCATAACCGCGCCCAGCTACCGCTACAAGAGTTGTACATAATTCATCTTTTCTTTGAAAATACGATTGATTATAACCTACTGCTTGAACATGTCTTCTTCGCATTATTCCTGTATATTTCGAAAAATTACGATATACAACCGTTAGTTGATTTTCTCTTAATTCATAACCGCCACTTTTATATCTAGCATACGCAAGTAACGAAAACACGATAAATAACGGTAAAATAACAAACAACGCAATATATTGTTTAAAATATATACTCACGCTGGCAATTAGAACTGTGAGTATGATACTTATTAACCAGCCCATAATGAAATAACGACGCAACGCTGTTTTTGGTAAGTGAACGATCTCCGCTTCGATTTCATATGGTAACTCTAAATATGTGATCAGGTGCTGTACATCTTTTTTCTTCATAAATGGATGCAACATTACTTCGTTACTTGCTGCTCCAATACTTTGAATTGCTTCCACTTCAACAGCACAATAGCCAAACGGCTGGCGAAGCATACCTTCTTTTACAGTAATCGCTTGAATGCGGTGCAATTTTAAGACAAACTCTTTCTTTTCAAATAATCCTTGAACGATACGAATCTCTTCCCCTTTTCGCTCAATTTTAAAGTTTGCATATTTCAACACATATCCAGCCGTGGAAATAATCCACGAAATTGCCATTAAAATTAATGCAATTACAATTAGTTTATAAACACCGTTTCCCATCACATACGCTTCTACTTTACTTGTGAATCCTTCAGGAAGAACAAAATCAAACTTTGTGTAAAGAAGTACCAGTCCAGAGAACACTAGTCCGAACCGACCAGATGTAATCGCTGCGGCTAAAACCTCTTTCGCTGTTAACTGATAAACCGTCTTGCTTTCTTCCTCTTCTATTTCTTCTTTTACAGTAGTTTCTTTCTTATGTAATAAAGAAATTAAATGTTTTGCCTCGTCTTCTTTAATACCAGCCAACATCACTTCTGGTTCATTACCACCACCGGCTACTTCTATATTTAACTTCATAAGTCCGAGCATTTGATAAATGATGTTAGAAGACGTACTAATATTTTGTACACGCTCTTTATTTAAATAGCTTTCCTTCTTTACAAAAACACCGTGCTTTATATGTAAAATATTATTCTCAATCCAGTACACTTTAAAATACCATTTAATTGCTGAAAAAATAGCCATGATGAATAAAACAACCAGAAGAAAAAGATAAAATAAATACCAAGGTTCCACTTGTTCATCAGGTTTAAATAAAACAAGAATAATAAGTGGCAACAAACTCGCAATCCTAATACCTAACAATATCGTAATCGGATGTTGCCTCTTATACATCCTTATCACTCACTTTCGCAAGTTCTCCAATTTGTCTTTTCAGCTGTTCTGCTTCTTCTTTCGTTAAACCTGGAATACTATGAGAAGTTGCGGCTGTTGAAATATGTAATTCTGCTAAATTATACTTTCTCATGATCGGCCCTTGCTCAATCGTTACGTGCTGCACACGGATCATCGGAATAAGTACGCGTTTTACAACAAACATTCCCTTTTGAATCTCAATCTCTTCTTCATTTAATCTGTAACTATAATAGCGTTGACGTAAATTTGGAAACACAAAATAATCAAGGGGAATAAATGTAATAGCTCCTGTTACTAATAGTCCGAACAACCAGCCCCACCAGTTAAAGTTACTCATAAAAAAGAAATACGCAATTACGACTGTTAGTATAACTACCGCCCCAATTAAAGCGTGCATCCTCCACACTTTCAGCATATTAGAATGAATCTCCCTTTCTAACGGCTGCATCTCATCACTCCAATTCTATGAATTTATTACTTATATATTATCAAAAAATAAGGTTTTATATACATTTTTGTAAATTTATAGTCAAATAAAAATAGTTGAATCAAAAGCATATTAAAGAAACACATACCTCAGTTTTGAAAATTATGTATTATAAATATGAATTATATTGAACTAAAATAAACCTTACATGATTCATGCAAGGTTTATCGTTTTATACACAATATATTTCATTATTGTTGAGATATACTAGCATCGCTTTCAATTCGCTTTTCTTTTTGGCTTAGTTTTTTATCTTTAGATTTTTTTAATGTTAAAGTCATGCCAATAAAAATAAAAAGAATTCCTGTTATTTGCATTAAAGTTGGACGGAATCCAGTAAGTACAGTATCTAATAATATTGCCACTGCCGGATCTAAAAAAACTAATATTGAGATTGTTTTTGTAGATAAATAGCGTAAACTATCAAAAAACAGATAATATACTATCCCTGTGTGAATAAAACCAGTAGCTATAATATATGTCCAATTACTTTGAGTGAGGCCACTAAAAGCATCTAAATCTATAAATGGTATTAAAAGAAATATCCCCAAGAATGTTTGTAAAAATGTCATTGCATACGCACTCATTTTGTTAATCCCTTTACCAAATAAAGTTGTAAATGCATAAAAGAGAGCCGCAAGAAATCCCCATATCATACCTGAAGACATTAATGAGCCGACAGAGAAGCTTCCATCAATACCAGCAATTAATAAAGCTCCTGCAAAACACACAATTATTGAAATGATAGATATGAATGTTAATTTTTCTTTAAAGACGATACTTCCAATTAACAGTACAATTACTGGTGCAAGATGATAAACTGAGATAGCAATGGTAACTGACATATTTTCAAAGGCTTTAAATAAGAAAACCCAATTAAATACTAAGAAAAAACCACATATTAAAACTTGAATAACTTCTTTTCGTTCCCATTTATCTTGTTTATATTGCCCTGTAAGCAACCAGCATACACTTAAAAATATTGTCGCAAAAATACACCTTACAAACACTAATTCAAACGAAGGTAAGTTTGTTTGAACAGAAAAAAATCCAACTGATCCAAAGATAACCATTGATGCTATCATCTTTAAGGCCGGTACCGTTTTCTCTTGCTTAAAACTCTTTTGAAGCAAATTAATCCCCCTCCAATAAAAACTCGGTTTATAGTGAGAAAAACACCAGCCTAAAAAAAGGACAGGTGCTTTTCCTCAAAAACACTCAATTATAAATTTTTCCCAGCAGTCCAACCACCATCAATTACAAAATTAGAACCAGTAATAAAGCGGGCCTGATCAGAAATCAAGTACTCAATACATGAAACAATATCCTGCGGCAACCCCCAAGTATCTAAAGATTGATTACTTTTTATCATAGACATCAAGGCTTTATTACTAAAGTATTCTTCTGTAAGTTCGGTTCTAATAACACCGGGAGAAATGCTATTTACCCTTATATTTTGCTTCCCAAATTCCATAGCCATCTGTTTAGTCAATCCGATTAAAGCATGCTTTGATGCAACATAAGCAGCTCGCTCTGGTTCAGCCATTAATCCAGAAACCGATGCTATATTCACAATACAACCTTTTATTTTCGATTCACACCATCGCTTAGCTACTTCCCTAGAAAGGATAAATGGGGCTACTAAATTTACATCAATTACTTTTTTAAACATATCATCGGATAAATGTAAAACAGGTGTTATCTCTCGAATACCAGCTGCATTTATTAATATATCAGGAGAAAGCTTTTCTAAATCTAATTGAGTAAAAAGATTATGAATCGCTTCGCTATTACTTAAATCAATTTGCACTACTTTCAAAGGCATATCTGTTTTCATATAATCTATTAAATTATTATTATGAATATCAAGCGCTATTACATAAAATGATTTTTCTAAAAAGTATTTTATACAAGCATGACCTATACCGCTATTGGCTCCAGAAATCATAATTATTTTATTCTCTCTCATTTTGTCTCCTTATAAGAAAATGTTACTAATAAAATATCACGAAAAGCCTCCGTACTACATTCTGTTCCAAGTGGCGTTACGGCATGGAAGACCTTTTGTCCAAATACTAAAGTTTCTAAAGGCTCCTTCAAACTTATAAACTGATTAATTTCTCGAGGAGAATTAGCTATTAAATTATCTCCACCAATAGCTGTATTACTTAAATTCATAAGGTGTAAAAATACTACTGGTTCATCATCTTTATGTAACCAAATAGGTGAACTAAAAGATGGTCTTTCTTTAGTAGCTTTATATCTTACTTGATGTAAACCTATAATTAAGTCTTTACTTGTATCTATTATATTTGTTTTAAATGCAAATTCAGTATCGAAACGCACGATATTCTGAATTAAAGGATTGCATAAAAAGCTATCATTTATGCTATTGAACTGTCTAACTTTCCCGCCATCGTCATAGTTATATTCTTTAGATTGGAAGTAATCATTACTATTATCTAAAATATAATCTGGTGAATCAACATACTTTATATACCTTGAATAAGATCTAGCACGGCATTCACCGTACGCATCATCTTCCAAATTATAATAATCTAACTGTGCTTGTGTTAATAAACGATGATTCTCTTCCTCTTGTAAAAAGATTTCATTTGAGATTTCAAGGAATCCTTTAGATTCAAATTCATGTACCTTTTCTTCTATGCTAAACCCATTCATTTTACTAAGAACAAACGTCATTATCAAAACCTCCACACTATTGTATTTTTCTATCTCACCCTATGTTAGAAATGCAATAAGTAACCGAGATTCTTGCTTAATAAAATTGAAAATTATGATATTCAATTAATACACCAAATGAAATATATGTAATTCATTAAAATTATTTATTAAGCAATATTATATATCCTTTTGGTTATTTTTTCTAATTATCTGAAGATTTATCAACATTAGTCTTAATATTCGAAATTAAAGAAATGGATTTTTCAGAAAGATAAAACTGCGCGTATCGCAATTATTTATGTATATAACTTTTTTAAAAATTATATTTTAAATATAGCTAGTTTTTTATAAATTTTTTGATATAATTACATACGGGAAAAGGGAAGAATTTTGTCTTCCCTTGTGTTTTTATTTGCATCTAGTACTTTTGCTAGATGCTTTTTTTTATGCTAAAAAAGGTATCCTCAAATACTTTGAGGATACCTTTTCACCTTTATTATCTCTGCTGTTTTCTACCTAATACGAGTAACCCAAAACTCATCATTACAAGAAGTGCTCCCATATATGGTTCCACAGGCATTTTCTGCCCTGTCTTCGGTAATTCTTTTTCAGGTTTCTCTGGATTCGGTGTCCCTGGCTTTTCTGGATCTGGTGTTCCAGGTTTTTCTGGATCTGGTGTTCCAGGTTTTTCTGGATTCGGTGTTCCAGGTTTCTCCGGATCCGGTGTTCCAGGCTTTTCTGGATCTGGTGTTCCAGGTTTTTCTGGATCTGGTGTTCCAGGCTTTTCTGGATCTGGTGTTTCTGGACCTGGTGGTGCTAAATGATTCAATTTGTTTAATACTTCTAATTGAACTGCATTTATCATTCCATTTGTAATTTCAAATGGAATTGGATTAGTTAATTTTTCATATCCCTTTGGTGCTTCTACTTCTACTAGTGTGTAGTTACCTACAGATAGATCTGTGATTTTTGCCTTGCCATCTTTATCTGTTGTTACTTTCACTACTACTTTTCCCTTTTCATCATGAACTTCAAACACAGCTCCTGATAAGACTTCCTTGCTTTCAGCGGCCATTTTTGTAATCTCCACTGAACCTTTGTCTAACTGTTCGTTCTCTACTTTCAATGATAAGACTTTTGTCATACCTTTTGTAATTTCGAATGATACTGGTTCCGTTAACTTTTTGTAACCTGGTAAGCTCTTCGTCTCTACTAATTTGTATTTTCCTACTGATAGATCTGAAACGTTTGCTTTTCCTTCTTTATCCGTCGTTACTTTCACAACTACTTTGCCTTTTGAGTCACGTACTTCAAATACAACATTTTCTAATGGTGCTTTACTGTCTTTATCTATTTTTGTGATTTCTACATTCCCCGTATCTACCATTTCATTTTCTACAGTGAACGCTAAAGATTTTGTCATACCTTTTGTAATTTCAAATGGTACAGGCTTTTCTAATTTTTTGTAGCCTGGTAAACTCTCTACTTCTACTAGCTTGTACTTTCCTACTGATAAATCTGAAACTGTTGCTTTTCCAGCTTTATCTGTCGTTAATTTCGTTACTACCTTGCCTTTGTCGTCTTGTACTTCAAAGACTACACCTGCTAACGGTGCCTTATTATCTTTATCTATTTTTGTAATTTCTACATTTGCCGTATCTACCATTTCATTTTCTATTTTTAATGATAGAACTTCTGTCATACCTTTTGTAATTTCAAACGATACTGGTTCTGTTAATTGTTTGTAACCTGGTAAGCTTTCTTTCTCTACTAATTTGTACTTTCCTACAGATAAGTCTGAGATTTTTGCTTTACCATTTTTATCTGTTTGTACTTCTGTTACTACTTTTCCTTTGTCGTCTTGTACTTCGAAGACTACGCCTTCTAATACTTTTTGACTATCTTTATCTACTTTTGTGATTTCTACTGAACCTTTGTCTAACTGTTCATTCTCTACTTTTAATGATAAGACTTCTGTCATACCCTTTTTAATTTCGAATGATACTGGCTCTGTTAGCTTTTTGTAGCCTGGTAAGCTTTCTTTCTCTACTAATTTGTACTTTCCTACAGATAAGTCTGAGATTTTTGCTTTACCATTTTTATCTGTTTTTACTTCTGTTACTACTTTTCCTTTGTCGTCTTGTACTTCGAAGACTACGCCTTCTAATACTTTTTGACTATCTTTATCTACTTTTGTAATTTCTACTGAGCCTTTATCTACTAATTCATTCTCTACTTTTAGTGATAAAACTTCTGTCATACCTTTTTTGATTTCGAATGATACTGGTTTCACTAGTTTTTTATATCCTGGTAAGCTTTCTACCTCTACTAGCTTATATTTTCCTACTGGTAAATCTGAAATTGTTGCTTGTCCTTCTTTATCTGTCGTTACTTTTGTTACTACTTTGCCTTTTTCATCTTGCACTTCGAATGTTACGCCCGCTAATACTGCGCCACTTTCTTTGTCCACTTTTGTAATCTCTACTGAACCTTTATCTAACTGTTCGTTCTCTACTTTCAATGATAAAACTTTCGTCATACCTTTTTTGATCTCGAATGATACTGGTTCTGTTAATTGTTTGTAGCCTGGTAAGCTTTCTTTCTCTACTAATTTGTACTTTCCTACAGATAAGTCTGAGATTTTTGCTTTACCATTTTTATCTGTTTGTACTTCTGTTACTACTTTGCCTTGCTCATCTTGTACTTCGAAGACTACGCCTTCTAATACTTTTTGACTATCTTTATCTACTTTTGTAATTTCTACTGAACCTTTGTCTAACTGTTCATTCTCTACTTTTAATGATAAGACTTCTATCATACCCTTTTTAATTTCGAATGATACTGGCTCTGTTAGCTTTTTGTAGCCTGGTAAGCTTTCTACTTCTACTAGTTTGTAATTCCCTACAGATAGATCTGAAATTTTCGCTTTTCCTTCTTTATCTGTTGTTACTTTTGTTACTACTTTGCCTTGCTCATCTTGCACTTCGAATGTTACGCCTTTTAATAACGCGCCACTTTCTTTGTCCACTTTTGTAATTTCTACTGAACCTTTATCTACTAGCTCATTCTCTACTTTTAGTGATAAAACTTCTGTCATACCTTTTTTGATTTCGAATGATACTGGTTTCACTAGTTTTTTATATCCTGGTAAGCTTTCTACCTCTACTAGCTTATATTTTCCTACTGGTAAATCTGAAATTGTTGCTTGTCCTTCTTTATCTGTCGTTACTTTTGTTACTACTTTTCCTTTTTCATCTTGCACTTCGAATGTTACGCCCGCTAATACTGCGCCACTTTCTTTGTCCACTTTTGTAATTTCTACTGAACCTTTATCTAACTGTTCGTTCTCTACTTTCAATGATAAGACTTTTGTCATACCTTTTTTAATTTCGAATGATACTGGTTCCGTTAACTTTTTGTAACCTGGTAAGCTTTCTTTCTCTACTAATTTGTACTTTCCTACAGATAAGTCTGAGATTTTTGCTTTACCATTTTTATCTGTTTGTACTTCTGTTACTACTTTTCCTTTGTCGTCTTGTACTTCGAAGACTACGCCTTCTAATACTTTTTGACTATCTTTATCTACTTTTGTTACTTCCACATTTCCCTTGTCTAACATTTCGTTTTCTACTGTTAAAGCAAGAGATTTTGTCATACCTTTTTCAATTTGGAAAGTAATCGGATCTACTAATTGTTTATATCCTTTTGGTGCTTTTACTTCTACTAACTTGTATGTGCCGACTGATAAATTAGTAACTTGTGCTTGTCCTTTTTTATCTGTCGTTATTTTAGCGACTACTTGTCCTGCTTCATCTTGAATTTCAAAGACTGCATCAGCTAAAGCATCTTTATTTTCTTTATCTACTTTTGTAATTTCTACATTTCCTGTATCCACTAATTCATTTTCTACAGTCAATTGTAATGCTGTTACTCTACCCTTTTCAATTTCGAATGAAATTGGCTTTTCTAGTGGTTTGTATCCTGCCGGTGTTTCTACTTCTACCAACTCATACTTTCCAATAGATAAATCTGAAACGTTTGCTTTTCCTTCTTTATCCGTTTTTACTTTCGCAACTACTTTTCCTTTTGAATCACGTACTTCAAATACAACATTTTCTAATGGAGCTTTACTATCTTTATCTATTTTTGTTATCTCTACATTCCCTGTATCCACCATTTCATTTTCTACTTTTAATGATAGAACCTCAGTCATGCCTTTTTTAATTTCAAATGATACTGGTTTTTCTAACTTTTTATAACCTGGTAAACTTTCTACCTCTACTAATTCATACTTTCCTACAGGTAAATCTGAAACATTTGCTTTTCCTTCTTTATCTGTCGTTACTTTCGTAACTTCCTTACCCTTTTCATCTTGTACGATGAATGTTACTCCCGCTAACGGTGCTTTATTATCTTTATCTATCTTTGTTATCTCTATATTTCCCGTATCTACCATTTCATTTTCTATTTTTAATGATAAGATCTCGGTCATACCTTTTGTAATTTCAAACGATACTGGCTCTGTTAATTTCTTATAGCCTGGTAAACTTTCTTTCTCTACTAATTTGTACTTTCCTACTGATAGATCTGAGATTTTTGCTTTACCATCTTTATCTGTTTTTACTTCCTTTACTACTGTTCCAGCTTCATCTTGCACTTCAAAGACTACGCCTTTTAATGCTTTTTTGCTGTCTTTATCTATTTTTGTAATTTCTACTGAACCTTTATCTAACTGTTCATTTTCTACTTTCAACGATAGGACTGTTGTCATACCTTTTGTAATTTCGAATGATACTGAATCTGTTAGCTTTTTGTAGCCTGGTAAACTTTTCGTCTCTACTAATTTGTACTTCCCTACTGATAAATCAGAGATTTTTGCTTTACCATCTTTATCTGTTTTTACTTCTGTTACTACTTTGCCTTGCTCATCTTGCACTTCGAAGACTACGCCTTCTAATACTTTTTGACTATCTTTATCTATTTTTGTAATTTCTACTGAGCCTTTGTCTAACTGCTCATTTTCTACTTTTATTGCTAAAGCTTTTGTCATACCTTTTTTATTTCAAATGGTACTGGTTCTGTTAGCTTTTTATAACCTGGTAAACTTTTCGTCTCTACTAATTTGTACTTTCCTACTGATAAATCTGAAACGTTTGCTTTTCCTTCTTTATCTGTTACTACTTTTCTTACTACTTCATCTTTCTCATCTTGGACTTCAAATTCGACACCCGCTAATACTGCTCCGTTTTCTTTGTCCAATTTTGTAATTTCTATATTACCTTTGTCTACCATTGCATTTTCCACTTGTATTGGGAATATGCCGTCCCCTGTTACATTTACTTCGAACTCTGTTTCTTTTAATTGGTAGCCTTCAGGCGCTTTCGTTTCTTTTAAAATATATTTCCCTGGTGCTAACGGTTTAGAGATTGCCTTACCATCTTTATCTGTAACAATATGTTCGACTACTACACCGTCTTTTACTATATCAAACTCTGCATTTGCTAATGGTTTTTCACCATTTTCCGAATCAATTTTTTTTACTTCAATTTGACCCTTTTGCATAGTATTTTTAATTTCAATTGTTTTTGTTTCTCCAGCTTGAAGTGTAACCTCTACTGGTTCTTTTAATTTTTGATATCCTTCTGGTGCTACTGTTTCATAAACTTTATACGTCCCAGGAGCTAAAGTTTGAGGTACTGAAAAACCTTTTTCGTCCGTTTTCAGTTTTGCAACAACTTCATTTGCACTATTTCGAACTTCAAATTCGGCACCTTTTAACCCTTTGTTCGGATTCTCAGAATCTATTTTATGAATCGATACTGTACCGTCTTTTGGAGCTTCAGGCGGCGTAATAGTTACTTCTTTTGATGTTAATGTTTTATCATCAAAATGTAATTCCGCTTTATTAGGAATCTTCTTATCTACGTAAGAAGATAAGTCTGCATTATTTTTAATTTTCGCCTTGATACTAAGATTGATTCTCTGGTCTTCATATGACTTATAGTCAAAATTCTCACCAAACGTAAATGTTACTTCACTTCTTTGTTTATCTATATTTAACGTTCCTTTAGAAGTAATATCTTGGCCATTTTGATCATACACTTTTGCCTCTAATACTTCTAAAACATCTTCTAAATCATCACTAATTACCATAGATGTGTATTTAGGAGGATCGTTCGGTATGTGTGTACCAACTTGGTATTGAATCACTTGATCCATTTTTGTTAACTGCTCATTCTCTACAAGCTTGCCATTCTCATCAACTATATTTTTTTCAATGCTAGGTGGATTATTGTCACCTGAACCGGATCCTCCCCCACCACTTACAAATACTTGTCCTACTTTTTCTTCAGTTTTAATATTTTTACCTTCTAATTTCACAGTATTTTTATGAGGCTTCGCAGCAGGATTTGTAACCTTTGTTTTATATCTTAAAATATAGCCTTTTGAACTGTCTGGAAACTCAATTGTAAATCCAGCCTTTGTTGCATTAATTTTAATGTTAGATAAATCTGCTGGCTTAATATTTGTTGGTGCATAACCATCTTCAAATACAGCCTCTTCTAATACTACGCTGTCTGTAATTAACTCATGCCCAGGTCCTAATGTATCTGTTAATTTAAGATCTTGCATTTCTGTTCCAGTTGCATTTACATATACAAGCCAATCAGCAATCGAAGGATCTTCTTGATTATAAGAACCCCATTTCAATAGATTATCTGTATTGGGCTGCGGCTTCGGTCTCTCTGTCGTATTACTTACATTTACTTCTTTATTGACGATTTGACCATCAACGTTAAATTCTAATGGAATTTCTTTAACACCATCATATGCTTCTAGACCAAAGTAGAATTCTACGAATAAAGAACCTTTAATGTTATTCTTTCCTTCTACGTAATCACCCATAGTACACGTTAATAGACCCTTTTTCATCTCACATGTACCAACTGTTTTTCCTTCAGCATCTTTTAAAGGAAAACTCATATTCATAAGGTCTTTTCGAAACTCTTTTGGCATATCAATTGTGAATTGATCTCCACTTTTTATTTTTTCTTTAGCTGACCACTTCACTTCTACTTTCATACCATCTGAGGCTTGATACGGTTCAGATGTCGTGCCATCAGTACGGGAAATATTAATTTCGTCCACTGGACTTTTCATCACAGCAGCTTGAATAACTGGAGCCCACACATTCAGCACTGAAAATAATACTAGAAAAACTAATGAAACCATTGAAATATGCCTTTTAGTACTTTTCATTTGCATAGTTCCCTCCTATTTTTTTATATTTATATAACAAAAAAAGACCGTCCGGTTGCATCAAAAATGTGCAACCAGACGATCTTAGTAACCAATATGTATTACCGTAGACTCTAAGCTTTGCGGCCTATCCTTTCGAATAGTGTGCTAAAAATATCTTTTATTCTTTTTTTGTTTCATTTTCCTCTTAAACCAAATATTACTATACCGTCTGGACGGTTATAATTCAATACTCTATAAAATTGTTCTATTTTTCTAATAAAAAAAACAATTCACCACTACATTAAAGAAGCAATGGTGAATTGTTTTCGCATTATATAGTTCGTATATTCTATTTATATGAATTACTAATAAGAGCTTGAATCACTTTTTCTCTTAACTCGGGGCTTAGTCTGCCAACCCCTAAATATTCCGAATACCATAATCCATCTGCTGCTAATCTAATAATTGTTGCACAAACTGAATCTATCTCATCGTTTTCTATATTCTTTTGCAGTTGCTGAAATGATTGTTGTAATGGCTCAAGTAATTCAGGTTTTAACATGAATGCTGCCATCATACTACTAGACAACTCTTCTGTTCTTCTCTCATTATTTAATCTTTCCTCTACAAAAGAGCGAACCCATCTCCCTTTCCTCTCTGAGTCTTCCGCTACTTTATTGTAAATGGCCCCTTCATAATCCTCTACCCCTCTGACTATCATACCTTCTATTAAAGCTTCTTTATTTGAAAAGTGATACAATAATCCACCTTTACTTACACCCGCCTCTTTTGCCACTGCTTCTAAGGTTAATTTAGCAACCCCTTTACATTGCACAATTTGAGAAGCGGCCGCCAAAATCTTTTGCCGCGTTATGCTTATACTCATTCCTTTTTAAAACCCCATTTCTACTAAATTTATATAAATACGAATCTTATTTTTAATGTTGTTGATTACTACTAAGTATTTTCTTTATACAACAAAAGCTTCATTACCTTTGAATTTTTAGTTACTTATTCTATTAAAAATTTCCATATCATTCAATATGATAACATTAAACACACAAAGCTGACTATACATCTATACTTTTGTATTTATTGAAATTATATCCATAAACACGAAATGTATAAAAATTGATTATCCTTATACATCTAATCTATAATTTAAAGAGGTTTATATTTTCATAAAAATAAAGTGAAATTTTATAAGTATGATTCCATTGAAAAAATTTTCTATTAGTTATTTAATATGCTTACTGTTTTTTTCTATCATTGTGAATGTTTTACAGTATACAAGCGTTCCAAATTATGCGGATTCATGGGGGCCGATTTGGGTATCTATTATTATGCTTTCAATTCTTGGAAGTATTCCTGTTCTTATCGGTTGTTTAATAGGCGAATTTTGTTATAGAAAAATAAAAGGAAGTCACGAATTAAAAATCGGTATTCCTTTATTTATAGTGTTAGGTATTTCCTACAATCATTTCTTCTTTATGTTGTTTAACGACCGATATTTTCTATCCTTTAATTTAGAAGCCTTTTTGGAAACAGGCCTACCTATTACGTTATCATCTTTATTATTTTACCTTATAAGACGCCGTTAATTCTTTCATCATTACATAAAAAAATGTTATTACTCTTGTTACATCGAGTAATAACATTTTTATTTAAATCTATTTAACTAATTTGCTTCCAACTAGTATCCTTCACATCTTCGCTAGTCAGCTTTCTAACTGATTTCACAAAACATTCCTCGCAAGCACCAAATGCAATAAAATTTTTCTGTGCTTGTCTTAACGAGACTTCATTTGCACCGCCTTCAAAGTCAGGATCGTTAAACTGTACCTCATCATCTTCCCAGTAACATATATTACAAATTTCATATATACCTGGTGGTTCTTCTTCTATTGTTCTATACCCGCAGCACGGACATGTATATTTCATTCTGTTACTCCATTATTCATTTCTTTTTTCTCCCATATATTCCGGCCCATAAAGAATGTAACAGCGCAAATCATAGTTATTACCATGAAAGTAGTATTAGAATCCTCATATGTAGTTGGAATTCCAACCGTTACAGAAACAATACTAAAAGCTAAAAGTAAATATAATAATAAAGATAGAATATAGCTTAGTCTAAATCGTAAAATGATACCTCTAAACAATAGCTCACCAAGTAGACAGCCACCTAAAATAATAGGTACTCCGAAATACAATGTAAGGACTCCCATTTGCGCAGTAGATTGAATTATCTTTCCAATTATGTTCGGCGAAACCAGCTCACTATTGTTTCCCATCCTATCATATAAATCAAGTGCTGTTGCTGAAATAAAGAAACTTAATATAGAAAATGAATACGGTATTAAAAATTTGCTCACTCTCATTCACCTCGCTTTTTTTGTTTCACATATATTATTCATTACTTTCACAAAAAAAATAGCCCTCTATGCTAAAACATAGAGGGCATAATTTTTATATAAAAACCTATACCTTATCCTGAAATCCCCCCTAAACAGAACATCTAAACTATCTGTGCCCTATATTCTTTAGGGGATAGGTGGTTATTAGAAAGTAGTGCCTTCTTTTTTATAATATTCTTTTGAAATCTCTTCATAAAATGCGGCTGATGTCGCGTAGAAATACGGTGCTAACCATAAGAAACCGATTCCTATAGTAAGAATACTTAATATGAACCAGCCTAAGAAACTTAAGCATAGTAAAAAGTAATCCATTTTATGTCCATTCATCATATGACGACTCTCAGTAATCGCTTGATTCGCTGTATATTCTGGATGATCATTCAAAATAAAATATGTCATAGAATAAGAAAATGATTTAATAATACCTGGAATAATAAGAAGTAATGTCCATAGAGTCAAGTATACATACATTAGTAAATATGTTAAAAACGACTTCATCAACTTACTTCCATCGCTAAACCATCTAAATATATGACCAATGCGAGCATCAGTCCCACGAATTGCATTTAAAACAAGATAATAGGCACCTATTGTTAATGGACCAATAACAAGCATTACTATAATACTTACTGTAAGTGAATCACTTGCCTCTTCCCAACCCCAAAATATCGAGAAAATACCTGTTGTTAGCATTTCAACAGCTCCAATAAGGATTCCAATTAATAAAGTTGCCCCTACCGCTAATCCCCATCTTCCTTTTAATGCATCAAGTGCTTCTCTTTTCAACTGACTTATCATATATAACCTCCTAATACTATTTATATTTTAGTATACCATTTATATCAAAAATTCCATAGATTTCCCTGAAATAGAAGCATACTCCTTTTTGCATACGTATTGATACATGTGTGCTGTAGTTGTACTAATATATGGATTAAACGACTCTTTTCCCTATAACAAAAAAGCTTGCCCTTCATAATAGGCAAGCTTTCTCAAGTTATTTCTCACTTAACTTCTTCTTATACCAATCCTGCATTCTCTCCGCATCTTCTACTCTCGTATGCTCTATTTTGTAACTAGATGATGCACTCGAAAACTTATACGTACATAAATCCGCACGGCGCTGGAAATATGATTGTGTCTTCTCCATTGATTGGACGTGTCTTCTTCTAATAAGTCCTGTATATTTTCCGACGCTACGATAGACAAGTGTAATTTGTTCTCCGTTAACACTGTAACCATTTGTTTTAAATGTTGCGTATCCAAGTGTAAAGATAAGGATTGCGAGCGGTAATAATGCCCACATGATGTAATACTTTTCAAAGTATATGCTTATTCCAGTAAGCGGGATTGCGAGCATAGCGAAAAAGATGAAACTATCAATGAGATAACGGCGCAATGCTGCTTTTGGTAACGAAGTAATATTTGCATTCAGTTCGTATGGTAATTGTAAATGCGCGAGTAACTGTTGCACTCGATCTTTTCGAATGATAGGATGCAGTGTAACTTTTTCTTTTTCGTCATCCGTTCCCTTACTTTGAATGACTTCTACTTGCACAGCACAATAACCGAACGGTTGGCGTAAAATACCTTCTTTTATCGTAATCCCTTGAATACGGTGCAATTTTAGTACGAGTTCTTTTTTCTCCAGTAATCCTTGCGAAATACGGACTTCGTCATTTCTTCGATTCACTGTGAAATCTCCATGTTTTAGCGCATAACCAATTGTCGATATAATCCACGAAAGGACGAGCAAAATAGCTATCATGAAAATCCAGCCATATATATCATGTTCCATTACATACGACTTTACGCTATTCTCTATCCATTTCGGAATGTACTCATCTACTTGGTGATACACAAAAAAGATTAATGAGAATAATAATCCAAATTGACCAGATGTAACAGAGGCTATTAAAATCTCTTTCCACGTTAATTTGTATTCTCTCGCTTGTTTTTCCTCTGTAATGATTTCTTTTACTTCTACTTCTTCTGATGTTGTTTCTACTTTCAATTCTGAAGCCGACTCATTTAACATTGCGATAAGCTCTGTCGCTTCTTCTACCGTAATTCCAGCTAAGCTAACTTCTGCTTCATCGCCCCCGCCAGCTGTTTCAATCTGAATTTTTTTCAAACCGAGCATTTGATATAGTACGTTAGAACTTGTATTAATCGTTTGAACACGTTCTTTATTTAAGTAGCTCTCCTTTTTCACAAAGAGACCTTGTTTCACATGTAATACGTTATTTTCAACCCAGTATGTTGTGTAATACCATTTTTCAAACGCTGAAAAAACGGTGAGTAAACCAAATGCTGCGGGAATTAAATACCAAAACGGGAATTTTCCGTTTAAGCTAAACATGAAAATAATGAGTGGTATAAAGTCTGTTATTTTTAACTCTAATAACATCGTGATTGGATGCTGCCTTTTATACATCCTCATCACTCACTTTCGCTAATTCTGCGATTTTCGTTTTCAACATTTCAGCTTCATACATCGTTAAACCTGGGATGCTATGAGAAGTTGCTGCTGTTGAAATGTGTAATTCTGCTAATCCGTATTTTCTCATAATTGGCCCTTGTTCAATCGTTACGTGCTGTACACGAATCATCGGCACTAATACGCGCTTAACAACGAAAAGGCCATGCTGAATTTCAAGTTCTTCTTCATTTAGTTGGTAGCTGTAATAACGTTGACGTAGTTTCGGGAATAAGAAGTACGAAAATGGTGCGAACACAACTGTCAGCCCAATCATTACATACAAAATCCACGCCCACCAATCAAACTTTATCATGAGGAAAAGGTAAGCTAAAATGACGAGTATACCGATCCCTTCTTCAATTACAGCACGAACTTTCCACACCTTGACCATGTCAGGGTGAATTTCATTTTTCAATGGATCCATGTAACCACTCCAAATCTAGTAATCTAATATATGAATACTCTTAATCTACATTTTACATAACTTTACAGAAAATTGAAATTTAATCTTCTTTCTTCTCAGGAATAAAATATCCGAACCAAAGTAACCAAATGAAACCGATTAACTTCATCCAACTTCCATCCGCTTGAAAAGCTTCAATCATACCTGGTATTTTATAAATCCCAATAAATCCAAGAAAACCGAGCCACCAGTTTTTTTGCATTTTCATCTTTACTCCTCCTTCATGACGTTTTTCACATTTCGAATCCAAATTTCTTTATACTTTAAATGGAATCCCATGAGCATATAGTTGCTCATATTATCGATCACAAGCGCTAGCGTATGAGCATTTTCTTCCGTTTCATGTTGTGACACAACGCCCAGTCTCGCGCCTTTCTTCAATAAATCATGGAAACCATGCAAAAAATCCTCTTGTATTTCAAATAAACGTTTCTGATACTTTTCATTTCGCGATGCAGTTACGATAAATTCATTGATAACGCGTAGTATTCCTTCTTGCCCTTCATACTCAGAGAGCATATGTAAACCATCTGCGATTAGCTTTTCTGCAAAGTTTTCTTTCGTATACCGCTCTTCATTAAAGTATTTTGTAAAATGATAATCAGAAAAAATCTCTTCAAATAAAAAATCAACTAACGCTTCTTTAGAAGAAAAATGATAGTAAATAGCCGGTTTTGAAATACCTACCTCTTTCGCAATCATGGAAAGACTCATCTTCTCAATGCCGTGTTCTGCCATAAGTTTAAATGATGCCTCTACAATGTTCTGCGATGTTTGTAAATTCTTCGTCATACTGTACCTCACTTATTTTTACTTACCGTTCGGTAAGTAAATTATAAAACAAAACGAAATGATTTTCAATTTAGTTAGCACTACAGAAGGTATTTATTGGAAAATACAGAAAGTTATAAAGTAAAAGCAACATATAAGAATAAGGAGGATATCATATGGGACTTGGTGGTAGTGGTGGTAATGGCGGCGGTGAAGCGGGACAAGCTGGTAAGAGCGGATTTTCATTAATCATTGTACTTTTTATCGTATTGATTATAGCTGGAATTAGCTATATCGGACTTAGCTTCTAAGAAAAGGCGTCCTGCATTACATATGTAGGACGCCTTGTTTTTAATCTCTATTCAGCAATCGCATACGATAACAATTCATCGTCACTTCTCCAAGCCTTTGCAGTAATTGATAGTTCGCATATGCGCCGACTGGGGCACCGATTACTGGTACGAGCTGAAGCATTTTCGCTAAATCAATATAGTCTCGGTACTCTGTTTGGAACTTTTCCCAGTCCATATGATTTTCTTTTTCTGTATCCCACGTTTCGATTGCTTTCCATATTTCTTTTCTGTGATCGTCACTTGAAAAGGCAAGTTGGAAAACGTGAAGGATAAAAAGACGCTCTTCTTGTTTACTCGTATCAAATCCGTACAATGTCGCTGCATCGAATAAAAATTTAATTTTAATTGTAAGTAAAAGCGGAAAGTCAGCAAGACCGAGGAGAATACCACCAGCTCCAGTCCCTGCTCCTTCTGCCGCTGCTATTTTTTTGTACTCATCCATTTTTTTACGAACTTCATCGTCACGTCTTTGCAGTGACCATGTCGTCTCTTTTAGCTTCGGCTTTATAAAGTTTGACCCGGCGCTAATCGTTTGCACCATCATACGAATCGTCTCTGTTAGTACCTTTTGTACTTTCGCCGGAATGAGCTGTTGCACCTTCGTCTGCACTTTTTTGGAGAACCGTGTCATCATAGAAGAATCTTTCATGAATGTAGCTTTCCACTGCTCCAATTCTTTTATAACCTTCTCTTCGTATGTAATCATAGGTTCATTCCTTTCAATTTAAACGCTCAATGCGCTTCGCCCCGTATTGGTAAACGAAACCGATACTAAATAATATGCTTACGATAAGTAAAATTCCTGTCATCATGAAATCTTTCGTTGCTAGTGCAAATATAATTGTAAATATAACGCTACCTGTAATAAGAATTGCATTTAATAAAGTAAGAAAATCTTTCTTCTTCTCTTCTCCGCCTACTGGGTACAAATCAAGCCAAATTTTCATGCGGTGATGTTTCCATAAAGTTAATAGCTGATAACCGATTAAGTATAGGAAGATAAGGCTTACGATAAATCGTCCATATAAAAACGGAATGAAGTAAAGAATAACTCCGCCTAGAGCGAGCAGGCGCACATATAATCCAAAATAGTTACCTGATCTTAAAAATGTTCTCGTATATAAGTATAAATATGTACGCTTTTCGCCGATTATCGAAAGAATGAAATCTAGCCATTTTCGGCGAGATACTCTTTCTTTTAATGCTGGTACATCAACGAACATATTCGCGATGCGGTACAGTAGCATCATCTTCTTACCTTCTTCGGAAATTAAATACTCCCAGTTTAGTGGCTTTCCTTTGACCATTTGATGCATGATAGCAAGGTATAACACCATGAGAAGGACGATTCCACCAATGAAAAGAACTGAAGTACGTTCTACAAGGAAATATACAAATAAACCGTTTAGGATAAAACGAATAAACCAATCAGCCCTTTGTATATTTTGATCTGTTAAAAATGACTTTTCCCACGCTATAAATAAATTCCACGCTTTTACAATGACGAATGCGAGTACGATCCATATGTAGCCAGCACCTGTTTGCTTCATTTGTTGGAAGTATAACGGGGCAAGCGCAGCTGCTACAATTGCGATTATGTATAACTGAATCATAAATGTAAAAAGAAATGCCTTTGTGAAGTAAGGTTTTAACTTTTCTTCAACTGGCAGTAAGTAAACGAGATCCGCTTCTTTTAATAACGTTTGAATGGATCCAGCCGTTAACACGAGTCCAATTAATACTGCCATTACGAGCGCAGTTGGAAACAAAGATGTTAACGTTTGTAACCATTGCTGGTAATAATACGCTCCCGCACCGATGATGAACACGAAAATAAATTTCAAATGATCATTAAATACGTATTTACTATATGTACGAACTTCTTTTAGAAATTGACGAAATCGTTCTTTCCATAACGCTGTGCTATTCATAATCTTCTTCCTTCGTTAATGCAATGTAAATATCATCTAACGTTGCACCTGGCATATTAAACTGTGATTGCAGTTCAGATAGAGTTCCCTTCGCTCTTACTTCACCTTGATGCAAAATAATGAACGAATCACAGTAACGCTCTGCCGTCGCTAAAATATGTGTGCTCATTAAAATACCGGCACCACTCTTTTTCATTTGGTCCATCATTTGAAGAAGGGATTGAATCGCTAACGGGTCTAATCCAACGAAAGGTTCATCTACTATGTAAAGAGATGGCTCCACTAAAAATGCGCTCATAATCATTACTTTTTGTTTCATCCCTTTTGAGAAATGAGATGGAAACCATTTTAAACGATTTTTCATACGAAACTCTTGTAGTAGTTGTCCTACACGTTCTTCATATTGTTTTTCATCCACGCCATACGCCATAGCTGTTAATTTCAAATGCTCTTCTAACGTTAATTCATCATATAATACCGGCGTTTCCGGAATAAATGAAAAGCTAGAACGGTACGCTGTCATATCATCACGAATTGTTTTCCCATTAATTGTGACAGTTCCTTTTTTCGGTTCCATTAAACCGATAATATGTTTAATCGTCGTACTTTTACCAGCTCCATTTAAACCGATTAAGCCGACAAGTTCGCCTTTATTAACAGAGAACGAAACGTCTTTTAATACAGGTCGTTTCGTATATCCTCCTGTAACATTTTCTACACGCAATAACTCGCTCATACGACACCACTTTCTTCATTAGTATTCATTCTATATTCATCTTACCAAAAATTATGCTGTACTACATAGTATCCATGTACTCAAAAAAAATTTTTAAATTTATTAGCATATAATTTCCCGAAAGCGGACATCATAATTATTGAAGAAGGAACACATTGAAAAAGCAACCACCAATTGATGAGTACAACAACATAGTGAAGTCATCATGAAATGGGGTGTCCAAGTTGGACAATGAAATTTACACATAACCAGATTATTTGTTTCATTTTCGAAACGGGGTGTCTCTGAAAGAGCATATACTGTTTTAAAAAATAAACAATTTCATTTAAAAAAAGATTGCAATTCATTTCACTTGAAAATGGGGTGTCTACGGCAGAAACTTTAGCCGATTTACCGTGCATTTCTTAAATAAATGAGGTGTCTGCGAAACGTAAATTACGATAATGCTTTTTCAATCCCTCTTCAGAAAACAGGAAGCTGAGTCAGCTTCCTGTTTTTCGTGTTTGTTCTCTTATGTAATTATGGTAAAATACGGCTAAGGATATTTGAAAGGATGAGATCAATGAATCATACAGCAGACAATTGTATTTTTTGTAAAATCATTGACGGGCAAATCCCTTGCTCAAAAGTATACGAAGATGAACATGTGCTTGCATTTTTAGATATTAGTCAAGTAACAAAAGGACATACTCTTGTTATTCCGAAAGTTCACAAACAAGACATTTTTGCGTTAACGCCAGAAATCGCATCACATATTTTTTCTGTCGTTCCAAAAATCGCAAATGCGATTAAAACAGAGTTTAATCCAGTTGGCTTTAACCTACTTAACAATAACGGTGAAAAAGCTGGACAAACTGTGTTCCACTTCCACCTTCATTTAATTCCACGCTACGGTGAAAAAGATGGTTTCGGTGCTGTTTGGAAATCACACCAAAATGAATACACTATGGAAAATTTACAAAACATCGCAAGTACAATTGCAAATAGTGTGAAATAATGACACTATAAGAAGGCGTAATACATAACAAGCCACTTCCCTGAAGTCATCAAATTCCGCATGGCTTGTTTCTTCACCTAAGATGCTCAGGGATGATTGTTTGTGCATAGCACATATAAGAAAGATATGCATATGTTTTCACATCATGAATACGAACAAAAAATAAGGAGGTCTCCTTTTATGTCAAAAGCTAAATCCTTTATTACAGGTGTTATTTGCGGCGGAGCAGTTGCTGGACTAGCCGTTCTTTTCTCAACTCCTTCTTCTGGTAAAGACATGCGCGGCAAGTTAAAAGAAAAAGGAAATGATATTAAAAAGACTTTAGCTGATATTACAGCTGATACGAAATTATTAAAGCGTCAAATTGTTGAAACTGCTTCAGAAGGTAAAGAAGTGTTTCAAGAACTAAAAGATGACATGCAAGACACTCTTTCTAATTGGAAACAAGATATTTCTCAAAACAAGCGCCATATTGAGAAAGAAATTTTGGACATCCAAAAGTCAATTGAGAAACTGCAAGAAGCTGTTCCAGAAAAAGCGTAAACAAATTCCTGCTTAGTTTTTTGCATATAACAAATATTTTTTATATAAATTGACCTTGACACGGCATATCGTATAGATATGCCGTGTTTTTATGCATTTACAATATATGTTATCAATTAACATGTAAGGACAACGCATGTATTCACGACTCATAAAACGCTTCCATAGTTATGCATGATTTGTATAGAATGTCATTTTGTTAAAAAATTTTCACAATTCTTACAAAAAGACTTTATTAATTTTTATTTTACTGGCATAATAGATAGTAATGAAAAAGAATGTTAAAGTGGGTGAGTAAATGAAAAGTGGAGAAAAAGATTACTCGGTAAAAGAAGCGATGATTTTCAGCCAACGCATTGCTCAATTATCGAAAGCGTTATGGAAATGTGTAGAGAAAGATTGGCAGCAGTGGATTAAACCTTACGATTTAAATATTAATGAACATCATATTTTAACAATCGCTTATCATTTAAAAGGGGCTTCTATTTCTGAGATTGCTAAGTTTGGAGTTATGCACGTATCAACGGCATTTAACTTCTCTAAAAAGCTAGAAGAACGCGGCTATCTTGTATTCTCAAAAAAGGAAGATGATAAACGAAATACGTACATTGAAATTACAGACAAAGGGGAAGAATTACTACTTCGCTTAATGGAAGAGTATGATCCTGAAAATAATTCAGTGTTTAATGGGGCTCTTGCACTTCGTAATTTTTATGGGAAGTTCCCAGAAAATATCGAACTGATTGCAATCCTGCGTAATATTTACGGACAAGACTTTATCGATATTTTTGAGAAATCATTAGAAGATATTGAAGAGAACTTTACAGAATCCGATCAAAAGTTAGTTAAGAAGTAATCTTTTTATTTTTTCGCAATCATGCTTAAGAATTCATTCATAAGCGGCTTAAATAAACCTTGTTTTGCTAGCGCTTCCGCAGTTTCGTGTACTTCGAGCTGATGTGGAAGCGCTTTTTCAAATTGATCTAACAGCGCATCGAACAAAAGAAGCCCTTCTGCTTTCTCCACTACATATTGCTCGTTCAGTTTTTCACAAAGATTTAGTATACGTTCAATATCTTTTTTACGAGCTTTTTTCTTTATGATCAAAGAATAAAATGGACACTTCTCTTCATCAATCATTTTAAATAGTAGGTCTACATAGTATTCAGCTTGTTCTAATCTTCTAACAACGTCCATTTTCTCCCTCACTTTCTAACACAAAGTCTTCTATTTCTGAATTTTGTAACACGAACAAAATATCGTGTGATACAATATATGTATATGTATTTTAGCCAAAAGGAGGTCTCGCCTCATGACACTTATAACAGTTGTTTTTGTCGCATTTGCACTTCTTGTTATATTTTACACGAATTTCATGACACATACACTGTGTGAACGAAAACAAATAGCTGCGAGCCGCCAGCCCGGTGTCTTTCGGGTTATTAATGTATGTATAACAATTTTATTAATTTCTAGTTATATAGAAATTATATTTCATGGAAAGTGAGGAAGGAAAGCCCCTTCCTCACTTTTTTCCTCTATAAGCAAATTATACCTACAATAACCAATAAAATAAACAGTACAAGTAATAAAATAAGTTGAGAATTCATCCCCATCCCCTCCTCTATTCTGTATATGCGGCATACGCCCAATATGGCACACTTTCAAAATCTGACACGTGCTGGTTAATTTTTCTTTATCAATATGAAAACGGTTCGAAATATGATATATTAAATTTTGTACATATTGCTTATACTATAGAACAAAACATTCATCAAAACTTTATCCTCAGCCTCGGTAAGCCCTGTTAAGCGCGCTTTACCAATATAAAAAAGCAAAAGTATCAGTGAGACTTAATCGGGCTCTTATGAATCAAAATTCATTGGTGTAGGATAAATTAAAAATACATAATAGTAGGAGTGTTTATCGAATGAAGAAAGCTATGCTTGCCTTAGCCGCAACAAGTGTAATCGCATTATCAGCATGTGGAACATCATCATCAGACAAAATTGTTACATCTAAAGCTGGTGACATTACAAAAGAAGAATTCTACGATCAAATGAAGACACAAGCTGGTAAACAAGTACTAAACAACATGGTTATGGAAAAAGTACTTATTAAAAACTACAAAGTTGAAGACAAAGATGTAGACAAAAAGTTCGATGAAATGAAAAAACAATACGGTGATCAATTCGATACACTATTAAAACAACAAGGTATTAAAGAAGAAACTATAAAAACTGGTGTGCGTGCTCAATTAGCTCAAGAAAAAGCTATCGAGAAAACAATCACTGATAAAGAACTAAAAGAAAACTACAAGCCTGAAATTAAAGCAAGCCACATTCTTGTAAAAGATGAAGCTACTGCGAAAAAGGTAAAAGAAGAACTTGGACAAGGTAAATCTTTCGAAGAGTTAGCGAAACAATACTCTGAAGATACTGGTTCAAAAGAAAAAGGCGGAGACCTTGGCTACTTTACTGCTGGTAAAATGGTTAAAGAATTCGAAGATGCTGCTTACAAGCTGAAAAAAGATGAAGTAAGCGAACCTGTGAAATCACAATTCGGTTACCACATCATTAAAGTAACAGACATTAAAGAACAAAAACCATTTGATGAAGTAAAAGGCGACATCAAAAAAGATCTAGTTCAGAAGAAAGCACAAGATGCTGCATTTATGAACGATCTTATGATGAAAGAAATCAAAAAAGCTGACGTAAAAGTTGACGATAAAGATTTAAAAGATCTTTTGGAAGAGAAAAAAGCTGACGATAAAAAAGAAGAAAAGAAATAATGAAGTAAAAAAAGCTTGGGCTTCGGCCCGAGCTTTTTTATGTATCCTCTTCGTTAATGAAAGTTTATTTTTTCATTCGTTTAACTAAAACCATCTTTTATGCATTTCACTTAAAAACATTTCTGTAATTTTAAATCCAGAATTTTCTCCTATAATAGAGTCAATCCCGCAATGCGGACAAACTGCTGTGTTATCATCATCCCACCACTCTGTAATTTTTTCTGGATGAAAAATTTCTAAACAATAGAAACAACCACATATAACATCCTTTTCTAAGTACTTTCTATTACGAGAACAAAAACGATGCGCTTCCTCAAAATACTTTTGCATCAGTATCCCCCCTATTCCTGATTTTCTTCTTTGCTTTACTTACATTCTCCTCAATAAAATTGCAATTCTTCCTTAAAGAAAAACACAAAAAAACCTTGATCCACGCCACGCAGAACCAAGGTTTATCTTATTATCATTGATTAAATTCAAAAACTATGTTAAATTAGTACAGAAACACGTTTTCTAAAACGAAAGGAACGTATTTATCCGTATCTTAATTGTACACCAAAACACATCTTCAGTCAACCTCTATTTTTCACTTTTAAAGGAGTGCTACCGTATGAACAAAAAACTTGATTTAGAGCAAAAACGATTGGATACCGTAATTGAAACGATTAAGGAGCAAATTGATAAACTGGAAAACGAAACTGGCAGACGCCGGGCAGAAGTAATCAATATTCGTAAACACTTTTGGGATGATGTGAAAGTGAACACGGATACTTTTGATGATTATCTTGAAACAGTTATCAACTTAAGACAACAAGCTCAGTCACTAGCTGTCACACAAATTACCCATAAGCACACCTTTAATCGACTTGCCGCATTAAGACGCATGCATAAAGCACCTTATTTTGGACGAATTGATTTCAAAGAAGAAGGAGAATCTGCTGCGGATCAAATTTATATCGGTGTTGCTACACTTACGGATGCTAGCGGAGAAAACTTTCTTATATATGACTGGCGCGCACCTATTTCGAGTGTATACTACGATTATCCACCAGGACCAGCTGAATACAGTACTCCAGGAGGCGTAATCCACGGTAATGTGGAGAAAAAATTACAATACATTATTCAAAATGGCGAGATTGATTCTATGTTCGATACGAGCCTTACAATTGGCGATGAAATCTTGCAACAAGCGCTCGGAAAAGGTACGAACAAACATATGCAAAGTATCGTCGCTACAATTCAGCGTGAACAAAATGAAATTATTCGTCACGATGAAGGCCGACTCCTTATCGTGCAAGGAGCTGCTGGTAGTGGTAAAACGTCAGCTGCCCTGCAGCGAATCGCCTACTTACTATATAAATATCGCGAATGGCTAAAAGCGGATCAAATTATTCTCTTCTCCCCTAACTCTATGTTCAATAGCTACGTTTCTAACGTACTACCTGAACTCGGTGAAGAAAATATGCAGCAAGTGACATTCCAAGAATATTTAAATCATAGACTGAGTAAGTCATTTGATGTTGAAGACCCTTATGAGCAATTGGAATATATGTTAACTGAAACGAATAGCCCTACCTATAAAACGAGAAATGCGAGCATCCGATTTAAAGCATCCACTCAATTTTTCGAGATGATTAGAGCGTACAGACAATCTCTTGAATCTTCAGGCATGCTATTTAGAGGAATGAAATTTAGAGGAAAACTGATTGCCTCAGCTAAAGAAATTACAGAGCAATTTTATAATACTGACTCCTCCCTCCGCTTCCATAGTCGAATTGAGAAGTTAACGGATTGGCTAAATAAGCAAATAGATGCACTTGAAAAAGCAGAACTGAAAAAACCTTGGGTAGAAGAGGAAATTGAATTACTTAGTAAAGATGAATACCAAAAGGCTTATAAATATTTACAGAAAAAAGGCGAGTTTGACGACAACTCCTTTCAAGACTTTGAGAAAGAAACAAGAGTACTTGGGCGTATGATTGTCCGTAAAAAAATGAAGCCGCTTCGTAAAGGCGTTCAAACATTGCGTTTCATCAATTTCACAGGCATATATAAACAGCTCTTCACAGATGCATCATGGGTTCTTGGGGAAAAACCGAAAGAGTGGGATGACATTTGCTCATTAACAGTAAACATGCTTGATGAAGGAAAGCTATATTACGAGGATGCGACTCCATTTTTACTTTTAAAAGAATTAATTGAAGGCTTCCAAACGAACAGATCGATTAAACACGTACTCGTAGATGAAGCGCAAGATTACTCTCCGTTCCAGTTCGAGTTTTTAAAACGTCTCTTCCCTGCTGCAAGAATGACGGTACTCGGAGACTTTAACCAAGCGATATTTGCCCATGCGAGTGAAACGGTGAATTTCGATACACTTACGAATTTATACGGACCAGACGAAACAAACGGCATTAACTTAACTCGTAGCTATCGCTCAACAAAACCGATTATTGAATTTACACGTGCTCTCGTACCGGAAGGGAAGAACATTCACGCCTTTGAACGTGACGGCGCGAAACCTACAGTGACGAAAGTAGCTAATCACAACGAACTACACGAACATATTACTGCTAAAGTTGCTGCACTACAAACAGAGCAGCACAATACGATCGCAATCATCTGTAAATCCGCAGCTGAAAGCGCCGCTGCCTATGAGGAACTTAGTAGCATTGAAGATATTAAACTTGTGAAGAGCACCTCTGCTGAATACGAACAAGGCGTTGTTATTATCCCTGCTTATTTAGCGAAAGGCATTGAATTTGATGCCGTTATTATTTACGATGCTTCTAAAGATGTGTACAGCGATGAGAGCGTTCGTAGATTGTTCTACACTGCTTGTACGCGAGCGATGCATGAATTGCACCTTTATAGCGTTGGCGAGGTTAGTCCTTTTGTGCTTGGGGCTGATTCGGAGAGTTTTGAGCTTATTACAACACCTTGATGACAATCAAGGTGTTTCTTTTTTTGCAGGATTTACACCTTTAAAGTAGAATATGTCATTTTAGAAAAAGAAGAGGGTTATTTATCATACCCCTCTTCTACTATCTATTTACGTTTTTGAAACAACACAATTAAGACCGGTAATATGGTTAAAGCGCAGAATAAAGAAAGTGTTGTATCAATAACAGTTGTAATACCAAATTCACGTAAGACTGGGAAGTTAACAAAAATTAACGTTGAAAACCCAACAATTACAGTTAATCCGGAAGCGGTAATGGCTTGCCCCACTTTTGAAAGCGAGACGCGAATTGCTTCTTTGGGAGACAGTCCCTTCGCCTCTTCTTCACCATATCTTTCCATAATGAGAATCGTAAACTCTGTTCCAATTCCAAGTACAAGGCAACTAAGTGCTGTTGTTAGTGGATTATATGAAATATCGAGTAGTTTTAAAGCACCTGGCGAGAATCCTAATACTAAAACAATTGGTATTAATGGATATAATGCATGTTTTACACGGCGATACACAAGGAATAAAGATAGGAAAATAATAAGTAGCCCCGCACCAATCATGAGTTCACTATTTGCACCGATGTTATCAATACCATAAAGCATCATAACTTGCGCACCCGCTGGCTTCATTTTCACACTATCGATTGGCTTCATATCCTTTGATATGTTATGCATCAATTTCAATTGCTCAGCAGAAGAAAGATCTGGATTCACTTGGAACTGAACTGTTGCGTATTTTTTATTCTTACTTATAACCGTTTCTTTCAGAGAATTCGGCACGTTTTCAAGTTCATTTGCTACTTGTTCAGTAGATTTTGGCAACGCGCTTTTCCCGTTGATTTGCAAAATAACTTTAGGTAGTGATATAACATCACTCACATCTTTATATTCATTTTCAATCTTTTCACTTTCACTATGCATCCAAGACATCACTTTCGGTTCTGTGACATCCTCTGCTTCTACTAAATACGTAATATATGTTGTCGAGCCAACTATCTTTTGTAATTGTTTCGTATTTTTTAATGTCTCCATATTTTGCGGAATCATTTTTGTTAAGTCTGTTTCAGTCGGAATAGACCTTTCTGCCATAAATCCAAGACTAGATAAAATAACGGAAACAATTAAAATAGGAATTGCGAGTTTCATAGCTAGATTAGCATATTGATTTAAGAAACGTGATAGCATTGTATTTTTATCTGCATCACTTTTTAATGGAGGTGCTGCTTTTTTGCGATCTAATAAGTAGAATGTTGAGAACATCAATAATAGTTCAATAACGTAACAGAATAACACACCAATCGCTAACGTTAATCCAAATTGTTGCATCATCGGCGCTTTCGATACATACATCGTCAGAAAGCTTAAACTCATAATTACAACTGCAATCCCTACGCCAGGTCCAATATGACGAACGGCATGTAATGTTGCAAGTTTCGCATTACATCCACTCGTTTTATATTCCTCTTCATATCTATTATGGAATTGAACACCAAAATCGGTGCCGATCCCTATAATGATTGGTAATGTTGCCATAGTTGCGAGTGTAATCGGAATTCCGGCCCACCCCATGAAACCAAATGTCCATATTAACCCGATTAACACAAAGGCTAATGAAATAACACGACGCCTTACAGGGAACACGAAGAATAGTACAACAATCATTAATAGAACCGCTAAACCGAGCATGATTCCTAAAGTTGTTATAACCTCTTCTTGAATATCTCCTAAAATAGCAGGCATTCCAGCTACTTTCACTGTTACACCTTGACTGAAGTTCGTATTTTTAATAAGCTCGTTTAACTCTTTATTAATACGTACATAAGTCGTCATTTCTGTATTATTCGATGTGTGAAGCTGAATCACAACGTATTTTCCATTCTCAGGAATGAGTTGTTTCAATTGGTCTGGTACTTTTCCTTTATTTGAAAAGACGATTTCATGAAGTAAATCATTGTTCATATGTTGAACATTCGGTAGAGCTTTCAAAATATCTCGTTGCATATGATTTTTTTGTTGTTCTGTTAAAATGCTTTGCGTATACTTTGCAACTTCATCATTTTGCTTTTCCGTTAAAACAGATTGCGTTATTTTCTCTTGTTCATCAACTGTAGGAGTATGGCCAAGTGCAATCAATTGCTTTTGTATTTCTTGCATTGGTTCAGGTGCAAGTTGTTGGTGAATAAATACTCCCATTTTTTCACGTTGCTCATTCGTTAAGCTACTTTTTACGTTATTATTAATTCCGTTCATTTTTTCACTCGGAATGGAGTTTTTCAAAGCTGTTTCTAATTTCAGATTTGTTTCCCCTGTATCAAATGCTGAAAAAGAAGGAGCAGGAGCGGATAACATTTCATTTAATAAGCCCACATAATGCGTTGATCCTGTAATATCTTTTATATCTTCTGCTTTTTTAGTGAATTCTACAATTGCCTTATTCGTTTCTTGCGAAAGCAATGTATCGCTCTCTCCACTAAGTAATACGTATATACCATCCCCGCCAAAATGTTTTTGGTACGTTTCGGTATCCTTATAAACGTCAGATGTATTACTTAAAAATACATCATTCCCCATCCTCATCTCAATTTTCGTTATACCAAATACGAAAAATATCGTTAAACATAATATAAGCGCAATATTCATCTTTGCGTACTTGATGATAAAACGTCCAATTGTATCAAAAGCCTTATTCATATTTTTCTTTCCTCCTTTGCTATGCTCAATAATTTATCATAGGCTTTAGAGGAAAACGATGAATAAAAATGAATATACGTCTCAAAATGAGACATATGTCTTATTTTGGTTCATTTATGAGAAAATTATTAACGATATAGATGAGTTCTTCTTTTGAATACGGATATTCATTATTAATCCATTTCTTTATAATCTCAAAAAATCCACTACAGTAAAAATCACATAACACATTTGGATAATCTGAATTTTGGATTTCCCTTGAAAGAGGGTCGTTATATTGCGTTGCATTTTCATATAAAGCCTCCCCACCAAGTTGAATCAACTTATCATATAATTCACGGCTATTATTTTTACTCGTAACGTTAAAAAACAACGCACGATTGACATCTATGTAATCAATTACTTCTTCAAAAAATGTACGTTCTAAATTTAAACCTTGCTTCGTTTGTTCGAATAGCTCTATGGCAACAGTATTTATCGTGGCACTAAAGAGCTCATACTTATCAACGTAATAACGGTAAAACGTACTTCTATGAATCATTGCTTTTTCGCAAATATGATTAATCGTAATGGCTGAGAATGGTTTTTCTTTTAATAGTTCCATGAACGTGTTCGTTATTAAAATTTGTGTACGTAAACGAGTGAGGTTACTCAATTTGTTTGTCCTCCTATATGTAAGTGATGCTAAAATATCATTTTGTTGTTCTTTTAGTATGCCGTACTTAATTATAATAGTGAATTCTTTTTACATATAAAAGAAACACCTTGATTATTATCAAGGTGTTCTCTTCATTCTAAATGGCATATCTTTACGTCGATATACACTCAGCACAATCCCCATTATAAATGCATGAAACAGAGTTGGTATCAATCCGTAGCTAATAAATGGTAATGATATAGAAACACGTGGTAATATCCCGAGGGTCATGCCAACGTTACAAATAAAATGGATTACAAAAAGAGTCACTCCGCCAACGAGAAGCAATTTACCATAACCATCATTTATTTTATAAGCTATGTTCATTATTCTTACTGCAAAAAGAGAAAGAATCACGACAAGAACTAGCGCAAGTACATATCCATAATAGTAAGTCAAACTTGCAAATACAAAATCAGTATGGGCAGCACGGATAGACTTTATATTTTCATATGTACCGAACCAACCTGCTGAAGACATCGCCTCTTTTAAACGTAAATACCATAGATCATGCTCTGGGTTTAACATTCCTAAAACTCTGGCCATACGGTATTCTTTTACAGCAGACCAGGAAAGTAGATCCCTAATAATCAATGGTACAATAGGTAAAATCGTAATGAGCCATGCCGTTTTCTTTCCTAACTTACTCCACCAAAGCATAACAAATACCATCGTAATGTAGATGAAAACGGGTAAAAGAATTGATATAGTTGAAAATAAATATAAAGAAAATACGTACAACATGAGAAGATGTATAAACTTTAACCTACTATTATTGAAAAAAGAAGCCCAAGCTAGAAAGAAGAATGGTATCGTCATTAAACAGTCAATTTTGATGGGGCCAATTTTTATTATCGCTTCCCCAATCACGTAACCAGTCGGAAAACATTTTATAGCTAACAAGATAAGTATTCCAATTGTATAAAACAGCCACCCGAGTCTTTCTAGCTTCCGGTAATCAAGCAGCATCATCCCAACAGCTGTTGCAATGCCGAGAATTACAAAAATTACTTTGTTCATTAGTAAATCGTTCGTATGCCCAAGAGCGATTATTGGTAAAAACCCTAACCCCATAGCAGCTACTAATAAAATAAGTAAGAACCAATCCACCTTTGGCTTATGAAGTTTGTTAAGTTCCCGGCCAAGTTTAATCGGACTCCCCATTTGTTCAACAGCCTTATCTTCAGCAACTTCCTCACTTAATCCTTTATCCATCCACATATTCTTCGTCTGTTTCAAGTGAAAATCTAGTTCCGTTGCTACTAAGTCCTTCGCTTCTTTTGATTTAATATGGTTCGTAACTTCTTTTAAAAAACGCTCTCCTTTTTTGTTCATTTTTTTCTCACCCCTGTACTAAGCCTTTTAATATAAATCGTGCCTTTGTAGCATTTTTCTCTGCCTTTCGCAGCATCTTGTTTCCTTTATCATTTAATTGATAATATTTAGCTCCTGCGTGATCCCAGCTAGATTGGATAAAGCGATTCTGTTCTAGACGATGTAATAAAGTGTATAGAGACCCTTCATCACCTTCGAATTTTTGAATCCCTCTTCCTCTTAGTAACTGCATCAATTCATAACCTGTTTTTTCATTCATAAGAAGTTGTAACACTGCTAAAAGGATATCTCCTTCCTTTTCGGACGATTGCTTAATTTTTTCGCGCACCTGCTTCTGGTGCTGATCAGAAAAACTCAAATGTTTAAACGTTGTGTTCTCCATTGATTTTCGCAAGCCTTTTAATCGATCTTCCATTTGATTATTCCTCCAATCCTTCCTTCAAAAGTTCCTTCGCTTTTTTCAGTCTCGTTTTTATCGTGTTTTCCTTTACGTCTATTACCATAGCAATCTCTTTAATTGATAATTCTTCATAATAAAATAGATAAATGACTTCTCGATATTTTATCGGTAAATTCATTACTGCAGAAGCTAACCTACTATCCTCAGCATTTTGAATGACAGTTTGTTCGACACTATCATTTTGAATCCCACTATACGCAAATTCATCCTCTGTAACGATTACCTTTTTGTTATACCAACTTTTTATATAGTCCTTACATTGATTGATCGCAATTCTCCATAACCACGTTTTCACATTCGATTTCCCTTTGTATGTATGAAGAGATTTATAACATTTCACAAATATATCTTGCGTTACATCCTCCGCAACCTCTTTATTATTCACATATGAATACACAAGCTGTAGGACTTCTTGTCCATACTTGTTCATTATTTCGTCGATAAGGTCCTCCTTATCTTCTATTTCAAACGCTTCTATCGTTAATTCATCCACATCATTTCCTCCTTCCCATATATTAGACGACGGACTGTATGGAAAAGTTTTATAGTAACTACTCAGCTTCTTCAAATAAAAAAACAGGCCAAATACATGTTTCCGATTCGAAAACATGAAAAGAAAATACTCCAATCAGAGAAAGAATCTATGCCAAATAGAGAAATTCTCTTATGAAGTCGTGTTATTCCAAGGAACCGTTCTAGTTTCTATGACTTGGTTTATCGCTTGTAAGACCGATTGTTTTTGTTTTTTCATGGTACTCATAAAGCTTCGTATCTGACAAAAAGATTCTGCGCCTTTCTTACTTCGGAAAGTCCCAGACACTTTCTGTTTTACTTTCGTCATCCGAATATCCCGTTCTGCTTGATTGTTATCAAATGGAATGGCTGGATGTTCTAAAAACGCTAGAATTCTGTCAGAATACTTGACGAAGCGATTCCATAAATTTTGAGAAGGCGTCTGCTTTCCTTTCTTCTTTTGTTTCGTGGAAAGAATCTGTTGTTCTTTCAATATGGATTGATACATAATAAACAGATTCTTTTGCGTCGCTTTTGGCATGGTACCTTCGGATTGCTTTTTCATCGTCAACGCTTGCGTTAGAAATTTCTGCATCTGTTGTGCCCATTGTTCTCCAGTACTATCTATAATTCCTTGTAAATCTCGTAAGAGATGGGCATTACATAAAACGTGACGACAATCTGTATACGCATCATACGATTTCCAACCATCATGCATCGCAATTCCAGAAAAAGATGGCAAGATTTCTCCAGCATCCATTGCTTCTTTTCCACGTTTTTGATGAATATGTTGCAATGTCACCTCCGGTGTACTGGCAGTATGTAACCATTGTGTTTTGTTTTCTACACGCATACCAGTTTCATCAAAATGGACAACAGGAGACTGCAGAATCTTTTCCTTTACTTCTTTTATGAATGGCTGCAATTGAGAAGCGAAAGCCTGTGTATGATTTACCAGGGTTCCTTCGCTTATAGAATGTCCAAAACAATCCTGAAAGAATTCTTTTGTTCGCTTCAAAGAAATGCATTGATAATGCGTTAAATAGGGAATCAGTCTTTTTATATTTGGACCATATTGAACAGGACGAGATACTGTCGAAGGAAATTGGGCTTCTTGGATAGAATGGCAATGTGGGCATTCTTTCTGTTCTACTTTATGTTCTGTCACTTCGATCTGAATAGGTGGTAAGTCATACACTTGGCGAATGCGATACCCTTTTACAGGCTCGTGGTTCAAGGAAGTATGACAACAAGTACAATATGTAGGAGAATGTGTAATCGTATGATCTGGAGTCGCTGTCAAACCAAGAGTATGTCCCTTGTGGCCCAACTGGCCACCCGTTTGACGATGAGACGGTTTGCGCAAACTTTTTGTAACGGGCTTACCCAAACCATCTGTAGAAGGTGGCTTATGACTATTTTTGGAGTTTTTTTTTGAAGCATTTTCTAGTTCTTGTATACGTTTTTCTAACTTAGAAAATGTTTCTTCAAATAAAGAAATAACAGCTTCAGGTCCTTTTTTATATGTATCTAAAATAATTTTTCGATCGACCATAAGATTCACCTCCCCTGTTTGATATACTCAGTATTTACAAATGGGAGGCATATGAAACTAGTAAAATTTAAAAAAGACACCGAAAGGTGGCTGAGTAGTTACGTTTTATAAATACATAAAAAAATACGGATGGTAATGTCCATACCGTTTTTTTATGTATATTTATTTACTTCTTGTCCCCTGACACTAATGTTCTGCTTAAAAACAGGAATTTTCATCCATATATCTTGTTCCCTATTTTAAAACATAATACAATGAATACGTAACTTAATAAGCTATAACTAGTAGGTGTGGCAGTCATCTCTTCCATTTTGAAAAAAGGGGGAGGTGATAATATAATCGCGATGTTTGTAATTAAATTAGTGTATGGTATCCTAACCGGAGCTGGCGTTGTCATCGGTAGAAGATACGTCGGTCCGTGGCTAATTTCTGTATACAAAAAAGCGAGAACCACCCTGCTTCGTGGAAAAGGTAAGGGCGGTTCTCGGCTAAAACGTTAATGTAATTGTCTTATAACCGCACCTACTACCACCACAATAGCAAGTTAGGTTACAAAGGCAGAAGTTTCTCAGGCTTCTGTCTTTTTTATTTTATGCAAAATTCACACTAAATACTCTATCATCATTGTAACACATTTTATTTATTTTTAGTCAAGAGAAAAAATCACCTAAAAGGCTCCCCTTCAGGTGGTTCTCTATTTTACGCTAACGCAGCTTGCTCTTGTTGATCTAGACTTTTTCTAGTTCAGCTGTGCCGCTCTCATCATTTATAGCACCAATAAAGACGGATTATGGACCCGCTTCATAACAGTAGGATTAAACAAGGAACAACACCTATTACGAATATAAAAAATCCTCTCACTACATAGTACCTATGTTTTCAGCGATACTCTATTACCATCAAATTAAATTTGTATAATTTAAACTACAGAATAGCGAGCTAATTTTCAAATATCTTCTTTCGCATAACCCTAAATTTATTATCCAGTTGCATTATGCTTATAAATAAAAGATATCCTACCGACGCACCGAGCATATTTATAGCAATCCGCCACACATCAAAAACATCAGACAAAGTTAGTAAATGTAATATCTCCCAAACAAGAAAGGTCATAACATACCACTTACGAGCGTTCTTATAGTTAGTCACTTTATTAATGAGCACTGGAACGAAAAATCCGAATGGAACTACTAATATTATATGTTGTAAAACGCTTAACCAATAAGTTGAGTTTCCCCAAGGACCTGGATGTGCAATAAAATCTTTAACTTGCCAAAGTGTTATTCCAAAAAGTTGTAATAACGTTTCTAAATCAGATATATGTAAAAATTGCTGCCAAAATTCAATGGGATGATAGACAGTCCCACCACCTGTCAAACTGCGAACAGAGTCAAATGTAGAAGTTGAAATAAACGTTCCTAAAAAGACAATAAAACAAATGATTATATAAGGAATACATAAAATTTTTGATAATACCTTTAATGGCCTAGGAACTTCGTATACCGATTTATTAATCTCTACGCCAATAACTTTTGATTCTCCAAAACTTTGAATCGCTTTATAAATCGCTTCTTTTTCATTCATACCTTGTTCCATATATTCTTCTTTCAAGCTGTTCAAGTGATCATACATTTCTAGAAATAACTCATCCTGTTCAATATCACTAAGTTCTGAATAGGCTAAAATAGACTTAATATACTCGTCAAATTCACTCATAAATAACTCCTTTCTGACAAGCTTGAATTAATGCTGTTACACTCTCCCAAGAGTTCACTTTCTTCTGCAATTCTTTTTTCCCTTTATCTGTAATAGTATAGAATTTCCTTTTCATCCCATTCTCAGATTCATTCCAATAAGATTCAAGAAACTCCTTTTTCTCTAATCTCTTTAAAGCAGGGTACAAAGTTCCCTGTCCCATACTATACAAATCTTCACTTGCATCCTTTAAACTTTGAGCTATTTCGTATCCGTATGTATCACGTTTTGCAATGATAGAAAGTAATAAAATATCTATACTTCCCTTCAAGATTTCTTTGTCCAACAATACCACCACCTTATATGCATAGTATAACAACATATGTCGTTATGCAACATAGTTAGAAAAATACCCCATAAAAAAACCACCTAAAGGCTCCCCTTCAGGTGGTTCTCTATTTTATGCTAACGCAGCTGCCTGTTCTTGTTGATCTACAGGAATTACAGCGTCTGTTAGTGCTTTTTCTAGTTCAGCTGTATATTTCATTTCCACACTATTATCATTAATAACGCTATAAAGACATATACAGTGGTGAAAGCCTTCTTAGATCTGGAGAATTTTGAGTATGATAAATAATACCTTAATTCGTTCAAAACTTACAATAATGATGGCCTATTATTTATTATCTTGATTTAATTCTATAGAAACCTTTCTTTTCCCTATTCGATTTGCAAAAGGAACAAAAATAATAAACGCCATTCCTAACATAACTCCTACAATCGTATTCACAAAAATAAAATCAATATATACTTTCCCATGATCAATTAAACTAATAGCATATGTTAATAGAATCCCGGCAAAAGTACCAAGTATTAATCCTATAAGGATATATAGAATAACTTGTGTCATTATGACCCTTATAATCCCTCTTTTATCAATACATATCGTCCTTAAAACAGCAAATTCTTTTCTTTTTGAATTTATATTATTAATAAGAGTATTAAATACTCCTAACATAACACTAAACACCATTACTATCACCACTACAATAAATATGGACCATCTTTGATAAAACATTTGTTTTGCCTTTTTGACCGACTGTTCATAGCTATTGATTTGTAATTCTGGATACTGTTTTTTTAATTCTTCTAATTGTTTCAAGGTATATTTTTCATCGTTGGAGCTAATAAATAAACGACTAAATACAGTGAAATCTGTATTAAATTCTTTATTTCTCCAATCCATATACATTTCTACATTTGAGCCAGATAATTTTTGAACGATTTCCCCCACAACAACTCTTCCATTCTCTTCTATTTTTTGTGAGGATTCTGAGTACATACCAAGAACAATACTATCCCCTACATGAAGATCATGTTGTAGCGCAAAACCTTTAGTAATAACAACCTTTTTTTCCACATTTGTAGAAAGAAGTGGAAGTAAATTTTGTTTCCCCATCTCCTTTAAATCAGCTAATGCATAATTAAAAGAAACATATTGATCGCCTTTCTTCAATTCTGCAGAAACAAAATTACTTAGTGTGCTTACTTCCTTAACACTTTTTATTTTTTTTATCTCCGCTTGCAATTCTGCATGCTTAATTGTTGAATTTTTACTTAAATGACTTTTCACAATAATATTTGTTGGATATTCTTGTTTTAAATATGCTTCTTCATTCTTTTGAATAGTTTTTAATAGTGCCGATCCAAAAACAGCAATAATCATCATTGTACTAATAGTCAAAACAACAAATGTATTCTTTTTTACTTGTGGTATAAGATTCTTAATTGCTACAAATGATGTATTACCAGTAAGATATTTAATGATAGGTAAAGTGCGCGTTAATAACGTTGGAAGATAAATAGGAAACAATATAAATATCCCTAATATTAATAACAGTGATCCAATTAATACAAACGCTACTCTTGTACCTTCTCCATAAGTTACAAATCTTCCTATAAGAATTAGAGCTATACTGATAAAAGTTATGAATTTCCCAAATTTCAAATACTTATTTTTATTAGAAAAATCGACTTTTTCATTGTCCTGCATAATTTTAAATGGCAACACTTTTGCACTCTTATAAGAGGGCAAAAGCATGAATATTTCAATCAATATTGCGCCAAAAATCATGACCATTACTGCTATTTTATAATCAAATCCTAACGAACTATATAAGTCCACTATAAAATATCATCATGTATAAATCACTTCGAGATACCCGATAATGTTTGTAAAAAACATAAGGGGAGAAAATACGCTATGTCATATAAAATACAAAAATCACAACCTTTCACAATATCAGATTTACGAAAATTAGAGAAAAAAGAAAAACAAGCTTCTCGTCAACGACGTATTACAGCTGTCCGAATGGTAATGGAAGGATATACAATGGTAGACGTAGCGGCCATACTTGGTATGCATCGTCAAAGCGTTGCTAGTTATGTAAAAAAGTTCAAAGAACATGAACTGGAAGGATTACTTACTCGTAAACAAATCCCAGGTAAAAAGCCGTATTTAACTAAGCAACAACAGGAAGAATTGAAGCAACTCATTTTAAATACAACTCCAGTGGAGTTGCAATTCGGTCAAGAATCTTTCTGGAATACACGCAATATCCAATACATCATCAAAGAGAAATTTACGATTTGTATGTCACGTGAAGGCATCCGTAAAATGTTACATCGGATGAATTTTTCCTATACAAATGCTACTTATGTATTAAAAAAAGCGAATAAAGAAAAACAAATACAGTTTCAAAAACAATTAGATATGATAAAAAAAACTTAATTGATGAAAATACTGTACTCTTGTATCAAGATGAATGTCACTTTAGAGATAGTCAAACCGTTCATGCTACATGGTTTGCAAAGGGGAAGCAAAAGAAAATTGCAGTATTAGGAAAGCGTATTTCAACATCTTTATTCGGTACAATTGATGCAATCACTGGTAAATTTCTCTGTACAACAGCAGAACGCTGTAATGCTGAAACGTTTCAGCACTTTTTAACATATGTGTTAAAAGAATATAAAAATAAGCACGTCGTGCTTGTATTAGATAATGCAAGGTATCATCATGCTAAATTACTGAAATCCTTTTTACGAGAAAATAACCGCCGTCTAACTTTGCTGTTTTTACCTCCATATTCCCCGAACTTAAATATGATTGAACGTGTATGGAAGGTAATGAAGGAAAATGTATTAGCAAATTGTTATCATGAAACGATGAATCATTTAGTGGATTCAATCTATCAATTTATAGAATCTATTGATAAAAATCCGGATGCAATCCTCAGTCGTATTCAACGTACAGATATGTCGATTTTTTAAAGAGGACTTATATAATTTGAAAAGAAAATAATTTTTCCAGCCATTTTTGCAAGAATTGATTACTTATCACAGCTAGCACAAAGCCCAAGATAGTACCAATAATATTAATCAAGCTACATTGAAATAACACAACTTTAAATATTTGTTTTGTTGTCGCTCCAATGGATCTCATAATAGAAATTTGATTTTTATATTTATATAAAAACAATTCAAAATTAGAAATAATCATCAATGAAGTAACAACAAGCATGAGTACCGACAAAATAATCATAAATATATTTAATGAGGCTAGATTACTCTTTAAAAATTCATCTTCTTCTGTTACATCAATTCGTAAGTCCGAATCAATTTCTCTAATTTGATTAGCTAATGTTAGTACATCTTCATTTTCTTTCATCTTAATTAAAACATAAGTGGCTTCAATATTTTTACTATTCTTTTCCTGCATAAGTCGTTGAACTGTATCTTTAGATAATATAATTATATCAGGAGGCATCCCCGTTGCATCTAAATCTGTCAATAACTCTTTTATCTTATATTGTTTATTTTCTATTAAAATACTATCCCCTATTCGAACCTTCAATACTTGAGCTAATTCTTTATTAATTATCACCTGTTATGAAGTGACCTTTGTCAATAGTTTTTCACCCATAATATTTTTCTTGATGGCATACAAAAGCTTCAGAAATAAGATCTATCGACAGTTAACCACTCTGTTATTCGTGGATTGGTTACCTCAGGTTAATGGTTCGTCGTTAGGCTCTTATAATCTCACTGCGTGGATCACACCTTTTCAAATTCTAATAAATAGCTTGTTTATCAGAATTTCAGCCATGCCAGAAGAGGTGAGTCATAGATAGCCAGACCTGTAATTCACTATCTCTGAAGCTCATCTATGCCATCAATTGATACCTTTGGTTTCTAACTATGAATGAATCAATCAACTTCATATCCTTCCCTCTTTATTTTCGGTGAATTTTACCTGTTTCTAATCCCCATATAAAACACCCCAGTTCTCTTGCGATAGCTGTAACGGCAACATTTCTAGGTTTCCCTTGATATATCATGCGATAATATTTTCTTTGTAACCTTTCTACAGCCTGATCCGCATAAGCAATCACTTCGCTTCGTTGCCCTTTTTGTCTTGCTTTCACTCGCTTCGATTTTAATCCGATTGTTCCTTTTACCAACGCATTTGCACATTCTACAAGAGTAGACCTAACGGTCGAATTTCCTTGTTTTGTAATCGAACGTCGACTGATTTTTTCTCCACTTGAGCTTTCGCTTGGTGTCAATCCTACATAAGCCATAAATGCTTTAGCCGTGGGAAAACGAGTGAAGTCTGCAATTTCCACATGAACAGTCATTGCCGATGTTGTATCTATACCTTTTAAGCATCTTAAATTTGCGATTGGTTCTTCGTACCTTTCACGATGAGATAATTCTTCTAATCTCAGACTGAACCGCTCAATTTTATCGACTAGAACATCATACTGTAATAGGTATTCGCCTAACGTTTCTTTGAATAATCCTTGTAGATCAAGATTCTTTAACCATTTCATATAAGCGATTGTCCAGCTTGATTTCCCTTCATACACATAGCCATGCCTTAAAAGGAATGCTTTTATCTGTTGTTTTATTTTTTTCAAAGATGTTTTAAAATCACCTAACATGCGGATATACTCTTTCACGGCAACATCCTCTTCTTCTGGAACATATACTTCTTTATAGGTGCCATTTGCTAAATTAAGAGCAATCATTTTGGCATCGAATTTATCATTTTTAACCATTTTATTTTTTGATGAACTGTACATTGTTGTGGGAGCTAAAATATCACAATCAATTCCATTTTGTTCAAGAAGATTATGAAGTGAATACCCTAAACAACCAGCCTCATATCCAGCTTTAATTTTTATATCTTCACCATATTTTGTTTTCAGTTTCTCAACGAATTTTTTTACGAGAGATACATTTGAAGCACATCGTGCTTCTCTTACAATTTCCCCAGTTGTTCCGTGTAGTGCACATAAGCTAAAACTTTCCTTGTGGACATCCATCCCAATATAGATTATATTTTCCATAGTGGCCTCCTATTATCATAGGGTATAACCCCATTCATAATGTTTTCATTCATTATTATGGGTTAAAATCCCTGACTTGATAATCTAGGAGGTCACTTCATATTATCTCATTGGATTCTATATTCTCATTAAAATGATATTTACTTTTTGTTAGTACATCATTTTGAACCCCAACTGTATACATATTTGTGTTTAAACTATCTACTTTTAAACGTGTAACCAAGGCACTAGATGATTGTTTAATACTTTTTGAGGATGTAATTTTATCTAATAGGGACTTATCCATGACTTTTGTTTGATCACTACTGTAACCAACTGATAAATCCATATCTCCATATATCTGTTTAACTTTATTTTCTATTGAATGTCTAGCATTTACCGAGAAAGTTCCCATTGTGATAATTAAAGAAATGGACAACATCACACTAACAATTGATGACAATGCAATAAATTTATTTGCTCTAAAAAAACGTAATGCTATTCCCCTAATAGATCTAATCATTGCACTTTCTCCATCAACGCTTTAAACTTCTCTAAAATATTTTCCATATCGACCGGTCCATTATCACATACATAATTGTCCACAATTTTTCCATCATGGAAAAAAATCACGCGATCTGCGTATGTTGCTACATTGGGATCATGTGTAACTAAAACCATACTTTGATTTAATTTTTTTTTCATCTCTACTAACATTTTTAAAAGTTCTGTAGTTCTATTAAAGTCTAAATTCCCAGTTGGTTCATCAGCTAATACGATAGGTGGTGATGTAATTAATGCTCTTCCGATAGCAACACGTTGCTGTTGCCCCCCTGAAAGTTGAACTGGTCGATGATTAGACCAGTTTTCCAAACCAACTAGTTCTATCATCTGCTGTACCTCAGTGTCTATTTCCTCTTTTTTTATATCTTTTAAAATAAGCGGTAATGCAATATTTTCTTTAACTGATAAATCTTTCAATAAATTAAATGATTGAAACACAAACCCTATATTCTCACTCCGGTATTTTGTCGCATATGGTTCAGTAAACATATTATTTTTCACTTCCCCATTTAACAAAATAGTGCCTTCATCTGGACTATCTAAAGCACCTAATATGTTAAGTAATGTACTCTTTCCTGAACCACTTGTTCCCATAACTGTAAGTAACTCACCTCTATATAAATCAAAGGATACATTTTTTAGCGCTTTAACTTCATAGCCAACGCCCTTATAAGTTTTACACAAATTTTTCACAGATAATAAAAACTGACTCTTTTCCATAATACCCTGTTATGAAGTGACCTTTGTCAATAGTTTTTCACCCATAATATTTTTCTTGATGGCATACAAAAGCTTCAGAAATAAGATCTATCGACAGTTAACCACTCTGTTATTCGTGGATTGGTTACCTCAGGTTAATGGTTCGTCGTTAGGCTCTTATAATCTCACTGCGTGGATCACACCTTTTCAAATTCTAATAAATAGCTTGTTTATCAGAATTTCAGCCATGCCAGAAGAGGTGAGTCATAGATAGCCAGACCTGTAATTCACTATCTCTGAAGCTCATCTATGCCATCAATTGATACCTTTGGTTTCTAACTATGAATGAATCAATCAACTTCATATCCTTCCCTCTTTATTTTCGGTGAATTTTACCTGTTTCTAATCCCCATATAAAACACCCCAGTTCTCTTGCGATAGCTGTAACGGCAACATTTCTAGGTTTCCCTTGATATATCATGCGATAATATTTTCTTTGTAACCTTTCTACAGCCTGATCCGCATAAGCAATCACTTCGCTTCGTTGCCCTTTTTGTCTTGCTTTCACTCGCTTCGATTTTAATCCGATTGTTCCTTTTACCAACGCATTTGCACATTCTACAAGAGTAGACCTAACGGTCGAATTTCCTTGTTTTGTAATCGAACGTCGACTGATTTTTTCTCCACTTGAGCTTTCGCTTGGTGTCAATCCTACATAAGCCATAAATGCTTTAGCCGTGGGAAAACGAGTGAAGTCTGCAATTTCCACATGAACAGTCATTGCCGATGTTGTATCTATACCTTTTAAGCATCTTAAATTTGCGATTGGTTCTTCGTACCTTTCACGATGAGATAATTCTTCTAATCTCAGACTGAACCGCTCAATTTTATCGACTAGAACATCATACTGTAATAGGTATTCGCCTAACGTTTCTTTGAATAATCCTTGTAGATCAAGATTCTTTAACCATTTCATATAAGCGATTGTCCAGCTTGATTTCCCTTCATACACATAGCCATGCCTTAAAAGGAATGCTTTTATCTGTTGTTTTATTTTTTTCAAAGATGTTTTAAAATCACCTAACATGCGGATATACTCTTTCACGGCAACATCCTCTTCTTCTGGAACATATACTTCTTTATAGGTGCCATTTGCTAAATTAAGAGCAATCATTTTGGCATCGAATTTATCATTTTTAACCATTTTATTTTTTGATGAACTGTACATTGTTGTGGGAGCTAAAATATCACAATCAATTCCATTTTGTTCAAGAAGATTATGAAGTGAATACCCTAAACAACCAGCCTCATATCCAGCTTTAATTTTTATATCTTCACCATATTTTGTTTTCAGTTTCTCAACGAATTTTTTTACGAGAGATACATTTGAAGCACATCGTGCTTCTCTTACAATTTCCCCAGTTGTTCCGTGTAGTGCACATAAGCTAAAACTTTCCTTGTGGACATCCATCCCAATATAGATTATATTTTCCATAGTGGCCTCCTATTATCATAGGGTATAACCCCATTCATAATGTTTTCATTCATTATTATGGGTTAAAATCCCTGACTTGATAATCTAGGAGGTCGCTTCATATTATCTCAATGTCTTAAATCGAATTTTGCGTTATTTGTTCCTCATACCATTTTGCTTGTGATAAATACATTTCATAATACACTCCACGTTTATTCATCAACTCATCGTAGTTTCCCTCTTCAACTATATTCCCATTGTCCATTACAATAATTCTATCTGAATACTTTGTAGGTCCTAATCTATGAGAAATAGTTATTGTCGTTTTATTTTCAGATAATTTGTTGAAAAGTTCAAAAATTTTCATCTCACTTAGTGGATCTAATGCTGCAGTAGGCTCATCTAAAATAATTAAATCTGAATCTTTCAAGAACCCTCTTGCAATAGCTAATTTTTGCCACTCTCCACCAGATAACTCTCTCCCATCTGGTATTTCTCTAGTTAAATATGTATCCAGATTAAATTGATAATTTTTTACTTTCTCATATAACCCTACCTTTTGTAGTGCATTATATAATTCCTGATCATCGTTTAACTTCTTTAGATTCCCAAATCCTAAATTTTCTCTTAAACTAAATTTATATTTATAAAAATCCTGGAAAATTGCTGCTACTCTTTCAAAATAAGTTATTTTATTAATATCTTTAATATTTTTTTCGTTTACTCTAATTTCACCATCACTTACATCATAAAGGCCTAAAATACATTTAACTAGTGTAGTCTTTCCAGAACCATTATGCCCTACAATTGAAATATTTTCTCCCTTATTAATCTTTAAGTTTATATTATCCAATACTTTAACATTAGTTTTTGGATAATAAAAACTTATGTTTTTTAAAGATATCTCTTCTACGCTTTGAATTTCTATGGGATCTACTTCTTTTTTATTTTTAACATCGTAATCCAATATTTGCATTAGAGCACTATTATAGATAGCTGTCTCAAAAATCGAACCTAGATGAGAACCAATTGAACCAAATATTGATTGCACAGAAGCTACTGCCCCAAGTAAAGCAACATAGTCACCAATGGATAACTTATTATCAAATATTTGGTATACAAGTATTAAAGATACAACTAAACTAGACACCTGTAACAGTAATGCGGCAAGCGATTTAGTTTTGCACTCCCATAAAGCTAAGTTGAGTTTATATTTTTGTATAACTTTAAATAAGTTAGACCATTTATTTAATAAAAAATCTCCCGAATCATTAATCTTTATCTCTCTGATAGCACTTTTATCAACAAAAAGGTTATCAGTAAAGCCCAGTTCTCTATCTTTAGCCGCTGTTTCTTTAGTCATTCTATAATTTTTAGACTTTGCTATAAAAATCAAAATAATACCTGGCAATGTAGACAAAAATAGTGCAATGGGTAATATCCAATGGATCGCAAGTAATATCCCACAAATCCCAATTAAAGAAATCAAACTTTGTAAAACCCCTATCAAACTACTAATTACCCTTACACCATTTCCGCTTATTGCTATATTCGCTAAATTTATAGTGTCAAAAAAACTACTATCTTCATATTCTTTTAATGGTATTTTAATCAATTTTGTTAACATTATTTTTTTTAGAACATAATTAACAGTCTGGGTAATACGAGTAAATATATATATTCCTATATTACTTAATACAGAAGAGAAGTACTGCAATAAAAAAGTTACTACCAACAAAATTATTACAACTTCTTGAGCATCAGGGTTATTATGTATATTAGTAATCGTGTCAATGGTTTGTTTATTTAAAATGATTAAAATTGGTGGAATAGTAGCGGTAATAAGTGATAATATACAAAATAAGATTAAACTCAAAGGATGCTCTCTATATATATAACCTAGAAAATATTTCTGAGTTTTTATAAATGCCCAAAATTGATTATGTCTTTTCTCCTTCACTATAATCCTCCTCTCAATTAGCTAGTTTAATTTTTCAAGTTATATAGTTAATCAAGTTTTCTTTAGTAATATGACTATTCTCTTCAACTTTACCACTTTCATCCACTCTCATTGCAAAAGGAAATACATCAATATTGAATTTATTAATAATAATATCTTCATCAATAAATAATGCTCTATCCTTATAAACACTATTGCTCATATATTTGAAATTTTTTTCTGTTTTTATTAAAACTAGTTTAATTTCACTTAGGTAGCTAATATTAAAAACATCTAACGAGCTAAAAACTTTATTACATTCTTTGCAATCTAGATCTAAAAAAACAAGTGTATTTTTATTTCCTAATACATTATCGTAAATCCCCTTTACGTCTCCATCAACATTGTTAAAATCAACGTTTGGAATCTTGTCTCCGATTTCTAGTCCCCCCTGAACTACTTGACCCCATTTTAATTTTAAAATTGTAATTATATGTAAGGCTGTTTGTATCGTTATAATAATAAGTAATGAAATTATTATTTGATGATTTATATCCATTATTGCTCCTCCAATTACAACTTAATTAGATAATTTATTAGGAAATATAATTTCAAATATTAATCGAATTAATATTAATGTTATTGTCCAAAATACAGAAATTATAATAATTTCTAGTCCATACATTAAATGCTCCTTATGAGTCAATACTGTGCTTAAATTTGTGCCATTAAATATTATATTTGGAATAATACTAAGCAATAATAGTAGACATTGAATTAATCCACCATAACCAAGTTTAGTCTCTATTATTTTTCCAAAACAAAAACATTTCTTTTGCTTTTTTTCAACAATTACTTTGAAGTTGATTAAAATAAACATGACTATCAAACCTATCGCTATAATATTAATAAACATATTATTATTAAAAATAATTAAGGATACACCTAAAAAAATCTCCAGAAAAGGGAATAACATTCCAAATATAGATGCTAATTTTTCAGGCATTAAATTCATTTCAACAATCGATTGAGATGCTTCTTTTATAGCAATCAATTTAAACAAACCCGAAATAAAAAAAAGTAATCCTACAGACACACTAAATATTAATGTTATAACATTCAAAAGCCTAATTCCTCCTAATCGATAACTAGTCTGCATAATATATCATGTTAAAATATGGTCTATTATAAAAGTCTAATCTCACAACCATATATCAGTACTATGGATAATAATAAAATAATATTAACAGCTAAATTTTTTGTTGTTACTTTCTTAGGCATATTTAAGGAAAAACAACCACAATTATTTATAAATTCTTTGTTTATGTTAATTACTATCAGTAATATATAAAACACTTGAATTATTAAACCTATAATTAGAACAATATTTGAATATATTGTAGTTATTAATAATAATGCTAAGAATAGCTCTAAAGCAATTAATAGAGAAGTAATAACATTTAGTGATTTTTCTTTTTTAACTATTTGATAATCTTTCATAGCCATATAATAAGCAAATGGCTTTTTCACTTTAGTTCTAACACTTTTTAGAAAAATCAAACCAAGAATAACATATGACATCTTAATCATAATTAGATAAACTGTATCCATAATTTAATCCTGCCCTAACCTTTTTTTGAGTTCTACCAGAAATTCTTGATTATTGAAGTTTTCCTCGAATTCACCAAAATGTATGATTTCTTTTAATTCCTTACCATTTTTCATATATATAATTGAAGGAATAAAACTAATGTCTAACATTTTAATAAGTTCCATATTGAGTTCAGATGAAGCATGTGTGTCATTAGATAAATCTACTAAAACACATCGTCTTTCTTTATTAACAATATTTAACAACTCTATAAACAAATTAAAATCATGTATAAAGCTTTCTCTATCTGAGCATATAGCATATCCTGTATAGTCATTAATCTTCTTCCTAAATTCCGATCCACTCATAATACTTGCGGTAAAATCTTGATTTTTTTTAATTTTGATATATATGTATGCGCATGTAATAATTGCTACTATTAAAATTATTATAAAAAGGTAAGTCACCATTAAAATTCTCCTATGAATACTAATAAAATAAATTAAAAAACAATTAAACATTTTTTGTTTCATCAGTTTAGTAAATTAACATGTTTTATCAATGGATTAATATTCCTCTCATTAAAAACTATAAAATTAGGCAATCATACCAGCTACACAGCTGGTATGATTATCTTTCAATTTATTTAGCATTGGTTAGAGTCGGAACTACAACCATCTACAACCGCACATTTAAATACTTCTTTATATCCTGGAAGCCAACCAGCATGTACATATTTTCTTTTTTTCGTATAGTACGCTCCTGTTTCGTCTAATGCGAAATTTTCTTTCCCCCAAGAGCAATCTCCTTTAATTACACTTTCACTTTTACCACAATTCACCATTGAAGGTTTTACAAATGTTTTCATTTAACTTATCTCCTTTAACTTTATAAGTATAATAATCCTAAATAATTACATATTATTTCTTAGCATTGGTTAGAGTCAGAACTACAGCCATCTACAACTGCACATTTAAATACTTCTTTATATCTTGGAAGCCAACCAGCATGTACATATTTTCTTTTTTTCGTATAGTACGCTCCTGTTTCATCTAATGCGAAATTTTCTTTCCCCCAAGAGCAATCTCCTTTAATTACACTTTCACTTTTACCACAATTCACCATTGAAGGTTTTACAAATGTTTTCATTTAACTTATCCCCTTTAGTTTTATGAGTATAATAACTTCAAATAATTTCTAACTATATTTCAATTACATTCTTGACATATTGTGCATTTCGAAAAATCTGTTACCAATAAATATACATATTGCGCTATTCACCTGTATATTTTTGCTTAATAAAATAATTATTTATTTATTTTTAGCATTGGTTAGAGTCAGAACTACAACCATCTACAACCGCACATTTAAATACTTCTTTATATCCTGGAAGCCAACCAGCATGTACATATTTTCTTTTTTTCGTATAGTACGCTCCTGTTTCATCTAATGCGAAATTTTCTTTCCCCCAAGAGCAATCTCCTTTAATTACACTTTCACTTTTACCACAATTCACCATTGAAGGTTTTACAAATGTTTTCATTTAAATCAATCTCCCTTATTGTTTTTTGATAAATAACGCAATAGTTTTATACTAATTTTAATTAAATATATTCATTATAAATTCACAAAAAATTAGTTAACATTAATTTCATATATAAAAATATTGCGTTATTTATTTGATATATTTTCTACTAATTATTTTGATTTAACCTTTGTTGATACTTTATAAACCATATTTCAATACAAAATAATGTCCAAAAATCTTTTCTATTTTCAAGACCATTTCTCCATTTTGCGAGTTCCTCGTGCCACTCTTCATGCGAAAGCAGGTTAAGCTTCTCTACAATCATCGGATTTTCCATTAATCTGTATATTTTATCCCAATTCTTTCGAATGCTTTTATAAGTATAATCTAAGTGAGTTGTTTTATTAATTTTATTAACAATATTTGGAGTTAAGTATTTCTCCATTGATTTTCTTAATATATATTTAGTAGTTTCAGTTGAAAATCTAAATTCACCGGGGATTTTGTAAACGAATTCGATTAATCTTCTGTCTAAAAACGGATGACTAATATCTGCACCTACTGCAGCACCTATTACCCTATCTATATATAAGTGCGCTTTAGCATTAGTAATTTGGTAATATAATTCCTTTTGGTGAAAACGTTTAATATTTCTCATTTTTTTATTCATAAACTTATAATAATTACTATCTGTATTCCCAATAAATTCTTTGGCTAAATCAGGAGATAGTACACAGTTATAAAAATTTTTAAGGGCTGATGTATTTGTAGTTATAGAATAATCAGTAATCCAAGAAAATGTTTTTTTCAGTTGTCCTTTATTAAAAAAATCTCGAGTTGTATGTAAGGAACCTTTTAATAGATGATCACCCGCGAAGCCACTCAATATGTTAACTAAGTTATTCTCAACTGATTTTTTCACAGTATTATATGTGAAATTAAAAGATATTGAATTTACATTCGGTTCAAAAGTAAAAGGGTCATCATTAGGGAATTTTTCAAACATCAATGTATTATCTAAATTTAAATATATTCCTTCATCATTATATTTGTGAGTTAATTCATTAATATATTCTCTTTCATCACAATTCTTCAATTCATCAAAAACTGCACTAACTGATGAAATATGGAGTTTTTTTTCTTCCTTCGCAATAATTTTGGAAGCTGCGTACAACGAGGTAGAATCCATCCCTCCACTCAACATTATTGCGTTTCCTTCCTCTTTATCTAGCCTATCTTTTACAGCTTGAAATAATAAATCTGAAAATTTTCTGAAATAATCTTCCTCAGTCTTATATAATATTGTTCCAGAAACTTTAGATAAATCCCAATATGTTTGCACTTTAGATACGTCCTGATTTATGTTTAAATAACATCCACTAGGGATTCTAAAAATATTATTATAGGGTGTATCTGTTGTATCAATTATTCCGTTTCTCTCATGAAATTCTTTGAAATAGTTATAATTTATATCTTTAAAATCAAAGTAACTCTTTAATAAGAAAATATCACTTGCTAAAACGTATTCATCCTTATGCTTAACCCAAAATAAAGTTTTCACCCCTATATGATCTCTTACTGCAAATGTTTTTTGCTTCGCTTGATCATACAGTACAAATGAGAATTCGCCTACCAAATCTTTTATAAATTCAATCCCTTTTTCTTTGTATAAATAACTAATGATATATTCACTTTCTACGTCTTCATCTAACGATATTGAAAGATTATATTTCCTTATAAGCTCTCTTTTGTTATGTAATACAATATCCCCAATAATTAATATGTCACCAAATTCAAATTTAGTGTTTATATTCTTATGGCTATTGGCGGCAAAAAATTCAAAATGATTTTTCATTCCATAATTTTCTTCAACTTTTATTTTAAATTCATCAAAAATAGTATTCTTTATACTTAGATTTTTAAAATCTTTTTCCTTAGAAGAAACGGATACCAAAAACCATTTCATTTTAAATCCTCCTTCTTTAATTCCCTCGAATCCAATATAATGTTATATCGACTTGTTTCTTCTTGGTCATCAAAAAAATTATCACCATTGCACTGTAACCATGCGTGAGCCTCAAAAGGAAATTTTTTAATCCCTATAACCATCTCAACTGGTATTGCGAAATTTTTTCTAATAATTTTATAGCCTAGTAAAGTTTTATGTATGCAATCGGCCTTTCTTGGATACCAAACACAAACAACATCTAATATATGGAATATTCTTTCGATTTCACTTTTAGTTTTTTCTATAGATTCCTTGTCCCATTTTACATCCCTTATATTAAGATATTTATATGCATATCTTTTAAATGTATTATTAAATCCATTTCTTGATAATTCCATGTCGAATTTTACTAATAATACTAACAAGTATATGTATGTATTCAAATTCTTAAACTTACTTATCAATCTCAATTACCCCTGCCTTCTCTAAATTAAAAATAAAATCCATTATTTCATTCTTAATAACTTCTCTTTCGCCATCAAACTCTTGAAATATAGAGTCAATTATCTTTGTTACTTCTGATAGAAGTTCGATTTTCTTCCAAATCTCAGATCCTGTGTGATCTAATGCATAGAAATTATTTTTAATCATATTCACTAGAATAATTTCATTATTTTCTTCATATACAATTACATCTTTATTTACCGAAATATCCAATTAATCAACTCCATTTTCCTGCCATTTATATTTCACAACACAAAACATATTTTTACAAAAAATATGTTTTTTTACTTTTTCCATTAGCGACATCTTGATATTACAATACAAACCAAAATTTGTATATAAGTTCCACATAATTTCCAATATGCAATTTTTTATATATGGATAAATAAATTAAAATTCCCTTTAGAGATACATCTATCTAAAGATTCTGACAGAAGAGAATCCGAATACTCCCACTTAATTATAATTTTCAAATATAAAAATTCTTCTAATCATCTAGTACAAAATAGAAGAGTGTTCTTTGATGGAAATTTATTTAATTTTAACTGTCCCCGTTTGAAACATACGTTTCCTTCTTGTTCTTTGTTACTTCACATATCGTTTTAATGATTTCGTGCGGTACAAAAAGTGAAAAACACCCTGCTTGCGAAAAAGGTAAGGGCGGTTCTCAATTAAATTGTTGATTTGATTGTTCAATAACCACATCTACTACCACCATAGAAGTATGGTTGTACAAGACAGAAATTCATGAGTGTTCTGTCTTTTTTTATTTTATGCAAAAAAGCTTATAAACCCATTAGAAACCTTAATATTCAAAATAAAATTAATACACTCTATTTACTTATAATCACGGTTTTAGTGCGTGCATAATAAAACAAAAACCACCTAAAGGCTCCCCTTCAGGTGGTTCTCTATTTTACGCTAACGCAGCTGCCTGTTCTTGTTGATCTACAGGAATTACAGCGTCTGTTAATGCTTTTTCTAATTCAGCTGTGTATTTCATTTGCTCTTCTTTACTCCAGCCTAGTTTCGCAGCCATGTAGTTGATTACTGCTTCTTTCCACTCGTATACCCAGTGGATGTTGAAGAATACAGCGCCTCTGCGGCGTACGAAGAAGTCAACTGGTTTTGCTGTCATTTCGTAATCCATTGCGTATACAAGCGGGATTAGAACGTCTAGTGGCATGTTGTATTCTTTCGCTTCGTCTTTATGTTTTTTCGCTAAATCAAATAGTACGTCAACGTTAGAGCCGTAGAATTTCGCGAATTCTTCTGCTTGTGCTGTTGTTAAACCATATTTCGTACCTTCGCCAGCTTTTTTCGCAACGAATGCTGGGAATCCGTGTGAACCATCTACATGTCCACCAGAGATTGGCATATGTTTCGTTGTGCTCTTCGGATATGCGCTATGACCTTCTTTTTGTAGTAAGTTCGTTACGTAGTCTACTACCATTTCAGCCATTTTGCGGTATCCAGTTAATTTACCACCTGCGATTGTAATTAAACCAGATTCAGAAGTCCAAATTTCATCTTTACGAGAAATTTCAGATGCGCTCTTACCTTCTTCATAAATTAACGGACGAACACCAGCCCAGCTTGATTCAATGTCTTTCTCTGTAATTTTCACGCTTGGGAACATGTAGTTAATCGCATTAATGATGTATGTGCGATCTTCTGTTGTCATTTGTGGTACAGCTGCGTCTTTATCATAGAACGTATCTGTTGTACCTACGTATGTTTTTCCTCCGCGAGGAATCGCGAACACCATACGTTTATCTGGTGTATCGAAGTAAATCGCTTGACCTAATGGGAAACGTTTTTGATCAATTACTAAGTGAACACCTTTTGATAACTGAAGTACTTTTCCTTTTTTCGAGTTATCTTTTTCACGAAGTGTATCTACCCAAGGGCCAGCTGCGTTTACAATTTTCTTACCGTAAACTTCGTATACTTCTCCGTCTAGTAAATCGATTACACGTACACCACATACTTTTCCATCTTTATATAAGAAACTATCTACTTTTGCGTAGTTAACAGCTTTTGCGCCGTGCTCAATTGCTTCTTTCATTACTTCAATTGTAAGACGCGCATCATCTGTACGATATTCTACGTAGTAACCGCCGCCTTTTAATCCTTCTTTTTTTACAAGAGGCTCTTTGTTTAGCGTTTCTTCACGGTTAAACATCTTTCTGCGCTCGCTTCGTTTTACACCTGCTAAGAAGTCGTATACACGAAGACCAATTGATGTACTAAATGATCCGAACGTACCGCCTGTATGGAACGGAAGTAACATCCACTCTGGTGTTGTTACATGGGGACCGTTCTCATATACGATCGCACGCTCTTTCCCCACCTCTGCTACCATTTTCACTTCAAGTTGTTTTAAATAACGTAGACCACCGTGTACAAGCTTCGTTGAACGACTTGATGTACCTGCTGCAAAGTCCTGCATTTCAAACACAATTGTTGATAACCCGCGTGTTGCTCCATCTAATGCAATACCAGAACCAGTAATACCTCCACCAATTACGATCACATCTAACTCTTGTTTATTTACTCCGTTTAATACGTCTTTACGTTGTTTACTTGAAAATTTCATGGTAATTCCTCCCTTTGATAACGAAAAAAGAGACCACAAACTCCGCTATAGATTTCGCCTCTATAGCGCGTTGTGGTCTCTCCAAATCTCCTACCGAATTATTAACTTGTCACCATTATAACACTGTTTATGATTATTTGAAAGCTTTTGTTGCTTCAATTGCTTTTTTCCATCCAGCATATAGCTCTTCACTTGTTTTCGCTTCCATCGTTGGTTCAAAGCGTTTGTCCATATGCCACTGTTCTTTAATTTCATCTTGGTTTTTCCAATATCCAACCGCAAGACCAGCTAAGTATGCTGCACCTAGAGCCGTTGTTTCGTTGATTACTGGACGCTCTACAGGAACATCTAAAATATCACTTTGGAACTTCATTAAGAAGTTATTTTTAACCGCTCCGCCATCAACGCGTAATGTTTTCAGCTCAATACCTGAATCTGCTTCCATTGCGCATAATACATCTTTCGTTTGGTAAGCTAAAGATTCTAGCGTTGCACGAATGAAATGCTCTTTCGTCGTACCGCGCGTTACACCAAACATAGCGCCGCGTACTTCACTATCCCAATAAGGTGTTCCTAGTCCAACGAATGCTGGTACAACGTATACACCGTCAGTTGATTCAACGCGATTTGCGTACACTTCACTCTCACTTGCATCTTTAAACATGCGCATTCCGTCGCGTAACCATTGAATTGCAGAACCCGCTACGAAAATACTTCCTTCTAATGCGTAGTTTACTTTACCATCTATTCCCCATGCAATTGTTGTTAATAGACCGTGCTCAGACGCTACTGCTTTTTCACCAGTGTTCATTAACATGAAACAACCAGTTCCGTAAGTATTTTTCGCCATACCTTCACCGAAACAAGCTTGTCCAAATAATGCTGCTTGTTGGTCACCAGCTACACCTGCAATCGGTACATTTTGGCCGAAGAAGTGGTAATCAATTGTTTCTCCGTAAATTTCAGATGATGGACGCACTTCTGGAAGCATGCTCTTTGGTACTGTTAACATTTCTAGAAGCTCATCATCCCACTGTAAGTCGTGAATGTTAAACATTAACGTACGTGATGCGTTTGAGTAATCTGTTACGTGTGCTTTACCACCAGATAGTTTCCATACAAGCCACGAATCAATTGTTCCGAATAATAGATCGCCGTTTTCTGCTTTTTCTCTTGCACCTTCAACGTTATCTAAAATCCATTTTACTTTCGTACCAGAGAAGTATGCATCAATTAAAAGACCTGTTTTTTCGCGAACCATTTCGCTATAACCTTTTTCTTTTAACTCATCACAAATTTCAGCTGTTTGGCGAGATTGCCATACGATTGCGTTGTAAATTGGTTTACTAGTTGTTTTATCCCATACAACCGTTGTTTCACGTTGGTTCGTAATACCGATACCAGCGATTTGTTCTGGTTTTACATCCGCTTCGCTTAAGCAGGTTGCGATAACTGCTAAAATAGATCCCCAAATTTCTTGTGCATTATGCTCTACCCAGCCTGGCTTTGGAAAATGTTGTGTAAACTCTTTTTGAGCTGAATGAACAATTTCACCTTTTTTATTGAAAAGAATTGCGCGTGAGCTTGTTGTTCCTTGGTCTAATGAAAGAATATATTTTTTCATATCGGTTTCCCCCTTATGCTACTTTTCTACTATTTGTATTGCTTCCGCTTTTTTTACTTGTCATATAAGAGATTGCTAGTACAATCACAGTTGCGATAATCACATAAATAAGTGCTGAATTTTGTTTTCCTTCAAATACAACTTGATGGAATAAACCTGCAAGTGATCCACCTAAAATTGGACCAACTACTGGAATCCATGCATACTTCCAGTTTGAACCGCCTTTTCCTGCAATCGGAAGGAAGAAGTGTGCGATACGCGGACCTAAATCACGCGCTGGGTTAATTGCGTATCCTGTTGTCCCACCTAATGATAAACCAATACTTACAATTAAGAAACCTACGATAAATGGATTTAATCCATCTGCAAATTTATTTGCACCAATTGCTAATATACCAAATACTAAAACGAATGTTCCAATCATTTCACTTAAAAGGTTTGCAAATGTGTTCGGAATTGCTGGACCTGTTGCAAATACACCTAACTTTGTTCCTGGATCTTCTGTTTCTTTCCAGTGTGGTAAGTAATGTAAATATACGATAACTGCCCCGATAATTGCCCCAATCATTTGTGCTACGATATAACCTGGTACGTCGCTCCATGGGAACGCTCCCTTAAATGCTAATCCTATCGTTAAAGCTGGATTCAAATGTGCCCCACTAATTGATCCAACCGCATACGCTGCAACCGCTACTGCTAAGCCCCAGCCCATTGTAATAACAATCCAACCTGAATCTTTCGCAAACGATTTCTTTAAACTTACACCAGCACAAACGCCGCCACCAAGTACGATTAACAACGCAGTCCCTATTAACTCTCCTAAAAATGCTGACATAGTATCCCTCCACAATCAATTTAAACGCTTTCAAATGTGATAGAGGTAAAATGAATGGCCATTCGTTTTTGTCAAAAGAAAAAGACCCACAGCTTGCACGCTTCTATATAAATTTATATAGAAACAATGAAATGTGGATCTCTACTTTTCTCCGTCACGTTTATTAACTTGTCTATAATGTTAACCGTAAATGAAAGCGGTGTCAACGAAAAAATTCACATTTTCGTCACTTTTTTTGGTAATGTTTCCATAGTTCACGTTTTGATGTCGTAATTGCTGTCGCACCAGCATTTAATGCTCTTTCCACATCTTCTACAGTACGAATAAAACCACCTGCTAAAATCGGTACACCAGTACGCTCTTTCACTTCAGCGATAACATCCGTTAATGCTCCAGGAAGTACCTCAATATAATCCGGTTTCGTCTTATCTAAAAGATTGCAGCTCTTCTCCATCGCACTCGAATCGATTAAAAAGATGCGTTGTATTGCCACAACACCTTTTTGCTTCGCCTTCATAATAACGCTCGCCTTTGTTGAAAGTAACCCGTACGGTCTAAACTCCTGACATAAATATTCCGTCGCATGCCCATCACTCTGCAAACCATGAATTAAATCCACATGTAAAAATACCTTTTTACAATATTGCTTCGCAAGTGATATAACACTCTTCAATTGGCCGACATGAATATCTAAAATAACGATATATTCATACGAACTATGTAATAGCTTTTCCAAATCTTTAATTTGCCTCACTGCCGGCAAAATTTTCTGTTCATGAAATTCCATTCTATACGTCCCCTTCTTTATGTCATCCTATCCTTTATAGTACACAATTTAAGTGAAAAGAACAGCTAGTGTCGGGGATTTCTTTCAAATCTTTCTCTTATCTATATATTTTCTTCAACTTATCAGAACCTATACCACCTATAATCATGAATACAAGGGGCAAAAGATTCATTACATATGGCGCATCTGCTACAATTGTAATACTTGCTCCAGCAAACTTATTTAGCATCCATACAACGATTTTTGCAATAAACAAAAATACTCCTATCATAAATAGACTATCAAAAAACACCTTCCATTTTGGATACGCCAATTGCTTACTATCTTCAATTATTTTCTGCGTCAATTCTTCATCACTCCTTAGCAGTTCATCAATTGTAATACCGAACAGATCACTTAAATGAATAATAATTTCAATGCTCGGATAGTTCTTTCCCGTCTCCCATTTCGAAACAGATTGCCTGCTCACATGAAGTTTTTCAGCCAAATCATTTTGCGACCAATTTCTTTTTTCCCTTTCTTCTTTTAAACGCTCACTAAAAATCATACTGTGTTTATCACCTCTCTATGCCCATTATGTTCAAATAAATGATGAAGAGTAAAGCGAGTTATTGTTGCATTTCCTGCACAACTTATACGTTACAGCTTATAATGGCGCTCTTTTATATGTATCTTCCCTATACTATGCTCCAATAATAATTTCCCGAACAATAATACAAGGGACGGATACTAATAAAGTGAAACTTTAATCAGCCCTCACTAATCGGGCTTTTACGGACAGCCCGCGCCCCACCTAACTTCTTTGATTCCGCTGAATTTTGAGGTAGGTCTTACTGCCCGGCAAATAGCGGGATAAAGACTGGATTAGGCATAAAAAATACGCCATCCCTTCTTATCAGTCTCCAGAAAGAATAACGCAAATTTTCATTTTTACTCATCATTTTTCGGACTATATGAAAACCCCGGATATTTCACAACAGGCCACTTCTCCTTACGCAGAGAATCCATTACTTGCGGGCCAACATGTATATTACTCTCCACTATTTCTTTAGGAGTCAGTGCCATCCATTGATTTAACGATACATCTTCAAAACGATTGCTTCTGAACATCTCTAAAAACCATAATGTTTCGGTACCTGTATTTTGAATATAATGCCCCGTCGCAAACGGTACATATCCGACATCGCCAGCTCTATAATCAAATGTACGAGCGGTACCATTTCCAAGAAACACAGTCATTCTCGCTTCCCCTGTCAAATAATATTGCCATTCATCATTATTCGGGTGCCAATGAAGTTCTCTCATTCCACCAGGCTCAACCTCAACGAGCGCTGCTGCGATTGTTTTGGAAATAGGGAAATTTGTGGAATCTACAATTCGAACGCTACCACCAGGCGTCTTAATCGGCTTTTGTTTTAACAATTCATGTTTAAATGTTAAAGGAACTTCTCCTTTCGGTGATTGAACTTCCTGACTTTCAAGGGAACCTGGCACCTCTCCTTGATAAATATAAACTTGATCTGAAGGGATAGAACGAAAAGCACTCTCAGGTACTCCAAAATTAGCCGACAACACCTCTTTTGGCGTATGCGCAAACCAATCAGAAATAGCTAAAGTAGATAAATCAGAAAAATGCCCATCATCGAAAACGAGTAGAAATTCACAATGTTCCAATCCTTGAATGGAATGCGGAATACCAGGCGGAAAATACCAAAGATCACCTGGTCCAACATCAGCAATAAAATTCCGTCCATTTTGATCAACAGCCGTTATGCGTGCCCGTCCTAAAAGCATATACGCCCATTCCGCTTCTTTATGCCAATGTAGTTCTCGTACTCCACCGGCCGTTAAACTCATATTTACTCCTGCAATCGTCGTCGAAACCGGTAGTTCTCGAACAGTAATCTCCCGAGACCACCCCCCTTGTTTCAAAATCATAGAAGTGTCCGAGAATGAAAACTTCAAGTTAGGAACTAACCCTGCATCCGTTATAGGCGGAACAAGCATATTCGGATTTTGAATATCCCGCATAACATTACGAGGTCCAGAATCAATCGCCCCTGCTCCGTCGCTGCGGATTGGTTGTGGCACATTCCCTCCTGCTTCATTAACAGTACGTTTCTTCATGATTACACTCCTTTTTCATCCGGTTATGAAGTAAAAAGCCTCCATCATAGTGTATGAATTGGGCTTTGAATGGTTACTTTTACTATAGATTCGGCAATTTTCGCTCTAACAGTCTACTACCCATTACTATTTAAAACAGAAGATGGACAACAAAAACTTTAAGTAAAATGCAAAAAACGCCCTCTGTTTCAGAAAGATTAACAGAGGGCGTTTTCTTTTTTTTACGTAAAGTGTCCAAAAGTCTTTCCTTTGTCATACTGATTACACCCTTTTTTAGAGGGCCAATATTAACACTCTCTTTTTAAAATTCCATATCAAAATCCCTTATATTATTAACAGCGACAAAAAGGAATACCATTCTATCCAAATAGAACAGCATTCCTTTTTATAAACAGTATTTAAAAATTATTATTTAAGGTATTTCCCCAAATCATCTAAGTTTCTCGTATGATTTAGAATGATTACATACTCAACTTCAACTTCTGTTACTACCATTTCTAGTACTTGATGGACTTCAATATAATCATTTTCATATTCTTTTGCCGAAGATACAATCTCTTCTAAGGTTCTTACAAATGTTTCAGCACTCCAGTCTTTTGTTGACAACGCCACATAGGTTTGAAATTTTTTTGTATTCATGTTAGTTCTTTAAGTACAATGGGAATTGTGTACTTCTTGATGAGTCAGAATGATTGATTATAACCCTATGATGACTTGTTGATGAATCAGAAGTGCTTATATTACCATCAAATTGTTTAGCATAAGTTGTTGTTCTGTTACCCTTGTTATCCGTTTGACTCCACTTATTTTCATAATTATGCATTGTTTCCTCCCTTAACTTCTTCACGTCAACATCTCGACCATACTGAGTTTTGCTAGAAGTAGATTTTTCTTTTGGATTATATTTATGTCTATTATAAGCGTGTTCGTTAATAAAGTTAGATTTATTTGTTCCACCATTTAATTTATATGGTACCTTTGGACTCGAACCTTTCCCTGGTTTCCCTGGTTTTTTCTTTTTAACTAGAGAATCAACTAGGTTGTCATGTGTAGTGACTTCGTTTACGGAAGTTATATTTCCTCTAGCATCTGTTCGAACAGATAGATCAATTGCTTCCTCTATACCTTGTGTATTTTTCCAATAAAAAGTTACCTGATTTTCAGTGTTTTTTGTAAATGTATCTTGAATTTGATTTAGTTGATACATATCAATTTTTTCAGATGTAGCTTTATCTAAACTAATTTGTTTTGGACTGAAATTTTCTTCAGTAGCGGCGGATACAGCTCCTGTGAATAAAAGGCTTAAACTTAGTGTGGCGGCCGTTGTTAAATTAAGAAATTTACTTTTTTCATAATACATCCCTCCTGATAATGTTAAAACTATATATTATATTATTTAAATATAAATTACTCTCTAGTAAAAATCAATTACATTTTCATTTTTACGTTAATCTATTTGATTATCTAAAAATACATATACTCAAGAAAACCAAAGTACATATAAAAACAGGCCATAATATAGATTTTTCCTATATTATGGCCTGTCTTTGTCTCCATTCGCATATGCACATTGGCTTTTTGTGGTAGCTAACAGCATCCATTTGGTTCTTCCTCTACTAAATGAAATGCTTTTAAAACGATCTCATAATTCTTCAATATTACTACTTCGTAATTAATCTAAATTCACTATAAAAAATGAAGTTAGGGTTTCTTTTCTATATGTAGTAAAAATATATTAAGTAGCAGGCGAGTTTGAAATAAAGTCACGATATTAACAATGTAACTGTAACTGAAACTGCAGCAGCTATTAGTTTCTTCACTTTCATACCTCATACCCCTTACATTAATGTATTCTTAGTTAGTTTTACTACCGATACTCTTCGCTGCCTCTTCAAACAGTTTCGAACCTTCTTGTGCTTTACTTACTGATTGATGCATTTTACTTTCGTCTTCTTGGTCCAATGCATCAAAGAGAAGTTGAAAACAATCCGCATACAGTTCCATCGATTGCTTTATCTTCGCCTGTTCTCCCTGTAACTCAGGGGGCGCTTGTAAATTCTTCAGTTTCTTCGTTGTTGCCTTTGCTCCACCTAAACTTAGTTGTACTTCACTTTTCTTTTGTTTGTATGATTTTACGTCTGAATCTGCTATTCCTTCAATTAATTTCATTGTATCTTCAATTTGAGTAGCACTATTTATGATATCTGCCTTGTACCTTTCAACATCTGAACCAGTTACCTTACCAGGTGAAGAAGTTGAAGAAGAACTTGGTTGACTACTTGATGAACTACTGTTTGTACCTTCACCTTTCGCTACAGATAAGCTATCCTCTTTCTTGCTATCAGTTGACTTACTCTCTTTTTCAGAAGTCTTATTCTCTTTCTCTACCTTTTGCGTCTCTTCTTTCTTTGTTTCAGCTTTCTTACCATCAGTTTCAATTGTAATACAACCGCTCAATAACATAACTGGTAATGCTAAACTTACTAATTTCTTTGCCTTCATGATTACTACTACCCCTTTAGTTGTAAAATTTAATGTGAAAAAGTTAATATACTTAATTAATAAATTTCCCCCCGAGTAATTTATTAAAATCTACTACCCATAGATTTCCTGTATATTCATAATATTTCCATATATAACATTTTACAAAGAATTACATATTTGGTCAAAAGGATTTATGTAGTCCTTAAAAGAAAATTTTAATCACAAAGAAAAGAAGCTAACAATAAATTGTTAACTTCTCAGCTTAAGGAAAAATAGTATCTTTCCTTATCTTCTAATATCTAGATTGTGGATGAACCATATACCGCTCCCTCAAAAGAAAAAAGCTACCACCTAGGCAATAATTTCTACTAAGTGGTAACCTTTCAAAATTTCTATTAAAGCAATACAGAATCCTTATCACTATCCTGATTACGTTTCTCGCGCTCTTCTTCTAAGCGCTTCATATATACTTCGCCTTCTTTTTCGATAAACTCATTATCCATATCTTGCTCTTTTTTCGAAGTATATAAAACCATGTAGCCACTTAGTACAATCCCAACAATTACAAGATACACCCACCATGGTAAAGTTTCCACTCTACTTCATTCCTTTCCTTAGACAAGCCTTATTAGTTTCACTTTATGAGGAAAGAAGTGGATTTATGCTTAAAATTTTTATTGTGGATGCTTCGCGAAAAATGCTTGTACATATTCCATAAACTCAATTGGTTCTTGACGAAACGGTGCGTGGTATCCTTTTTCAATAATGTGGAACGTGCTATTCGCAAATAGCTCATGATACAGTTCACCATTTTTCCAAGAAACACTTTTATCGTGTCGTCCCCATACAATTAAAGTCGGTACCTTAATTTTATCAGCTTCCATCGCAATGCGGCGCTCTCTCATTTTCGTAAGCTGATCATAATGCTCTTTATCATCACGACTATTTTTCACTTCACTTTTATTATACTTCGTAATCTCAGTTACAGTTTGTAAGTCCGTCGATAGCGGTGGTACTTCATAACTTTCTTTTTGTTGGAAAGACTCTATCCCTGTAGCATCCGCCAAGATGAGATGCGTCACTGCATCCGGATATAAATACGCTAAATTAAGGGACATCTCTCCGCCCATTGAATGGCCGAGCACTGCAAACTGATCGTATCCGAGCTTCTTCATTAACTTATAATATAAATTCACTTGCGCAGGAAACGAATACTGAAAATCAACTGGCTTAGAAGAACGCCCAAACCCTAAAATATCAACCGCAATAATCGTATGGTCTCGCGCTAGTTCCGGATAAATATCACTAAATCCATCAGAAGAACCACCAAACCCATGCAGCATAAGTAAAGGAGGTTTCCCCTCACCAATTTGTTTAAAATAAATCGTCTGCCCATCAATTTGCGCCATACTCTCTTTCGTATTCAGCTTCATCATAACAGTATCTTTCACTTCTCCAACCTTCGCAATCGGCTTATCAACGAAGTTACAAACAATTAACAAAACGAGCACAATACCGCTAATCATATAAAACTTAAACCGTTTCAAAGTTCCCGTCTCCTTTCTCTTGTTGCTATTTAAAAGTTTTTACATTTTTTGGTTGTTTTATGTTCTCTTTTTAATTGTAACCAAAACAGTTACAATTAAACTAAAAAAATATAACTCATTTCTATTACTAATGGTTATTATGTAACTATTATAGTTACACATTTAAAGTAAGTCAATTGTTTTACAACTAAAAAGAAAAAAGAGACCTCATTGTGAGATCCCTTTTTCTCTTTTAGCCACCATAATCACCATGTTCAGCTTTCATTAGTGTTGGACTTTTTTGATGATCTGTTGAACTATACACCCCTAAAGTCAGTGTAAATACTGTTACAATCCCTAATAATTTAATTACCACTTTTTTCATTTTAAAGCCCCCTTATCAAAAAGTTTTTCTCTTGCTTTTTTACTAAAATAAAAATACTTACTTGCCTCTTCCCAAAGGTTTTCTTCATAAAATTTTACTGCTAACTTTTCCTGATACTCCTGAGTATAATCATATAACTCTTCTCTTTCAAAATACGTAATTCCTCTAAGAATAATGTCCTCTAATTCTTCCGCTTTTACACCTTGATTTAATGCATTTAAAATTTCATAATGGTGTTGATATCCTTCAATTTTCGAATCTCTACAAATCTTCAATCCTTTTTCTATAAGCTTATTTGCAATCTCATGCTCTTTTAACTTGTAATGCTCTTTTGCTTTTACATAAAGAGCTTTATAATGTTGGGGAGATTTTTCTACTACTTCAGTAAGATAACGAATTGCCAATGCAGATAAATTTTGCGTAGAATACATCCATCCTAAATTATGACGAACCATAATAATAAATTTTTCTTCACCAATTTTTTGGAATTGATCCATAGCAGCTGTGAAATGCTCTTCAGCTAATTCCCATTCCTTTAAGTTCATACAGGCTAAGCCTAAAATATTATCACAAAAAGCTACATTTAATTCATATCCATCATGATTTAAATACATATCCTTTACCTTCGTTGCATGTTTAATAGATACCAAAGCTTGTTGTGTATCATAATGAAATGTAGCTAACTTATAATAAAATTCAGCCTTTTCTAATTGATCAGGAACATACTTCAAAAAACTTTCAGCCTTTTCGTAATGTTCTTTAGCGAGATGAAAATTTCCTAACTCACTAGCATGTATTGCTTTAAAAAAGTGATAATAATAAGTTAAAAAATTATCTGTTGGTTGATCAAACGAATCTATCTTGTTAAAACTCTCTTGAGATAAGCCTAGATTATCTATTAAATAGTTATATCGAAATTCTAGCAAATAATAATAAAGTAATAGATTTTGGTCCTGCAAACCTTCTCCAGTCTCTTTTTTTAGTTTAGTAAATTTAAAATCAATTTCTTGTTTTAGACGTTCTGCATTACTTATACGTCTAGATCTAATCTCTAGATACCATTCATTCAATAGCTGCGTCAGTTTTTCGTTTGTAGTAGATGTAATCATGAAACCCCTCCTAATCATTTGTTATGTACTCTTCTACAAATAATAACAGAAAATTCAAATATCTATTCCGATCATCCTACAAATAAATATTTCTCAATAATTAACTGACAATTCATTAATTATTTTATGAAGATTATCCACTTTGATAATTACCCAAATAAAAAAGCAAGCAGTTCCAGCACTCCGCTAAAACTACTTGCTCTCCTACTTACTATCTCTATTTTTACTCTTTAATAAATTCCTTCGTACTTCTCACTGTATCAATTGGACGAACTAATTTTTCAATTTCTTCACGTTTTGGCTCTAGGAATGGAGGTAAAGATAATTTTTCGCCAAGTGTTTCGTATGACTCATCTCCCATAAATCCTGGGCCGTCTGTTGCAAATTCAAATAAGATTTGTGGTGCAACTCTTGCGTATAATGATTCAAAGAAGTGACGGTTTACATAGCCAGATGAAGGAAGTCCTACGCTACTGATTCTCTCAATCCATTCTTCTAATACAGCGCGATCTTCTACGCGGAATGCAGCATGGTGCACTGTACCAAAACCTTGTTGTGCTTCAGGAAGAACTGTATTATGTTCTACGATGACAGAGGCACCGTTTCCGCCTTTGTTCACTTCAAATAAATAGAATTCTCCTTCTTGCGCAATCTCTTTAAATAATAAAACTTTTTCTAACACTTCTTTAAAGAAGCTAAAGTTTGCGATACGAATGAATACAGGTCCTAAACCAGTAATTGCGTATTCTAATGGTACTGGCCCGTTTTGCCATGGTGTACCTGATTCGATTCCTTTATCAAGTTCATCTGAGATTAATTGATAGTGTTGATCATCAAAGTCAACGAAAGAAAGAGTTTTCTTACCAAATTGCTCTTTAATTCCTGTATGTTCTACTTCAAGACGGTCAAAACGTTTTACCCAATATGCTAACGCTGCATCAGTTGGAACACGGAATGAAGTTTTTGAAATTTCATTTGTACCGTGTACTCCTTTCGGAACACCCGGGAAATCAAAAAATGTCATATCTGTTCCGGCACTACCTTTATCATCTGCAAAGAATAAATGATATGTTTGAATGTCATCTTGGTTTACTGTTTTTTTAACTAAACGCATTCCTAAAACGTGAGTGAAAAACTCATAGTTTTTTTCTGCACTACTTGTAATCGCTGTAACGTGGTGAATTCCTTTTAATTGGTTCATTTTATATTCCTCCAATGGGTTTCATTTATATGTTAAAGTTGTATATTTTCTTCTATTACTTCTCTTCAATCGGTGCTAAATTCGCTTCAATTTCTGCACGCTGATCTTCTAAGAACGGTGGTAAATCAAGTTTTTCTCCTAAATGTTCCACATCTCCATCAACTGTAAATCCTGGGCCATCTGTTGCAATTTCAAATAGGATTCCGTTTGATTCGCGGAAATATAAGCTTTTAAAATAGAAACGGTCGATGATTCCTGAAGAATGGAAGCCTCTTTGTTTCACCTGTTCTTCCCAATAAGCAAGCTCTGCATCGTTTTTCACGCGAATTGCTAAATGGTGAATGCTGCCTCGGCCCGGCTTTTCAGTAGGACCATCTAAATATTTCACAACGATTTCTCCAAAAGCCTCTCCTTTAATGGACTGGAAAATTGCTTCTTGATCATTTCGGCTAACCTCTGTATAACCGAACATCTCTGTAAGTGTACTCGCCATTTTATCAAGTCTACGCACTGTCAGTTCTACAGAACCCATTCCTTGAATTTGATGCTTTGCAGGAACTTCTGATTTCTCCCAAGTTTCCCAGTGCTCCACTTTTTCCCCGTTTGAAACGAGTAGTACTAAGCGAAGACCTTCAGCATCCTCAAATTGCAAAGCAGGACGATTTGCATATGTTGTCATTTCACTATGTTTCACATCAAATTTTTCAAAGCGTTCTTTCCAGTAATGCAAGCTATCCTCTGAAGGAACAAGTAATCCAATTCGAGTAATCGCATTCGTACCGCGATATGTTCTTCCTACTAATGGAATTTCAAAAAATGATAATTCCGTACCTGGACTTCCTGTTTTATCTCCATAAAATAAGTGGTACATTGACGGATCATCTTGGTTTACTGTCATTTTCACACGACGTAAGCCAAGCACGTTTTTATAAAAGTGATTATTTTCATTTGCATTTTTCGTAACCATTGAAATGTGATGATGCCCTTTAATTTCATACATTGGTTATTCCTCCGTTTCGTTTTACTAGTCAAGTGACAACTAAAAAAATAACATTTCCCACAACTAATATGGTTTTTAGCTTTTCAATTTATTCTTAATTATGTTTTTGTAAATTCATCTTAGTTTTTACTGTATAAGTTACTTTGTTTTTTAATCGAAAACAACTGAGTGTATGTTTTCATATGACTCAATCGCTTTCGTTACTATCACTTTACACCTCAAGTGATTAAAAAGCAAGTGATTTATCTCAAATTCGAGATATTTTTTTGTTAAATAACATTTTGGACTAAAAACACGAGAAATTCTTGGTTTGAGGACATTATAAAATTCATAAGTTTATGGATGTGAGATATCGCCAGCATTTTTGAAAAAAACACGCTAAGAGTATACGAGATTTTATACAGTTTTTTCGTTAATCCAATAACAGACAAGAACCCTAAAACCGCACCAGAATAGGAATGTATAAAAAATTGCATAGATTGATAGAACAAAAAAGGAGGTTTCCTTGTGAGAGTAGGGTTCCTCCTTTTTCCTTGCTACCGATAATAGGACGTTATGTTAACTGATCATGTATAGGATATTCATATAGGAATTGTTTCTATCAATGCTGAATTATACAAAGAAGGAGGCATGATAATGAAAAAAGAACAATTAATATTAATTGCTAGTCTTACTCTTTTATTTCCTGTCCTTGAATTTTTCTTCCAGAAATATGATTACTTCAATTTTTACGCACATATAGGTATTATAGCCATTGCTGTATCAACTGTCGTATTCACACTCCATTATATAAAACAAATTTATTGGAAATTATCGATCGTATGAGGAAATTATGAAAGAATAGAATTTAATTGAATATGTTTTCTATTACCCGTTTCAAGCTTTTCCCCATACCTTTTACTGCCCATACTAGTTTAAGGAACACTTTAAAGATAGCATCCCATACGTGTTCATTAATAAAAAATTCGTATACTTTCTTTAACCACTCTTTCGGGGATTTACTCTTACGTTTAAACCTTTGCCAATGCGTTTCTTCACTAGTTTTCATAACTACCCCTTCTTTCTTAATCGAATATGCTTTCTATTAGAAGTTTTAACACCTCGCTATAATGATGAAAAGAACGAGGTTTATCATATCTGGCAATTTAATCACTCCTAATTTTAAATTAAATTCATTATATAACGATTTCTAAATTTTTAGTTAATTACTAGTGAGAATTAAGCAAAATTTAAACAAAAAAACCTATGTTAGGCTTTAGTTACAGGTTTTCCCCCTATAAAATCAACTATTTGCGCCACCAACTATGGGTTACGCGAATTACTTTGATATTATCTTTGAACGAACAAAATAACTCCTTGCGAAAAACAAATGAACTGATATTAATCAACTTCCAATATCGAGAATTATGTAAATAAGCTGCCCATATGGACAGCTTATTGTATTTTTTGCTTAACATATTTTTTCTGAAATGCTGGCGGTACTCAATTTAAAAGTTGGTATGCCCCCATTCTAGTGGCAAGATATGTTTTATTAGTTCTTCGTTACACCCATGCGTACTTCTTAACTATTTTATTTCATTTTTAATAAAGTGAAACTTTAATCAGTGGGGGTTTTCTTCACCCCCCACTGATTATCAGCCCTCACCAATCGGACTTTAATGACTTAACATTATGCTTATCTTGGGAGCGAGGTATTTTATCGGTGAGTGTATACAAACCATGTAATACTTGCTGTTAATAATGCTGACGAAATCAAAGCTGTAAGAACACTATATGTTTGCCACATAAGTATTGTTGACCAATCGAAAGCACAGCACAGTATACCCAGGGCAATCGTAGCGGTCAGGAAAATAACTGTTACGGTTATTCTCTTTTTTGTCATTGGCTGCCGCTCATTCGTTCTCCTTCTGCGTAATCCTAAGAGAAATAGCAAAACGGCCAATAGGCAAAGAATAATTGTGATAGACGACAAAATGATATCCAAAAGCTGTGTGCCGCTTATTTCATATGACTGAGTTAGATTGCCTTCTAATATATCTTTAACTTTTAGTACCATGTTTGTATTGGTATTTGCGCCGTTGCTCAGCAAGGAGACGGCTGTTCGTTCATTTGGCAGTATGACTACTTCGGTTCTGAAATTTGGATTGCCCCCAGTGTGTTCTATAATCGTTTGTTCGGCGTTTACGGACCAGCCTGCCGCATAATACATACCGTTGACAGCCGAAACAGACATATCACCCCTATGTGATTTTTCGATAACCATGTGAAATATTTCGGGTATGTCCTGCACGATCCCCATCTGTATGCCCATCCAACGCGCCATATCTTTTGTATTAGAAATGATGTAGCCTGCGGGTTTATTCCCAGCATAATCCGGAGTTTTAAATGGAGTTGTCATAAAAAAGGAAGAACGGTAGCCCTGTGCCAACTGTCCAGTGGCTTGAGCAGCTTCTTTATAAACATACGTCTGGTGAAGACCTAACGGTTGAAATACCTGTTCCTTCATAAAGTCTTCATAGCTTTGTCGCGACACAATCTCAATAACCAAACCCAATACGTCATAATTAACGGTTCCATAGTTATACTGTTCACCGGGAGGGAACGCCAATTCAGCATCCACGAGCATTTCCACAGTCTTTTGCAACATATCCGGTGTATTGCCTTGTGGAATATTTTGAAGATGCCTAATATTTGTTAGACCACTGGTATGGTGAAGAAAGTTATTTAGTGTAAGACTTTGCATATCAACAGGTTTCCCTTGATACTTTAATGTAAACCAAGGTAAATATTTTTGGACAGGGTCAGTCATTGAAAGCAGCCCTTGCTCTTCCAATAGCATAATACCCATACCGGTAAAAGCTTTACTGACCGAGGCTAACTCATAGAGTGTATTTTCACTTGCAGACAACCCCTTTTCACGGTCTGCATACCCTGAAGAAAAGTAGAACACTTCATCATCAGCAAGTATTGAGATTGACATTCCCGGCACACCTGATATACGACAGGCATCATCTAGCAACGCTTGTATTGCCGCAGATTGCGAATCTGACAACGCATAACTTTGTGTTGCAAATCCTGAGAATAATATAAATATCGTTAATACAAAAACAATAATCTTTTTCATAAACTCTCCTTTTTGGAAAATTATAAGAGAATAATATAAATAACCTCCTTTTACAACTACGAAACTAATTTTAATGTATCTTTCTATTCACCTGTATAATATCAAATGATTGCGAATAGTTACACTTGAACGAACAGATGGATGTAATTTGAAACAACTTTAAAGAGCCTTGCTACGTAGAATGTAGTAAGGCTCTTAGCTTTTTAATAATCAAAATTCAATAACTTTATTATCATTATACAACAGCCCCACTAAGCGTATTAACACTTAATGAGGCCATTCAATTCACACTATTAATTATGGAACGACGGCTTATAGAACGAACGATTATCAAGAGCAAAGACACGTTCTGTATATTCGCCTGGTTTTGTGCGTCCTAATGCGCGGTCCATCATGTTCATTTTTGCATCTAAGTTATCGATGTAATGCAGAATTTCTGCTTCTTTTACTAATGGTGGTTTTGGACTACCCCATTCTGCTTTTCCGTGGTGAGAAAGGACGATGTGTTGAAGAATTAATACTTCTTCTGCATCGATTTGCAATTCGTCTGCCGCTTTACCAATTTCGTTCACCATAATCGAAATGTGGCCTAGTAAATTTCCTTCTAACGTATACGTTGTAGAAATTGGGCCAGATAGTTCGATTACTTTACCAAGGTCATGTAAAATAACGCCTGCATATAGTAAGTCTTTATCTAACGATGGGTATAGATTTGAGATAGCTTTCGCTAAATCAAGCATTGATACGACGTGATAAGCTAGTCCAGATACGAACTCGTGATGGTTCTTTGTCGCTGCTGGATAGTCTAAAAACTCATTTTGATGCTTATTTAATAAATGTCTTGTTAGACGCTGAATGTTCGGGTTTCTCATTTCAAATATGTATTGCGTAATTTTCTCAACCATATCTTCTTTTTTCACTGGTGCTTTTTCTACGAAGTCTGAGATGTCTGTTACTTCATTTTCATTCGCAACACGGATTTGTTTCACACGTAATTGAATACGTCCTTTGTAGTTTAAAATATCTCCAGCTACTTTCACGATTGTTTCCGCTACATATTGTTTCTCAACTTCTGGTGATACGTCCCACAATTTTGCTTCAATATCTCCACTTGGATCTTGTAAGATTACTGTTAAAAATGGCTTTCCATTGCTTGCGATACCTTTTGTCGCTGTTTTAATTAACAAGAAAATATCGACTTGTTCACCAACTTCATACTCTGCAATTTTCTTTTTCATTCGAATTCCTCCACCAAATCAGTTACTTTTAGTATAGCACACTACAACTCATTTTCTTTACGCATATGTGTTAATTTTATAATCTGTTTTTCTGTAAAATACGCGAGTAAATGCGCATGACATGTAAAGAATATGACTTGTCTATCCTTTGCAATTTCCTTTATAAGTTCAATCGTTCGATTCGTCCTTACCGCGTCAAAGTGCACGAAACTATCATCAATAATAAATGGATAATCATGCTCAAATGTTTTTGCTAGTGCAAATCTCAGCGATAAATATAACTGCTCCGCTGTCGCTTGGCTTAGTTCATGACTGTAAAAACGCATACCATCGTTACGCTCTACAATAAACGGCTCTGACTCTGACGGTGAAAAGATTTTACTATATCGTCCGCCTGTTAAATAGACGAAATACTCTTCTGACTTTTGTAAAATACGAGGAAGATGTACTTCATGATAATATTGCTTCGTTTTCGTTAACACCGTTTTTGCGGCCGCATAAGCAGCCCACTTCTTCACTTGTTCACGCACTTGCGCTTTTTTCATTTCCCATTCATGCATTAAATCGCCGTACGTACTACCTTCTTCTAAATTCGCAATTTCCATACGATGTTTCGCAATACGCTCTGTCAGTTCTTTCTCTTGTGCCAGACAGTTTTGCACGACTGTCAGTTCTTGCTTTAATTTTCCGTCATAACCGTCAGCTTCGTAATGTTCAGCTAATGATAAACTCGTTAAACGTTGTTCTAACAGATCAATTTGCGGTAATAAACGCCCCACTTGTTTCTCTGCATCTTCACGGTTTTCCGCTAGTTTACCCGCTTCTAAAAACATCTCTTCATCTGTAGACGCTGCAATATGCCATAAACCATCTCGTTCTATTAGTAATTGCTTTAATTGTTCTTGCATAAACTCATATTCTTCTTGCCATTCCGCCAGTTTTTCTTTTAACTGCTTACAAGTTTGGCGCTTCTTTTTCTCATTTTGCATACGGCTTTGTGCCTCGTGTAGCTTACTATACTCCGCACTACCGATAACAGTTTCTAGTTTATGTTCAAATTGCGAAATCATTTCATATAATGAAGATTTTCGCGTGCCTTGTTTCTCTAATTCACGATATAATTGCTGCATTTTTTCAATACGCTCAAACGCCGGCAATATGTGTGCATACGTATAAAATTCAGGAAACATATAGCGCGCTTTATATGCATCGACTTGTTCTCCCGCCTGGAACGTTTCTCTCTCCCATTCCTCATACGATGAAACGACTTTATCATACGCTCGTTCCAACTGCTGTAACTTATAAGACTCGCGCTCAAATAATTTACGTATCTCTTCATCTTTTTCTAACTGATAGCGAACAGACATCGCTTCTTCACTTTGTCTCCCGCCGGCACTTTGCTGAAGTGTAAGGAGCTCTTCTTGTAATCCACTTGACGGATTTTTATATAAAATGAGGGCAAGAACAATCCCTACAAAAATAATGACACTAATAAATAAGAGCGGGCGATTGTCTATAAATAAGCTCGTGAATAAAACGACTGTGTTAATAAGAAGTAACAGAAGACAAACTCTTTGCCACTGCTTTTTCTTTTGCTTAGCTACTCCTGCTTTTTCCTCATACTTGCGCTTCATTCTCTCTGCGCCCATACCGATAAACGCCGCATCTTGGAACGATTTCTCTTTCTCAACTAACACATTTCTCTCTTCATCCACTAACATTTGTTTCTTAATCTGTCTTATATTTTCTTCTTGTTCTTCTAATTGCTCTTGCGCTACTTTAAAACGATCATCGAGCTGTGCTTTTTGCGTTTCTAATTCGCGCGCCTTTTGCACTGTTTGCGTAATTAACTCTTTCGTTGCCAAACTCATATCAAATGAAAGAACTGTTTCCTTTTCAAAAGTAGTACCAATTTGTTGTTCTAGTTCTGCGATTTCTTCTTTTATATTCGTAATATTCCCGCTCATATCACGCATTTCTTGGCGTGCATTTTCGTAAGACATATGCTGCATACGAAGTTCTTCTACATAACTTTCTTTTTGTAAAAACTCTTCATCTATTTGAATCGAGGCAATTTCCGATTGCACTGTCTCAATTTTCTTGTGGAGCGAATCAACTTGTAATTGAAGCGGCTCCATCTTCGCCTTCATTGCTTCATAACGCGCCATTCCGTTTACAGGAAACTGCCCGCTCTCGTTCTCTAACACTTTCTCATGCGCACGTTTTTCAATAACGAGTGGCTCAAGCGCTGCTAATATTTCATAATCTTGCTTTCGCTTTTCTGCACTCTCTTTCTCCACGCGAACAGAAGCAAGCTTCTCTTCACTTTCTTTTAACTGCTCTACTTGTTTTTCATACGTGCCAATTTTTCCTTGCCACTCTTTCATCTTCTCTTCAAGTTTCTTCATCTCTTGCAGTGACACGTTAATTTCTGGTTTACGCCCGCTCGGCTTAAAGCGCTGATCCATTTCTTTTTCTAGCTTTTTATCTAACTGCAATAGCGCATCACTTCCGACTGCACTTGCCGAAAATAAATAATTGCCAATATCCGCTTCGCCTAGCTGATGAATATTTTGAAGACCATGCATATCAAATGAAAAGACAGATTCAAATAAACTTTCATTCATCCCGCTTAATATATCGTTTAAAATTTCTTCTCCGCCCGTTTTCCCGTCTTCAAAATAAACGGTCACCTCGCCAGCTGCCGTCTTTGGCAATCGCTCAATTTTCAAACGACCGTACTGCTCTGTTTGCACAGTCATCGCGCCGCCATACTTCCCGCCTTCTTTCGGCTCATAACGGCGCTGTCCTCTCGTCGGAAAACCGAACAAAATACTTTTCATAAATGAGCGAATTGTCGATTTCCCCGCTTCATTTTCACCGTATAACACCGTCAGCAATGAAAGATCCATTTCCACATTTTCTAATTTTCCGTACCCATAAATATGGAGTTTTTCAATTCTCATTTTTTATCCCTCTCTTGCTGGAATAATTGCTCTAAAATAATATTTTCTGCTTCCTTTTGAATCTCTTTCTTCTCTTCTTCTGTAAAAGATTCAATACTATTACGCGCTACAGGAGATGTCCAAATGGTGCGCAATACGCCGTCCATATTGCTGAAAGCTTCTAACTCCTTTAGCACACTACCGACGAAATGATTTTCTGCTTTCAAACGTTCGATTTCTGCAAAAGAAACCGTCTCATTTTTCCACTTCATTGCATATACGAAATCTTTTCGCTCTTCGCCAGATGCTAAAATGTGAAAAATCTCTTCCACACGCTTTTCGTCACGCAAATAAGGAGAAAGTGGGCCCTGCCCTGTGAATACGACAGTTAAAAGCGTCCCTTCCTCTTCTCTTCTGCATTCATTCATCGCAGTAGATAGGCTCGTCATAAGTTCATCAACAGTTTCAAGTCCATCAATACAAACTTCAATCTCATCCCATACAACATCTGCCGTATGGAAAAATGAACATTGCGTTCCTTGTTTCGTAAGTTCAATAAGGTACGCACCCTTCTCGCCTGTTTCCTTACGATGACGACCTTGTATGTTCCCTGGATAAATAATGTATGGCTCTTCTGATAAAATTTCACGTTTATGTATATGGCCAAGAGCCCAATAGTCAAACTGTTTTTCTTTCAACTCACGAATTTGAAACGGTGCATAGCGATTATGCTCTGCATCTCCTTCCACACTTCCGTGAAGCATGCCAATATGAAAAGGCGCATCACTCATTTTCGTATACTGCGCTGTCATATTATCCGTTACCGCTTGCTGCAAATAACTAAAACCATAAATAGAAGCTAATAGCTCACCATTTTTATAAAATGATTTCTCTTCTACATAAGGCTCAGTAAATACATGAACATTTTCCGGAAACTCAATTGCTGCCCAGCTTCCCCCTAAATGATCATGGTTACCGTGAATAATAAAAACAGGGATATCGTACTGCGAAAGTCTCTTCATTTGCTCACGCACAAACACTTGCGCCCTCAAACTTCTCGTCTCCGCATCATACAAATCCCCAGCTAGTAATACGAAATCAACGCGCTCTTGAATCGCTTTATCAACAATACGCTCAAATGATTCAAACGTACTTTGCTTCATTCTCTCCCAAACAGACTGCGCAACATTCATCTCCATCCCTTTAAACGGACTATCCAAATGCAAATCAGCCGCATGTATAAACTTTACTTGTTTCACAAATAACGATCCTTTCTATCTTTCAAAAGTTTCATTTTATTAAAATTAAAATCGCTGAAAACTAATACTCATCGAGAATAAAAATATTCTCGATGAGTAAAGTTTCATTCTATTTTACCACGCAATGTCATATATTTCTTTGCATATTGTAGCGTTTTATGTCAAAATAATTATAAGATTCTGATTTTAATTATTGGAGGGAATTTTCATGGGAGTATACGTTCTAACAGTCTTTGAAAAAGATGGTTCAAAAGCATTAGACGAATCATTCGAGGCGGCAACTGAAAAAGAAGCAAAAGCAAAAGGTGAATCTATCTTACAAGAAAAAGGATTGTATGAAAAAACACATCGCTGTACATCTACTGCAGGTAAGCTCGTTTTATTCCAGCGCTAAAAAAAAGAAGCGTCATCCGCTTCTTTTTCACTCTACTATATCTTCGTCACACCACGTAAACACCACATCTAGAATGCGATTACCGATACGTACGCGTTTATTCCATTTTCCTGTTTGGATCTGATGTTGCAATTCAGCTTTCATCTTTTCCGTCCAGTCGTGAATCGTTTCACTACCGTCGTACGGATATACGCTCGGAAACTCTTTCTGCAGTAGATGCAAGCTCTCTGCATCAAAATGAAAATGGAAGAAGTAGTTTGCTGTAAGCGATGGTTCTTGCAATCGTAAAAAATGATCATCAATTTGCTTTCTATTTCTATAGAAAGTAAAGATATTCACTTTACCGCTAGTAATTTGGTCAATTTGAATTTCGTGCTTCTCTATAATCACGTCTTGTCCACCTCGTTGTATACTATCTTTAGTATATATGTCTTTTGCAACAAAGTTAACCATTTTCGCGCGAAATTCATTTCCTTCATTATAATTCCTGTACCTCCATATGCAATCAGGATAAATAAAAACAAAGTTGAAGGGGAGCGATCACATGTATTTCGGAAGCAAAGGTTGGTATGTAAAAGAACTTAAAAAATTAGGTATCCGTACTTATGAAGGTAAAAAACTAGAATCTTATCGTACGCATGTGTTGTCTAGTTTACTTGAGAGAATGAAGAGAGCTTCGGCTTAATAGAATAGCAAGAAGTAAACCTGAATATTGGTAAATGATAAAAAACACCTCCTAAATTCGCATACTAAGTATGCAAATTAAATGGAGGTGTTTTTATTAGTCTCACTTTTTCAGGGGCGCTTCAGTTTTCATAAAATATTTTTTGTTTCCGCTGAAACGGATACGTTTTAATCTCAGCTGTATCTAAATCTTCATTGAATAAATGAATGGCTATAATTTGTCTACAATCGTAAGTATGGTAATAATATGTTCCAGACTCCATACACATTGCACTTGTATAGATCGTATTATCTAATATACCGTCTTCTGTTATTACTGCCCCCTTAGGAACCTCACAATTCGATAAAATATGAAAAATAGCCGATATACCCTCTTCTTCGTTCTCTATACCTTGAATGTTTTGTTTGCCATACGCTGCCCGTACAAATCTTGATGGCGGTGTGAAATCTCCAGGAAGTCCCATCGATCCTGAACCTTGGCCAAAAGCACTTAATGGTACATCGCCCCACTCCGTTGGCGCAAATGGCTGCGATTTAAGACCAATATATTGTCTTAAATTTTGTAAATGCCAACTAAACTCCGGACTATTAGTCATCACTCCTATTGGATTGTCATACACTTTTATTCCATCAGCTGTCGGCTCAAGTACAATACATTCTCCCGATTTATCTGCTAAAATCCAATGTAGCGGTGGAGTAACCCCTAAAATTGGTAATGGCACATCTATAAAGGCAATGCTATCAATAGATTTTCTTAATTCTTCAACAGAATTGAACTGCGTGAGGCTCCAAGTCACAAAATCAAATGGTGCTACATTCGTTTTATTGCTATCTACATGACTACTATAAGTAGCGAATCCTGGGAAATAGAGAGTTGCACATGTCATACCAGCTTCATTTACTCCGTCTGCCATCATGACCCTTCCTCCAAAATTAATTCCCATTCCGACAACAGCCTTTTTCGTTCGGATTGTTTCACCAGTTATATTGTTCCACTGATAACGCCGAGGAATGATTATTACTTCCTGATTCATATCTAATGTGAAATCCATTGTTCTCGCAAAAAGATGTTGGAAATTTTTAGTTTGTAACGTCAAACTAGTACACATGAAGAAATCCCCCCCATTTCATAGTTATATACACATTTTATAAAATTCTGATAAATACGTAAATTAAAATCTATTTTACTTACCATTGTACAAACCCTATTTATCATTAACAAAATAACCAACCAAACCAAAAATGCTATAATAAACTCAATCAAACTAAGGGGGAACATCTATCTTGCGTGGAAAACACATTCAATTTCATAAGTTTGGCAATCCAAAAGACGTATTACAAGTTGAATATAAAAATATAGAACCACTGAAAGATAATGAAGTTTTCGTCCGTATGCTAGTTAGACCGATTAATCCATCTGACTTAATTCCAATAACCGGAGCGTACGCACATAGAATCCCTTTACCTAACATACCTGGTTATGAAGGTGTTGGTATTGTAGAAGATGTAGGAGCTTTTGTTTCTAGAGACCTCATCGGTAAACGTGTGTTACCGTTACGCGGGGAAGGTACTTGGCAAGAATATGTGAAAACATCGGCTGATTTTGTAGTCCCTATTCCCGATTCTATCGATGATTTTACCGCGGCACAAATGTATATTAATCCCCTTACGGCTTGGGTTACATGTACGGAAACGCTAAACTTACAACGGAATGATGTTTTGTTAGTGAATGCTTGTGGATCCGCTATCGGGCATCTTTTTGCGCAGTTATCGCAAATTTTAAATTTCCAACTCATTGCCGTGACAAGAAATAGTAAACATACAGACGAATTACTTCAGCTTGGCGCTCATCATATAATTGATACTTCGACTGCCCCGCTTTATGAAACAGTTATGACATTAACAAACGGCAGAGGTGCAGACGCTGCGATTGATTCTATTGGGGGACCGGATGGAAATGAATTAGCTTTCTCCTTACGTCCCAATGGGCACTTTTTAACTATAGGACTTCTGTCGGGAATACAAGTAAACTGGGCAGAGATTGTCACGAAAGCAAAAGTGCACGCGAACATATTTCATTTACGACATTGGAATAAAGAAGTGTCACCTTATAAATGGCAAGAAACGTTTCGTCATTTAATTCGCTTAGTAGAAAATGAGCAATTACGTTTTATGAAAGTACATTCTACATATGACTTAGTGGATGTAAGAGCTGCGGTTGATATTGTGCAGTCTGCTGAAAAAACGAAAGGGAAAGTTTTTTTAACGAATTATTAAATTGAGTACATTCAACTATCAATCCATTTAGTAGCATAGAATTTTAAGTAGCTTATGTAATTTAATTAAAAAAGCGAAAGGAGATTCTAACATGTGGTTACTCACGGCAATTGCGCCTGTTTTAATAGTCGGGGGAATTGTAGTCTATGTAATTGGAAGGCTTAAACATAAATATGACAACGGCACATTAGGTAAGAAAAAATCAAAAGAGGCTCAACTGTTATTAGACAGTTTAATACCTATAGGAATGCTTGTTGGCTGTATGATCGGTTTGATTTTCGGTATATTTTTCCCGAACTTCGCCCTGCTTTCAGTTAGTTTAGGAGCTGGAATAGGCTATTTATTTGGATATTTCGCCTATGAATTTTACAGCAAGACAGGAAACAATTTTTCCTAATCCAAAAGGAATAAGCGGGACAGTACATAGTAATCATATGAAATATGTAACTGTCCTTTATTTTTGCATCAATGTTATCACCTTACCTTTCGCCTACTATACACCTCTTTTATTGATTTTTCTCTCCTCCCCTTTTTGCATATCCGCTTTTTTATTTTCATTGGATCTATATCCAAAGTAAAGTAGCGCACATGTAATAATAGAACCTACAATGTATCCTAAAAAACATCCTAACCAAAACATAGTGTAACCGCCTCCATTCATAATAAATTTTATGTAATATAACTCTTTACATACTCCATCGTTTATTTCTATTAACTATACACTTTCTAAAATTATTCATACCACTAATTCTCTTCGTACCTCAAATAGCAATTTTATTATTTGTCATAAAATTAACACCTTCTTTAAATACAAAAACTTCCATTTACTTGCTTTTTCTTAAGAAATAATATACTACATTTGAAATAAGCGAGCTAGTACATCGGCCCTTCTCTATTTTAACTTTAGTCATGAACAAAAGAAAAATAAAAAACCCCCTCAAAGCATAAACTTCAAGGGGCGAGCCTGTTTTTTATTTACTTATATACGTACAGCTGTACCACTTACAGCAACCATTAACATTCCATCACGAACAACTTCGTAATCTACGTCAATACCAACGATAGCGTTCGCACCTTTTTGTTTTGCAAGTTCTTTCATTTCATCCATTGCGATATCACGAGCTTCTTTTAGCTTGCTTTCGTAAGAACCAGCACGACCACCGACAACATCACGAACGGAAGCGAATAAATCGCGGACAATATTTGCACCCATAATAGCTTCACCATTTACAATATCGATATACTCAATAATTTCTTTACCTTGAATTCCAGACGTTGTTGTTACAATCATGACTGACACTCTCCTAATAAGTTGTAGTTTTAATTAGCTTTCTTATGTCTTTATTATGACACGGAACAAACAACTAATCTATTGAATTACCTTACAGGAATGTGACAGTTTTGTAAGAATGAAACGCGCATTATGTTTCATTCTAATAAAGCGCTTTAACATTAGGATACATAAACGACTCTTTATTTTCTTTCCAGTCCTTTTCTACTTCTTTAAAAGTTGGTCGTCCTAATTTTTCATTGTTCTCATGTTTACAAAACCATTTCTTCACATACTGGTCTCCATTTTTATTTTGAACTGTACAAAGGAAACTATTACTGCTATCCTTTAATATTTTTACAATCACGAAAAGACACCTCTTCCCTTTTAAATAGCATGATAGAACTTGATCTTTTACTATAAGCCCTTCCTCTCTTATAGTCATACGACTCCTCGGCCGCGCCAAATTTGTAAGATCAAAAAACGATATTTACTTTGTTTACATTTTATTTAAAGAAATCAGAGTTATAAGCATGATGCTTATCAAAGATTTTATAGATTTCTAACTTATTATCTAATTTTGCATCTACTAAAATTAATATATTTCCATCGTAAATATATTCTTCATACTTTTTAGCATGTTCTTCTGGAATTCCTAATCCTATAAATGCTCCTATTAAACTTCCAGCTCCTCCGCCAATACCAGCTCCTCCAATTGCTGCTGCGATCGGTCCCGCTGCTACGATTGGACCCATTCCAGAAACGGCAAGTATACCAAGACCTGTTAATAAACCACCGAGTCCACCTGCTACACCTCCAGCTACAAGCCCTGTCGCTGAAAAGATATCTGCTTTATGTGCAGTTTCGCTATTCACTTTTTCACCCGATTTTTCTTCCAGATGTTCAATTTCCTTCTGATCTTTCGCAATAGCTGAAATGTTATCTGCTGAGTATCCTTTTTCATTTAATTCATTAATAACGAGTGCCGCATCATCAATTGTTCTAAAAACACCTACTATTTTTCTATCTACATTCATAACTATTAACCTCCTAAAGTTTTATATAATGTATCTTTATTTTTCTTCATTTCTGTATACACTAATCTTCTTATTAACATAACCATTTACGAAAAAAGCGAATAGTATAAGCACTACAAGTGAACTACTTAACAAGTAAATTAAATCAAATGTAATATTAATCATCATTTCATTCATGTATACCAGGCTCCTTTTTATTTAAAGTAAAAGTATATTTTGATAGACTAATCTACTAAACATAGACATCTTACAATTCATCTTCAGTTAATCTCTTTGTAGTATATGTATACCCTTCCTAACCTTTTCTAAACGTAAAAAACTATAATTATATTTTTTCTTATTTATATGTTTAACATTTTTTTAAACGGGTATGTTTATATTGTTATGCTTACTATATGGAAAGGGATATTACGATGAACGCCATTCACTCTACTACTATTTCTTATAATGAAACACCTACAATAACGCGGATTCATCATTTTTATGCTTTAATGACAACATTTCAAACGAATGTATTTATAAGTAAACACGGAACACTTACTTCTATTAAAAACTTAAGCACTCTAGTATCCTTTTTCCTTACTGTAAAAAAGAGAGATCTTGTATTATTTATTTTTGAAGGAATAGATGCAAAAAGAGCTTTAAAAACACTCTTCCCTTCTTAGAATGTTTGTTATCCTCTATTCCCTCGTCTACTACCTTTCATATATGTTTTTATATTTCAAAATGATTTCCTCTATTAAAAAAGAACCCCCTAATACAATAGGGGGATTTCTAGTTTGACCTTATGAAAACTGATATAATATATATTACGTTTTTCATTCTTTAAAATAGAAAAGTTTTAATAACCTTGAAGGTAGGAATTTTTAATGAACTCGAAAGCAAAATTTAGTATTCGCTACAAAATTATGGCTGGTTATTTAGTTATCATTTTGTTCTTACTTGTTTCTTTCATTATGTTAAACAATGAGATTTCCAGCTTACAAAAATCTCGTAATTTTATTATTGATCACGATTTTAAAGTTCTCAATTTAACGAATCAAGTGGAGAAAGAGTTACTAACAATTGAAAATAAAGCGAAAGGGTTTATCATTTCTAATAACCCTACTTACGTGCAATCCCTTAACTCTGCGGAAAAGGATTACGAAAAACATTATCAAGATCTTTTTGCTTTATTAGAGGATAACCCCTCTCAGCAAGAAAAATTAAAACAGATTAACGAAAACATTACTAGTTGGATTAATAAAGAGATTCACCCACTCATTACAAATAATAATAGTAATAATGTACAAACAATCGACACGACTCAAATTCAATCATTACAATCGCAGGTAACTAACTTCCGGAGCACTGAGGAGCAACTAACGAAAAAAAGAGCTGCACAATTAGATACTGAAAATAATAAATTAGAGATTTGGTTATACAGTTTATTGTTCTTACTTTCTTGTATTTCTATTATCGTTTCACTCTATATTTCGAATGCCATTACAAAAACGATTAAAAATGTAATTCAAGCTATTAAATCCATTTCTTCTAAAGAAAAAATTACGGAAAGAATTCATGTAAATACACATGATGAAATAAAAGATCTTGCTCATACAACAAATCACCTACTAGACGAAATATCAAAAAGAGAGTGGTTACAAACTGAGCTTGCAGAATTAATTTTAATGTATCAAGGTGTATCTTCTATTGAGATGTTAGGTAAAAAAATTCTTAGTGGCATCATACAAAAAACGCAAACTTCTTGCGGTGCATTTTATGTACGTGAAGAATATGAAGAAACTGTCTACTATGTGAAAAAAGCTTCTTTCGCCGATCAAGGTGCTGATATTGGAAAACAATCCATTAAAATGGGTGAAGGTTTCATTGGACAGTCTGCCTTAGAAAAGAAAAGTTTTATTCTCAGTGACATACCCGAAGAGTTTCGTTATGTCACTAGTGGAGTATTAGAAATACGTCCTAAAAATCTACTAGTCATCCCTATCTTATTTGAGGATGAAGTGATCGCAGTAATGGAGTTAGTAAGTGTAACTGAGATTTCAGATTTACATCAAGATTTAATTCAACAAACCGTTGATAATCTAGGTTTAACAATTCATAGCATTATGGGACGTATGCGAATTCAAACTCTTTTACATGAATCACAAGCAATGACAGAAGAGTTGCAAGTTCAATCAGAAGAATTGCAAACGCAAGCGGAAGAACTACAAATGCAAGCAGAAGAATTACGAACAACGAATGAACAATTAGAGTCTAGAACTGAAGAGGCTGAGCAGAAGACAGCTGACTTACAAATTACCAAATCAGAATTAGAAGAAAAAGCAAGCGAGTTGTTACGCAGCTCAAAATACAAATCTGAGTTCCTAGCAAATATGTCACATGAATTACGCACACCGTTAAATAGTATTTTACTATTATCTGAAATGTTAAGAGAAAATCATGATAACAATTTATCCGACGATGAAATTGAATTAGCAACTGTCATTCATTCATCAGGGAAAGACTTACTTACTTTAATTAATGACATACTAGATTTATCTAAAGTAGAAGCAGGCAAACTAGACATCATTTTTGAGGCAACGAACATAAGTGACATGGCAGCCAATATGCATCAAAACTTTTTACATATAGCTGCACAAAAAAATGTCGAATTTACTATTGAGGACAGTGATACGATTCCTGATCTGTTTTATACAGATGCAAAACGGATTGAGCAAATTATTAAAAACTTATTATCCAATGCATTTAAATTCACAGAAAAAGGATCCGTTTCTTTACATTTTGATTCGATAGAAACAACCAATTTGAGTCATGATATGCAGTCTATAAGTAAAGATTGGATTACAATTTCAGTAAAAGATACTGGTATTGGTATCGCTAAAGAACAGCATCAACTTATTTTCGAAGCCTTTCAACAGGCAGATGGAGCAACGATTCGAAAGTATGGTGGTACAGGATTAGGTTTATCTATTTGTAAAGAGTTTGCGAGATTATTAGGTGGTTGGATTACGTTAGAGAGTAATGTAGGAGAAGGTAGTACTTTCACGGTATATATTCCTAACCTTCCAAATGGATTACATGATATACAGTTATCCAATTTAGAAGTCGCAGCAACGATAGAAGATGTTATTCCTGCTGAAGTTGTTGAAGAAACTATCGTTACTCCAGAAACAAATAACGTCTTCCAAGAGAAAACAATTTTAATTGTCGATGATGATCATCGAAATATATTTGCGTTACAAAATGCATTAAAAAAACAAAATGCCAACATTATTACTGCCCAAAACGGCATAGAGTGTTTAGAAATACTACAAAGCAATACAAATATTGACCTTATTTTAATGGATATTATGATGCCTAATATGGACGGTTATGAAACGATGGAAAATATCCGAATGAACTTAGGGTTACATGAAATACCTATTATCGCATTAACTGCTAAAGCAATGCCAAATGATAAGGAAAAATGTTTATCTGCTGGCGCTTCAGATTATATAAGTAAACCATTAAATCTACATCAACTCTATTCGGTAATGAGTGTATGGTTAATAAAATAAGTGAGGTTTAGTTGGAGTGGAAAATAAGTATTATAATTTTGATCCATCAGTAGATACGGATGAGCGCACGAACTTAGAAATTGAATTACTATTGGAAGCGGTATTTAAACTATCAGGATTTGATTTTCGCCAATATGCTCGCACATCTATTTATAGAAGGATTTGTAATCGAATGCAGCTCTCTAATATCCCAACCATTTCAAAATTAATTGAAAAAGTAATTCACGAGGAAGGGGTTTTAGAACAGTTATTAAATGATTTCTCAATTAATGTAACTGAGATGTTCCGTAACCCTGCCTTTTTTAAAGCGCTTAGAGAGCATGTTATTCCTGAATTAAAAAAGCATCCCGAAATTAGAATTTGGCATGCTGGATGCGCAACTGGTGAAGAAGTATTATCAATGTCCATCTTACTTCACGAAGAAGGATTAAGTGAAAAGTCGGTTATTTACGCAACAGATATGAATACAAATGTGTTAGAAAAAGCAAAACAAGGTATCCTCCCGTTAAATAAAATGCAAACTTATACGAAAAACTATTTACAAGCTGGCGGTACACAAGCATTTTCTAACTATTATTCAACAGATAATCGTTTTGCTTATTTTAATCCATCACTTTTACAAAACATTATTTTTGCACAGCATAATTTAGTAACCGATCAATCTTTTAACGAGTTTCATATTATACTTTGTCGTAACGTTTTAATTTACTTTACAAGTAAACTTCAAAATCAAGTGCAGCAACTATTTTATGAAAGCTTAGGTCACAATGGTTTTCTATGTTTAGGGAATAAAGAAACTCTTCGTTTTTCAAATATAATGCCGCATTATACTCAATTTAATCCTAGTGAACAAATTTATCAAAAAATACAATAAAAAGCGTATGAAATCCTCTGTTTGGATTTCATACGCTTTTTATTTCGCATTCGTTTGTATCATAATGAGACACATATCATCTGATTGCGTTTTCTTTTGTTCTTCCTTGTAAAACCCTTCTATCTCGCCTTCTAAATCTCCCCATTTTCTTTCTGTAAAAGTACGTAATTTCTCTTCAGACTCAAATTCATCATTTGCAATTGCTTCAAGAACACCATCTGTAAACAATAATATTTGAGCGTTCTTCTCAAAAGGTATAACTGTCTTTTTAACTTTTATTTCATCAAAAAATCCTACGGCACAACTCCCGCGATCTAGTTCAACTACATTTGTTTCATCAACTAAAACATATCCAGAAGGATGCCCTGCATTTACATATTCAACTGTTCTATCTTCTGTATTAACAACTAAGTATATCGCCGTAAAATAATAAGGAATATTATCATTTTCATTATGTAAAAGGGTCATATATTTATTTAATTCTTTAATAACGAGTTCTGGATCAATTAAACATTTAATTGTTTCACGTAATACAGACGAAATAAACATACAAACTAATGAAGCAGATACACCATGTCCCATCACATCTAATAATATAATACCGTAGCGATTTTCATCGATTTTATACCAATAATACATATCTCCAGCTAGTTTAAATGAAGGTAAGTAACTTGCTTCAATTTTTATATGATCTTCTCTTAATGGGCTACTTAATAAGTTTCTTTGTACTTGCGTAGCTAAATCTAGTTCATTCCGAAGATTTTCTTCTTGTTCTTTATGCCAATTTAATTCTGATTTCAAGCGTAACGCTACACGCATACGTGCTAATAATTCAACTTTATTTATAGGTTTCGTAATATAATCCATTGCCCCCATATCAAGAGCTTCGGCCAATTTATTTGCATCCTCTAAAGCTGTAACAAAAATAATAGGAATATCTTTAAACTTCTCCTCTTTTTGTAATCGCCTACAAACTTCAAGTCCATCAATTTCAGGCATCATAATATCTAATAGTATTAAATCAATTTCATTATACCTGGAAGAATCTTCTCCAAATTGAATGTATTCGAAAAGCTCTTGTGCAGAATTCAGCGATACAAGATCCTGATATCCGGCTTGTTTTAAAATTTTTTCAATTACAAAGATGTTAACCGGATTATCATCGACAATTAAAATGGACACAAGTTATTTCCCCTTTTCTTATTTAAAATGTAAATCTATTATCATTTTCTATTTTTCTAGTATTGCATACTCAGTTACAAAATGAAAATTTCCTACTCTAACATAATTTTTATACAGCAAAAGAACAAACCCCCAGAAATGAGAGTTTGTTCTTTCATTCTATAAATTTCCACTATTAATTTAATACCATTGCTTTGTCATTTAAAAGACGATCTAATTCTTCCATATGATTTGTTTCATCGGCAATCATATCTTCTAGTTTTACAACTAACTCTGTCATATTTAATTTCGCTGCCTGTTCTTTTCTCGTTTCATAACGCTTAATTGTTTCATATTCTGATTGTCTAGCGGATTCTAACATTTCTCTAACATCTTCTACTTGTTTCACTGGTAAAGGGATCGTAGTAGGTGTACCACCTAGCGTCTTAATTTTCTCCGCTAAATATAGGGCATGTCCTTGTTCATCACTAATTTCAGATTCAAAGAAAGGCTTTAACACTTGTCTATATATACCAGAAACTGTAGCTGCATTATGGTTATACATAATAATTGCTGCGTATTCTCCTGCTAAATCTTCATTCAATCCTTCGATTAGTTCTTTCACATCGTGTGACATTTTCATATCTCCTCCTATACTTAATAAGTACCCCTTTTCTCATGTTTTAAACATCATTATTTTAAATTTTTTATGTATCTAAAAATGCGGCTTGCTTCAATTTACTTATCGCTTGTCTTTTAATACGAGAAACGTGCATTTGTGAAATACCTAACCGTTCCCCTGTATCTTTTTGATTTAAATTTTCTCCAAATATATAATGAATAACACTCTTTTCCGTATCATTTAATACGTTAAAAATATCCTTTAAAACGAGATGCCTTTCTGTCTCTTCATATCCTTGCTCTACTTCACCTACAGATTCAATTCTCGCTACCGAACTTCCATCAGATGAATTTTCAACTACATCATCTAAGGAAGATACTCGATAATTATTTTTCGCATCCATAATCTCTAGAACTTCCTCTTCCGATAGTCCTAAATGATTTGCAATTTCTATTATCTTCGGTGAACGTTGCAGATGATCTGTTAACTCCTCTATCGCAAGTTTAATTTTTCCGCCTAAATCTTTAATTCGCCTTGGAACGTGAATGCCCCAAGTTTTATCACGTAAATACTTCTTTATTTCGCCTACTATTGTAGGTATTGCAAAAGGCTCAAAGGCATTCCCTATCGAATAATCATACCTTCTTATTGCGCCTAAGAGCCCTAACATGCCTACTTGTATAATATCCTCATGCATCGGTCCGCCTTTTGAATAGCGATATGCAATGGAATAGACAAGATTTTTATAATGCTCAACTAACCTTTCCTGCGCTTCATCACATTGGTTTTGTTGGAAGTCTGCAATTAGTTTAATAACGTCTTCTTTAGTAAGATTCGTAGGTTGAGATTGGATTTCCATCATTCTCCACCTGCTCTCTTTGTATATATTTTGTCATTAAAACTGTCATGCCCTCATCATGCATGATTTGTATATCATCCATTAACGTATTAATTAAATATAAACCTAAGCCATTTTCCGGCAAATGTTCTACTGGTTTACTAATATCATACGGACCAACTTTCCTTTTTAAGTTATTAAAATCAAAGCTAACCCCATTATCCGCAACCATAATTTCTAATCGATTTTCATATAGTCCAAAGACAATTGCAATTTCTCCAACGTCTTCTTTATATGCATGTTGTACAATATTTGTACATGCTTCACTAATAGCAATTTTCATATCTTCTATATCGTCATAAGCAAAGCCCATTCGATTCGCAACACCAGCCATTGTTAAACGAATAATAGCCACATATTCTGCCTTTGCAGGAATTTTCATTTCTATCTTTTCAAATCTCTCCATCATCCCTAGTCACCTTCTTTCTACTTTTTCAAAATCGGAATTCAAATTTAATATTTCTGTTAACCCTGTAATATCAAATAATCTTTTTAACCTTTTAGATACACCGATAAACTCTAGTTTTCCATCATTTTTCTTAACCGCTTTTAATAGCGCTATAAAAACACCTAAACCGGTGCTATCCATATAATCTACGTTATGAAAATCTACTACAATCTGAACCTCTTTTTCGCTTGCAATAGGCATAATCTTATTTTTCAAATCTGATGCCGTATACGCATCAATTTCACCATTAAGTTGTACCGTATAATCTACATTATTTTGCAAAATATTTATTGCCAAATTCATCATTTCCGCCCCCTTATCTCGAACTACTACTATGTTAATTACCCATAAAAATTAGTTTTAAACATATTTTTTTATTTTCATTATAAATAAATTTTCTACACCTTTCTTGACTTAACACTTAAAAAAATACTACCGAATGTTTAAACCTTATAAATCTGTGTATGTATAATGTATAAACATTATTTTTAGGGGGATCTATCTATGGAAGAGCACAACTTTAAAAAGGGAGATTTCGTTCAATTTTCTTATCGACACGATCATGCTACAAAATTAGTTGGTTCCATTATTAATATACTAACGAATACAATTGTAGTGGATATAGGTAATAGCGAGGACTTACCTCATATAGAACCAAGGCAGGTCGTAAGAATAAATATTTGTAAAAAAGTAACGATGGTTTAATACATAATAGAAATTGTAATTTCAATGAGTGGGGGTTCTTCATCCTCCACTCATTCCTATGTAGATTACATTAAAAAAGCATCCAAATTAGTTTAATTGGATGCTTTTTTATGTATATTTATCATTCTATTTACTTTATAAATATATATAATAAACTTAAGATTACCATTCATTATCATACTTACGCTTTCCGTAGCATTCTAGAGAAGAATGTAACGATTAAAATAAAGACAATTGCACCTAATAACGCTGGAAGAATAAAGATGCCTCCCCATTCAGGACCCCAATGACCAAATAACGCACTACCTACCCAAGATCCGATTAATCCGGCAATCACATTACCAACTACACCTAAAGGAAAGTCTTTTCCCGTAATCATTCCAGCTAACGCACCAATAAGTCCACCTACAATACACGTAATAATAAGTCCCACAATTAACCCTCCTATATTCGTTTTATATTGTATTTATCAAGCTTTGGTATGTAACCAAAGCTTGATAAACATGTATTATTCTTTATTATCCAATCCATCACTTATCTTTTGTTTCACTTTTCCGACTTTTTCTTTTATCGTTCCCTTCGTCTTCTCCCACTTCCCTTCATTTTTCAACTTTCTATCTTCTGTAACTTCACCAATTCCTTCTTTTACTTGTCCCTTTGTCTTTTCCACTTTACCAGTAATTTGTTCTTTTAGTCCGCTCTCACTCATATTTCCCATCTCCTTTTCGTAATAGATTTATAGATTTACAGGATACAAATTTAAATAGAATACATGCATCTTCTTTCGTGTAACCATTCACCGACTCTTTCTAAATCTTTAACGAATAACAAGATCTTCCCTTCATCTAGCTTTTCTTCGTAGAAGTTTGCTTCTTCCTCATTAAGCCCTAACTCCTGCATCTTATTTCTTAACTGATCTCCCGTTTTTTGAAAGACATTAATAATGCTTGTCCCAAGTCCTTCCTCTTTTATTCCAATCGTGTTCACGTCTGCATTATCTGCGATTCTATCTGTCCTCTCTTTCTCATGTGTTAACACGTAAATATCTTTTTGTTCTATTCCTTTCTTCACTAGATCATTCGCCGCATTCATGACCTCTTTCTCCGTAATAAATTCATATACAAAAGGTTTACTATACTTCGTTTCCATCTTTAACTTCCTCCTTTAAAATGAATTATTTGTTATATTATATGTAGTACACCTATTTTCGAAATGTTAAACATAAAATATGAAAAAAATTATGTGAATTTTAATTTTAATAGAAAATGAACAACATCATTTACCACTTTAAAACATCTTCCCCTTACAATAACTACCTAAATTAACAGAAAATTGTTATAATTAATCTTAAGGAGGGATACTATGAAAAAAATCATATCTATATGCGCACTAACCGCTCTATCTTTCACTTTAATAGGTTGTACAAGCACCTCGGCTACAGATAAAGCTTCACAAGTTAAGCAAGAACATACACAATATACCTTTCAATTAAACTCCGCAAATATTTCAGACATTGAAATACTAAAAACAACAAATCATACTACTTCCAAATCTCAAACAGATAATAAAGAAATGATAAAATCTATCGTTTCAGCCGTTCAAAATGGAACACCTAAAACTATCACTTTAGATCAAAAAAAGAGAGAATCTGCACATTCTACTATTACCGTTACATATAAAGATGACGCAAAAGAAGAATTTCTTGTTTGGGTTGATAATAAGGAACAAATTACAATTGCTAAAGATGAGAAGAAAGATAAGGTAGAAGGTGTGATAGTAAATATTAAAGATGCTAAAATGATGAAGGATTTCTTTTAAAATTCTAGTTAACGTTAAAAAAAGAGTAGGATTACACCCTACTCTTTTGTTTAATCATGCTCAATAAATAGACCTTTATAAAATCTATTTAAGGTCTAATTTTGCTAAATCATGTTGTAAAACATTATTTCCTTCTTGTGGGTTAAATACGATTGCACTAAGACCAAAAACATTTGTAACAACATCTCTATCTTTCGGACGAATGATTCTTACTTCATAAGCAAAGAGTGCTGGAGGAAGAGCTGCTGAACGAAAAGTAACATATCGATTAGGTGGCAATGTTTGTGTTGAAGGGTCTATTAATGGTAACAATACCGGAGAACCCGATGACCAATCAAACATTTCAACTGTTACTCTACGAGTATCATCTGGATCAACATTCATAGCTTCAACAGTAAGAAATAACGTAGCGGAATGTCTACGTAATACACCCGTTGATAAAGTTTCATTATGATGTTCAAAGCATTTTTTTGGAGGGTGACCATAGCCATAACTCATACCAATTCCCCCCTTTCATTTACAATTAAGGACAAGTATTCCTTATAATATATAATGCTATTATTCTTTTATTGAAAGGTATAAAAGCGGATTTCTATCTATATTATTAGATATTTTATTTTTCATTTATTCGCTTTTAAAGAATGATATAGACTCTCCTATTTTGCCTTTGAATTCCTTCTAAGAATAAAGTGCAACTTTATTCTGCCCTCATCAATCGAGGTCTTACTCCCCGACAAATAGCGGGATAAATCTATTTTGAAAAGGACCCGCTCCATTCATTCGTAAAAGCATAAAGTAAATGGAATCCGTTAAAACACATGAGTGACCCCTTGGTTTTCCCTTCCTATTAAAAGGAGGAACTGTTATGGGCTTTGGTGGTAGTTGTGGTGGCTGTGGCTTCGCTGGAGGATTTGCTTTATTAGTTGTATTGTTCATTTTATTAATCATCGTTGGAGCTGCTTGCTTCTGCTAAAAACTATCGAAAGGACACTCACGTGAGTGTCCTTTCTTCATGAAAAAGCCCCATGCAATGTGCAGAGGCCATGCTTATCAACTTAAGAATTCAGAATTACCCCAAAACGAGAAAATGAGCTTTTTTATTATAAGTTAGCACAAAATTTCGTTCTGGAGGTACGATAAAATTTTAGCTTGATGACAATGGGACTGAACCCCTAATACTTTATTTTAATAATGACTCTTTTCATGAAACAAAACTCAGTTATCAGTCTAAACCATTTTTTAGATCTAACAATAGCAAGTGTGCTTCTTTACCTTTCAGATAGTCTCTATTATTCTAATTTCTTCATTTCCTTCAGCCGTTCTATATCCTTTTCTGAAGCATTTTGTATTTTATACAGTTCATAGCTACCCTTTATCTCATCTATCACTACAAATTCAACTTCATTCCGAACATAGCTTTTGGTTTTCCCCTTTTTATAACCAATAACATTATCTAATATAGTTTTTCCACTATCTTTTTTATATAAATTATAGCTAACAGGTGGACGGCCAATTACATACTTATTATCAGAAAATCCGACTATATCATCCCTCCCTAATCCTGTCGAAACACTCAAGACAAAAATAATCTGAAATATAGAATAAACAACAATACTGCATAAGAAAAAAAATAAGATTGATTTAAAAAATAACTTTAAAAGTATCTTGCCCAAAAAACATTCCCTCCCATTTCATCTCGGGATAGCAAGAACAAAACGTGAATTTTGTGCGCTAAGGAACCGAAATTTTTAGATTGTTGAACTCAATCCCCCATTAGTTCCATAAGAAAAAGAGTTACCGCAGTAACCCTATTTTTTATAATACACGTCATTGGGAGAAGCAATGGATGAATAAATTCAATCTATGAAATTTCCCACAATCTTTTAACCTCCACCAATTCCTGTCCATTGAATTCCATCCTATATATATCTGGTTTTGATGTCTGTAGTAAAAAATTCAAGTCATACTTACTGTCATAATACCCCATCATCAAAGTCATTATAGCTCCATGAGTGCCTAAGACTACTTTCTGTCCTCGATAGGTGTTTAATAATTCTTTTAAGACTTTTATAGCACGTTTCTGACAGTCGACATTAGACTCTCCCCCCATTAAAGCAAAGTCGGGGGCTAAGAATGACTTTTTTATCAAAGGGAATAATTCTTTATCCGAAATTCGTTCCTCTTCAGCAATAAAAATCCTCTCTTTTAAGTCCTCAAATACTAAAACTTCTTGTCCTATTTGCTTTGCTAACTGCTGAACAGTTAGAATTGAACGATTGTATGGACTTGAGATAACAACGTCGATTCCCTCACCTTGTAATGCATCCGTTATTCGTTGAACATCTAATTTTCCTTTTTCAGTTAATCCTCTTGTTTTTTCTTTTCCAAACTTTGGTGAATCCCCGTGTCTCACCATATATATGAAAGTTTTCATAATTACCTCCATTTTTTCAGTTTTCTGTATAATCACCAACTTATATTAGCATATATATCCAATACAGTCTCCCAAAAAATAACAGAAAACTACAAATTCGAAACAGACCATTATCGTAATGTAAAACAGGAGCGATTAGAGTGCCAACTATATAGAAATATAATCACTATTTACCTATGTTCCTCTACAATGTTTAAAATGCGCCAAATTCTAAAAAAAACTAATTGAATATAAAGCGATAGGTATGATACAAGATCATCCATTTCTCTTATATCAAGTCATACAAAAAGGACTCCTAGAGATTACAAATCTGCTGATTCGCTTGTTATACCTTCTACAGAACAACGGGCGGAAATCTCATCGATATGAGAAGAAGACTGTCTTAGATATCATGGGTGTTATCTATGAAAATAGTGGATTGAGAAAGCAAAAGAAAGCTGCATAAGTAAAAAAATGAAACCCGCTAGGGTCTATTTCGTATGCTTATTTTTAATGAAAACACATATTTTAAGAATTTCTTCGTTTATGTAAATGCAAGTTTATTTTATTTTTAAGCTTAATTTGATGGTTATGTGCGCAGAGATTCAATTGTAACTAATACTTTAATGATGTAGTATTACATTCGCCCCCAAAATGAACTTCGATACTATAAAAAATATAAAGTGTTCATTTAGGTACGGACTTAAAATCTTAGCTGGATAGCAATAACAGGAGATCCTATTCCAGACAAACTAATAAACATCTCAATAATTGCTATTGCAGCAAAGTAAAACAAACTGGACAACCTAGATTTCAAACTGTAAGATTAGATGTTAGTGAAATCGGGCAGCAAAGCATATATAGAAAATAGGTGTTAATTTTGAAAATCAATAAAAAATTTGAACCATTAATTTTTAATATCTTTATGATTTTAGGCATATCTAGCATTATCTCTTTCGTCATGGTTTCAATGAATGTTGGATATACAGCTTTATTTCTCAAATCATGGATAAAAACATGGGGAATTGCTTTCATACTTGCATTTTTAGCTTCTAAATTATTACCCTTTGTAGTTAAAAAGATAATGAAAATCTTCACTTTTGTTGAGAATGATGCTTAAGAATAAAGTGATGTACTGCGTAGGTTCATTCCAATTAAAAGAGTTTATTATCACAAAAACTTAACCTAGTAAAATGTTTCAAATCGAAGGAAGACACCTTAAAGGTTGTCTTTTCTTTATAAGTAAAAAAAGCCCGCCTATTTCCGTAGGCGGGCTTTATCTTTATTACACAATATGAAAGTATACTCTCTTTTTCACTGAAATTTTATGTAATTATACATATTCATGAAAATAGCAGAATTAAAATATGCCAAAATAAAAAATGAGCTAAATCCCCTAAATAGCTATATAGAGATGAAGTTGTTATGACAACATATTTTCCACTTTCAACTTAGTTATCATTAGAATGTTTTTCTACAAAATCAAGGATCCTAGCATTAACTTCGTTAGAGAACTCACCATTGATTGCGTGAGATGCATTTTTCCAATTAACTATATCAATATCTTTAACGTATTTTTTTCCAGTTTCAACTGCTTTTACCGAATTGTGCATTGTACTTTTTTCAGCTATAAGTGCAAGCACTGGAATATCAATATTTTTTAAGTCTTCTTTACTAAATAAATCAGGCGCTGGCGTTTTCAGTTTATAGTTACGCATACCCGACTCGATTAACTTAGCGATAGGCTCATCGTCACTTGCTTCTGCTCCTCCAGAAACATAGCTTAACATCTTTTCTCTTAAAAACTTAGGGACAATAGGAACAGAAGCTGGAATAGATGCCAGAATCATTTTTATGGATATTTGCGCAAATACAAAGACTGGATCTAATAAACTAGCCGTAGCAATATGCTCAGGATTATATCTGGCCAAGTTCATTGTTGTCCACCCTCCAATGGAGACACCTACGATATGCACTCTTTCTAAACCTAATCCTTCAATTACTTCATTTAACCATTCTGCTTGTTGTTTTTGATTTTCAATCACCTTCGTTTGCACACTCATCCCAGGTTCACCTAGTAAATCTATCGTATAAACAGGCCTTTTTTCTCTTAGACCTTCTAAATTAGGTACCCACATTGGAGTAGATGCACCACGTCCAGGGAGTAAGAGTATTGGTTCCTTATGTTTGTTTTCCTCTTTAGTAAAATAATAAGCACGAATTGTGCCATATTTCGTTTTTATATTTTTCGTATCGTTAGGTTTTGGAAGGAGTGCCATTGATTCATCGTAGGCAATTTGAAAGTCTTCCTTTCCTTTTTCAGATGTAAAGTGACCAACCTTATTATCATGTCTCTTCATTTGAATGCCTCCTTTCTACAAATATATGGATGAACTTTATCTATATATTCATGGTAATTATCCATTGAATTTTTATCTTCTTTAAGGCAAGACTCTCATTTAGAAAAAAGAAAATCGTACGTTTAGATACAATTTGGCAACAAACTAACTGTTTTTTGTACATTAATAGACAACTACTGCAAGAATTATAGTTTTTATGTTTTCATTTATCTTTTTAATCAGATGAATGCTTTTTTAGTACATAATAAAGTGAAACTTTAATCAGTGGGGGGTTCATCGACCACTGATTATTAGCTCACACCAATCGGGCTTTTACGGTCAGCCCGCCCCCCACCTAACTTCTTTGCTTCCGCTGAATTTTGAGGTGGGGGTCTTACTACCCGTTAATGCGAGATAAAAAATATAAAAAAATATCCAGAAAAACTGTCACAAAATCCGTTTTTCTGGTTTCTCTATAATACAGGTATCAAATTGAAAGTGAGGTTTAAACGAACATGTTAACCATAGAAAATGAAGAAAGTCATGCTTCTAATATGACCTTTGAAGATTTATTTAAGCAGTACTATGCTTATGCTGTGAAACAGATTATATGGATTGTTAAAGATCAATCTATCGCTGAAGAGTTAGCACAAGAAGTATTTTTACAATTATATCGTAGCGATTGGAAAGGAATTAAAAATATACCTGGATGGTTGATTAAATCTTCTACTTATGTAGCTTATAACCATTTTCGATTTGAAAAAAGGCAGCAAGCGAAGATTGATAAGGAAATACAATACCATGAAGTACAAAATGTATCATCATTAGACGATGATTGGATAAGAAAAGAAGAAATTACAAAGGTCCAAACGACACTAAATAAAATGAATGATCGAGAACGAACCCTTTTACTAATGAAATTCTCTGGTTTTCAATATAAAGAAATTGCAGAAGTACTTCAAATTGAAATATCTTCTATAGGAACATTATTAGTCCGAGCCAAAATGAAATTCCGCAAGATTTATAAACAAATAGAGGAGGCATAACAAATGAAATGTTATGATATCGGGTTTATTCAAACATATATTGATGGAGAACTTTCTCATGATATAAGAAAGGAATTTACAAAGCACCTAGATACATGTGAAGCATGCCAAGATTTATTAGTAGAAATTAGTAAATTAAATCAATGGGAAAACGTAATGCTAGATGAAGAATCTGCAAATTCACCACAAGAAATCAAAATTGATATAGAACAAGCATGGAAAACATTTGAAAGTCGTTCCAAGTTAGACAACGTTTCTAATATAAATTACAAAAAACAACAAAAGAAAGGCATCTTTACAAACATGAGTAAAAAATCAAAATGTTTCATTTATACAGCAGTAGCTGCAGCTGCACTTTTCACAACAGCAATGATTCCACAAGTACAAGTGGCGGCTACAAATGTCGCTTCATATTTTTCTGATGCAATTACAAATGATAAAGTTGTAAATGAAGGAATAAAAGATGAAAATGGTATCACACAAGATATGATGAAGAATGGTAAATATATTCCTATTGATGAAAAAATTACAGATCAAGGTATTACTGTACATCTCAAAGAATTATTTATCGCAGATTCACGTATATCAGTTCATTATAGAATGGAAAAAGCTGACGGAAGTTTAGTACCATTTGAATTTGATACATCAGGATTAGATCTCCAAAGTGATGGTATAATTAATGGACAACAAGAGGAAAACCCTGAGATTAAACATGATGGGAGACTATCATTTATCCATGATGCAGATGATCGTCTTCCTTTTGAACTTGTGGCAGCAGGTCAAAAGTTAGATAAAATAGGCATCCGTGATAATGATAGACCCGAAGGTGTTGCTACATTTGTTATAACTAATGAAGAAAAAGACGTTTTTAAACAGCCTCTTACTTTAGACGTAAATATAACTAGAATTGGAAAAGTAAATGGATCTTGGAAAGCTCAAATTCCAATTGATACTTCACATTTGAAAAATAATACGAATTAACATGAAAAAAAGAATAGAACAATATGTATCTAATTCTCAGTTTATATGTTTTCTTGTTTTCGTTACATTTATTTCGTATATAGTTTTTACTCTATCTTTTATTTATGATTTAAGACCATTATAAGAAAAAGCCCTCTAAAAAAGTAGGAAAATAAATAACCGGTTTCTTAACGTATAAGGAATCGGTTATTTTGTATTTAAAATGCGTCTAAACGTACAAATTTCTTTTTATAAAAAAGAATAGACACCCTAAGGTGCCTTCCTCCGACTTGAACCATCTTAATTTTAATAATATGTATTGGACTCCCGTCCAACTATTATTTTACCACGTTAAGTTGTTTTGTTTATTGAGAAATACAATGTTTTATTTATGCTAATCTTCTGTATTAGTTCATTTTGTAGTCCGTGCAGCGGTTAACAAGAAAATAATAGCATTGATGACACCTAAAAGTCCCTGCTTAATCCACATAGATAATGCAGCATTTGTGCCAATGGCTAGAAAAATAAGCATTACTGTGTATCTATTGAATCTCAGTATAGACAACCTCCCGATGGGACTATATTTAAGGAAATTTCATTATTTTTTTGTTCCATAAAACATTGTACTTCCTAGTGAAGAGAAATTCAGTTTTACTTCTATAACTCGCCCTGTTTCCACTCTTTATTATGGATATCTAATCCTTCTTGACCAAAGAAATGGAGAATAAATTCTTTTTCATCACTATCAATTTTTTTAGCTAGTTTAGATCCCTCCATACTTTGCTTTTTTCCTGAACTTAAATAATGAATTTCTTCAAAGTCTTTAACTACAGATTCGAACTCTCCATCATACCATTTGTTCAGAATAGATTCATATTTTGATCTTTCATCATTATTAATAACATTTAAGTTGTTTTTTAAGTATTGAATGTTTTCTTTCGTCATTTGAAATCGCCCTACATCACGGGTACCGGAAACATGAAGATTATTCCCATTGAATGTGAGTTTTTGTAAAGACATATGTATCATCATATCATTTATAGTTTGCTCGTTTTGGATTTCACCAATCGACTGTGCCGCTTTAGAGAGTTCATCTTCACTTACTACATAACTATCTTTTTGCTGCTTTTGAATGGTTTGAACTTTCGGTTTTTCCTGAACCTTTTCTTCTTGTTTAGGTTTTGATTCAGTTGTAGTCTTCTCATTTGAGCTACAAGCAGCCATTCCCATAAGCAATGTACCGCATGTTAAAGCCATTAGTAACTTTCGGTTCATTTTTTTCCGCCTATCTGCATTAGTTATTTTAAACAGTTTTTTAATGTAAGATTTCTCATCTCATAGTAGCAAAGAATGTATCTATATATTGTCATGTTTTGTCGAAGAATAATAAAAAAACAACCTAGATCCCATAGGATCTAGGTTGCTTTTAATACGTAAACGTAATCGTCACTAAAGAATACCCTTCTTTCGCATTGTAAGGCTCCGCTTTATAAGAAACTCGATTTGCCCCTTGCGGATAATCGATTTCACCAATTGCCTTTTTCACATCTTGCAGTGCACCATTCATTGATTGCTTGTATAGCACTTCAATTTTCTCTGGTTTTGCACTATAGCGTTGCTGCATTTTATTTTTTAATTCGTTGTAGCTTGCGGGTAGTCTCCGCGGTTCCACTCATGATTTCTTGCGATTTGTTCATCTGATAAATTGAAATACGAATACGTTACGCGGCCCTGCTCATCTGGAACCGGATCATCAAATGTTGTATCAAGATGATACCATTTGTTTTCGATTTTCACTAAATTCCAAGCATGAGGTTGTCCGTCCCCAGTTCCTGTCACGAAATGATTTTCAATTCCTGCTTCTTTTAATAATTGATACGTTAATAGTGCGTAACCTTGGCAAACCGCAGAACGATTTACAAGTGCTTCATATGCTGTGTAAGCTTTATAAGACGTATCATAAGAAACATGTTTTACTACGTAATCATGAATCGCCTTCACTTTTTCGTGATCGTCCATTCCAACTTGAGTAATAGAAGAAACGATTGCTTTCGCTTGTTTCATGACATATTCCGTCTGTTCTTTCGTTTCACGATATGTAATCTTAAGCGTAAATGTATAATTTCCAGGTGATCCAGAAAGTCCATATGAAACATTCGATCTATTATTATTTGTATACTCATTTTTACTTGCAACTTCTTTATATGCGTTAAAAAGTGTATTCATCACTTCGTTTGTATTATTGTTTTTCGTTTTATATGGAAGGGTAATATTTGTCTCGTATGTATTAATACGCTTTTGTACTTCCTCTTTAAACGCTGTTAATAATGCAGCATCTCCTGTATCTTTCACATCGGCATTTTTATATTTTAAAGTTTTATATAAAAACTGCGCATACTGTTCACGTGTTACTGTGCCATACGGTTCAAAATTCCCGTTCCCTGTGCCATCTGCGATTCCATTTGACTGCACTGCACTAATTGCGTTTTCTGCCCAAAATGGATTTGGAACATCCTTAAAGGTATGTTTTTGTTTTGCCGCAAGATGGAAAGCATTTGTAAGAATTTGTGCCATTTCCGCACGACTCACAGAAGCTTTCGGTCTAAATTGGCCATTTTCATCACCTTTAAAAACTCCTAAATTCGTTAAAGTTAATACCTCTTCTGGAAACATTGTAGAACTTTGATTAATATCACCGTAAGGATTTTTAAACGTAGACCCATCCTTTAATACGTAACGAGTTCCATCATTACTAAACGAACCGCCTTGTTTATTCGGTACTAACACTCGATAAATTAAAGCCGCAACTTGCTCCCTTGTCGCAACATCTCCAAAACCAAATATCCCATTCCCATAACCGGAAATAATATTCTTACTGGCTAAATCTTTAATCGCAGGATATGACCAATGTGATGTCGGCACATCAGAAAAAACACCCACTTCAGCAGCTTTCACATCGCTGCCATTTGTATATAACAACGCACCACCAATAAGTGATAATGATGTAATTGATTTTAATAGTTTTGTATACATAATGTCTTCTCCCAATACGTTCTCTATTTTTGTTGGTTTATGTCGAAAAATCTAAAAATATGACAAAATATATTATACAATTAAAAGTTTTTGAGGGATATATTAAATTTTAAAATATGCAAAAATTCATATTAATATATTTTTCCGTATTAATATTATGTTGTTTCGATTGTGAATATATATAAGTAGTCAAGTCAACACAAATAATAAAAAGACAGCTATCCATAGATAACTGTCTTTTTATTGAATCCAATTTAATTATTTTGAAAATCTAGCATACCCCAAGAAGTGCTTTTGAGTGTATGAACTATTTATCTTACTTTTAATTACACCTGTTGTTTCGTCAGCTGCATGAATATATTCACCATTCCCTAAATATATTCCTAAATGAGAAGGACCCGCTTTATATGTATTCTGTAAGAATACTAAATCTCCTGGTTGAGGATCACTTATTTTTGTAACCATTCCCCAATATCCAGCTACACTTGTTCTTCCAATATTGTATCCATTATTTTTAAATACATAATAAATAAAACCGCTACAATCAAATGAATTAGGTCCACTATTTCCAAATACATATGGTTTTCCTAATTGTTTTAAAGCAAGGTCAACCACTCCAGAATTACCAGAATCTGTTTGGTTAAGATTAATCCACTTGTCGCCTTCCCATGTTTTAATCTTCAACCATCCACTAGTTGTCCCATCCACAACTCTAAAATTCTGCGGACTATATAATGCTCCAGCGTTTGCTTTTCCTGAACTAAATGAAGGTTCATTATACGCATAGAAAGATTTATTTATAAATCTTTCTTCTCCATCTAGATTCATCCATTTCTCGCCTTCCCATGTTTTAACCTTTAACCATCCACTGGTTGTCCCATCCACAACTCTAAAATTCTGCGGATTATATAATGCTCCAGCGTTTGCTTTTGCTGCATTAAATGAGGCTTCGTTATACGCATAGAATGATTTGTTTATGAATCTTTCTTCTCCATCTGGATTGATCCACTTATAACCTTCATAAGTACTTACTTTCATCCAGCCATTTTCTTTTTTTTCTACTACTCCCCAATTTTGTGGGTTAAATGGTGCTCCATAATTTGCTTTCTTTGCATTAAATGAAGGCTCATTATATGCATAAATCGTTTTGTTGACGGTAATTTGTTCAGCCGCAGGATTCATCCATTTTTCGCCTTCCCACGTCTTAAATTTAAGCCAACCATCTGTTGTTCCATCTACTATTCTAAATGTTTGTCGCCCGTACTTCGCTCCAGCATTCGCAACCTTTGATGAGAGAGAAGGTTCATCATATCCATAGAAATCTCCCATGACACGTTCTTCCCCATTTAAGTTAATCCAAACTGGACCTTCCCATGTTTCAATCTTCCACCAGCCATTATCTCTTTTTTCCACGACTCCTACATTTTGAGCACCATACTCTGATCCGCCATTTGTTTTAGCTGAATTAAAAGATGGCTCCTTATACCCATAGAATGATTGATTCACAGATTCTGAACTACTAGCAGCGTGAGTTACTATACTAAATGTAGAAATAGATAAAATGAGAATTAATAGCAATGATACGCCTTTTTTAAACATATAAACTTTTCACCTCTTCCTTTTTTTAACAGTATATTACCATAAGTACATTAACATAAATTTCTTTATTTATCTATAATTTACCATATTAATTGGTAAACAATTTAGATTATTATATTTCTTTTAAACCCTCTCTATTCAAGGCATGATTGGGTTCAATGTAATATGAAATACAAGATATGCAATATTGCATATCTTGTATTTTTTATATTAAATTATTTAATCTATTCTTTTCTTATACATCAGTATCTAATTTTTGCTAGTTGCTCTTCTTTTTAAAATAACTATTTTATTCACTTTTTTGATACATTTACGAAACATTTCTCTGTTATCTTCATTAAGTTCTTTTCTTTTTATAATGTCGTGCGAGATATACCAACACAGGAAGCCCTAGCCCCCTAATCCTAGGGCTTCTTTTTTAATAAGGATTTTATGCATTTTATTATTCCCACCAACTTTCTAAATTTTATATTCAATATATAATCACATTTAGTTTATAATATATTAATGGAACGTCACGTGTTTCAAATACAACATTTTTTGATGACCTTTAATACATAAAATGTTGTTATCAAGTCGGGGTAAAGCACCTTTGGGTGTCTTTTCTTTTGTACATTATATTCATTAGGGCTCATTTATTTTTTACAAACCCCACCCTTTTGCTTCCGACGGCGATGAGGAGTGGTTTTTTTGTTATCTTTGTCTAAAATTTGTTTCCTAAAAACATACGCAGAAACTTTACGTACAATGGTTTTCACAAATTCTTTTAGAAGTTCAAACAAAACTCCATTAGAGATAGTTTTATTAATTTTTTCACCACTAGCCGTAAAAATATCCTATAATCTATATATAACAAATCAATGTATTAGGAGTAGATAAAATGCCAGTTACACTCGAACTTATTCTTTTTATTCTTATAGCAATTAGTGCTGTTGGCTATTTAATAAAAGAATTTCAAAAAACTAGGAAACGAACACTTGGAATTTCACTAGAATTTTTAGTTCTTTTCTGGTCAATATGGAGAATATCAACTCTCATAATCTAATTTATAAAACATGAATTCCTTCGAATGAAGTGAAACTTTAATCAGTGGGAGTTTTATTTATCCCCCACTAATTATGAGTTAAACCAATCGGGCTTTTACGGGATAAATTTACCAGTATTTTTACCACAACATTCATGTTAAAATCCCTTGTGAGTACGACATAACTCGACCTTATGAAGCTCCGCAACTTTTATCGCGGAGCTCTTTTTATTTAAAATAACTATTTTGTTCATTTTTTTGATACATTTACGAAACATTCATATGTTACGTTATATAAGTCCTTTTTTAAATCTTATTCATTCTAGCAAAAAGTCCTAGTCCCCCTAGGGCTTTTTTGCATTCAAACAATGAGTTGTATTTTTTCTCAATAATCGAAACTACTTAACATAGTAAAATAATAATCGGACTGGCATTCAATACCATATTACAATGGATCAAATCGCAAAAAGGCACCTTAGGGTGTCTTTTTTATAGAGAATCAGTTTAAAAACTAAAAATAAAAGAACCTCAATAAATGAGGTTCAAAAAATCTACTATTTTAAATTACCTTCGTAAAAAGCAACTCCATTTTGAACATGTTTTAAGTACCACGTAATCGTCCCGCCACAAACATTTTCATTAAAACTATTAGCATATACTCCATTTGAGTAATAAAGAGTTCTTTTGAATTTACCATTAGAATACTCATAAGGAATTGAGCATGTTGCTTGCTTCGGAGAGCTCACAGCTTTTTGCGTATCAGCTGAAGCTGCCCCAATTCCTCCTGTTAATGCAATACCTGTTGCCAATAGCCCTACTACTAATTTCTTGAACATAATAAATCCCCCTTTAATAGTTTTTATAGCTTACAACTTAAATGTATCATTTTTGTAATTTATGTAAATATCTTGAACATGTAGAAATATTTATTTAATTATTGGTAATATTAGGATTTTTTTTATCAAATGTAAAATAGAGGGATTAGAGAAGCATGTGAAAATACAGATAGGTTTATATTAAATGAACGTGGTCCAAGTCGGCGAAAGGCACCTTTTGGTGTCTTTTTTGTACATAAAAAAATCTCACCATCTTATAGAAACGATAAAACCTTTAAAACAATAATTGCAACTATATTAATTTTACATTACATTAAGGTTAGAGAATGTTCTTATATTAATAAAGTGCTAAATAGTAGGTGGCAAAATGGAATTTAACGATTTGGGTATTACCATTAAAGAACTTAGAATTAAAAAAAATATATCACAATCCGAATTATGTCATGGAATATGTTCACAAAGTCAAATTAGCAAGATTGAAAAAGGTATGATTTATCCATCTAGTATATTGTTATATCAATTATCAGAAAGACTTGGTATTGATCCGAATAACATATTTGCACTAACTCAAAACAAAAGATTAAAATATGTAGAAAACGTAAAATACGTAATAAAAGATTGCTTAAAGCAAAAACAATATAAAGAACTTTATGAAATAGTAAAAAAAGAGAAAAACTTAAATAATTTTCAAACAAAAGATGAGAAACAATTTCTAATGTGGCATGAAGCAATTGCTATATTTATGGTGGATAAATCAATAAAAACTGCTTTAGATTTTTTAAATAATGCATTAAAACTGACTTTAACTAATTCTGATTTTTTATCAGAAAGAGAAATAGATATTATGCAAACAATGGCTATATTTTATGCAGAAAATAAAGAATATGAAAAAAGTATTAATATATTCAAAAGATGTTTAACTAATTTTAATAAATTAGATTTTCCTAGAGATAAAGAAATTAAATTAAAACTCATGTTAAATTTAGCAAAATGTTTCGACTTCACATATCAACATGAAGAGGCAATAAAGTATATTGATAAGGGTATCAAATTAGCAATTAATCTAAATACTTTATACTTACTAGGTGAACTATTCTATTTAAAAGGTCAGTGTTTATTAAAAATGAAACAACATAATGTAGAAGATGTTATTTATAACTGGAAAAAAGCATTATTTATATTTGAACTAACAGAAAAAGAATATTATACAAAAATGCTACCAGATGAACTTATTGAAATACAAAATAAAAAACACTCATAATTTCGTAAAAACTACTTACAAAACCCACAGAAAAAATCCCTACAGCTTTTAAACTTAGATCGATAATATTAAAATTAATTTAAGTCGGCGAAAGGCACCTTTAGGTGTCTTTTCTTTATTTTTACAAGGACCTGCTCAATTAATTTTTAAAAACATAATAGGGAATATTGTTTTATTTATCTCATTTTCAGTCATGCTATATAAAATTCGTTAATAAATCCACCTCAAATACTAGTTCCTTTTATAAGCCGTTTGTTTTGATGTAGATGACATTATTTTCAATACAATAGAATGAATTATGGGAACATATTTAGCAATATATATCAAAAAACATATTAAAAAACCCCCTCCACCTTAAGGTAGAAGGGATCTTTTAATTTCTATTTCAAACTACCTAAAATTTCTGTAAAGATAACCCCAAGCATATGTGCACCTGCATCTGGATATCCTAAACTTCTTTCACCAACTACCGCTCCTCTGCCGAATGATCTTTCAACGATAGATTATATGCCTTGAAGTGCTGTTTGCAACATTTCAATTCAGATATACGACAGTAAAGAATACATTATCACAGTGTCAGCAAGCAAAAGTGTATTCTGCATTTCTGAAAACAGTAGATGGCAGATTATGACCTACTGAATCTGCTAAGAAAGAATATACAAGAACATCCTTAACATCCTCTCTATTTCCACTAATGATGACATCAAGGAAATCTTCTACTTGGAATTCTGGAGTAAACAACACAATCTTAGTTGTTCTGTTTGGTTCTAAAGAAACAAAAGTACGAGAGATTTCAACTAATTCATTTTGAGTTGGGAAAAAGGTGTTTCGACTTCTCTTAACAGTTACCGTTACATTACTAGTATGACAGCGTGAATCATTGTTTAACATAATGTTGAGAGCAGTTGGAATAATCCCATTTTCAGAAACTGGAACTCGAAACACTCCAGTAGATTTATGAGCCATATAATCACATCCTTCCAAAATAAAATATATTTACAATATATTAAATGCAAAAAACGTTCATTTTGATATGGACAAATTACATGATTAATATATCTATAATAACCCTCGGTATTACTAAGCCAATGTTTTAAAAGATTAACAAATATCGCGAGAACCAATCGAATGTATATTAAAAGTAAAAAGAATAAGTTGTCTAAAAGACCCCCTATTTTGAGCCAATAATGAGACATTATGTTAATCTTATATGTATAGTTGCACAAAATTGAGAAACTTAAGGAGACAGATAAATTTTATGAGAAAATTATCTATATTACTTACTTTCATTCTAGTATTAGTCAGTGTTACGGCTGCTTGCACACAAGATAAAACAGATAGTGCCGTTGAAAATGGTCCAATAGAAGAACCAACCGCAAAAAATGAAAATGAAGAATTAATAAATTTTGAAGAAAAAGAAGATATGAGCCGCTTGGAACAAGGTATTTTATTAGTTGGTGAGAGTGTTAAGGGAGGCTATTACTTGACCGCTGTTCAAAGTGCCTATTTAAATGCTAGCAACGATTCCGTAGTTGTTAATGTCTCTGTAAAAAATGTACGAGGTCAAACGATTGGACTATCAGAATTAAAATATAACTTAAAAGATGAAAAAGACGGAAAGATCTATAAAGGAAAGGTGCTTGATCAAAACCCTTCTGATATACAAGTTAAACCAAATGAAACGGTAGAATTGAAAATAGCTTTTGAAGTACCACGTACCGCAGATGAATATATGTTTTATATTGAAAGCTCTTTAGACCCTCTACAAACATACTGGAAAATTGATAAGCTGCAATCACAAACAAACTAAGTCTAAAATAAGTAAAAAACAATGAAAAATTTAATATAGATACAAATGAATACTATATAAACGTAAGACCATCGATTTAATGAATCGTTGGTCTTTTTCAAAAAATGCCCCATTAAAAACTAAGAGATAAAAAAGAACTAATCTCGAGAAGAGATTAGCTCAATATATCCAAAGCTATTATGGTACATAGTTTTATGAGCAAACGTTATATAATGTTGTATGGGATACATAACCTGTCATCCCTTTATATGTAACTTTTAACCACTGCGCATCTTTGCACCATATACACCTACCGTACCTCCCTTTGCACAAGCTGCTACTACATTTTGATTTTCAGTAGCATTCGTAGCCGCGAAAGCAGAGCCGTTAAATGTAAATAAAGTAAATATAAAAGCTGTTAGTACTGTACAAATAGATAAACGACGTAACAAAATAAATTCCCCCTTTTTTTATAATTTACTTCTTCACAAATGATTATCTTAAATATTCTAACTATTTTCAATATATTAATGTTGAGAAATATTAGTTGTATTTTTGAAATAAGATTTTATCAAAAATAGTAACAAACTCATATTTTACTGAGAAAGAACCGAAAGAAGTCTTCTACATATCAACTATATAAAAATCCCTCCACCTTAAAGCAGAGGGACTTTCCAATTACTATTTCAAACTACCTGCAATCTCCGTAAAGATAACCCCAAGTGCATGTGCACCTGCATCTGGATATCCTAAGCTTCTTTCGCCAACTGTACCAGCGCGGCCCATGCGAGCTACGATTTCTTTCGTGTACTCTGCTCCTTTGACCGCTGCTTCTGCTCCTTTTTCAAAGGCAGTTTTTACGTCTACTTCGTTTGAGGCGCTATCTAACCAAGAGTCTACACATGGAGCAAGTGCGTCAACAAGTGTTTTGTCACCAACTACTGCTCCTCTGCCGAATGATCTTTCACCGATCGATTGGATGCCTTGCAATGCTGCTTGCAGCATTTCAGCGAATTCTTTCACTGTTAACTCACGCTTCTCGGCTGCTGCTTTACTAGCTGCGCGGAATGCACCGCCCCAAATTGGACCAGATGCGCCGCCGCAATGTTCCATAATAATCATCGAACAGCCGTCAAGGAATGATCCGACCGTTACGTTTTCTTGTTCTACAATAGAGTGCCACTCACGTTTTAATTGCTTAAATCCTTTTGCCACACTCATTCCGAAGTCGCCATCACCAGCATGCGTATCTAGCTCACAGAACGGTACTTCATTTTTAATAATAATATCGCTCATTTTATCAACGAGATAAATCATGTTGTTTAATGTAATAACATTATCTTTAATAACAGCGTGCTCTTCCGCAGTTTCTAGTTCAAATGAAACTTCCTTCTCTTCTGTCTCTTCAAGTACATTTACGTACTCTACACTTTCAACTGGACCGTCTACTTTAAACGCTGGTGTATTACATTCTTTTGATAGTAATGTTTTTAGCTCTTCATCTAACTTCATTACCGTTAAAGACATACCAGCCATATCAATACTTGTCATATAGTTACCGACGAATACTCTATTAATTTTAATGTTTCTTGCAGCTAGTTCTCTCGTAACTGCGTTGTTAAATAAGTAAAGTTCTTGCAGTGGTGTTCCGCCAAAACCGTTAACTAGAATTGCGATTTCCTCGCCATCTTTTACTCCTAAATCTTTTACAAGGTCATTTGTCATACGGTTCGCTAGTTCATCTGCTGACAGCATTTTTTCACGCTTAATTCCTGGTTCGCCGTGAATACCTACACCGTATTCCATTTCATCTTCCGCAAGTGTGAAAGTAGGTGATCCACTCGCTGGAACTGTACAAGACGTTAATGCTAAACCGATTGTGCGCACGTTAGCCGCTGCTTTTTCTGCTACAGCTTTCACCGCTCCTAAATCCATACCTGCTTCCGCTGCTGCGCCGGCAATTTTATGAACTAAAATAACGCCCGCAACGCCGCGGCGTCCTACTGTGTACAGGCTATCTTCTACCGCAATATCATCGTCCACCTTTACATAGTCGACTTCAATTCCATCTTCCGTCGCTAAATGCGCACCGTTTTTGAAATTCATAATATCGCCGCTATAATTTTTAATAATTAATAACGTACCTTTTTTACTAGCTGTCTCTTTAATCGCTTGGTATACCTGAATTTGTGAAGGTGACGCAAACACATCTCCGCACACTGCCGCATCTAACATTCCTTTTCCGACTAATCCTGCATGTGCCGGCTCGTGACCACTACCGCCTCCACTAATTAACGTTACTTTATTTTCGTTCATTTCTTTCTTCTTAATCACTTTATATTTTTTCAAAAGCTCAAGCTCTGGATGAGCCATAACCATTCCGTTGCACATTTCCATTACTAATGTTTCTGGTTTGTTTATAATCTTTTTCATTGTAGTTCTCCCTCAATTCCTTTAATATATTGTGATATATTTGAAATCTTCTTCTTACTAACCATGTTAAAATGAAAGCGTTTTATAGTAAACGGACAAAATGGACAATCTGTCTAAAGACACCGCTCTCATTTATAGATAGGATTTTCATATTAATAACATTCTAGGGATGATTCAGATGACCTCTTCTATAATTTCTAAAAAGATAATCGCGAACTCATTGAAGTATTTAATGGAAACAGAGTCGTTTCATAAAATATCAGTGAGCGATATTATGTTACACTGTCAAATGCGTAGGCAAACTTTTTATTATCATTTTAAAGATAAATTTGAACTATTAAGCTGGATTTATAGAGAAGAAACGAAGGAAAACATTATCGACTTTCTCGATTATGAAACGTGGGAAAACATTTTCGATTTATTATTTGATTACTTTTATGAAAATCAAAAATTTTACCGAAATGCTTTTAAAGTCATTGAGCAAAACTCGTTTAATCACTATTTATTTGAGCATACGAAAAACTTATATATGAAGATTATCGATGAACTATCTGTGAGCTGTGGATTCAGCCTTTCTGATGAGACAAAAAATACGATTGCCTCCTTTTATAGTCACGGCTTCGTTGGAACGATAAAAGATTGGATTGAAAGTAAGTGCGAAGTAGATCCTTCCATTATGTCTTCTCTTATGAAAAATATGATAAACAATCAATTACTACTATTACTGGAGCAATCAGCAAAGTAATTAAAGGGTGGCAAAAGCAATGAAAAAGATTATGAATGATGTACAAAATATCGTTCAAGATATGCTGCACGGCTTTTATTTTGAACATAACGACAAAGTAAATTACGATGAAACGAATAACATCATTTATGTAAAAGATATCGAAAAAATGAAGCAAGACGTCGCTATTATAAGTGGCGGTGGTAGCGGACATGAACCTGCTGATATTGGCTATGTAGGAAAAGGTATGCTTACAGCGGCAGTAAACGGAAGCATCTTCACTCCGCCTACAGTGGAACAAATTGCGGCGGCAACTCGCCTTATGCCAAAAGATAAAAGTATACTATTCATTATTAAAAACTTTAAAGATGACGTTGAGAACTTTCTTGCGGCAAAGCAGATCGCTAAAGAAGAAGGAAGAAAAATTGACCACATCATCGTAAATGACGACGTTTCAATTGAAGATGATGCTTCTTTTAATAAAAGAAGACGCGGCGTCGCTGGTACTGTTTTCGTTCAAAAAATACTTGGTGCGGCCGCTCTTGAAGGCCATTCTCTAGAAGAACTAACAACACTTGGCCGCTCTATCACTAAAAACTTACACACATTAGGAGTTGCTCTTTCCCCTGTCAACGATCCAGTAAAAGGAAAAGCTTCATTCACATTAAATGACGATGAAGTGTTTTATGGCGTCGGCATTCACGGAGAAAAAGGTTACCGTAAAGAAGCACTATCCTCTTCTGAAATATTAGCGATCGAACTAATGAACAAACTAAAAAGCATTTATCGCTGGAGAAAAGGAGACAACTTCGCTATCCTCATTAACGGACTCGGCGCAACTCCATTAATGGAACAATACATTTTCGCAAACGACATTCGCCGTTTGTGTGAACTTGAAGGATTGCAAGTGACATTCGTAAAGGTTGGTACACTGTTAACTTCTTTAGATATGAAGGGTGTTTCGCTTAGTTTGCTTAAGGTAGAGGATTTTGATTGGGTGAAGTGGTTGAAGGCGGATGTTAGAGTGGGTAATTGGTAAGTAAAAATTATGATGATAAAAGCCTTTAACTATAACAAGTTAAAGGCTTTTTGCAAATTGAAATATCACTCGAGCATTCAAAAGAAATTCGTAATTGCCTCACTGAATGATGACAGGTCTTCCAAATAAAGCTGGATGATAAATTAACATCGCTCCTACAAATGAACATACTAAACAAAAAATAGCCTCGTATTTTATAACTAGAGAAGAGCTGGTATCAAGCTTTTCCCCCTCTCTTTTAAATATCATTTTTAAAGCTCTATATAATAAATACCCAATAATCGCCCCGAGGGTGTTCGTAAATAAATCATCAATATCTGTAATTCTATTATTTAACAATTGATTTAACTCAATTGCCAATGAAAAAAAGAATCCTGCACATACCGTGTTTTTTATTTTTCTAAAATACGGCCAAATCATCGGTAATAAAAAACCGAACGGCATAAACAGTACGATGTTCAAAAGATACGTAGTACTACCTGCCGTATCAAATAGAGTCAAGTTGATTTGACTTACACGAATCCACGTTTCATATCTACTTATATCCCATACAGTTGCAATCTGCGTCACCTTATACACTAACGAAAGGTAGAACAGAAAAACATATACCCATAGAAAATGCCGAATAGATATGTTTCTTTTCGCTTTAAAATAAAATCCAATTTGAAATAAAATACAAAACATAATTGTAAAAAAATAAGTATACAAATAACTCATTAAAACTTCTGTATGCATGTGGAATCCCCTAACTTTACATTTTCATCTATTATTTTAGAATATAGTTTAAGAACCAGTACTTTGTTCATATGTTTAATCTTCTACTTTGTCTTCGAATATAGGGAATATATTAAAAATAAAAAAATCCCCACTTATTCATTTTCAGTCTCCTCCTTGATGTAACTTGTTTATAGGATAGAAAAAACTTTTAAAATAAAAAGTGGGGGAAATATAAAATTTTTCTTAAATTTTATGTTAGATTTTATTATTACTCTAATTACTAATCCGCTATTCGTTGTTAGGCAACAGTATGCTTAAACTTAGGTTTCACTTTATCCCTTCTCATCCCTCATACTGTAATACCCCAAATTAATAATAACCAAGAAATACCCACTCATAATTCCAGCAGCGAATGTCCACATGAATTCATGGTGTTCAATTTCATACATAATAATCGCGCCGAGTATTGCGGCTGCGAACCGATTTATCATTCCAAGCATCGGTGCTTTTTCTTTTTTTACAATGCTATCTCCGAACTTTTCAATACGCCTTCCTAAAATCCAGGCGCAGTACATACTTACTAAAAGGCCAATGCTTATCCCTACGAACTGGGCTGAAAAAGGTGTCACAAGCCATCCCAATAACATTACGCCTAGCAAACAATACATTTGTATGTTGAATGATCTTAATGCCATACGAATCATGTTATACTCCTTTATCTTTCTCATTGTAATCCCGTATCATCAATCCAATCTTCCAGGCTTCAAGCTTTCAGCTATATCTTTTTTAAAATGAGGGAATTTGATTTTGCTTACCATTAAATAAGCGAGTACGCATGTACCAAACGCCACGGAAACTGGATTCTTTAAAAAACATAAAATGAGGAGACACATTGCCGCGAATGGGATTGGCATGCCGATAAAGGTCGGGAGTTTGCTTTGCTGTGTGTTAAATCTTGCAAGCCGAAGCATGCCGCAAATACTGTAAGCAAGCGCGCATATCATCCCGATAGACTGCAAATCTTTTAACGAGGCACTATATGCAAGAATAGACGGTGCCACACCAAAAGTAACTAAATCCGCAAATGAGTCTAACTCTCCACCAATTTCCGAAACAGAATCAAGTTTCCGAGCGACCATACCATCTAAAAAGTCAAACAACATACCTGTAATAATAAAAACTGCTCCCAAATAAATATCGTGAACGAAAACAGCGTAAATAGCTAAAAGCCCACATACAAAATTTGCTATCGTAATCATATTTGGTATGAAACTCATAATACACTTCTCCTCCTTTCTACTAATTGCTTCATCTACGTTCTTACTCATTACAATCAAGATCTTTCTGTTTTTCTTCCAATATGACTTTATTTATTTTCGTTAACGTATCTGTCATTTGCTCTAGGGCGTTTATATCGATTTTAGAAAAATATTTCTCAATTAATACATCATCTAACTCCGACAACCGCTCTATATACTTACTACCGTTTGGACCAAGTGTAAGAAAATACTCCCGTTTATTATTAGGGTTTACTTGTTTTGAAATCATCTTCTGTTTCTCCAATTTAGATAAAACTTGGCTAACGGCACTTTTTGATATATTAAAAGTAGTCGCAATGTGATTTGCTGTCGTGTTTTCATTTAAATTAATATGAAATAGCATGCTCTCTTGCTGTCCTGTAAGACCGAACTCATCTTTTAACTCCTGGAATAGTAAAATGTAGAATTCATTATAAGCTCGGTTCATTTCATTAATTACTTCTTTATACGTTCTAGTCATAGCGTTATTCCTCCATGCTTTTATTTCGTTTTGTTAAATAGTTAAGTTTACTTAACTTAACTATATTATACCGTTATGTTCGTGTAAAGAGAAATATAACTCTACACTTTACTCACAATGATACAAAAAAGAAGACACTCTTCTAAAACAAGTTAATTCCCTTCTTCCTCACCGCTTCCTTCATCCAAATACCCGATTAATCGTTCTGAATAATCAAAAAGAAAATCAACTAAATTCCATATAGACCCATTACTGGTTAAAATGTTATAATGGAATTACCCTACATAGTTACTCATAGCCAGACTGAGGAACTAGCGTCTTATTAAGTAATGCGCATAACTAAAATAAAAAAGACACTTTACGGTGTCTTTTTTATTTATATTCCTAGGAATCATCTCTTTTATAAACAGACTCTATCAAACAGTAAAGGAGACAAACAGATGGAACATCCTGTTGCAAGAGAATTACGTTTTATACGGGTATGTCTTATCATTTTGATTATTGTCATTGCATTCTGGGATCGTGAGAAAACTGTGGAAATTACTGATCACGGTAGCGATCCTATTTTAAACACCAGCAATATGACCCAAGTTGGTGAGAATACATTTGCATACAAAGATGAATCGAATCAAATTAAAATATTTAAGTTTAATCCAGATACAAATGAAATAAAATTAATAAAAGAGTTTTATGCTAACGAATATTAATTACATGAATTAAATAATTCAAATCTGTAGAAGGCACTTTAAAGTGTCTTTTCTTTATGAACTACAAAGTATGAGGACCCAAGTCATTAGCTGCAATTACGACTAAGGCTTTTACTATATAAAAAATAAAACATAGTAAGAATAGAATACTCACTTAAATTATTTTTCACTTCACAAACTACATCCAAAAAGTTGGATAACTTCTTTTACTACTCATATTATTAATGAATAAAGCAATAACTACAATAACAACGGAGCCAATTAAAACTGGTGTTACTAAATAACTCCAACTGTTTGCCCCTAAAATAACGATAATCGGATCGGCGCCTGCCGGAGGGTGCGTCGTTCTCGTTAACATCATAACGGCTATTGCCATCCCCACCGCTAAAGCAATTGTCCAATATTCATTCCCAAACAAATGATATATTGATAGACCAATGAAAGTTGAAATCAAATGTCCTCCAATAATATTACGCGGCTGAGATAATGGCGCATTCCAAACTCCAAACGCTAATACACAACTCGCACCAAATGGAGCCATTAATAATTCTGTAGAGGTTATGCTCGTTAAATATGTTAAGGTAAGAATTGTTAAAAATCCCCCTAGTAGTCCCGTTAAAGAGTCCTTTACATTTACTTGTAATGGGCTTCTTCCTTTCCCTTTCATTTTTGTAAAATATCGTACACTTATTGGTTGAGGATCTTTCTGCTTAGTTGCTGTTATATTATCCATCGTTCTCCTCCTTTATTTACCAACAATTATAACCCGACATAACTAACCTGTAAATATTAATTTAAGGAGTTAGTTTTAAAATGAAAAAAAAGAATCAACTGTTATAAGTTGATTCTCTAAACTTCCTCAAATTTTCGATCCTGAAATTTTGCTACCTTTTTCCGGTTCCCACATATTTTCATAGAACACCATTTTCGTTTTCCACTCTTATCTATAAATAATAAAACACAGTCAGGATTTGAACACCTTTTAAGGGAAATAAGCTTATTTTCTGCTATTAACGTTAAAGCGTCAAATGCAATTAACGATGCGAGTACATCCTCGATTTCTCCAACTGGGATAGATACTAGCTGCTGTTCAATGATTTTATATGTAAATGGTGCCTTCTCAATTTGTTTTTCTAAATACGTAATAAAATCATTAGAAATTTCTTGCTGATCAGCAATTGCCTCAAACTGTTTTCTCAATACTTCTCTTACCTCTAATATGCTAGATGTAACTTGATCCATTCGCTTCTGAATTCCTATAAGTGTTTTTTCATTCCAAAAAGGAAGATTAACCTTTATTACATGTAGCCATTCTAATACATCTTCATCTGTTATTAATAAATCATAACGTTGTCCACGCCTAACTAACTCTGTATTTACTAAATCTAATGAGAGATTTCCCGATATAAGCGGGAATTGTTTTGTTTCCTGCATGTACTCATCACCTTCTCTTTAAATAATCATATTCCAAATTAATACAGAAGTACAACTTTTTTATAAACTACAAAGTATGAAGATTAAGGCCTTTAGCCATAATTACGACTAAAGGCTTTTTGTATGTAAGTAAATGAAAAAGGAGCTTATTTTATGGAACATAATAAAAATGGAATTCTTGCTTTAATTGTTTTATTTTTAGGATTAGTGTTTTTTGTCAGTGGAATGGTTTATCATTTATGGGGCTCATTTTAATTTCAACTTTTAGACAGATAAATAATTCGAATCAGAGAAATGTGCATTTTTCCCTTTTCCTTCCAAAATTAATATAATAAGATATAAAATGTAATACATATAAAGACAAATATATATAGCACTCATTAAAAGTGCTTCTATTTTGGAAGGAAGAAACAAACGATGAACAAAAAGTTATTAGCATCATTATTATGTAGCACATTCTTGTTTGGAGTATCAGCTTGCAGTTCACATGATGCGCCTGCGAAAAATGAGCAGGCGACTTCTAAAAAAACAGAGAATGACAAACTTAGCAACAAGGATTCGCAAAAAGAACTTCCTACCAATGTAGATTCCTCTGATGTATACATGTCAATGGGATCTGCCGAGTCATTAGATGTTCTAGGGACTGGAGAAGTTAAAGCACAAGGTGTCTTTAAAGTATTAGACATCGCAGTTTATAATCGTAAAGAAGAACCCATTACACTAGATATCAACAACTTTAAATTAATTGATGGATTTGGAAGAGAATATCACATTTCCAATGAACATCAATCCGTACTTAAAGCTGCAAATACCTCTACATTTAAATTTGGTATTGTTAACCCTGATGAACATTCGGACGGAAACATTGTATTCGATGTACCGAAAAACACGCGAGGATTAACTTTAAAATTTAATAATGATAAGTTAGATAAAGAGCTCCAATTAAAAGTGGAATTGGAATAGGCAAAATAAATACGTCTCCCTTAACATTCTCTACTAACATAAAAAAGTACAGTCTTTTCTACAGCAGACTGTACTTTTTTATTTATCATTTCACATAACATTCCCTAATTTTTTTGACTAGATGCTCTCCAATCACGAAAAGATGTTGGGCGTCCAGAAAAAGCTCTTTGCTTTGTAACAGATGGTTTTTCTTCAGGAGTCATTGTTTTTTCTTTAAGAGTCGCTGGTTTTTCTTTAAGCGTCACTGATTTTTCTTCAAGAATAGTCACAGCTGTTTGCATTTTCTCTAACTGTTCTTTCAACAATTGTTGTTCAATCTTTAAATCCGTAAGTAAACGTAAAATCATCTCAGAATTAGCCATAAGATCCTCCTTCCCCCAATACACAGAATAAAATACAATATGTAGAAGACAAAATTCCGGTGACAAAAATAAGATCGTCAACTCTTTTTAACTTCCAAAATCCTTTTATTTTTTTAAGGACCTGCTCCATTCACCCTTAAAAACATAAATTAAATTAAATCCATTAATAAATGGTCTTTATGGAAGGAGGAGTTAATATGGGCTATGGCGGTAGTTGTGGTGGTGGCTGTGGTTTCGGCGGCGGATTTGCCTTACTTGTTGTGCTCTTCATCTTATTAATCATTGTTGGCGCTAGCTGTTGGGGCGGCGGATTCAGCTGCTAAGGAGAGGCACTCTTGAGAGTGTCTTTTTTTGATATGTAGCTCGTATACATATTGTTCAAATCTATATATTTTTTAAAAATATAGATTTAAAGCATATTTCTCAATGAATAAAACAATTTAACATGGTAAAATAATAGTTGGATGGGAGTCCAATATATTATTAAAATTAAGATGGTTCAAGTCGAAGGAAGGCACCTTAGGGTGTCTTTTCTTTATGACTTCTATCATCAACAAAGGGTGATACAAACTATTACATATGTTTGTACCACCCTTTATTGATGCGTTTAGACTTCACAGTTGTTGAAGTTTTAGACTTCTCCCTTAGTGTACCCATATTATTAGAACATCCTGTAATCTGTAGACAAAATGTAGCTAATAAAAACAATATTAATAATTTCTTCAATAAATCCTCCTACATGCATAAAACACCATATGTTACAAAACAAACATAACATCAACCCTTTATAAAAACAATATAATCCTCGGTCCTTAAGCTATCTCTTAACATAGGAGTACCGCTACATATTCATCAAGCTAAGATTTTAAAATATCCTTTACTTAAGGAATTTGTAAGTATCAAGTAAGAAAAACGAGAGCTTTGTTTTGTATAATCAAAATATAAAGTGAAGGAAGAAAGATTATTTCTGGGATTAATATGCATGTGACAAGAGAAGAAATCTACGTTTTTTAGAATAATAATATGAGTATGTCCAAGTTTTGGAGATTACTTGCAAATATTTTGAAGTTTTCGCACCAGAATTCTAATTACCATACCTGTTTTGTACCATCACGTATTGGAGGTTAAAACATGAATAAAAAAAAGAAAATACAAAGATCAGTACTTACCTTTCCCCTACTCTTTTCTTTAGGCGTTTCATCTTTCCCGCTTACAACAACTATTCACGCAGATACACGCGAAGAACAATCTGCTGAAAAGAAACTAGTCTCTTTAACGGAGCGTACATCATTATTTTTTGAATATCTCCAGCAAGGTAAGTATGCAGAGGCACTACAGTTGACGTCTACTGCTTTTCGATCCAAGTTTACAGCAACCACATTACCAAACTGGTGGACACAAAGTGGCTGGAGCGGGATAAAAAGCATGGGAACCCCCGTGATAAAAGAACGAAACTTGGTCCATCAGACGGTAGAAATTCCAGCAGCTACCGAAGGAACTACCATACCGCTACTCCTTAAATTCACACCTGGCGGGAAAGTAGATGAAATTGGAGAAAGGCCACCCGAAGAATCTTATACCATCCCACATCCTAGCTATGATCAACCTGACTCCTATCAAGAACGTGAAATCGTCATTGGAAATTCTACCTATCCGTTACCAGCGACATTAACAGTTCCGAAGCATCAGCGTGGTGAAAAGGTACCCGTCGTTGTTCTTGTGCATGGTGCTGGCATCCATGATCGCGATGCTACCTATTTGGGAACAAAAATCTTACGAGACCTTGCGGTGGGCCTTTCATCCAACGGAATTGCAGTGTTGCGCTATGAAAAACGTACCTTAGAACATGCATTAAAGATGAGTGCAGAACCTGTTACATTAGACCGTGATACTACAGATGATGCCATATATGCAGCAAAGTCAGCAGCGCAGCAGGAAGGCATTGATCCAAATAATATTTTCATTCTCGGACATAGCCAAGGAGCTGGCACAATGCCGCGTATACTGAGCAAAGCGCCTTCCTCACTTGTTCGAGGAAGTATCTTACTCGCACCACCTGCACGCCCTTTGACTGACATTGCCATTGATCAGTATGAATACCTTGGGGCATCAAAGGAAGAAATCGATGAACTAAAAAGACAGGCTGCTTTTATTCAGGACCCTACTTTCAATCCTGACCATCCTCCAGCTGGCTACAATTTTGGGTCACCTCATTTTATGTATGATGTTTCTAGGTGGCGTCCAGTTGAAGAGGCAAAATCACGAAAAGAGCCTTTACTCATTTTGCAAGGAGCACGCGATTATCAAGTAACAGTAAAAAATGAATATACAAAATGGCAAGAAGGGCTTGCAAACCGCAGGAATGTTCAGTTCAAAAAATACCCGAAATTGAATCATTTCTTCACGGAAGGTGACGGGGAATTAAGCCTCCCTAGTGAATATGAAATCCCTGCTAATATTCCCGAGTACGTCATCCAGGACATTATTACATGGGTTAACGAGACAAAAAAATAAGAAAACATCAAAAGCCTTCATGCAATCATTATTGCGTGAAGGCTTTTTGAAACTGGTGATTTAGAGATAGCTATTATTTTATATAATATTTGCCTCAAAACGAAAAATTAGAGTCTTTTATAATAATGAAGTTCATTTTAGAAGCAACCTGTTCTGTGAGCTTAACGGTGATGGGCGGTATCCCTAGAGTAAAGAAACAAGAGTAGTTAAAGAGACTACTCTTGCTTCTTTTCCTTCTCTTTATTTTCAATTTCAGATACCGATTTTGCTGGTTTTTTAATCATTTTATCTAATTCCCCAGAACATCCAAACTTATCCTCAAATTTATCTGTAGTACTTATACTTGCATCAAACCATAATTCCTTATCATTATTTATATATCCTTCTACAGAAGGAACTCCCATTGGACTTACATCTTTTTTTGTAAACGTAATAGATTTTACACCTTCGATATTATAATGAATATACTTTTCTACTCGTGCCTCTTGTACTTTCCAAAACTCTTCTTCTTTTTCTTTTTGTTTTAAGTATTCCATAGTAAAATATCCTCCTGCTATGAATATCACAGCAGATATAACCAAAATCATTGCTTTCTTCATTGGAAATCTCCTTATAAAAAGCCTACCAATGTATTCTTCTTAAAATGGGATAGAGAAGACAAGAATAGTACAAAGACTACTCTTGTTTCTTTTCCTTCTCTTCTTTTTCAATTTCAGATACCGACTTATCAGTTTTTTTTATAAGTTTATCTAATTCCCCAGAACATCCAAAATCATCTTCAAAATTTTCCGTAGTACCTATACCAGCATCAAACCATAATGCCTTATCACCATTTATATAACCTCTTATATGAGGAACGCCCATTGGACTTACCTTATGTTCTCTAAATGTAATCGATTTTACATCTTTAATATTATAGTGAATATACTTTTCTACTCGTTCTTTTTGCTCGTTCCAAAACTTTTCTTCAATTTCTTTTTGTTTTAAGTATTCCATAGTAAAATATCCTCCTGCTATGAGTATCACAGCAGATACAATCAAAATCATTACTTTCTTCATTGGAAATCCCCTTATATTCCAAGCTAGTTAACATATGCTCTTTCTAAAGTAGGGTACAGAAACCAAGAGTAGTCGCAAGAACTACTCTTGGTTTTTTTCTTTCTCTTCTTTTTCAATTTCCGATACTGATTTTTCAGGATTTTTTATAAGTTTTCCTAATTTCCCAGAACGCGTAAATTTGTCTTCAAAGTTTTCAGTTGTACTTATACTAGCTATAAAATCTAATTCTTTATTATTATTTATATAACCTTTTATATGAGGAACGCCCATTGGACTTATCTTATTTTCTGTAAATGTAATAGATTTTACATCTTTAATATTATAGTGAATATACTTTTCTACTCGTGCCTCTTGTACTTTCCAAAACTTTTCTTCTTTTTCTTTTTGTTTTAAGTATTCCATAGTAAAATATCCTCCTGCTATAATACAAATAATGGATAAAACAATCACCAATTTCTTTTTCATTTAAAATCCCCTTGTGTTTGAATATATTTAAAATATACCATGAAATGAGTTGAAACATATGAGTGAATTGAAAAAAAATCCAATTGCTACAGATGAAGATTATTTCGAACTATCCGATCAAGTTTATGAACCCGGAGTTTTAGAAATTGAAAAAGAAATAAAAGGGTCAAATAATAAAAAATGGGTAGTTATAGAAACATTTGATGCAGATAAAACAAAAGTAAAAAATGGATTACAAGCAATCGCTGTAGTACCTGCAAATAAGTATAAGCCTGGTAAAAAACAGTATGACGATGTAATCATTGCATTCCGTGGTACTGAATTTGATAGATTCGATGGAGATAAAACCACAGATATAGTTCAAATTACACTTGGACAGAAAAAGAACCTTGGTGTAGCAGGCGGAAAAGCTCCGACATCATTTGATAGTGCATTAGAATTTACAGAAAAAATTAAGAAAAAATATAATCCTACATCTATTCACACTACCGGACATAGTAAAGGTGCTGCGGAGGCTCAATATGTAGCAGCAGAAATGAATTGTTATGCAACAACATATGCTGCACCAAATATTTATAGATTACTAAGTGATAAAGCAAAAAAACGAGTAGATGAAGGCGTAATGGAAAATAAAGTAGTAGATTATACTCATAAAGAAGATGCTGTAGGAAATTTCAATCAATTTGGAGCACCTATGATTGGTAAACAATTTACAACGAAAAGTAATGGAACAGATAGTATTCTCGCGGCTGTATTTATGGGACAACATCCAATGTCAACATTTCTAGAAATGTTCCACAATAATGGTAGTGTTCGACTAGAATTAGAACCAGATGATATCATTCGTCATGCAAAAGAGATACAAAAAATAAGCGATATATTATCTGATATTATTAGAAATATAGAAAGATTTCAACAACAAGAAGAAGAGGAAGTTGCGAAATTAAAGAGTCAATTGAAGCATGAGACAGGCCCTGGAGGAAAATATCATCTGTTAGAAGAACATGAAGTAGATGAAGCAATTAGAGAGGTTGCAAAAATATCCCAAAACGGAAGAGACTATTTTCATGATGTACAACTAGCAGAAGAACTAATTCATCTTTTACGGAAAAAACAAAAAGAATTGATTCATTTTGGAGATGATATTGCTTATGCAGCTAATTCATTACGCGATAAAGATAATCAATTAGGAACAAATTTTGAAGGACTGGCGGCGAGATAATATGATGGATTTTATAGGGGAAATTCAAAAAATAGAGAAAGAAATAGAAAAAGCTACAGTTGGTGCAGTTGGAACTATTATAGATGAGTTGCAAGCTGTTAAAAAGCAATTAGAAAAAGAAATGCAACAATCACTTTTAAAAACTGATGTAGCATTCAAAACAAATAGCATAGTAGCAAGCCAAAAACATGCCATTCAAAAAAACAAAGAAGCATTTCATGATGTATGCAAAAGTTTATCTGAACAAGGAATTGAATTAAACAAAAGTTTTGAAAGCAAAACAGGTAGTGCAATAAAAGAAACATTACATAAACATCTCGATCAAATTCGGAATGAAATGATTTCTAAACAATATGATTTAATTAATAGTTGTGGAAAAAAATAAAAAATTTCTATTATTATTTTAATCTATATATATACAAAAAAGTCCTCTTATGTAGGACTTTTTCTAATACGCAAATAGATGCTATATTATCAAGCATCGCTCCTGCTTCAATTCTATGTAGCTTTAATTCCCTAAAAGCAAAATCTACAACAAGTTGAAGAGCCTCTGTTGTATAGCCCTTTGTATTATGCTCCTTATCCAAAGTAAAACCCGTATAACAACTTTGGAGGTCTCCCCTAACAATTTGAGTTAATGAAATGTCTCCGATAAGTTTATCATTTTCTCTTAAAAAGATTCCAAAAGGATATACTTGCCCTTCAGCTGTCTTTTTTAACGCTTGTTCAAGACGTATTTTTTGATGTTCTTCTGTATAAAAAACTTCTGGGAGCAATGGACAAACTCGCTGAAAAAATTCGCGATTTCTAATATGTAAGTTAGCTAACTCGTTAGCATCATCAGTTTTATAAAGCCGAATATAAATGTGCTTCCCTACTAGTTTCATAACATCCCTCCAACCTTTTTATATGTCTAATGAGGAAAAAGTATACCGTATACTATATACAGTTGGATAATATCAGGAAGCATTTTGCACGAAAGAAAAGACACTCTATATGAGTGTCTTTTCCAATAGTTTTTAGCAGAAGCAAGAAGCTCCAACGATGATTAATAAAATGAATAACACAACTAATAAAGCAAAGCCTCCCGAGAAGCCACAACCGCCACAACTACCACCATAACCCATAATAGTTCCTCCTTTAGATAAGAGGGGAAAACTAAGGTTCACTCATGTATTTTAATGGATTCGTTTCATCTTATGTTTTTCCGCATTGATTGAGCAGGTCCTTTCGAAAACTATTCACATATTAACTATATTTTTAAAAATGAATAATTTAACTATATCAATAAATAGATTAATTAATATAATGTATTAATTCTAAAAGAAGGGAGGAATAGCCATGCAAGTAGTTTGTTTTAAAATAGTGAGTGGTCAGTATTTCTTGTTTGTAGAAGGTATTCAAATTCCTGTACCAATTCCAGCAGTTGCTGCAGCTTTATTAATTGGTTTAGGAGTAATTCCACTTTGTTCTTAATGTAAGGAATTCGGATCATTCCTATCTTTCCATTGGAAAAGCCTCAAGTATATGAATACTTGAGGCTTTCTTTATATCAAAGAAAAAACACCTTACAGCGCTTGAAGATCTCCTGATTTAAATAATGCGGCCGTTACATCATCACCGAAAGTATTGAAACAGAATACTTGCTCGTCTACCTTATCCATTACTGTAGCTTCACCTATCTTGCCACCTTGAAGTTTAATAAAATAGTTATGTTCTTCTAAAATTTCACTAAAATCTCTATTTGACCATCTTTCAGTAATTGCTAATAGCTCTTCTTTGTTCTTGAAATTGTTTCCGTTTAGAATGTTTCTTACTTTCTCTGCATTCTTTTTGGACATAGGGGTTGCTCCCTTTCCTTCACACGCTTTTACTTTTTGATGAGTCATGCTATGCATAGCTGAAATAACTTCTTCTTCAGTAGAAGTTACTGTAATGTGAAGTTGTGCATTTGAGCCTTTCACTTCTGCTTCATTCGATAGTGTGTCTTCTTTATTAACCTCTGCAAAAACATGGTCCTCACTCTCAAGCGGGACTTCAGCAAACTGTAACATTCCATAAGTCATACCAGTTGCAAGTACTACTCCCCCTATAATAGATGCTAGCCAATACGTTAGCTTTTTGTCCATCTTCATTTCCCCTGTCTTCGTTTAAATATCTTAACTAAAGAGTACCATATTTAATTCCTTTTTATTGAAGTGTCTCTAATTTTTACTATAAAAAACGTATAAATCATTTAATACCAATATAACAACTTCACAATCATGACTATGCCTATTCTCATAACAGGATCTATATACGATGTCACTAAATCATCTGGTGAACTATTAGTTATTAGTACGGCTTTGCATCCTTATTCTCAAAAAGGATAATTATTGTACATACCAATTCTTATGTATGAAGACACCCAAAACAAATGTTACGAAAAAAATATAAAAAAGACATCTTTTCTAGGAAAAGATGTCTTTTTTATATAAACCTTAATGTTCGTTCTGTAAAACTCTCGCTTCCTTTACTCCTTCTTTGTCTTCTTTTAAGAATAACGATACGATAAATGCAACAATGATAAAGACTAACCCAAGTGCAAATGCACCTTGGAACCCTGAAGTTAAACCGTTTAACTTCTCTACTGGATCCAGTGGATTTGCGGAGCTTTCCATATACTTAGTTGTTCCTGAAGACATTTTCGAAATAAAGATAGCTGTACCAATTGCACCAGCTACTTGTTGCAACGTACTAAATAGTGCTGTTCCGTGCGGATATAAATCTGGTGTTAATTGATTTAAACCGTATGTTTGTGCTGTCATGACAAACATGAGTCCAACCATTAATACGCTATGCATGATAATAATTTGTACCATTGATGTATCAGGAGTAATGCCTTTAAATAAGAACATTGCAATTCCTACTAAGACAATGCCGGGAACGATAATAACTTTCGGACTAAATTTATCAAATAGTTTACCTGCGATTGGTCCCATTATGGCGCTAATAACACTTCCCGGAAGCATGATAATTCCTGATTTAAAAGCTGTAACGAGTAAAACGGTTTGCAGGAACATCGGTAATAAAGTCATCGTTGAAAATAACGACATCATCACAATGACAATTAATCCAACTGATAATGTAAACATCGGAACTTTAAATGCTCGTAATTCTAAAATTGGATTCTCAATTTTCAATTGTCGAACGGCAAAAATACATAATGAGATAAGCCCAACAATTAAAGTGCCATACACTTTTGCATCGGACCATCCTAAATCACCCGATGCACTAAAGCTATACACAAGCCCGCCAAATCCTAATGTCGATAAAAGGATAGATGGGTAATCTACTTTTGGCCTTGTTAACTCTGAAACATTTTGAATGTACTTCATCCCAATCATAATGGAAATAATCACGATAGGAATAACAATATAGAATAACCAGCGCCAATTTAATGAATCCACAATTACTCCAGATAATGTAGGGCCAATTGCCGGAGCTGCCATCATCACGAGTGCGATTAATCCCATTGTCGCACCACGTTTTTCAGGTGGACAAATGATTAAAATCGTATTCATTAATAACGGTGTAATTAACCCCGTCGCTACAGCTTGGACGATACGGCCAATTAATAAAACGGAAAATGTCGGTGCGAATCCCGCAATTAATGTACCGACTAAAAACGTTACCATAGCGATCAAAAACATTTGTCTCGTTGTGAGCCATTGCTGAAGTAACGCTGTAATTGGAACTAAAACCCCAACTACTAACATGTATGCTGTAGAAAGCCATTGAATCGTTGAAGCCGTTACGTCAAATTCTTTCATTAATACCGTTAACGCATTTCCAAGTAATGTTTCATTTAATAATGCAACCATTGCACCTAAAAGTAATGCAATTAAAATGGGGGTATGTTTCAAATTAGAAGTATCAACTTTGCCACTTGCTGGGCTCTTAGTTGTCATATTCATTTACAGATTCTCCTCCTGTTTCTTACTTAAAAAACTTTAAATACACCGGAACACATGTAATATAATATACATATGTAGATTAAAAAGGGAGAATCAATTTTCAGCCACTGTATATTTAATCTACAAAAAAGGAGAATTGTAGATGAACGATAATGAAAAACAACTTGATTTACGTATTAGACGTACACATAAATTACTGTGGGATTCCTTATTTGAATTAATGACGCAATCAAAACAGAAATATAGTACGATTACGATTAACCAAATATGTGACCGCGCAATGGTACACCGAACAACCTTTTATAAACACTTCGAAGATAAAGATGCTTTATTAGCATTTGGATTTAAACGATATAGCAAGATGATCGCTGAAATACCGGTTTCAGATCGATTAAGTAAACCATTTCAAGTAATGGAACAATTTCTACACCATGAAGAAATCGGTAAAATATTAGAAACGCAAATGTCTGATGAACAATTTATTAACCGAACACAATATTTAAGTCACGAAACGAGAAAACAAGAAATAGAAGCGTTAAATCAACTGCACAAAAATCATACGATGCCCAATGATTTAATCATTGAATTTTATTCAGGGGCAATCACCTCATTAAGCGCATGGTGGTTTAAAAGTGAAAGAAAAGTTTCTGCTGCTGAAATGGATAGGTATCTCCATCAACTTATTAATCGGGATATTTTTCAGTTTGAAAAGGAATAAGACTACACCTTTTCAATCATGCAATAAAGTGAAACTTTAATCAGCCCTCACCAATCGGACTTTTACGGACAGCCCGACCCCCACCTAACTTCTTTGCTTCCACTGAATTTTGAGGTGGGGGTCTTACTGCCGTTAAAGCGGGATCAAAGTGACCACAAAATAGGAATATGATATATTTTCCGTAGAATACTATATAAGTGTAACAGCGAATAAATTGGCATATAATAAAAAGAAGAGATGCGCTAACATCTCTTCCTTAACTGCTACCGTATAGGGTGGTGGTTATTATACGTTATTATTTTTTACGAAACCCACCCTTTTGCTTCCTACGGCGCGGAGTGGGTTTTTTGTTGTCCTTACCCAGAAGTTGCTTCCGCAAAAAATACGCTGAAACTTCACGTACATCGTACGTCTTGATTCTGTACTGTCTGTTCCGCTACCAGATACGTAAATGAACGTCATGTTTGGATTTAACTCCGCTAATGTTTTCGCGGCGGATAACATTAAATCAATGAAATAAAACGTCGATAAATTTAAGTTACAAATATTCAGAATTAATATTAAAATTAAAAATGGGGATAGGGGTATGGGCTTATAAAATTTATACATAACGAGGGAATAGAAATGAAACTACAATTAAAAGCGGATTTAATGTTACTACTAGTTACATTTTTTTGGGGTGCATCCATCCTACTTACAAAACTTGGACTTGATGGCATAGAAGAATATAATTTAATCGCATTACGATTTATTATCGCTTTTCTTTTATCAGGTTTAATATTTTACAAACATTTATTCAAAGTTGATTTTAAAACTGTAAAATATGCATTTATACTTGCTTCTGTCTTATTTATCGTTTACATTTTCGCGACTTTCGGTACAAAGTATACGAGTGTTTCTAATGCTGGTTTCCTACTATGTCTCACAGTCATTTTCATTCCAATATTATCAGCTATATTTTTAAAACACATTCCGGAAAAGAAAGTTATAGTAGGAATCATTTTAACGATAATAGGAATCGGCTTATTAACATTAACGAGCGAATTCAAAATCGGTAACGGCGATATATTTTGCATACTGTCTGCCCTATTTTATGCGATTCACGTCATCATTACTGGAAGCGTAACGAAACATGTAAACTCCATTGCACTTGGCGTCATACAACTCGGTTTCGTCGGTCTATTTAGTCTTATTTTTTCATTCATTATAGAAACGCCAAAGCTTCCTAGCACAATCAACTCATGGCTAATCATCTTAGCCTTAAGCATATTTTGCACCGCAGTCGCATTCATCGTGCAAGTAATTGCCCAGCAATACACGACGCCTACCCATACAGGTCTTATTTTTTCATTAGAACCTGTCTTTTCCGCAGGATTCGCTTTCGTTTTCACAGGTGAAACGCTGACAGGAAAAGGATACTTAGGGGCTACGCTTATATTGCTGAGTGTGCTAATTGCTGAGTTAGATTTTAAGAGTTTGTTGAGGCCTAATTATAAGAAGAATATAGAATAAACATTTCACTATGATCAATAAACATACCCCAGAAAAATATGAGTTTATATTATTTTTATTCTCTTCACTTAGATTTTCTTTTTAGATGCTATCTTCAAACAAGGTAGCATCTAAAAAATGTTAAAAGGAATTTTCTCCTGGTATCTTCTTATATTCTATGTAGGCATCTTTGACCTTTTCTACGTTCTTTAATTACTTACTGAATATAGTCATACAGATTTTTCGCTAACAATAAACAAGTTACTGTACTGAAAAGAGCACGAACATACCCGCTTCCTTTTTTTATAGCAAATTTGGAGCCAACAATCCCTCCAGCAATTTGAGCAATTCCCATTATAAAACCATACGCATAGTTGACTTGCCCTACATACATAAACATTAACAATGCACCAACATTACTTCCTAAATTAAGAAGCTTCGCCGTACCTGCTGCTTTTAAAAAATCATACCCAATAAATAAAAGAGCGAACATTAAAAACGAACCTGTGCCAGGCCCTAGAAATCCATCATAAAAACCAATAGCAAAAATAAAAAAGGCAAAAATAATGACGTGTCGACCAGATAATTTCTTATGAGTAGAAATACTACCCCAATCCTTTTTAAATATCGTATAAATAGCGACCGCACCAAGCATTACCAACATCAATGGCTTCAGTACTTCTGGGTTCATTAAATGAACGGTCCATGCCCCTATTATGGAACCTATGAAAGTGAGCGGGACTAATTTAAACGCCGATTTCAAATCAAGATTACCAGAACGATAAAACACAATATTACTAGTTGCACTTCCCATTGTCGATGCTAGTTTATTCGTAGCTACTGCACTTGCTGGATTCAGTCCTGTAAATAATAAAGCTGGTAAGGCGATCAATCCACCACCACCTACAACTGAATCAATAAATGCAGCTACAAATCCAAAAACAATCAAAATCATTAATACGGATGGGTCTAAATAAAAATCCATATTAGTAGCCTCCCCTTTAGTCACTATTGTAATAGTAACTACCAATTTGCTAAATGTAAACAGTTATTGTAACGTTAAAATATAAATGCAAACATCGGAGGACGAAAAAAGTGGACTACATAGTGCAACAGCTTAAAAAAATTGGTTTCAATGAATATGAAGCTAAATCTTATGTATCTCTTGTTAAACAAGGGCCTGTCACAGCCTACCAAGTGAGTAAAGATTCGGGTGTCCCAAGAGCGCGAATTTATGAGATTTTAGGTAACCTTGTAGAAAAAGGAATTGTCATGAAGGAAGAAATAAATGACACCACTCGCTATTCGCCTCTACCTGTTGAAATCTTTTTACAGAAGGCGCAATCAGAATGGCAGTCTACTTATGAAGGAATTAGTGATTCATTAAAGAAACTAGAAACTTCCGAGGAAAAAACGGATAATCGAGTCATTACTTTAAAAGACAATCAAACAATCATTAGCTATTGTCAGGCATTAATAAAAAAAGCAGAACGACGTATTGTCATTTCAATGTGGGATGAGATGTATGAAGCGTTAAAAGAAGATCTATCTGAAGTAGCTGATAAAGTTACAATACAAGGTATTACCCTACATGTTGAAAATCCCATTAAAAATCTAGAAGCCCACCGCATAACACCTTATACAGAAACCTTGTCTACAGAACATTGGTTTATTGTATCGATAGATTCTAAAGAGATGATTTATGGACCATCACTTGAAGAGCGTAATATTGCTTTTTATACAGATGACCCCGTTCATATATACTTATTAGAGGATTATGTATGGCATGATGTTTTAGTAAATCGACTTGTCCGACGTAGCCAAGATGACTTGCAGCAGTGGATTACTGCAGAGAGAAAGTCTTTCTTTATGGGGAAATAAGAAACATATTCAAGAGCAAATAAAAAATTTTGCGTATTAAACCTAACAACTTCTCCGTACAAAAATAGCCGACTATTATATAGTAAATATTCGGCTATTTTTGTATAAATTTATACAGACGCTGCCATTACCCCAGCGATTAATGAGATAAACGCTTCTCCCACTCTTTTACCTTTTCAATTGTTACATCTAATTTTTTAGCTATTTCTTCTACACTCATTCCTTTAAAGAGCATTCCAGCTGCCGAAAGTGCTTTATCAATTTCTTCTTGCTTCTCTTGCTCATATAAACGACCTACTTTTGTCATCCGTAACCACTCCTTTACCTTTTTATATGCCTTCTTCTATTTTATCATCCAATCTCCACAAACCGCCCAAACTCCTTCAAAAACCTCAGCTTAAAACTCCCCACAGGCCCATTCCGGTGCTTCGCCACATGAATCTCCGTCATCTCTTTCTGCACTGTTTCCTTATCGTAATAATCCTCTCGATACATAAGCATAATGACATCCGCATCTTGCTCAATTTGTCCGGTCTCTCTTAAATCTGATAAAAGCGGACGCTTATCTTGCCGCGACTCTACAGAACGAGATAACTGTGATAACGCTACTACACAAACATTTAACTCACGTGCTAATAACTTAAGCTTACGAGAAATCTCACTAATTTCTTGAAATCGATTGCCCTTATGCTTCGGATCGCCCGTAATAAGCTGCAAGTAATCTACAATAATTAAAATCTTTTTATCACCGTGCTTCCTCTTTAACTTACGAGTTTGCATCCAAATATCTTGTACCGTAACGCCTGCATTGTCGTAAATCTCAAATGGCAACTCACCAATCTCCGCAAACGCCTTACTTACCTTCTCCCAATCTTCCATCGCAAAACGATGCTTCGGATTTTTCAGCCTACCTCCTGACACTTCACCTACGCAAGATGCCATCCTTTTTAACAATTGCTTACTACTCATCTCTAACGAAAACAATCCAACCGCCACTCCAGACTTCGCCGCATGCAGTCCAACATTAAGCGCAAACGCAGTCTTCCCCATAGAAGGGCGCGCACCAAGAACGACAAAATCACCTTCCTGCAATCCGCACGTCATTTTATTTAACGATGTATAACCAGTCTCAATACCAGTAATCTCTTTCACATCTTGATGAAATTCCTCATACAAATCAACTAATGCATCCTTCAAATCAAACTCACATACAGAGTCTTTTTCCTCTAACTCACAAAGTGCCGTAATCGTCTCACCGATAACTTTCTCACTCTTCTCCGCAATAAGACGCTCTCCCATCTTGTGCCCAAGAACACCAGCCTGATACATTTTCCAGGCACCTCGAACAAGCCCCTCATAATATGAGAAGTTGCTAGTAGTAGGCACACCATCCATTAACCCTATAAAATACTCCATTCCCCCGATCCCCTTCAAAAAATTCGGATCCACTCTAGAAGTGAACGTCACAAGGTCAATCGGTTGCCCCTCTCCTTCCATCTTTCTCATTAACTGAAATATAGACTTATGCACCGGCATCGAAAAATACTGCTCCGTCAAACGGCACTCCTTAATAAGCTCTCCATCAAGTAGTAGAGAACCTAACACCGTCTTTTCCGCCTCCACATTTTGAATACTCATGGCCGCCACCCGCGCTCCGCTAAAAAGCGCTGCAACTCTTCCTCAGATGGCGCATTCTTCTCCCACTCCTCACACCTCGCCAAAAACTCCTCCGTCTCCCCCGTACTAACAGACGACTCCTTCTTCCGAAACTTAGCCGTATCTGCCTCAACCTCACACACTTTCGTAAACCCTTTCCCGTGCCAGCCTCTCAAAATGCCCTTCACATAAGCAACCGTCCGCTTATTATTCTCAAACGCAATTTGAAGCGCCTTCAACACAAGCTCCTCTGACAAATCTTCCATCCACGCACTCAGTTCCTCCACCGCAAAAGGAGACAAACTACCGAAATGTTGCTCATAAAAAGAAAACACGCGACTTCCCGTTTCTTCCTCTACAACCTCTTCTTCCTCTGTCTCCTCACAAATCGGCTCAACATCATCCACAGCCGAATCATCAGGCATACCGAAATGTGCTAAAAGCATCGGAACATTCAGCTCTTCCTCAGCGCACTTCTGAAGAAACATATGTACAAACTCCTTATTCTTCACACCCTTAAGCTCACGAAGCACACACTTCTCCACATTCGTATTCGTCACAGGATTATAACGAAGCCAATTCAAAACGAATAGCTCCCGAGTATCCGCATCATAAAGAATCTTCCCATAATCAATGAAGCGCTGCACAAGCTTATCAACAGTCTCCCGATTATAACCTGTCTCCATCTCAGCTAACCGCTTCGGAAAAGGAAAAATCCCACACTGCGTCGTCTTCGAACAAGTTAACAAATAAACATAAAAATACCGCTCCTCTGGTGTCAAATCCAAAACAAAATCATCCTGCCAAAAATTCACCTGCACATTACGATACACCGCCATCAAAGTTCCTCCCGTCTCCGTTCAAAAGTAAAAGCCCCTTCATAATATATATGGGAGACTGAGCGGGTTTTTGGCGTGTTATTTTTAAAAATTTTTTGACTACTACTACGGTGTTTGTTGGTGTTTTTGTTTTTGTTATGTTTTTTCTTAGTGATTTATTACTTGGTAGGGGCTTGTAAGGGGCTTAGGAGGGGCTAGTTATCGGTTACTTCGATTAGGAAGACTCGATCTGAGAAGCCACCTCGTTCTTCTGCTTTCTTTTTACGGATGTTGTTGATTTCTTCTAGTGTTGTGCCTTCGTGTTCGGCTAGGGCGTTGATTAGTTCTAGGAGGTCGGATAGTTCTTCGAGTTTAAGTAACAAACATGCTTAGTACAAAATAAAAATAACCAATATCGTAACAAAGTATATACGCAGTTTTACATAGAGAAACAAATATGCTAGCTACTAGGCTACGCCCACCTCTCATCATTACGATGTTCTGGACGCATAAGTCATACTTTTAGATATTCTATACCAATATCGCTCCACACTTACCCCAAAAATAACCATCGATGTAGGTAGTGCTTAAACACGAAAATCCCTTTTTAATTACTAGACAAAACTAGTAATTAAAAAGGGATTTAATACACTACTACATTATTAAATATATCCTCTGCCTATCACTTACTAAATCCAAATAAAAAATTATCTAATAATCATTATATATTTGATAATATTTAAAATTATTCATTTCTTTTGGTCTTTAAGCGACGTAAAAGGTATTTATTTCGAATACTTTTCAACTTAGCAACATCTTGACTACTTAACTCATTAAGAACTATTTTATCCACAAAATCAACTATATCTTCAAAACTACAATTTCGCCTAAACATAGTATCCAATAGTTCAAAATCATTTCTGCTAACTTTTTTATAAGGCATACTTAATGATTTAAATTCACTAGGTACTAACTCGCCTACACCTCCACCATAAAAACGACCTTGAAATTCACATAAAGTCATAGTAAGTGAATTATAAAAACAAAAAGCAACAGATGGTGCATCAAAATTTTCGTCAAGCCTAATATTATATGCAATGTCAGTCGTATAAACTGCCGCCTCATTAACCATTATTCTCGGTAACATATTATACCTCTTAAAAAACATTAAATTCCCAGAAGCTATAACAGGAACATCATACCATCGTTTCCTAATAGAGCATTTATATCTTTCATGAATCCCCTTCACTCTCCGCATTTAACAACCCTAAAACCTCCCTAAACAACACCGCCCCTCTCCCAACAACCAACTCCAAAGCAACTTCCTTAACACGTCCATCTCTCCTAACCATAACAACCTCATCCTCATAATCAACCCAAATCTGAACATCCTCCACGTAATAACTCTTAACTGAAGACGCCTCATCTAAATTGTTATGATCCAGCTCAACCTTAACTTGCTTCGTAAAACGACGCAGCGTTTTCCAAAGAATTCGTTCTTCTTTTGATTTCATAAAGATTTCTGGAAGTTCTTGTACTTCTTTTAATAACGACATAGTTGTTATTGTGTATATTTGAATGCCATATCCTACTGGGCGGATGAGGTGGTCTAGTTTTTTCCATGGCTCTAGTTCGAAATGTACATATTCATCGTTTTGTTGCATTTGAATATGCTTGATTTTGGCGACGTATTGAATTCCACCTTTTTCTCCGTTCCATTTTTTCGGTGCATATAATGCTATGTACTTTGCTTCTTGCCATCCTGGTTTTAGTTGTGTGACTGGTAGCTGATATAAGCCATTCTTTCTATATGTTTCATAGTCATTTTCAGTTTTCACACTGCCCACTAATACTATTTCTTCTAGTGAGGAGTGCCATTCTTCTTTTGTTCCTCTTGGGAGGATGCCTTCTCTTATAATTTCTTCTGGGCTTTTTTCAATGAGATGATCTAGAAACTGTTCAACTAGTCTTGTTGCATTTGGTAAGAACGGGAAGCCACCGATATTTACTTTTTCGATACTTTTATAAAATAGATGGTTCTCGTACGCTTCCTCTTGGTTCCACGGGAATAATACGTATGCTCCGTAAGCTGTTCGTTCAAAGGGCCCTTCTTGTTCTACTACTAATGCATCTCTGTAGCGGTGCATTGTATTAATGTCTTCTTCCATTGGGCCAGGGGCGCCATACTTCCTTTTATAATGAGAGCTTTCAGCAAAATCAATTCGGTATTTCGCATCAAAAATGTATTGATATTGATAGTTCTTTCCCTTTTTCTCAATAGCGAGCATCGTATCTGGCTTTTGTGTAACTGTTGGCAGTCCATCGTTTCTTTTCTGGAAGTAAAGTTCTAGTACCTCGTCCGTTTCCGGATGTTTGAACGTTCTTTTCGCGGTTTTACTTTCATCAAGTGTTACATATAAACCATCTTGTTTAACTTGGATAACATCTTGATGGAGCGGTATATATTTTTTAGATAGAATTTGTCCAAGTTTTAAATACGTCCAATATTCGTATAATCTAGCTACATCTTTTACCGACATTTTGAAAATTTGCCCTCGTAATGTTAAACCTCGAGATAGCATTAAGAAGATTTGATACGCATCTCTATAGCCTGCAGCCATTTGGATAACAAGTGAAAAGACTGAGCGATCTAATTTTCCGATTCCTCTCCAAAATGGATCGTTCAATTCATTTTTCATTCGATACTTCATATTTTTTACACGCTCTAGCAAATCTTCATCAGTTACACCACGTGTATATCTAGACTTTGGCTCTAGCGCCTTAAGTAAATCATCTATTTTATGTACGACTCTTTGAATCATCCATTTAACAAATCGATTTTCCAGAGTATCATAAGAAACTTCCTTATAAGCTGTAATCCCTTTAGTCGGTATATTGTTTTCTCCTTGGAGTAAGTGTGGTCGCTTTCGCAAATAGTTCATTCCGACAGAATCCAATTTACGAATTTTTTCTCCTCTTACAAGTTGATGTCTAGTCATAAGCGTATGATGCGGTTGTCTTTTTATATGAGAGATCGACTTCATAAATCGCTCAAAGGAATCATTTAAAATACGATAGAATTCACTCTTCGATGGATTTGTAGCGTAAATTGCAGAAGCTCCTAAGTAAGTTCTTTTTAGTAAATGAAATGCTAAATTATAAATTTCATCATTTACTTCATCTAATAAGGCTCTGTAATCATCCTTATAATCAAGTTTTGCCGGGAAAACTTCAAATGTAACAGTTAATAAAGTATCTTGATCATCTTTAATTTCAAACGTTGTATTTCCTACTTCATTCGGAAATGAAAGGTTCCCCATTAACACATGAAGCGACCCCATTTGAATAGAACTAACTTGTTTTCGAAAACCCGGATGTTCATGATAAAAAGACAGCTGCTTGTTATTTTTCGGAACAACAACAAGTTGATAACTCCTATTTTCAAAAAAGATTGGTGGGTGTTCGTTCCATTTATCCAATCTCTTCAATCTCGCATCAAATACAGAAATGGATTCCGTCTTCCCATCTACATGAAAATACATCATTTCATCCGCTTTCATAGCGTGATATTCTTTTAAACTCTCGTATTTTTCATGATAAGGATTTCCCTTAATCGTCAATGATAGCTCCTCTGTTTCAATCTTAACTAGCTCTATTTCATTATTAGATCCAGAAAGAGATGAAACCATCATACTCGAACCTCCTTAACATATGAGACAACTTGTTAGCAGAACGAGGATATTTAGCATATGAAGCATCATTGTTGCCACTATCATATTCCTCATTTGCACATAATATATACAACTGCTTTAATACCTCTTCTGTTCTTCCATCGCTACCTGCAAGACGTGGTAAAATCTTTTGATATATTTGATAATCAAGTGCTTCATCAAACGATAATAACTTTCCTTTTTCGTTGTATGCCATATAGAAACAAATTTCATCTCGTATACGATATCCAACTTGAGCCCCAACTGATTCCAGTGATTTATTTATTTCTATTAAAATAGTCGATATATTTCTCACAAGGTCTTCATTTTCTTTAAAGCATTCTTTTAAATGAAGATACTCGGTTGCTAAAGAGCTATTAGAAACAACTTCAGCTTCCTTCTCTTCTATATCCATTAAGAAATTAAAATAATCTAAGTTAACGGTATTAAACTCAATTGTATTCGCACGATCTAATACTTTCTTACTTAAAGGATGTGTCGTTTCGTCCATGTTTACCGTTCCGATAATATATACATTTGATGGGATAGTAATGTGCTTATTCGTAATTGATTCTGGAAGTACTGGTGACGTAACAATTTTTCCATCTTTCCATTTACGACTCTCAATTACACTTAAGAAATCACTAAAATAGTATTCCACTCGGGCTAAGTTCATCTCGTCCAATACTACAAAATAAGGCCTATTTGGGTTTGCATTTGCATTTTCAAGAACTTTAATTAACGGTCTTTCTTGAAACTCCCCTTGGAGGTTCACATAACCAAGCAAATCAGAACTGTCACTCCAATCCGGCCGAACCGGAATAAGCGTAAATTGTCCATTCTCTTCCGTAGCCCCTAAACTCTCCGCAAACCACTGAACAATTTTCGTTTTCCCTGTACCTGAAATACCTGATAAAATTACAAATGGCTTTGTTTTTAATGAAAGGAAGAAATTAATAAGATCCTTTTTCTCATAAAAGAAACCTTTACTTTGAATATAAGAAGACACATGATCGATAATTGATTGTTGATCTAGATACACTTCTTTTCTCTCATAGATCATTTCATATTTCGTTCCTTTCTCTTTATAAGCTATGAATCCCTCATAATAGCGAAGCATTCCTTCTAGATCCTCTACTAACTCTTTTTCACTTGGCATTTTATTAGCATCATACGCAATATAAGCCGCTGTTGAATTCGCATATCCTTTTGCTTTTGAACTTGTTCCTAGGAAAATCTCATCATCTTTTTTCACCTTTTGGGACATATGTATTTGTTCACGAATCTCTTCTTTAATTTTTTGCATCTCTTCTTTAGTTGTTTCTGTTACACCTTGTCCAATGGTCAAATACAATCGTTGCATATCTTCGCTAAATAAATAGACGATATAATATCCTCTCTGTGTCGATGTTGTAATATCTCTATGCATTAGCGCAATCCACGGAACTGTTGCCCAATTCCCTTTCCCCACTGACCCTATCACACTGTACTGCTTCTCATTTATAAATGGTAAACGAATGATTTCTGTTGCTATATCATTTCGGACTGTTAATCCTAATTTATGTCCTGCAAATTTTTCTGTTTTTGCATCCAAATATTCTTTCAGTATCTTTAAAAAGCCTTCACGTAAACTACTACTCATATTACCGCCCTTTTCTTCACTCTTTTTTATGTATTGTTCGGCTGGAATCCATTCAGCATTAATTATTTCCAATTTCTCAGACCACATTAAGAGATTATGCGTACGCTCTTTCGCTAATGATTTTAGCATTAAATTATCTCCTCTAGAGTTTCGGACGATTGTCATCGCTAAATCCACTAAAGTAGCCTTCTTGGCAGCCCTCGGATACACTCTTAAAAGATTAAGTACAAACAGAGCAATTTGAAAATACTCCTGCTTTAAAACTAGCTTTCGAATAACATCATTCTTACTCTTTTCTCCAATGTATTCATTTAATAAAGACGTATCAATATCATGATTATCATTTAAAAATCCCAGTAACCTTAAATCTTGTCTTCCTTTAGATTTAACTCTATACAAATTACCACTAATGTGATCACTTAAATTTTTCGGATCGTACGTATCGTTTATTACCTCTTCCAAAAATCCAACAACTTTATGATACTGCTCACATGGTAAATTATCAGTTTGGAACTCTTTAAATGTAATAGCCCCCGATTCCCTCACATCCACAAATGGAAGGTGTGAAAAGAATGCTACTAAGAAAGTATTACATTCACTCACTTGTCCGAAATCCTCACTCTTTACCGTTCGCATAGCGATAAGCTTTCCCCAAGCATTCTTAAGAAGCTCAAAACTCACGTTAAAATAAGATGGTGCTTCTTCTTCCTTTGCATATTGTCCACTTGAAGTTTTAGTTTGAACATCTAATCCTTTATCATCCTTGTTTATAATCCAATAAGTTTTATCACCATTTATATCTTCAGCCTGCTTCATTGATTTAGCCAATTCAATTATGAGTTGCTCTAACATTTTCATCCCCACCGTTACAATTAATTACAATTACTACTATTTTACCAAACTATGTATAAAAGAAAGTAATCTTTTATACATAGGTACGTTTCATCCTCTAAGAAATTTAATTTTTGTTAAGAAATAATAAATTTCCAAATTTTATTATTTCTCTATTCGTTATACAATATAAAATATAAATATTTCCAACAAATTTTATATCTGTATAGATAAATGAAAGGATTGAAGGAAGAGGTATGGCATTCATTGATGAACAAAACTTTATCGTGACTGAGCAGTTTGGAAAAAGCGGAGAAACGGGGGAGCTAAAAGTTTGGGAAGCAGTACGACAGGCTTTTAGCTCCCGAGAATGCTTAGGTTACTGGAAGTACCCTATATTTTCAAAATCCGGGCATGGTAGAAAAGAACCTGATATTCTCATTGCAGATCGAAATCTCGGTTTAGTGGTTATAGAAGTAAAATCAATTCACATTAATCAAGTCAAAAAATTAAATGGACACCGTTGGGAATTCGAAAATTTTTACACAAAATATGGAAATCCCTACGAACAAGCAGAAGATCAATTATACGCACTTTTAAATAATTGTAATGCATTCCCAGAAATCAGAAATAAAATCACAGGTAGAGTATTAGTTGCATTACCCTATATAACAGAAGCCGAATGGAAAAGTAAGGGATTCGATCGTTTGCCATCTTGTCCTCCAATTATTTTTAAAGATCAATTAGGAAAAGCTAGCTTATTAAATAAAATCGAATCTACTTATGTTACGCAATCGGGGGAAGAACTAATCGAAGAACGTTGGGAACTACTTTTATCTATATTAAGTGGTGCGCCTCTACATATAAAACAAGAAAGAAAAATCATTGGACATGAGCATAGTCGTTCTGCTGTGATTGCAGCATTAAATAAAAGCCTTTACGAATTTGATTTAAAGCAAGAAAGAGCAGGAAAAACTATTCCACCAGGAGCACAGCGCATTCGTGGTATCGCGGGATCCGGAAAAACCGTTTTACTTGCTCAAAAAGCAGCACATATGCATTTAAAACACCCAGATTGGGATATCGCACTTGTTTTCTTTACAAGAAGTCTTTACGATTCGTTCATTGCACAAGTAGACAAGTGGTTACGCCATTTTAGTAATGGAGAAACTTGTTATGATGAGATCGTAAAACGAAAAATCAAAGTTTTACATGCTTGGGGAGCAAAAGATCGTGAAGGTTTTTATCGTTTTCTATGTAGACGTCATGGAATAATACCTAAAAAACCATCAGATTTACCTTCAGGTTCTCCAAGTGAAAAGTTTGCCTATGCTTGCACTGACCTATTAAAAAATTCACATATCTACCCTGTCTTCGATGCCGTATTAATTGATGAAGCACAAGATTTAGTAGTAGGTGACCATGCTAAATATAATGGAAAACAACCTTTTTATTGGCTCGCCTTTCAATCACTCCATCCAATAAACGAAAGTGCTCCCTATGATCGCCGTTTAATATGGGCTTATGATGAAAGTCAAAGTCTAGATAGCCTAAAAGTTCCTACTTCCAAAGAACTTTTCGGTAATGATAAAAACTTTAGTAAAATGGTGAGCGGTCTTTATTCTGGAGGAATTAAAAAAAGTGAAATCATGCAACGTTGTTATCGTACGCTAGGCCCAATTCTTACTGCAGCACATGCAATTGGAATGGGACTATTACGAGATGAAGGAATGCTGCGTGGTTTAACAACTAGAAAAGATTGGGAAGGAATCGGTTATGAAGTACAGCAAGGTAGCTTTAGATCCGGTGAAGAAATTGTGCTACATCGCCCAAAGAAAAACTCTCCAAACCTTATTCCCTATCAATGGAAAGGTGATGTTTTACAATTTCAAACTTACGATTCCAGGGAAGCAGAACTTAACGCGCTTACAAAATCTATAAAAGAAAATATTGAGAATGATAAATTAAATCTTTCAAGAGACATTCTCATTATTACCCTAGGAGAAGGAAAAACACTACAAAAGGCCGTCTCTGAACATTTGATGAAAGCTGGCATAAATATCTATATTCCAGGTGCCTTAGAAAAAAATTATCTCTTCCCAAAATGGCCAAAGGAAAATCGTGATAAATTTTGGGAAGATGACGCTATTACGATTTCACAAATCCACCGTGCTAAAGGTAACGAAGCACATGTTATATACGTAGTTGGTTTTGATCTTATTGCATCTAAAGAAGACAATATCCAGCTTCGCAATCAGCTATTCGTTGCATTGACAAGAACACGTGGATGGGCTACTTTAACAGGAATTCAATCTACCTTGCCAATGTACGATGAAATGAGAAGAGTTATAGAAAGTGGCAACACCTTCAAATTTACTTTCAAACGACCTCCCATTCATAATGTAAACGAAGAAGAAGAGAACTATATTACAAATTGATAAGATAAGGAGCAGCTAATAAATGATAAGCAGCTCCTTATCACTTATTATTTAATCAAAATGGAGCTCTAGACAATCCTTTCTTTTCCAAAACGAATTTTTTCTGACTACTAGATAAACATTCCCAAATACTTTTTAGTTTCCATTCCTCTAACTGTAATAAGTCTTCCTGCTCCCTCTTTTTCTTAATAGTTAACTTAAAATGAGATTTATTAAAATCAATATCAGCTTTTCTAAGCCTCCATATTAATAAACTTAATTGCTTAGGAGTGAAAGCTTTTCTTTCTTTAAAATACTCAATAAAGTTTTCAATAATAAACTCATTATCTACTGAAGCCAATTTTACTAAAGTATTTAAGACGCTTTTTTCTTTCGCCTCTGTGACTAATTTATTTCTATCTTTATTCACTTTCTTTTTTGCATCTTCAGACGATAATTTAGTCCCCTCATCATTCACAACTACAATGTTAAACTTTTTAATACATTCTGACCCAATTAATAGTAGATTTCCATTTTGTTTGTTCACAATTTCAAATTGATATCTGATATTAGAATGATCGCATAAATGACATATTTCATCTGCAATTTCTACATCAAACATGTTCCCCTCATATGCCCATTCCCCCAAAGCCTTTTTTAAATTATATTTTTCGTTACTCACAGGAAAAATGTTTTTCTTAGCATTTTCTATCCAATTCATTCAACCACCCCATGTATTAATATTTGAATTAGTTTTAGATCCTCATGCTAGTATAAAAATATAAAACTCTATTCACCCTGGAATATATATCAAATTTTATACATCAATAATTTAATATTGTTCAGTTTCATATTTTATAATATTAGGTTCAAAAATATTCCTAACTTAACTCATGCGACAATTACAATTACTACCATTTTATCAAACTACATATATGTATAAAAGAAAAACCATACGTCATACCGTATGATTTACTAATTCCTATTATCCCCCACTAACTCCCCATACTCCTGACTACTCTGCTCAAGAAATATCATACTCTCCCCACTATCCTTATAATAAGAATTCCAACCCCGCTCCCTCAAAATCCCCTTCCAACTATCACTCTCCACCATCCTCTTAATCACATCATCCCAATAAGCAACCTCTTCCTCCGTCATATCTTTCGGGCCCATAATTCCTTTCCAGTGCTGGAATATGACGTCGATTCCTTGTTCTTTCCATGTTGGGATTTGTGGTAGTCGGTCTAGTCGTTTTGGTGCGGATACGGCTAGTATTTTTATTTTGCCGGCTTTGTATTGTTTTTCGGCTTCGGATAAGGTCATGGTTGCAGCGTTTATTTGTTTGTTCGTTAGGGCGTTTATGATTTTTTCTTTGTTTTCGTAGACGAAGAATTGTAGTTCGGCTGGGTTTATGCCGAAGGCTTTGCTTACTTGTACGAAGGATAGGTGATCGTCGTTTCCTAGGCCGGGGGCAACACCGATTTTGAAGTTTTTCTTGTCTTGTTTTAGTTGTTTCATTAGTTCGTTTGCGTTATCTATGGTGCTGTCTTTTGATACGACAACGACTTCCCAGTCCGATGCGAGTGTTGCGAGCGGGGTGAAGTCTTTATATGTTAGTTTACTGTGGCCTAGTAGGTTGTTCGTTATGAGTAAGCTTGAGTTAATCGCCAGTACGTGACCGCCTTTTTGTTTCGTATATTTCCATCCGACATCACCGCTGCCACCTACTTTGTTTGTGACTGTGATTGGTTTTGTGAAGATTTTTTCTTCTGTTAGTGTTTTTTGCATTGCTCGTGCTGTTAAGTCCCATCCTGCTCCTTGAACGTTTGGCGCAACGATTTCTAATTTGTCGATGTTCACTGTATTCGTATGGGATTTTTCCGAGGAACAACCAGCTATTACTATTACTCCTGTCATGATCCATATACATAGTAATAATCGTTTTTTCATAGTCCTCTTCCTATTCGGTATTTTCGTTCTGGTCGTCCGATAATGCCGTATGTGTACTCTACTGTGCATTCGCCGGTCGCTACTAAGTATTCTAAATATCTTCTTGCGGTTGTTCTGGAGGCCCCCATTTGTTCTCCCATTTCTTCTATTGTAATGCCCTCTTCAAATCCTTTTATAATGCCTTTCACTTTTTGCAGTGTTAACGGATCCACACCTGTCGGTAAGTTTTTTATGTCTTGTGTTTGCGAAGTCCCGAAGAAGTTATCGATGAGTGCTTGATTTACTTCATTGTTACTATGTAATAGTTGCTTCTTTCTTTTATAGTCTTCAATGGTGCGAACGAATTTTTCTAACGTGACCGGTTTTATAAGGTAGTTGCTTACGCCATTTCGAATTGCTTTTTCTAGCATATAGTTTTCATTCGCCGCCGTTACCATAATGACGTCAACGCTTGGAAAGTCAGCATGAATTTTTGGCAATAAGTCTGTTCCAATTCCATCTGGTAAGTAATTATCTAATAGAAGCAAATCGATTTCTTCCCTTTGTAGTAGTTCCATCGTTTCTTTTGCGTTTAATGCTTTTCCGATCACTTTTACATCCTTTATTTTTAATAAAAACTCTTCCTGAACTTGCGCGACGCGGAAATCATCTTCTGCAATTGCAACCTTCAACATATGTCCATCCCCCTGTTTGTCATGTACTTTCTTTCAATGTTTTCGGAAGGTAAATTGTAAAAATAGCTCCCCCATTTTTCTCGTTTTGAATTTCAATTGTTCCCTCTAGTAGATCTACCATTTCTTTCACATTCGCTAGCCCGTAACCCCGATTATTTCCTTTCATTGAAAATCCTTTTTGAAAAATGGTCGTTATTTTTTCTGCCGGTATCCCTATCCCGCTATCTATCACTTCAAATACAATATCGTGTCCAATATCCGTAACAAAGAAGGAAACACTCTTTTCCTCTCGTTCACTCACCGCATCAAATGCATTGTCGATTATGTTTCCAAGAATCGTAATAAGGTGCGAAACTTTTATATGGTCTGGTAACGGATGCAGCGCACTATCTCCTTCAATATGAAAATCGATTTTCTTCTCAGATGCTGTTCCGATTTTTCCTAATAAAATTGCTTGTACTTTTGCATCATGAATTTGATGGAATAAAATATGGTTTTGACTTTGATGAATATTAGATTCTTGCTGAATGAATTCAATAGCTTCTTTATAATGCCCTAACTGCAATAAGCCGGATAAGACGAAGAGCTTATTTGTAAATTCATGTGTTTGAGCACGTAAGTCCTCAGAATACTTTCTTACCTCAGATATCGTATTCACTAAGTTTTGCAGTTCTGTTTTATCTCTAAAACTACATACAACGCCTACCGTACTATTATTTTCGAGTATCGGTGTCATGTTTAAAATAAACACTTTATCTTGAAACGCGATTTCTTGATCGTTTTCTAGCACTCTTTCCATATTAAATTCCGGTAAAACCTTTGAAATGTGCTGCTGTATATAATCATCATTTACATGAAGCATTTCTTCTGCCGACGTGTTCATCATCGTAATAAAACCGTTTTGATCAATAGCTATAATTCCTTCTTTTATAGATAGTAGTATCGCACTTCGTTCCCGGTATAACGCTGCGATTTCATTCGGCTCTAAACCGAGTGTATCTTTCCTGATGCTACGCGCTAAAAGAATGCCACCAACAATGCCGGCTAATAATACTGCTAATGAAAAGAGGATAATTTCTTTCGTTCTACTCAATATGTTAGATTCAATTCCTTTTATTGAAAACTCTACTGTCACAACGCCTACTACTTGATCGTAATCTCCGTTATGAACAATAATAGGTGCCTTCGCCATTAAAGCTGGACCATTTGTACCATTTCCTTCGATTGTATAATAGCCACCAAAAGTAAGTGCCTCATAGTTATACGGGTTGTTACTCTTTGTTCCAATCAACTCAGAATTAGAATGGGAATACATAACCCCATAGCGATCTTCTATAATGACGTAATCTGCACCAGCTTGCTCACGAACTTGTTCCGCAATAGATTGAATCGTACTTTTATGCTCGTTATTTTGAAAAGCATCTTTTATAGCAGGCATAAAAGAAAGAGATTTAGCCGTTTGCAGCGCTAACTGTTCTACTTGGCGCTTCGTATCAACGGACTGAATGTAAACAAATATTCCCGTTAATAGGAGAACGACAAATAAAATTAACGCGATAATTAAGCTTACTATTTTCGTTTGTAATGACACTTTGCGTGATTTTTTCATGCTTCATATCCTTTGATAAAATATTCAAAACTATCAATCTCCTTTTTCTATTATTATGACAAAACTGAAAATGAAGCAACTATAAAAACTCTCCATGTACATAAAGTACAAAAAGAATAAAATTGTCATAATATTGAGATTTTATTTAAAGGACAGTACAATTCAACTACAATGAACACGCTTTCATAATTATCATTTTATTACTAAGCAAGAGGAGGAATTAGTATGGCTCAAGTAAAATCTAATCGAGTCGCCGGCAATATTTTCAAAGGTTCTGTCGGTAATTTAATTGAATGGTACGACTGGTACGTTTACTCTGCTTTCGCTGTTTATTTTTCAGCAGAGTTCTTTCCTAAAGGCGATCCAACGAGTCAGTTACTGAACACAGCAGCTATTTTCGCAGTTGGATTTTTAATGCGCCCTATCGGAAGTTTATTAATGGGACGCTATGCGGATCGGCACGGACGCCGGGCAGCATTAACGCTTTCCATTACAGTTATGGCCGGTGGTTCTTTAATTATTGCCTGTACACCGAGTTACGAAAGTATCGGTATTATGGCCCCTATTATTTTAGTTCTTGCTCGTTTACTTCAAGGATTATCACTTGGCGGAGAGTACGGAACTTCCGCAACGTATTTATCTGAAATGGCTAGTAGTGGACGCCGTGGTTTTTATTCAAGCTTCCAATATGTAACGCTCGTTGCGGGACAGATGGTTGCGTTAGGCGTTCAAATTGTTCTTCAGCAATTACTAAGCGAACCAGATATGAAAGCTTGGGGATGGCGTATTCCATTCATTATTGGAGCGATGGGCGCAGTAGCTGTATTATGGCTTCGCCGTACGATGGATGAATCGGAGCAGTTTTCAAACATAAAATCACAAAAACGCGAAAGCGCAGGAACCGTTCGCGCGCTTATGAAACACCCGAAAGCAGTATTAACAGTAGTCGGCCTAACACTAGGAGGCACTGTTGCATTTTATACGTACACAACATATTTACAAAAGTTCATGGTAAACACAGTCGGCCTTCCGAAAGAAGTTGTAAGCTGGATTAACTTTGTCGCACTACTTATATTCGTCGTACTTCAACCAATTGCGGGGCTACTATCCGATAAAATTGGACGCCGCCCATTATTAATGGCATTCGGTATTCTCGGAACATTACTAACAGCACCGATCTTCTTCTTCATGGAAAAAACGACAGAACCAATCGTAGCATTTTTACTCATGATGGTCGGTCTCATTATCGTTACTGGTTACACTTCCATTAACGCAATTGTAAAAGCAGAACTCTTCCCAACTGAAATTCGCGCACTTGGCGTAGGTTTACCATATGCACTAACAGTTGCGATATTCGGCGGAACAGCTGAGTTCATCGCATTATGGCTAAAGAGTATCGGAATGGAATCACTCTTCTACTTCTACGTAGCTGGATGTATCGCGATCAGCTTTATTACGTATTGGCGTATGGATGAGTCATCGAAAACTTCGCAGATTGAGGCGGAGCTTGGTGGTGGGGATAAATTAGTTAATAATAAGTCTAGTTAAAATTATGTATTCTAGTATCTTCGTTTATTTGAAAAAGCATAATTCACTAATATGCAATTTAAAAACCTCTACTTATATGTAGAGGTTTTTGTATGACGAAAAAACACGTAGTTTCATTGTTATTTTACAAACCCAGCTTCTATTCGATATAGTGACAGCACATAATTTGAAGTTTAAATAACGATGTCTTGATAACCAACTTCTACAACTTGCTCATTTTCAAATTTCACCCCGACACCGTCCTCTTCCCAGGTACAATTGAATATTAATCCAACTCTTCTAATTCCATCTTCAAAATCTGGTAATATAATTAACCCAACAGGTTCCACCAATTTTCCTAGTTCTTGAATGGTTGTTATAATCGGCGCTATTTTATCAGCAGATTCATCACCTACCATATCTCTATATTCCATATATTCTTCTTTATAATACTCGAATATCGCTTGTTCAGCTTCTTTTGTAAGTTTGTTTATATCAGTAATGAACTTCCTATATGCTTCTTCTTGAACTTTAGGAATTAAATCATCTTCTTCTCCATCAATAGTTAAAGAAACTATTTTTTCCTGCCCAAAAATAGTTATCTTTTGTTGTCCGCTCCAATATAAATCGTGAACAATTTCACCAAATAATTCATGGTTTATTTTTTTCATAATTTTATTCTCCTGAATTTTTTCTCGATAACCAATTACGCCCATATTCCCCGAATAAAAAAAATAAACTCATGTTAAACTTTTCTTATTCTTTAGAAACACAGCTATTACATTTCCATTCTTATCAATAACTACTCTCAAATTGTTAATACGCCTTCAATTAGCTGTAGCACCAATAGATTCTTTGAAGGTTTGTCCGTAATAAATAACATGATTATAAATTTTAAAAATAAATGTTATAGTCACCCAAAATAAAAAGCGTGAGCTATTGGACCCACGCTTAAGAAGCATTTTAGTTTAAATGTTTTTATAAAAGTTAATTTTTTAGTTATTATTTTTACACATTTTTTGTGTTTTTCCCCAGACCTCTATTAAATTTCTAAATTCATAAGAAGCAAATAAATGATTAAAAGATTGTAACCCCTACTATAAGAAATACTATTATTACTAAAGGAAGAATGATAATCATAAAGGATATTATTATTGTTAATAATGCTTTCCATGCTGAGAATTGGTGTGCTTCTCCTAAACATTTTAAGGAAATAATGATTGTCCAAATTGCAATAACTATATCAATTATGGCAAAAATAATAAACAAAATCGTTAAAGTTATGCTACTATCCATTTTCGGTGTCTCACTCGTAAAGTTTTCTATCCCAAACAAGAAAAATGAAGGCACCCAAACTAATATAAGAGAGTAAACGTAAGGGATATAAGAATAGGCAACTGCGTAACGTGTTTTTTCAAAGGTACCTTGTCCACCAAGTTTTTTTGCCACCCAATTAAATAACGCTGGTAGCAAAAAATAATAAATTAAGAAAGCAACGAAGGTACCGAATATAACCATTGAGATTATTGAAACTGGACTACTTATTGAATCCCCCATATTTTTAGAAGATGCTCGATCTAAAGTCTGTACGAATGAGCCTAGTAAAATGAGTAAAAACACATTCTTTGGTTTGGATATAAAAATTTCTTTCATTGTATCACGTGGTTTTGTCCAAATGGAGAACCAAGGATTAAGCGCACGTTTAAATTGATTTTCTGGAGTTTCCATATAAAAAACATTCCCCTTTCTTAAAACATATTAAATGCAAATTCCTAATTATCCCAGTTATGTACATAGAAATATTAAAGCATAAATAGTCGATTATTTAAATATAAATATTCAATTATTTAATTTCATCTGAAACTCAGGCGGAGTGCTTCTTAGCAATTACCTCTATATTGTCTTGCATTTTTAACTATGGGCTGAGTAGTTACTTTCATTTTTGAGTACCTCACATTCTTTAATACATTGGATAAACAGTTATAATCTTATCATTAATAAGAACAAACCTAATTTCCATTCCTTCAGATGTTTTACCAGAATATAACCTTCCACCTATACATCTTTTATTGCTATAAGCCTCGTGAATGGCTTCCATAAGAAGAATGCAATTATACACTTGAAATGCAACAAATCCTCTTTAAAATCCTATACGTATTTTCCCTCCATCTTCTATATGCTTCCGTAAATAATAATACTTATGGAGTTCTATAATCATATAAAACAAAGCAAACGAAAACACTGTGCATGCACACATAAATACAATTACCCCCATCTGTTGTGTTGCAATGCTAAGAATTATATTAGCAATTAACTGCCCCGATCCAGCTGCAATAGCTGCTACTTTTACACCACCAGTTCCTTTCGACGACTTTGATTTTTTTCTTGGTTCCTGAAGTTTTTCAATATGATTTTTATAAAAATAATACAAAGCAACACCATACAAACCAACTGAAAAAATAAAATAGATAGGAGTTTGTAATTGTAACACTTCATAGGCATACTTTTGCGTTATAACCAATAATCCGACTGAACATATGGTGCCATATACTCCCCGAAATAGAGTGTATTGTAATTGTCGTTTCCGAGGATTGATAGCAATCCATATCGCCCACAAATTTAAAAAAATAACTGGAGGAGTTACTATATATACATAGAGTAATTGAAAAGGATTCGCAAAAGCAGGCAAGAGAACAAACACATCTGCCCCCAAAAGGACAAGGACAATTACTTGGACTCTTATTTCATTTACAGGATAAAGAGCCATATAATGTGCAAAAGCTTTCTTATTAAAATCTATACTTTTTTTCATGTTAATTAAACCACCCTGCTATTGTTCCGATCATTAAAAGTTTCATAGCTATTTATTCTCCTTTTTTCTAAATTTATCCATAATATTATGAGCAACTATATTCCATAGTAAAGAAAGTACGGTAACAAAAAGTACAGCTAAAGAAAAATAAATCCTATCCTTCCATGTATCATGTACAATCATGCCCAGTATAATCATTATTAACGCACCAACACATATAACTATTTTTGAAAATTTTTGCATTCTATTATCTCGCTTCCTTCTCAAACTTAAATGAAACTCCTGCGGAATCTATAACCATACCCACCTATTATAATCTCACCTTTGACACTTCTATCATAATCATCTAATACAGGTATATAATCACGTATCTTAATTTTAGTAATTTCCGCTTCATATGTTTGCAATACTATCAACGTTTCAAACGTCCTTTATACATTCCTTATTTAACCCAAAAATATTAAAATATGAATATTATAAAAATTAACTATCTACTTCCCATCAAAATTATGGTAATCCCATTAAACCTGGGGTTACCCCTTCTACCTTTGCCCATTCAAACGAGCACTCAACTAACATTTGATTCTTACACTTAATTTTTAATAAACCCTCTTCTTCTATCGTATTTATTTCAAAATAATCAATTATATTTTCTGTCCCTAAACCTTTTATTGTTAAATTATGAATAGTAAAGAAAGATATCTCTACATAAATTACATCCCACTTATTCCATCGCTTTGGCTTGTTTTCAACATTTTCCTTTGTCATCAATTGAATAACTAAAGTCGGACCATCTCTTTTAAGACGCACCTCTAATAACTCTGATTCTTTCAACTTTGGTATTTTCCCAAAAATACTAATTAACGCTTGTGGATTTAAAAATTTAAATTGATCAATCATTTTTATACTCCCTATTTATTATTTCTCTTCTCAAAATAATAATGATCCTCCATACCATCTACCTGTCCTGTTCTTGTATTGTATTCAGGTCTTACATTATGATGCGGTGGATGATCTCCAACTCCACCTTCTCCAAACTTATGACCCTCTGAATGATCTTGATTGACCTTTTACTTCATATGTAAATTCTCGAGTCATAATAGGCTGTTTATTATCATTTAATATCCTTTTACCATTACTATCTGTTAATGGTACCATCTTTTGACTAATCGGGTGTTGAAATCTAGATATATTTAATTGTCTTTTAATTTCTTTTAAACTAGCTCCCCTAGATTCATGAGAATTTCCCCCCTAAATCTTCTTAACTTTGAGATAATATTAAAAAGACTTATGCGTAATTCACATAAGTCTTACTTTTGTTACTCATAATTAATTATTATTTGTCTTCGCAATCACATAAGCTAGAAAACATTTCTTAAAATAATGAACCAATAATGCACCACTCTAAAAAAGAGAATTGATATCTATTAAATATAATAGTCAGGATTTTCATCCATTTTAATTAAAAATTCTTCTAAAGAATCCGCTATTTTCTCATCTTCAGAGTAAGTAGGACATTGACCTAATTCATTTTCCTCTTTAAATTTAATTGTTAAAAAGTTAAGTTCTGTTACTTCAAAAAACACTAATGAATCATCATCTAGGTTTGGATTATATTCATAAATATCTTGCCTTAAACGGAAATCTGCAACTGAAATCGGGTCCATAAATCTGTTGAAAAACGTTCTTGTATCAGACTTAAAAAACCACAACCTATTTCTTGATAAAAGCGTTTCAGTTCTTTTGGAAGTTCCATTTGTAATAAGCTTTCTGCCTCATCTATCTCATCTTGATATATAGGATAGAAAATAGGTTTTTGTTTAGAACGGACACTTCTGTCTGCTACAACATATTCTTTTAAAAAATTAAACATAATTTTTAATACCCCCCCTATTAAAGAAGGGTTATTTTTAACGCTTCCTCAAGCATTGTATTAAAATCATTATATGTGTTCATTACCGTACCTGATGGTTTATCAAGTTCTAAATAAGTACCGTCTGATAAGCTCTTACAAAACCACGCAATATTTGAATCGCCAAAGAAAAGATACTCTTTTTGAAATTCATTTTCATACCAAATCTTATTCGTGTCTATAAAGCCGCAAATATGTTCATCTTTTTTTGTTTCTAGTAAAGAAGAATCAACTCCGTAAAGTACCAGTCCATCAAAGTCTAAACCATTTACAGTTTTAAGAAACTCTTCGTATTCCCTCGGTAAATCAACATTAAATTTCTCTTTTACATGTTCTCTTAATCTTTGAACTTCAGTATCCGTTGCGGGTGTATTCAGCTTA
>NZ_JBBOTE010000001.1:4035000-4098249 GCF_038005385.1 Bacillus sp. FSL K6-2944 | reverse complement strand
TCATTCAAACTTCAAAATGCTGAATTAGGTCAAAATGCTAGTGAAGCGGATAAGTTAGAATTAGCGCAGAAACAACTACGTCAGCAAATGGAAATGACTGATAGGGTCGTCCACAACTTAGAACAACAATTAAGTGCAGCAAAGCGTGTGTATGGTGAGAATTCTACCGAAGTGCAGCAACTTGAGGCTAAATTAAACCAAGCAAAAACGACATTAAAGCAATTCGAAAACTCCTTACAAAGTGTTGGGCGAAGTGGTTCACAAGCTGCGGATGGTATGGCGGAAATAAATAAGAAACTTGATATGAACAATTTAATGGAAGCCGCTGAAGTCCTACAAGGAATATCTGAAAAGTTAATTGAAATGGGAAAGTCGATTGTAAATACAGCAATAGAGTTTGATGGATCGCAGAGGAAAATTCAGGCGTCATTAGGATTGACTGGGAAAGGTGCAGAAAATCTTCAAAAGATTGCTGTTGATACTTGGAAAAAAGGTTTTGGTGAAAATCTTGAAGAGGTAGACAATGCGCTTATAAAAGTTTATCAAAACATGAGAGATGTTCCATATAATGAGTTGCAAATGGCATCAGAGGATGTTTTAACACTTGCAAAAGTGTACGATGTAGATCTGAATGAAGCGACTCGTGGTGCAGGGCAGTTGATGAGTCAATTTGGTTTATCTACACAAGAAACATTTGATTTACTTGCTGCAGGTGCTCAAGAAGGTCTAAATTATTCAGACGAGTTATTTGATAACCTCTCTGAATATGCGCCTTTATTCAAACAAGGTGGTTTTAGTGCTCAAGAAATGTTTACGATTTTAGCAAATGGAACAAAAAGCGGTTCGTATAACTTAGACTATATCAATGATCTTGTGAAAGAATTTGGAATCCGTGTACAAGATGGTTCGAAAGGTGTATCAGAAGGATTCGGTGATTTATCTGAAGAGACACAAAAAGTATGGAAATCATTTAATGAAGGAAAGGGAACCGCAGCTGATGTATTCAATACTGTGTTAGGTGATCTTCAAAAGATGGATGACAAAGTAAAAGCAAACCAGATTGGTGTTGCTTTATTTGGCGTGAAATGGGAAGACATGGGTGCTGAAGCTGTACTTAGTTTAAATAATGTACATGGTGGTCTTGGTGATGTAACTGGACGTATGGATGAAATGAAGAAACTTCAGGAAGAATCTTTGGGGCAACAATTTCAAAAAGCATTGAGAGAAACACAGGCTGCGTTAGAGCCACTTGGAAAGAAATTTGCAGAATTAGCGAAAGATATTTTGCCTCCAATTGTTGATGGGGTTAAAGCTGTAATGGATTGGTTTAGTAAATTGTCTGAAGCCGATCAAACGCTTTTAATTGTGATGGGTGCACTGAGTACGGCGTTTATTATTTTAACTCCAATTGTAGCAGCTCTCGCTGTTTCATTTGGTGCGTTGAATCTGGCGTTTTTACCTGTGATAGCTACCATTGCAGCAGTTTCCTTGGTGATAACTGGTATTATCATGTTAATAAAAAACTGGGGTGCCATAACTGATTGGCTTTCTGAAAAATGGTCGCAATTTAAAGATTGGTTTGGTGGATTATGGTCAGGTATAGTTCAGGCATGCAGTGATGGTTGGTCTGCTACAGTTGATTACTTTTCTGGAGCCTGGTCAGATTTTTTAAATATGGTAAATGAGTTCTTTGAACCCATTGGTCAATTTTTTACGGATCTATGGACGGGAATTTCTGATACGGCATCGGAAATTTGGACAGGTATTACTGATTATTTTTCAGAATCATGGTCCTCATTCATTGAACTAGCAAATAGTATATTGTCTCCTTTGGGTGAATTTTTCAGTGGATTGTGGACGGGTATTGTTGAAACGGCAACTTCTATTTGGGATCAATTAAAGACAGCTTGGCAAGAAACATGGGATACAATACTCACAGTTTTAGACCCGATTATTTCAGCAGTTTCCACAGTTTTAGAAGCAGGTTGGCTACTCATTCAAGCAGGGGCACAAATTGCATGGGCGGCAATATCTCAATATATTATACAGCCGATCCAGGAAGCATATGATTGGATAAGTGCGCAAATTGGTGAATTAGTCACATGGCTTAGTACGCAGTGGGAACTTATAAAGGCTGCTGCACAAGTTGCTTGGAGCTTATTTAAACAATATATTACGCAACCTGTTCAAGAAGCATGGGATTGGGTTAAAGAACAGATTGGTACGCTTGTTTCTTGGTTACATTCACAGTGGGAGACAGTGAAATCATATACTTCCGCAGCGTGGAATCTAGTAAAACAATATGTCATTCAGCCTGTTCAGGAATTGTGGAATGCAACGAAAGAAAAATTGAATGATTTAGCGAATTGGATACTAGGTAATTGGGCCAAAATCCAATCTTATACACTTACGGCATGGAATCTAGTTTATAAATATATTATTGATCCAGTGATTTCAGCTTATCATTCTGCAAAAGAGAAGTTCAATGACATGTACAATACGGCACGGGAAAAATTTGATTCTGTAAAGAATGTAGCGCAAGAAAAATTTGATGCAGCAAAGAGATTTATCGTTGATCCGATAAAAGATGCGGTAGATAAAGTAAAGGGATTCATTGATAAAATCAAAGGGTTTTTCAGTGATTTGAAATTAAAGATTCCAAAGCCAGAAATGCCAAAAGTGCCACACTTTAGCTTGCAAACTAGTACGAAAAATATTTTGGGTAAAGACATTACTTTCCCATCTGGTATCGATGTGCAATGGCGCGCAAAAGGCGGTATTTTTACTCGGCCAACTATCTTTGGAATGAGTAATGGTCAGTTGCAAGGTGCAGGAGAAGCGGGGCGAGAAGCAGTTTTACCATTGAATAAAAAGACATTAGGTGAGATTGGCGAAGGAATTGCAGCAACGATGTCTACTGAACCCACAGTAGTTAATATTTATAATCCTTCAGTGAGAGATGATCGTGATATCGACCGTATGGTTGGAAAAATAGATGATGCGCTTGCTCAAAAAGGACGTAATTCAAAAATAGGAATAGGGAGGGCGACTTAAATTGTTGGATATAGGAATTGATAATGAATTAGCAAGTAGTTACGGATTAGGCTTAGTAGGTCGTCCAGTGATTCCAACTGCAAAACAAAAAGTAGAACATATAGAAATACCAGGGAGACATGGCTCGCTCACAAAGAAAGGGGCATATGAAAATGTCCCTTTTAAAGTGAAATTCAATATGTTAGAGACAGAGAACATTAAGCCTTTCATAAGACGTGCAAAACCTTGGTTATTACAGGGAGAAACACTCTTTTTTACAGATGACGATGTACATCGAAAGATTAAACATGTTGAAATGGGAGACATTGTAACTGAAATTGAGGAACATGGTGAATTTGAAGTGGATCTCACTCTAGATCCTTTTGAATATACAGAAGATGTAAACCTAAACCTTACCAAACCAGGTGTAATTTATAATCCAGGTACAATTGAATCTGATCCTAAGTTATGGATTGTGGGAAATGGTACTTTCCGGATAACAATCAATGACGTATCTTTTCAAATAAAAGATGTGAATGGTTCTGTTGTCATAGACTCAGAAGTACTTGAAGCATATACGGATACAATAGCAATGAATAATAAAATGGTCGGGAAGTTCCCTATATTCAACGTGGGAGAAAATAAAATAGAGTGGTCAGGATCAATTCAATTTATGGAAATTCGACCTAGGTGGAGATATAAATGATTACTTTATATAAACCAAATGAGACTGATTTTACACACAATGGTATAGGGGCTTTAGATAAAAATATTTATAACGCAACTGTTGAGGAAGAACTCAATGGTTTATTTTTATTTTCATTTAGTTATCCATTGTTTGCGCCGCATGGTCTGGAAATAGAGGGAATGAGTATCATTAAAGTTCCAACTCCGGATGGTGAACAACTATTTCGAGTGGCAGCTCCTAAAGTCAGTATGGGTGAGGTTACAGCGCAATGTTATCACATTTTTTATGACTTAACAGAAAATCTGATTGAAGATATTTTTGCTGAAACAACAAATGGTAATGGAGCTATGAATCGTATGTCAGCGGGATGCCAATACAAGCATCCTTTTCAGTTTTATTCAGATGTACCAAAGATAGCAAGTGCACGTATTGTCCGAAAAAATCCTGTGGAAGCATTATTGGATTCTAGTCAAGACAATTCATTTGTTAATCGTTGGGGTGGCGAATTAAAACGAGATAATTTTGATGTGAAGATGCTACAAAATCGTGGTATGAATCGTGGGGTAGTGATTCGTCATAAAAAAGATTTATTAGGTTATGAAGGTAATGTGGATTGGAAAAGCCCTACTACCAGAATTATGCCACAAGGATTTGACGGATTGTTATTACCAGAAAAATATGTAGATAGCCCACTCATTCATAAGTATCCGCATCCAAGAATACGAGTAATTGAGTTTAATCATATAAAAGCAGCTATTGGTAAAAATGCAAATGATGAAGACGCATTACCTGTAGAAGAAGCGTATAACAGGTTACGTCAAGCCGCTAAAGCTATGTTTGATATTCAGATGGTAGATCAACCAAAAGCGACATATAAGGTTGAATTTCAAGAGTTGTCTCAAACAGAGGAGTATAAAGAATATAAAATTCTGCAGCGTGTCTGGATGGGCGATATTGTTACAGTTAAACATGAGGAAGATGGTATTGATATTCAGGCAAAAGTCATTGCGTATAAATATGATCCAATTAAAAAGGAATATATCAATGTAACCATTGGTAACTTTAAAGAATCTTTTACAGACATGGCGGGTAAAGTAGATCAAATTCAACAAGATTTATCCAATATGCCAGGGTCTTTACTTGATGCAGCGAAAGAAAATGCAACAAAACTAATCAATTCAGGATTTGGTGGAAATGTTCGTGTATATCCAGACCGAATTCTAATTATGGATACAAAAAATGAAATGACAGCTTCAAAAGTGTGGCAGTGGAACATAAACGGGTTAGGTTATTCATCAAACGGGGTAAATGGTCCGTATGAGATTGCTATGACAAGTGATGGAAGAATTGTTGCGGATTTTATTACAGCTGGAGTATTGAACGGAAATTTGATTCGAGGCGGAGAAATAACAGGAACCACTCTTAGAACTGCCAATGATTCCAATTATGTTTCTATTTCCAAGCAATTTATTAGATTAATGGAATCGTATATCACCCGGATTTTCATGGGCTATTATATAAATAATAATAATGTCATGCAACCCACTATTGTATTAGGTGGCAACAATGATATAACAGCCACGCAAGGTGCAGTGTTAGTTTATCAGCTAGATGGTTCTCCGAAGTCAGGGGGAATCGGAATATCGAACGGGTATCAAAATGGTGATCCGACAAGGGTCTATTTTTCAGCATCTCTTGCGTTTAATAAAAATGGCCATGCGGAACTAAGTTCGGATCAAAGCTTAGAACTTGAGTCAAAAGAATCCTATGCTTCTTTGAAGTGTCAAAATAATCTTTTTCTGGAAAGTAAAGCAGGTGGCGCTTATTTTACTGCAAAAGAAGGGTTTAACTTTCGCCAAAATGGAGATCGAATTGTGGATTTGAAGTTGACACCTGGTGGAGATAGTGACATCGTATTTCAGAACATCTTATTACGGAATAATAGAAATTATGAAAGTACCTATGTGCAAGTAAAAAGTGATGGAGGAACTTATTTTAACGGTGTTTTAGCAGCGGATTTTAAAGTGTCTTCTAAAAAGAAATATAAAACCAATATACGTGATATTAAATTTGACGCGTTAGAGAAGGTAATGGGGTGGGAGATTAAACAATATAACCTTAAAACAGAAATGGCTCAATTATATGATATGCGTATGAACCGTAAAGAAGGAGATCCACTCCTTACAACAAACGATATTACAACGCACTATGGAGTTGTACTTCCGGATGAATCAAAAGAAAATGGTGTTGGCTTATATGGGATGATTGCGCAGACTGTTAAAGCATTTCAGGAGTATGTAGCCAAAACAGATGCTAGAATTGAAGAATTAGAGCCAATAAAACCTAAAGGAAATATAAAACACAGGAACAAAGTAAAACGTCAAAGAAGACCGCCTAGACGCGTGAAAAGGAATAGTTAGAGAGAGGTGTAGTCATGCGAAATGAGGAAATTATTATAGATTTAGCAGATCCTGTGTTTACTAAAACAATTCGTTCCAGACAAAATGATAAAAACGGGTTGAAGATTACTGTATATGTAAGAGAAAAGGGGCAAAATGTTGATTTAACGGGGTATGCAGTGAAGTACGAAGCGATTAATCAAATTGGACTATTCGTTCGGGATGATGCCCAAATAGTTGATGCAAAGAATGGTGTATTTTCATATACGTTGTCCTCACAAGCTGTTTCCACATCTGATGATTGGACAGCTTATTTTGTTATGGAAAAAAGTACAGAACGAATGAGTACACCAGACATTCGGATTACATTAAGACGGGATGTAAAAGAAGGAAATATTAAAATAGAAAACTATATTTCTGAGTTTGATGGGGCAATGGAACGTGTAAAGGGTTATCGAAAAGAAATAGATGAGGCGAATCAAAAAATCAAGGAAATAGCGCCATATATAGACGAGCAATACCTAAAGACAAATAAAAAGATTGAAGAATTAGGTGCAAGTATTGCGGCAAATAGTGTGGTGAAAAAAGCCGGGGATACGATGACGGGGGCACTGGTCATTGAAACACAAGATAGTAAAACTTCCCCTCTGTATCTAAAGAACACTGCTGGTGTGATGCGTATACTGCCATACGAAGGGGAATATAACTACATTCAAAGTGGTACGGTTGATTCCAAAGCGAAAAATCTATTACTTACTGGTATGAATGGTTCGGTGATGGAGAAAGTCCAAGTAAAGACAAAGGAATTATGGATAGAAGGAACAGTAAAACAAGCAACGGATACAAGGTGGATTCCTCTTCCAATAACTGGTGCGGAGGGTGTGCCGGATAGGATTTTGAAATATAAACGGAGTGGGGATCAGGTTTCCATTATCGGTTCCGTTACAAAGGTATCTAACGTGCAGGTATTTGCCACACTTCCAGCAGGATGTAGACCTGTACAAGTTATTGCTTTTCCAGCACTGGCTTATGGGAATCTGCCAGCCATTTGCGAAGTAACCGTAAAAAGTGATGGTGGCATATTTGTAAATGGCGTGCAAAGCGGCAATACCGTGCATATTGCGGTGAGTTTTTCCGTTTGAACCACATATAGCTTCGATACCAAGGGAGACAACACTGTCTCTCTTTATTTTATATAGATAGGAGTTGAAACGTATGAGCATGGAAATTGGTGCACTGATTGCAATCTTATCACTCGCCATCAGCTATTTTGGTTATGCACTCAACAGGTCAAAATCCCTGAAAGCGGATGGACAACAAAGTGCGGAAGTAAAAGCAGAACTGGGTTATATTCGAAAAGGAGTGGATGATATCCGGATTGATTTAAAGGCAAGTGAAAAACAAATGGTAGCACTTGGGGAACGTGTGACAAGAGTAGAAGAAAGTACCAAACAAGCGCATAAACGCTTGGATACCATCGAAAAGGAGAATGATTAAACATGAATGTATCAAAAGAAAATATGAAAAAACGATTCCGCAACTGGAAAACATGGGTTGCGGTTTTTTCATTACTTGGTTTTTTATGTGCGAAATTTGGTTTACCAGAGGCGAAGACTTTTTTAGATGAATTGGCGCCGTATTTGTTAACGGTAGGAATTGCATTAGGAATTTGGTCAGATCATGAAGGAAATGAGAAAGGGGATGTGGAGTAATGGCTACATATAGTTTACATGGTGGTCACAATCGTATTGTACAAGGTGCAAACTGGGGGAATAGAAAAGAACACATCATGGATCGACAGGTGAAAGATGCGGTTGCAGACAGGTTACGGGCACTAGGTCATACAGTGTATGACGATACGGATGAAACGGGCTCTACGCAAGCGCAGAATTTGAATCATATTGTAGCGAAATGTAACTCGCATGATGTTAGCTTGGTCATTTCGTTCCACTTGAACGCATTCAATCGTGTTGCGAATGGCGTCGAGGTCTTATACTACGACCAACAAGCGCTAGCTGCTAAGGTTTCAGCTCAATTATCGAAAGATATCGGTTGGTCTAATCGTGGTGCGAAAGAGCGTAAAGACCTGGCTGTACTTCGAGGAACAAAAGCGCCAGCTATCTTAATTGAATTAGGATTTATCGATAACGATGCGGATATGGAGAAATGGAATGTGGATAAGATTGCGAATTCAATCGTATACGCTTTGACTGGACAAATTGTTACGGGCGGTTCTAATCATAATGGTGCGGGTACATCTACACAATCATCTACCAATGGTGTAGGTGTCGTAACGATTACAGCGGATGTATTGCGTGTTCGTACTGGTCCAGGAACGAACTATGGTGTCGTAAAAAATGTGTACCAAGGAGAACGGTATCAGTCGTGGGGATATCAAGATGGATGGTGTAACGTTGGTGCCGATCAATGGGTTTCAGGTGAATATGTGAAATTTGAAAGGTAACAAAGCCTATATGTATGTGATGTATGTGGGGTAAGCAAAAAAAGAGTATTCCTCTGGCGAGTGATATATGATCTCTCATTGTTGGTTTACCAATAGTATTATATGTAACAGTAGAAAGGAATAGGAACGATAAAAATAAAAAAACAGCGTATTCTGGACTAGAGTACGCTGTTTTGTGGTAGAACTATCATAAAGCAGGAGTACTTGATGTCAGATAAAAGTAACATATGCTATCACATAAAAAATTTCCACAGTGGCCGCTATCGTTGTCAGGAAATCTTGCAAGATAGGAAACTAGGAGGAATAGATAGCTTGAAAAAGAAGAATTTCTCTTTGTAGGAAATGGAGTAAAAATCATGGCGCAGTGGAGAAAATTTGTCGTTATTTTTATCGTAGTACAAGAAATAGGCCGGGCGGAAAATGTAGGCGGGACAAGCGTTGGACGAGGTAGAAGAATGGGTGAGAGGGGGAAGTGGCTATGTACGGGTGTAAGGGGCAGGTTGTGTCTGTTTTGGTGGGTGGGATATGGGAATGAGGGATTAGAAGAGTACGAGTTTGTATGGATTTGAAAGCTAGGAAAGTAGGAATCTATTATGCGTTGTTGGGTAAAACTTCCCAATAGGGTGTACCCTAAAGAAACGGATGAAAAATGACTGCAATCACCAGATATCGGAAATATCTAACAGAAATAGGAATCTCTTTTGTTGGTTGCTCCCGCAACAGAGAAAAGAAAGAAAAGCCAGATATTCTCCACAACTATCCCAACACACATCTCTCTTTCTCTTTTGTTGCTTATTGTATTCTATACAACAACGTAGCACTTCGTGCATACTTTTTTTGCTTATTTCACCAAAAAAGTGAGATAACAAGCCGGAAATAAAGAAAAACACCCAAAAGAAATGGTGAAACTCACCAATATATGAAATCCACTATTCCTGTAAAAAAACAACTTTTACATTTAATTATAAAGATATAATATTACAAAAAGAACCTTTTTCCCCTCTTTTTTTTCAGGTAACAAGAGGCATACGACATGCCCCATACGTACCATTTTTCATCCTTCCTATTAGAGTACACCCTATTGGGAACTTTTTCGTAGAAATCCTTGTGTGTACTGGATTCTTTTTTATTCGTTTGTTTCTATTTTGTAAAAAAGACCTGCGGTAGTATGTCAACTGAGAAATAACAAAGTTTAAAGTTGCCAAAGGTCAATTTGTTTAAAAAAGGCATCACGAAACTAAACCAGTAACGAATGTAATTTACTGGAAAATAATGAAAGGTAGCGATGACAAAAATTTATGTCATTCTTTCACACACCTTCCAGGCGTAAAAAGTTGGTGGCTACGTAGTAGCGCATCCACCAATCGCACAAATTTTCTTGCGGTTAGAACGAGTGCACGTTTGTGTTGATGTTTTGGTACTTCATTATATTTTTTCACGTAATACTCTTGATAATCTGATACATGCTTTCTTACTGAATTGGCGGCTTCAACTAAGTAATAACGCAAGTAATGATTACCTGTACGGGATAATGAAGTATCTTCAGCTGTAAAACGACCAGATTGGTGCTTTCGCCAGTATAATCCAGCGTATTTGGCTATTTTTGTTTCATCGTCAAATCTTTCGATTTGGCCAATTTCAGCAATGATACCGGCAGCGAAAACAGGACCTACTCCAGGAATAGATTCAAGTGTTTGGGTCAAACCAGCCATGATTTTTTTAATAGACTTTTCTAATTCCTTGATTTGCTGTTGAAACGTACGAATGACTGCGATGGATGTACCTAAGATGACATCTATTGAATCTTCTACAACCTTATCCAAGCGATAAGAAGCTTTCACAGCTTTTTGAATGGATGCTGCTACGCATTTTGGATCACCAAAACGGTTTCGACTTTTTTCCTGTAGGAACTCAGCGAGTTCTTCTAAAGGCATATTAGCTAGTTCCTCTAAGCTGAATTTTTCAAGAAATAGTTCTGTCATGGCGCTACCAAATACGGAAGTATCCACCTCTTGTGAAAATGTATTACATTTAAAACTTAGGTGTTGAAGAAAGTGTTGTTTTTCTTTCGTTAACATTTTGACAAGTTGGTATCGTGATCGAGTTAATTGCTGCAGTGCCACGTACTGGCTTTCTTTTACGATAGACATTTGATTGCGGCCAAATCGTAAGTAATCAGCAATGACATAGGCATCAATCTCATCGGTTTTATTCATGTCAGAATAGCTTTTCTTAAAATTTGCGACTTGCTTTGGGTTTAGGAGAAATACTTTTGCTCCAAAACGCTGTAAATCTATATCATGGTGAAGAAACATAGAAGGATGAAAGCTGTAAACAGAGGTGGATTCTAGGCCAATCTTAAGGATGTCGACCTCTTTCCCTGCAACACACTGTAATAATTTTTCTTTGAGTGTAGTAGCTCCTGGTAGGTCATTACTGACCGAAAAAGAATCCAGTTTTTCTCCATCACCATTTAAAAAGCAAACTTTCATATCAAACGAACTTACATCTAAACCAACAAATAATCTCATGTAAGAGACCTCCCTTCTATATTAGAATCATTTCTTGGACGTCTCGAGATATCTCTAGTGTGTACGCCGACCAACAACCTCGTGTATGAGAGCTAGTCCTGAATCGAAAGCCGCCCTAGAGCTACTATCATCTAGGTTCGAGGGGCAGGCTGCTCAGCCTGCGAGTAGGGAGTCCCGCACGTTCACTGAGAAACACTCTTCAAATGTGGTAAATCCACAGGAGGTGAAAGAATTGTCCCAAATGATCCTACAATCATTATCTAGAAATATCTTGAGACGTCCAAGTATTTTTATTTATAGGGCTCTTATTAAGAAGAAAATCTAAGCCTGTAATAGGGCTTAAATATTAATATACGAGGAGGTTGGATCATGACGAAAAAGGTGATTGTGAAACAAATGGTGACAGATTTGGAATTGTTGGGGGTTATTCAGAAATTTGGATGGACGACGACAGGACAACTCGTTGCCTATTTGGGATCGTATAGTAGGCGCAGTATTCTACGTAAGCTGGAGCACCTGCGTCCGTATCTTCACAGTATTGTCGAACCATCTCGTCATATTTTTGGACTCAATAGCAAAGGCGGGGCGTTACTTGGCACACCTCATGTTACGATGCTTAGTGATGTACACGACATCTACGATGTCCTCTACCGCAATGACATTTGGGAATGGTGCGGATATCCCGAGTGGCAGTGGCACGAGGAATTATTACCTGCTGGTAAACAGGAAGCGCTTGTGCCGGCAGCCTATTGGTATAATGGGGAGCGACTACATGTCGTGGAAATCGATACGGGAGACAATTTGTATGCAACAATGTGCCACATGCGCCGCTATGAGGGGCTGGTTAAACAGGCGGAAAAACGAGGAACGCCCGTTCCGCAGATGTATTATTTCACACCTGACCGCCAGCGCCTAGCGTGGCTCGAGGAAGCACTGGGCGGGCATAAGCTGTGGCTACGGTGTGTGCACGCACTTAAAAAAGGAGGACGTGTATGATGAATAACTTACGAGTTTCCTATCAGATGTATGGTACGTTACAACAAGGAGGAGTATCTATATGAGTAAGGACGAAAATGTATTTGATAATCTCATCACCCCCCAGCTAGTACCTACGGTTCCTATTACCCCAGCGCAACAAGCACAACTTTTCACTTTAATCCAACAATTACAAATTGCTATTAATACGTATTTTAACAATCCTAATTTAGTAAATCGTACGGCTTTACAAAATAATTTAATGAATTTATATAACTTTTTACTCACCGAATTTCCTACTGCAACGGAGAGAGACGCTACACGAAATAGTTTATATCTTCTCTTAGCTGTCAACAATCGTTTAGCCTCAGCTACTTCGGCAGATGTTGGTCAAATCGCAACGATGCTACAATCACTGTATACTACTTTATCGTTTTTAATGGCAGAATTTATGATGGACGTTGCCCTACGCAACCAAATCCTCACTATTTTATCTACTTTAGTGACAAGAACAGCCGCTGTTCCTAGTAGTGGTGCGGGAGCAACTGGACCGACGGGACCAGCAGGGCCCCAGGGAGCGACAGGGGCAACCGGACCAAGTACGGGTGTAACGGGACCAACGGGACCGACAGGTACACCTGGGGCACAGGGGGCTCCTGGGGCACAAGGACCACAAGGAACCCAAGGGCCAGCAGGACCTGAAGGACCTGAGGGCGATCAAGGGCCGCAAGGGGTGCAAGGGTTACAAGGACCGCAAGGGCCACAAGGGATTCAAGGTGTGGAAGGTGACAATGGTGCTACAGGAGCGACAGGACCAGCAGGTGCAACTGGTGCTACAGGAGCCACGGGTGCCCGTGGACCGACGGGGCCAGGTACGCCGCCCCTTTCACAACCTGGAAATATGTATGTATCTAATCAAGGAACTAATAATGTTTCCGTTATTAATAGCGACTTGAATGCGGTGGTCGCGACTATTTCAACAGGACGTTCACCACGTGGTGTAGCAGCGGATGCTACTACGGATCGTATTTATGTTGCCAATGGAACTGGTAACGCTGTTTCTGTTATAAGTGGATCTTTCAATGTCGTCATTACTACTATCACTGATGGTATTAGTGGTCCAATATATGTCATAGATGATCAAATTAAGAATCACATTTACGTTTCTAATGGCGGCAATGCTACCGTTTCCGTTATTGATGGGGCAACTAACATTGTAATTGCGACCATCCCTGTGGGCCCATTCCCTGCTGGAATGGACCTAAATCCAATTACGAATTATTTATACGTATCAGCTCATAATTCTAATACTGTAACTATCATTGACACTGATACGCATCTTGTTATCGGGACGATTGTTGTGGGTACCAGCCCAGAAGGTGTTCTAATAGATTCTGAACACAATCAGTTATATGTTGCCAATGTTAGTAGCAATAATGTTTCTGTCATTGATACGATAACGAATACTTCGATTACTACGATTCCTGTAGGTCAAACTCCAACGAACCTGGGGTTAGATACTGTGCACAACAAGTTATATGTCTCAAATACTGGTAGTAACAGTGTGTCGGTAATTAATACGGAATCTCATACCGTAATTGGCACGATTCCTGTTACCTCTAGCCCTCGTGGAATAGCTGTAAATGTGGACTTAAATCGAGCGTATATTGCCAGAGCGACCGCTGCTTCAGTTGCGATAATCGATGTAGTTACAGATACGATTATCGGAAATATCCCTGTAGGCACAACGCCTTACGTCATTTCCATTTCTAAATAATTAAGTTAGTAAGAAAGATTTTAGTAATCCTTTGCAGACAAGAAGATAGAAATTATCTATGTGATTGCAACGGATACATTGAAAAAGAACCCCACTACAATTTACCGTTCAACGGCACAAATGTAGTGGGGTTTTTCCGTTTCATTTCATGTTTTCTTTTACAAACATACAAAACCCCAGTAGAAACCATGGTAAACGAGTGTGAAAAGTATACAATTTGCATGTGAATAATAGAATGTTAAAACAATAGCCGGAATGTATACTTGTTCAATTGTAAGTAAAAATTCTAAGACGATATTATTTTTCCTCGTATCAAAAATCTCATGTACTAGCATACGCTGTATGCAATAATAGGTATGACCAAGTGAATGAAAGATAACGAATTACTTTTTTTTTTTCATTTGCTTTTTTAGATGCTGAATCTTTTGTTGTACTTCGGTATCGTCTGGAAGGAATGTTAAGGATTTTTGATAATACTTCAGTGCTTGTCGATTTTCTTTCTTCATTTCATAGCAAACCCCCAATTGCTTATGGGGTAACCACGTATAAAACGGCTTTTTGTCCACGGTCCAAGAATACGAAACGGGTAGCTGTGTCGCCTGTTTGTACCAAAAAATGGCTCCCTCCACTTTCCCTTGGCGTAAAAAATGCTCTCCCAGTCGACAACAAAATACAGGTTGCGGCATATCATAGGATAAAGATTGGAGTGTGATTTGATGCTCTTGTTCTATATTCTGTAAGAAATAGTAGCAGGAGGCAAGCTCATTAAAAATAAAGAGCCGCATCTCATCTGATATATCCGGAGAATCTAAAAATTTGTGAAATACATCCACTGCTTCCTCATATCTATGATTGGAAATTAATTCTCTTCCATAATGAAATAAATCATGTGACGTGAGTGTACCGCCACCCGCTACATATTTTTCATAAATAGTTAGATTTCGAACGGAACGTTGCGGATTTTCTTTTTGATGTGTCACAACAATATTACTTTGATAGGTTTGATCTTGTTCGGTCACTGGAATATGTTCATGGACAACCCCTATCCAACGATACTGCCGCTCTCGTTTCAGAAGACGAAAACGAAAGGCACTACTAATTACGTTCCCTTGTGTATCAAAGTGAGCATGATATTTCATAGATACGGCATCAATTTGGGGCTGTAAAGAATGTTTTAACGTTTGTAATGCGGTCTTATCCTGTTCTAGTAAAACATCGTCTGCATCTAGCCATAAAATGTAGTCTTTCGTCGCATGTCGAAAGGATTCATTACGCGCAGCTGAAAAATCATCTATCCATTTAAAATCATACACATGAGGCGTCCATTTTTTTGCAATTTCCTTTGTACAATCTGTTGATCCAGTATCTACAATAATAATTTCATCTGGAATGCCTTTGATGGACTGTAAACATCGTTCTAATACTTTTTCTTCATTCTTTACAATCATGCATAAACTAATTGTAACCAAATCATTCACCCTTTTCTCAAATCGTTTTAGTTATGTCTACTATATGTGAAAAGGAATCGTTTAGAAGTGATTTTTACACATTTGTACAAATGGGCAACCTGTTTGCTAAGTATATCTGACTAGACTGTTTACAGCGTTTAGAGGATATTGTAAAACGTATAAAGATTCAAAGTTACATGCATAAAAATCTCATTTTCCTGCAAGGAGGATGATTATTCAGACTATTACGACAAAAAATACGCAGATATCTCAATCTACGTTGTATCGGCACATTCATACGTGATAGGTTCGGATGAAAACTTGATGGGGATAGGGAGATTCTTTTCGGAGGAACAGTCAAATTACTTATAAAGGGTAGGGATAGAGGGAATGTCAAGAGCCGTTCGTACGCCAGCAAACACCAAAAACTGACTATTGTATAGATGACATATCCTGTAAAATGCGAGTGGGGTATACAGGGAACAAGGCAGAAACAATAAGCATAAGCAGAGGGTCTTGCGTAGCACGAATTTCATTTGCTACGGAGTAAGGGGGAGAAACAAATGAGAAAAATGGGATATGTACGAGTGAGCAGTGCGGATCAAAATCTAACGAGACAAATCGAGCAGTTACAGCAAATCGGAGTCGATATCCTGTATCAAGAAAAGGCGTCCGGGGCGGACCGTCATCGTCCCATCCTGCAGCAGTTGTTACAAGATTTACAGGAAGGCGATAGGATCTGGGTAACAGACTTAACACGCATTACAAGAAGTACGGCGGAGTTGTTTGAATTGGTCGCCTATATCCAAAAGAAAGGAGCCAACTTACAATCCATAAAAGATACGTGGTTGGATGTAACATCCGAAAATCCATATAGTCAATTTTTACTGACTGTGATGGGCGGCGTCAATCAGTTAGAACGAGATCTCATTCGCATGCGGCAGCGAGAGGGCATTGAGATTGCCAAACAAAAAGGGAAGTATGTGGGGCGCGTAGAAAAGTATCATGAAAAGCATCCCAATTTGGAGCAAGCCCTTGCTCTTTATGCGCAGTGTGAGTGATTTGACAAGCAATCAATACAAAACAAAGTGCTAGACCATACAAGAATGGATTGGGGTAATAAGAAACTGTGTAACACATTCCATTAGCCATGCAAGATGATCGGGAATGAGTCTGTACAGTATATAGAAAACAGAAAAAACAGATAGGGTCCAAGGTAATACAAGTAAGATAGAACAACAAACCGGTAGCATGGTAGGAAGTGATGGACCACATGCGATACATAAGATTCTATTCATGGATATGTTGAAAGTCGAAACGCCTAGTTCATGTAGCTAGGTGTTTTTTATATGTTCATAAACTCTTTATCAAAGTAGAACTTGTCCATTACGTTGTTTACAATCCCGTTGAAATAAGCGAATTTACCCTTTTTCATTTTCGTTCCAGACTTAATTTTCATAACAAATTCTTTAATAGCTTTTAACCCAATAGTAAGCTCATGGTCCTGATCAAATGCTTTATCACCTGTAGAGAAGTTTGTAACTTTATTACACTGCCTTACGACCTTCCACAGTTCTTGAATTGTCTTAGATTCACTGTAAAAAGAACTAACCAAAGAAACAAAACGTTCTGGTACCCAGTGAGCAACAAAATCAGCTTGTTCAATATTTTCTTCTGGAGTATTGCTATTCTCATTACTATTACGTTTGTTTATATCTTTTATATTTTGTTTTAAGGAAACAGAAGTTGTTTTATTGGTAGGACACTTTGCAGTACTTTTTCTATAATCCTTGTCGGACACTTCTTCCACAATCGGTTGAATGATAATCGCATTCGAAGTTTGCAACATATCTTTTTTTCGCTTCATAAAAACTTGTTTCACTATACCTAAATCTACAAGTTTTTTCATTAAACGTTGCACGGTTTTATAGGAAACTTCCATCATGCTAGCAATTGAATTTTTGCATAAGAAACTAACGCCTACATATTTGCAACTGTGGCGTTTTAACATTTCAAGTAACATAATAAGTTTAGATTGTACGTCAGTACGCTTAATAGACATACGGATAATATCTCTGTATGTACGTACAGTTTTATTTAGTTCTTCCACATCTTTGAATGATGATAAGTTGTGGAAGGATTCTTTCGTTGCGATAACATTGATTTTCTTTTTCATAGACTAAGAGCTCCTTTGTATAAACAAAAAGCAACAGAATGCCAAGTGTAAGCAAACTGTTGCGGAGGGACCCTTATGTACGGTAAAATGAGGTACATAAAGAGTTACAGCAAGTGTTTGCCTAGTTAGAGTAGGCGGACGGTATAAAGGGTGTTGGATGCACCTTTTATACGCGCTGTGCTCTTTTTGTTTGATATAAATCTTTTGGTTCTAAAAAGTTATTGATCATAATTTGGTTTCTTTAAAATGTAATGTTTCAAATGCACCATTTATAGCAGTCAAGGTTACTGTATGAGAAATAGATTCTTCTTCAGAACGATGGCTATGAATTGTCGAGCTTATGAAGAGTACATGGAATTCATATTTAGTGTCCGAAAAGTGTCCGGAAAGGTTTGGGATTGTATGTTTTCAAGTAATGAGAAAGCTGGAAAGTATCGATGTAATAGCCTTTTTTGCACCTGTTTTTTTCTATTTTATATACAGCTTGATGGGCGGAATGATGTAATTCCGTTTGTCCTAAAAAACATCCATTTCTATATAGAAATGGATGTTTTTTTATGTTTTTTAGAAAAGGAAATGAATTTCTGTAGAATTTTGTCGCTTTCTCTCTTGACCATATTGATACTTCATTGTTAGAATCTAGGAAGATAATATAAAACGATCCTTCATATATCCTCAATGATATGGTTTGAGAGTCTCTACCGGGTTACCGTAAACAACCTGACTATGAAGGCAGTGTGTCTTATATTTATAAAGAGCGGAGACTATCTTTCTTTATAAAGCCAGACCCCTGCCTTTTCTTTGTTATGAGACTAGAGGCGGAGGACTGGCTTTTTTTATTATATTGGTAATGCTTTTCGCCAAATTGGTGAAAATATTTATATACGAGAACTAACGTTGGGGTGATTATTTTGAAGAAACAACACGATACAATTATCGTTTTAGATTTTGGAAGTCAATACAATCAGTTAATAGCACGTCGAATTCGTGAGTTCGGTGTATACAGTGAACTTCATCCACATACAATTACTGCAGAAGAAATTAAAGCAATGAATCCAAAAGGGATTATTTTCTCTGGTGGACCAAATAGTGTATACGGTGAAGGTGCATTACATTGTGATGAAAAAATCTTTGAACTAGGTTTACCAATCTTCGGTATTTGTTACGGTATGCAGCTTATGACGCAACACTTCGGTGGTAAAGTAGAGCGTGCAAATCACCGTGAGTACGGAAAAGCTGTTCTTAAAGTAGAGAACGAATCAAAATTATATGCGAACCTTCCAGAAGAGCAAGTTGTATGGATGAGCCATGGCGACTTAGTAACTGGTTTACCTGAAGGATTCGTAGTAGATGCAACAAGTGAGTCTTGCCCAATTGCTGGTATGAGCAATGAAGCGAAAAACTTATACGGTGTACAATTCCACCCAGAAGTACGTCACTCTGAGCACGGTAACGATTTAATTAAAAACTTCGTATTCGGTGTATGTGGTTGTTCTGAAGGATGGAACATGGAGAACTTTATTGAAGTAGAATTAGAAAAGATTCGTGAAACTGTTGGAGACAAAAAAGTACTATGCGCACTTAGTGGCGGTGTAGACTCTTCTGTTGTAGCAGTATTAATTCATAAAGCAATTGGTGATCAATTAACATGTATTTTCGTTGACCACGGTTTACTTCGTAAAGGTGAAGCAGAAGGCGTTATGAAAACATTTAGCGAAGGCTTCCATATGAACGTTATTAAAGTGGATGCAAGAGACCGCTTCATGGACAAGTTAAAAGGTGTAGAAGATCCAGAACAAAAACGTAAAATCATCGGTAACGAATTCATTTACGTATTTGATGATGAAGCGTCAAAATTACAAGGTATGGACTTCTTAGCGCAAGGTACACTTTACACAGATATCGTTGAGAGTGGTACAGCAACTGCGCAAACAATTAAATCTCACCATAACGTTGGTGGACTTCCAGAAGACATGCAGTTCAAATTAATTGAGCCTTTAAACACGTTATTTAAAGACGAAGTACGTGTATTAGGATCTGAATTAGGAATTCCTGATGAAATCGTATGGCGTCAACCATTCCCAGGACCGGGTCTTGGTATTCGTGTATTAGGTGAAATCACAGAAGAGAAATTAGAAATCGTTCGTGAATCTGATGCGATTTTACGTGAAGAAATTATTAAAGCGGGCTTAGACCGTGAAATCTGGCAATACTTCACTGCGCTTCCTGGTATGCGTAGCGTAGGTGTTATGGGTGACGAGCGTACTTACGATTACACAGTAGGTATCCGTGCGGTAACATCTATCGACGGTATGACAGCTGACTGGGCACGTATCCCTTGGGACGTATTAGAGAAAATCTCTGTACGTATCGTAAACGAAGTAAAACACGTTAACCGTATCGTGTATGATGTAACGAGTAAGCCACCAGCAACTATTGAGTGGGAATAGTATTATAAAAAGCTAAGAACATTGAAGTACCACGCTTTTAAATGATATTTTTAGAAGCGTGGTACTCATATGGAACTTTTTTGTTCCATTAAGTTATTTAGCTTCTTTGCGACAGCATCATGCTTGTTTGGATACAGATGAGAATAGACTTGCAATGTTGTCTCAATTTTTTCATGACCTAACCTTTCTGATATTAATAATGGGCTATAACCTAATTCAATTAGAAGAGATGCGTGTGAATGTCTAAGATCGTGCACACGTATCTTTTTTATATTAGCTTTTTTTATTCCTCTTCTTAATTCATATAACACATAGTACTTAGAACAATCAAATAGAAAATCATTATGCTTAGGTTTGTATAATTTATTTTTATATTTTATAATCAATTCACTTAGTGCTAAAGGAATGTGAATAATTCTTTTACTCTTTGGTGTTTTTGGAGGATTTATGACAGTTGTACCATTCACCTTCTGGAGTGATTTTGTAATGGAAATTGTGTTACTTAATAAATCTATATCTTTCCATTGCAGTCCTAATAACTCTCCTGAACGAATTCCTGTCCAAAAAAGTATAGAGAATATAACTTTACTTTCTTCTTTGTCTAATTGGTCATAGAATAAATTGAATTCCTCTAACGTCCAAAAATTCATAGAATCAGCCTGTTTCTTTCCTATAGCGCCAACTACCTTTGAGGGATTGACAGATAGTCCGTAAAATTTTACAGCGAAATTGAGTATCGCATTTAATTGGTTATTAATTGTTTTTAGATATGTTTGGCTAAATCCTTGAGAAATTAGGTTGTTTTGCCACTTTCGTATATGCATGGGTTTGATTTCATTTATAGCAATTTTTGAAAAGAATGGTAGTATTCTTGAATTAATAACATATTTTTTATTTTCGAAAGTATTTGGTCTAATGCGATGAACTATATCTTCCATATATAATTCAACTAGGCTAGAGAAACTCATATCGCTACTTTCGTTATGTTTTTTATGAAATTCTTTTTCCCACGCGACAGCATCGTTCTTTTTTTTGAAACCTCGTTTTTTTTTCTGCTTTTTGTTTCCTTCGTAGTCGCGATAAACGATTTTTACATAGTATGTTCCTCTTTCTTTGTCTTTATAGATAGGCATCCTTTCATAACTCCTTCCACATAAGTTTAAAAGTCAAATGTTTTATATTTCATGAACTGTTTAGGAATTCCATAAACACCTGCGATTTGTTCTATGGTGTATCCAGAACGGAGATAATTATAAACTTCATTATCGGGCAACAATAATTCAACAGCAAAAGTATTCGCTTCCATTTCTAATTTATCTGTGGAAAAGAGTGTATTCCTACTAAGAAAAGCGGTATCTTCGTTAGTGTGTCTAACAGCATGGCCTAATTCATGGGCGCAGACATATATTTGGATAAATTCTTCTAGATTATAATTGATATGAATAAGTTGAACACGTCGACAGTAATGATAGTAGCCATAAATATGTTGTAAATCTTCAAATATTAATTCGATGTTTCTTTCTTTAGCTATTTTAAATGGATTGTTTGTGCCGTGTTCTTTAGCTAGATCTAGTGCATGTTGTTTTATGTTATTCTTCAATCCCAATTCCTCCCTAATTCCTGAATTTTTTAGGAGTAAATTTCTTCTTAGCTATTTCTCGTGCTAAAAGCATCGAACGTTCAAGTGAATCTTTTAATACCATCTTTGTAGCTTCATCAAGTGGTTCGCCATCGAAAGCGGCAAAACCATTTTTGTCATCCCCTAACCCCTCTAACATTTTTTCTAATTGTTTAGCAATGTCTTTTTTGTCTTTTTCAGTTATTTGATAATATTTTTGGCCTGGTTGAGTTTTCCTGATAAATTTGTCTACATCATAACCCATTAACCAAGTAGGGTTTATACCAAATTGTTTTGCTATAACTTCTATAGTAGTTAGTTTTGGTGCCATTTTACCACTACAATATCGGGATACGGTGGCTGCCGAAAGATTAATCCTTTCCGAAAGAGTATAAATTGTTTGGTCATTCTCAAACATGATTTCTTTTAATCTGATAGGGAATATTTCTTTATTTAAAAGTTGTTTTTGTTCCATTTACGTAACAACCTCCTTTTTCGATAGTATAAACAAGTTTGTTACAAAACGCAACAACAACGGAGGGGGAATTGATAAAAATGTTACGAAACGTATTGACAGTTATTTTTTTTAGGAGTATTCTATGGATGTGTTGCGAAACGTAACAAAAGCGGTGATTTATAAAAAAGGGAGGGGTGATTATATGAACAAAAGACGTAAGTATCCAGAATTAAAAGCATTAAAAGGGAAAATAAGAGAAAAGAATTCTAGTTATAGGAAATTAGCTGAAGCATTAGATATAAGTCCAACTACCTTGAATGATAAGATCAATGGTTACTCAGTGTTTGATACAGAAGAAGTGAATAAAATTGTAAATGAGTTAAAAATAGAACCAAATGAGGTAATTCGAATTTTTTTTCCTCGCACGTTGCGTTTCGTAACTTGCGGTATTGCTTAATGAGGTGTGGTTGATGGATGTCTATAGATATGAACATGTCATGGATTTATTTAGTGTGAAGGAGACAAAAGCGCGAGAAATTATTAAAAAGCTTAACGATGAACTAAAAGAAAAAGGGTATATCACGGTAGCTGGACGAGTTCCAGTAGAGTATTTTCACGAAAGAACAAAAATACCTAAAAATAAGGATGAATCAAGGTGAGCTAGTTAAGTGAAATTAGTCTTGATGTTGTAGATCCATAGGAGGTGAATTAATTGAAAAACGGTAAAAAACCAACCAAACGAGAGAAAATACATATCAAATCATATAATTTAAATCCTGATAGTTGGTTAATCTTCAAAAAGGTAAATAATGAATTACATTTGGTACATCGTTATACAAATAAAACTAAAGTAATTTCAAGTTTATAGAGGAGGAAAGTAATATGGATCAATTAACAGTAGTAAACGAAAAAGTTGTGCATAGTGAATTAGTATTTGAAAGCAACGGGAAAATTGTTACAGATAGTTTAATGATTGCTGAGGTGTTTTGTAAAAATCACGCTGATGTACTAAGAGATATTAGAAAACAAATGGATTATGCAGGTGATGAATTTTCGCTAAGCAATTTTGCGGAGCGAACTTATGAGAACAGAGGACGTTATTATCCTAAAATTGACATGACGGAAGAAGCTTTCACGTTGGTTGCAATGAGTTACAATACAAAAGAAGCTGTTCGAATGAAAATTAAGTTTATAGAAGAGTTTAAACGAATGAAACAACACATACAAAATCAACAACAACTTCCTAAAGACCCGATGAGTATTTTGAAACTCACATTTGATGTTTTAGAAGGTCAAAAACAAGAAATCCAAGATATTAAATCAGATGTGAAGGATTTACGAGAAAACGCCCCTTTATATGCTATCGAATGTGATGAAGTATCAAAAGTTGTAAGAAAGTTAGGTGTTCTTCTATTAGGTGGTAAGGAATCTAATGCTTATCGGGATGTTAGCCTTAGAAAAAAAGTGTATAGCGATATTTATAGTCAATTACATAGAGAGTTTGGAATTAGTAGTTATAAAGCTATTAAACGTCATCATTTAGATAGAGCGATTCAAATCATTCATGAAGAATATTCACTTCCAATCATTTTAGAAGAAGAAATTACAGCTACAAATGCACAAATAAATATGGCGGAAGTTCAGTAGGAGGAGCAATCATGCAACAAAAGATTTTAGTAATTACTAGTAATTTCGCAGGTTTTCCAGGTATCAATGAATTTCACTCAAAAGATGCTGCGAAAGAAGAAGTTAAAAAGTTAATTCAAAAAGGTGTAAGTCCAAAATCAATTCGTGTAACGCAAGAAATCCCTATGAATATTGATATTCAAGTGGATGTTGAATTGTAAGAAGGAAGGCTTAGGTGAGAAAAATAATGGAAGTCATGATTGATTTAAATACATTTGCTGATGGAGCACTTGCTGAAAGATTTCATCAAGAGTTTGAGCGTGTAATGGAAAATATGGCGGATTTAAATACTGATCCTAAAAAAGCAAGAAAGATTGTTTTAACACTTTCGTTTGCTGGTGATAAAAAACGTGATGTATGGAATTGTCAGGTTCAAGCCACTTCGAAACTAGCACCAACAGAAGCGGTAGAGTCTAAGATTCTATTAGATATGGACCAAAATGGAAATTTAGTTGGTCAAGAGTTAGCTTCCGGAATCCAGGGACAGTTTTATATGGATCTACAGGGTGATGTAAAAACAGATGTTGGACAACCTGTAGAAGAAGTAGAAGAAAAAGAACAAAATCAGGCTGCTGAGAAGCAAACAGTAGTAATCGATTATATGAAAAGTAAATCTAATTAAGAAAAGGGGAAATAAAAATGACTATGACAAGAGAAGCAATTGAAAAAGTATTAGAGATTGGAACGATTGAAACACATAAAATCGGGGAACAAACTTATTCAACACAGCGATTACATCTTGTGCAAGCACCAACACCAGCAGAGATTATTGTCCGTAGTTTATCTGGTTTAGTAGGTTACGTGAAATCAGAATTTGACACAATTGAACCTGTAATGATTCATATTGTAAATCCAACAACGGTAAGTTGCTTTACTGCGGTTAATGGAGATAAGGCTAGAAGTACTTATATCGAAGCACAAGCATCCATTCCACGTTTTAATTTTGGAAGCTTTTATGACAGAGAAGAATTTAATATTGCATTGCAATCAAGTTTTGTACAAAACAAGCATCGAGACATCGTTTTACAAGTAGTAGGTACTGTCGTAGAAAATGATGTAAAGGAAATTGGAGATGATGGTGTATCACAAGCTGTAACTGTGAAAACAGGGGTTGCTAGTAGAGGGAATGCAAAAGTACCAAATCCAGTTCAATTAAGCCCATATAGAACGTTTGTTGAAGTAGAACAACCAGAAAGTAAGTTTGTATTCAGGATGCGTGAAGGTGCTCGTTGTGGTTTGTTTGAAGCTGACGGTGGGGCTTGGAAATTAGAAGCAATGAATAACATTAAAGAGTACCTAAATAAAGCATTATCTCAAGAAGTGGAATCTAAAAAGGTGTTTATTTTAGCCTAATGGACATTATAACGGTAGAAAGTACAACCAATGTCTGTATCTTTGGATTAGGGATTGCGATACTTGCGTATGGAGTTTATAAAGGCGGTACTTTCATTGAACGAAAGTTTGATGAAAGTGATCGTTTAGAAAGGGAGCGTTTAAACAATGGGAACCGAAAACAGAGTACTTCCAGAACATTTGATGATGGCATCAGAATTAGAAAAAGAGCGTAAGGAATGTATACAGAACCGACAACTTTTATATAAACAAATGGAGCAAGCTAATAGGAACGGTGACAAAATAGCTTATGTTGAACTTCACGATTTATATCAAAAGCAAAATAGCAGAGATTTAGAAATTTCAAAGGAGTTATCAGCTATGTACTTCAAGAAAATAAAAAATGATTCTTCTAAAGAAAGAAAAAAGGTTTTAGAAGTAGCAGATCGTTTGGAAGAAGTGGGAGGAAGAAAAGAAGTTGTCGATAGTATTCGACGTAATTCATAAAAAAGAACCCGCTGCAACGGGTCCTATTAGAAAAAAATATTACTTGATAAGTATAGCATTAAATATAGTTCTTGAGAATTTATGAGGTGGCTTTTATGGGAATTATCCGAGTGAAAAAAGACAGCAATTATTCTGTCATAAATAATACCGGTTTAAAAGATGAAAGATTGTCTTGGAAGGCAAAAGGGATTTTAGCTTATGCACTTACATTACCTGATAATTGGACTTTTCATATAAGTGAGTTATCTCAACACGCTAAGGATGGGGAAGACTCGTTACGTTCAGGGTTTAAAGAGTTAAAAGCGCTAGGATATATAAAGCGTTATCCTGTTCGTGATGAAAAGAGCAAGAAGATAACAAATTGGGAAACTGAAATCTATGAAACACCAGATACGGAGAAGCCACATGAGGAAGAGCCACTTATGGAAATTCCACATGTGGAAAACCCAGATGTGGAAAAGCCACTTGTGGGAAACCTACATGTGGAAAATCCGACACTACTAAATACTAATATACTAAGTACTAATAAATTAAATACTAATATACAAAATACTAATTATTATCATGATGATAATAAAGAATCGAAATCACATGTATTAGTCGATGAAGAATTTAAAGTCAGTTATAACTTTTTAAAAGGTGAAGGAATTCCGTTAAGTGAAATTGCTATTACGGAATTAGGAGAGTTTTGTGATTCGTTTGGTAGCGAATTAATTAAACATGCTGCTCACAAAGCTATTGATGAAAATAAGCCAAAATGGAATTACATTAAGGCCATTTTGAAAAGCTGGGAAAAGCAAAAAGTAAAAACATTAGATGATGTTGCTGCATTAGATAGACGCTTTGAAATGAGTAAGAACAAGCGATTGAATAGTTCGAGAGGTCGTTCAAATAGAAAAGAAATTGTTCCAGATTGGTTACGTGAAGATGTTGAGCCAACTAAAAAAGAAATTGAAAAGCAAAACTCGCAATCTATTGATGAAGAGCGTGAGAGATTGCAAGAAGTGCTAAACAAATATAGAGCATAGGAGCGATTTACATGTTAAACCCATTTGAAGATGTAATTGGAGAAGAATGTTACGAATGCGAAAATTCTTTTCCTGAATCTGATATGAGTAAAATATATATTTTGGGTTTGGAGAGGACCTTATGTAAGCAGTGTAGAGAGCAGCTTGAACAGAAAGTAAAAGTGTTAGATTTTCGTGTCATTCATGATGTTCTAAAGAAATTAATAAAAGGATTCGGCCACGAGAAAGTCCGTCAATTCGATTTAGTAACTGCAAAAAGATACGTGATTGACAACAAAGTAGCTCTAACGATTGAAAAACGTGGAGGCAAGTTCAATCAAGAACCTTTAGGCGAATTTGTTTCCTTATCTATCGAAGAGTTAATTACAGTCATCGAATTTTTAATGAGAAAAATGAGTCCTAGTCTATGGATGAATGCTGTGATAGGGAATGTGTTAGATCAACAAATGATTATTACACTTTAACTGATAGAGGGTGAGTCAAATGACTGAACAAATCACAATAGATCATGATTTTATTTATGAACCACTAATAGATACATACATGGTGGACATTGTTACAAAGTCAGGATTCAAATTAGAATTTTGTGAAGCTGCAACGAAAGAAGAAGCGATATCAAAAATCCAGGGAAAATACCGTGGGAAAGATAATTGTAAGATTCGTAGCATTACGGTTTCTAATCGATCCTTACAAGAAATTCAAGAACTCAGCTAGGAGAGAAAATGGATGGACAGATGGGTGAAAAGAAAGTCACTGCAGGTCAATGGGTTGTATGTGATTGGGCCCACAATCATGCAAAAAGATATAGATATGAACAGTAAAGGAAATCGACGCAGAAAGTGTAAGGCGTGTATTTGTTCAAAAGGGCCGTAAGCCACATGAGTATTTGCGGTTGATGTTGTAACGGATGATGTATATGCCTCTCATGTAGAAGTTGCAGAAATATGTAACAGAGCACCTGTGCCAGAGTGCCCTTGACCAAGACTCTTCATGTAAAGAGTACGTGGTATACCATATGCAGGAGAGAATGTGTATGTACCTTGTTTTATGAAAAAAAGCCTTTTGTATAAGATGCTGAAGGGGAAACATGAATCGATGGCACACACCAAAACAAATTGGCATAGGTTTAGTATATCCAATTGTTATAAGGGTATACCAGTAAACGAAACCGCTAGCAAACGCTAACGGCTCATTTGAGGAAAGGAATATGGATATGTCTTGTTTCACCTTCAGACATGGCAGGCTATATATCGTGCCTATGGATAGTATGCATCAAAGAGAGCATGTTATACGGGAGGAAAAAGAGTGGACGCTTGGAAAATGTTAGAACTGATGAAGAAGTATAGAAAGTGCCAATGGTGTGGAAATGAAAGTATTGGTGAGGGAGAAGGCATGTTAGAGGTGGAAGATGGTGTTTTTACACGTACTTGTAAGTGTGGCTGGATGATTGTGATGGAAGAACAGGACGGGAGAAAGTAGAGGTATTGTGAAATAGACTATAGAATCAAAAAACACCTTCACAAATCTAACGATACGAGCCTTAAAATCTTTTTTAAATATCATATCTGTGGAGTTACAATCGCTTAAAATAAATGGTAGACGCGTATAATGAGAGTGGGTGAATTGGCGCTTGTTTGAATGGCTGAAAGAGTATCAGAAATTAGAAGAAAAAATTGCATACTTAACGTACAACTTAGACAAAACAAAAGCAGAATTAAAACGCTGGGTCAGTGGTGATTTGCGAGAGGTACGTTTAACTGCTGAATCGGAAGGTGCAAAGGTAGAAGAACGTATAGAAGCAATTGAATATGAATTGGCACATAAATTGAATGATATGTACAAACTGAAAAAATTAATGAGTAGGTTTAGGGGGTTGGATAATAAAATACTTAAAATGAAATATGTGGATGGTATGACGTTGGAACAAATAGCTGAAGAAATTAGTTATAGCTCTAGTCATATTAAAAAGAAACATGCTGAAATAGTTCGTTTGATTAAATTCGTAGAGCGAGAAGGTATCATTTAGGTTCACTCCTAAAGTGAATCGAAAATCTTGAAAATATCGATTATAGTAATAACATAAGATTTTGACGAAAGGGCAACTGGTGTGAAGTGCACGGTTGCTCTTTTTAATTAGACAAACCATATCCATATGATAATGATAACAGCAAAGATAATGATTAGTATTTGTGAGAATTTCATAACATGCTCCTTTTAAACTATAGTGTTTGCAAAGGATTGAAGAGGCATTCCTTATGGAGTATTTTTATTATGTGAAAATTACGTAGGTGGTGTAGATATGACTTTGACGTTTCATAATGGAGATATCTATGTTAAAGGTAAGCTTGTTGAAAATGATAAAGAAGTTGTAGATGGCATGAGGGAGTTCCTGAGGTTATCTAGGTAAAGATAAGCGCAAGCGTGTTGCATTTGAAAAGGAAGGTGTTAAGTATATGAATCCAGAAAAGATATATGTAAAACAAATGGATGCATGGATTAAAGAACAAGAAGCAAGACGGGAACAGATTGTAGCAACAATTAAAACTAGCTCTGAAATTGTGGAACAAAACGAAATCCAATTACAGTGGTTAGATAAAGGATTAGCTCTTGCTAAAGAAGAGTTCGAGAATTGGAAGAAAGAAAATCAATGACTATGACAGTAGCAATGATTTTAGGTCTTTGGTCAGGTTGGTAGGAGCGTTAAAGAAAAGATAAGGAGAGTGAACTTAAATGATTACTGAAATTAGAAAAACAATATCAGGTACTGAGTATTGGGATAATGAACAGAAGAAAAGCTTATTTGTTCCTACCGGTGAAGTACCTGGATTTGAAGTAACTGTTAATCCGGAGAGTATGATTGCTGATAAAGGATTTGCAACAGGAGGGTATTTGACTAAAGATACGTTGGCAATTGGTGAAGCAGGTACAGAACTTATCTTGAGTAATAAGACAATAAAAGAGTTACGTGAGTATGCTGATGAGCTAGGTATTGAAATCCCTTCTGATATTAAAAAGAAAGAAGACATCATTGAATTGCTATCATGAAGTACTGTGACTTCAATGGCTGCCGTAACAAGATAAGCAAGGGACGTTACTGTGAAGAGCATAAGTGTAACAAGCCAAGAAAGAAGAAAGATAAGAAGAACATCTACCATCATGATAACAAACCATTCTATCGTACTGATGCATGGAAGTATGTTAGGTCAAAGGTATACGAAAGAGAGAATGGCTGCTGTCAACGATGTGGAAGGTTCGTCTTTGGTAGGCGTGCTCATGTTCATCACGTAATACCAATCAAAGAAGATCCAACTCTTAAATTAGAAGAGAATAACCTAAGATTACTTTGTCCAGTTTGTCATACAATCGAAGAAAATGAAGATAAACCAAAAAAAGTTTTCCCGAGTTATTTCGGAAGCCCCCCTATCAAAAATTAAAATTTGTCCTCTGGGGAGGATAGGTAGCGTAGGGGGCATATCAATAGTTGCACCATTTTAAAAAAATGAAGGGGGTGTGAAAATGGCTCGAATGTCAAAGAAGAAAAAGTTGGAAATGCTAGATGTTGCAAGGGATGAAGAACGAAATAGAATCATAAAATTATTGACTGAAGATGACAATTTCACACCTTCCTTAGAACCATTAATTGATAATTATTTAGATGCTTTTATCATTTATAAAACGATGTTTGAAGAATGGAAAGCCGATGGTTTTGCTCCTACAAAAACGCATAAAAACAAGGCTGGTGCAGTAAATGAAATGAAACATCCGCTCGCTCAACAAGTTGAAACGTGGAATGATAAGAAGAATAAAATGTTAGAAGCTCTAGGAATGACGAATAAGGGGAAAAGTGTACAAAAAACGCCTAAAAATGCAGGGAATATTCAATCTAATGAGCCTAAAGACGAATTAGCAGCTCATCGGAATAAATGGCGGAAAACCCAATGATCATTACACCAGGCGTTAACTATGCTGATAAGTATACGAATAACGTCATGCGTAATAAAAAGAAGTACCCGAAGTCGATCATTCTTGCTGTAGAACGTTATAAGAAGTGGAAAAAGCGTAAAGATATTTGGTTTGATGTAGATCGAGCGAATGAAATGTTAGATTTCGTTCAATCGTTCATCCGTCATGTTAAAGGACCACTTGCAGGTCAATTGATGGAATTAGAGCTTTGGGAAATGTTTGTTTTTGCGAATATGTATGGTTGGTATCATAAAAACGAAAAAGGAAAAACAGTCCGTGTTATTCGTGAATCATATGTTCAAGTACCAAAAAAGAACGGAAAAACAATTATTGCAGCAGGTGCATTGCTCTATGCTATGTATGGAGAACTTGAACTTGGAGCGGATTGTTATTGTGCGGCATCAGATTATGAACAAGCACAAAATGCAGCTGAACCAATTGCACAAGCGATAGAAAACTCTGAACCTCTGGCACGACATACACAAATTTATAAAGGTGTGAATGGAACAGTTAGTGGTGCTATGTATCGATATAGCATCAATGGAATAGCATATCAAAATAAATTCAAAGTACTAACAAAAAACACAAAGGGTCTTGAAGGAAAGAACCCTTATTTTGTGTTGAATGATGAACTTCATGCGCAAGAGAATATGGATATGTATGATAACTTGAAATCAGCACAGATTTCTCGTGAACAGCCGATTATGCTAAATATTTCGACGGCTGGTAAAGGTTCATCTTCTGTTGGTATGCGTGTATATAAATATGCAAAACAAGTTCTTGAAAATGATAATGACGATTCTTTGTTTGTTGCAATTTGGGAGCCGAATAAAAATTATGATTGGGAAGATCGTAAAGTTTGGGCGATGGTGAATCCGAACATTGGTGTTTCCGTCACAATGGAACAACTTGAAATAGAGTTTAAAAAGGCAAAACAATCCGCACATTCAAAAGCAGAATTTCTTTCCAAGCATCTAAATGTCTTTGTAAATAGTGCAGACAATTATTTTGAACATGATCAAGTTCAACATGTACTTGTGGAAGATTTGGGTGATCTTACAGGTGAAATTTGTTATGTAGGATTGGACTTATCGAAAACAACAGACTTAACATGCGTGAGTTTAAACTTCCCTTCACATAATGAGGAAGGAAGGTCGATTATAAAAGTGAAACAGATGTATTTTCTTCCGAATGACAATATTGATTTTAAAGAAAAAGAGGATAATGTTCCCTATACTTATATGGTTGAATGTGGTTTTGCTACGTTTTGTGATGGGAAAATGATTGATCAAGATCAAGTTATGGAATATATCGTTGAATGTATGGATTTGTACGATGTACAACAAATAAACTATGATCCAGCAATGTCCCAAAAGTTAATAGAGAAGCTTGAAAATCTCGGTTTAGAATGTATTGCAGTAAATCAGTATCCAAATGTTATGAATGCAATGCTTGATGATTCAGAAATACTAATTTATGAAAAGCGTTTAATTACAGACAATCCTTTATTTGTTTATTGCGCCCTTAATGTTGTAGTAGTAACAAATATTAACGGAATGAAAGCCCCAAGTAAGCGACAGTCCAAAAAGAAGATTGATGGATTTGTTGCTTTTTTAGTTGCTCATAAAGAAACGATGATGGTTATGGATAGCATAACAGAGGAAGGTATGGATGAATTGATTGGTGATATTTATCGATAGAGAGGCGGTGAAAAATTGGGTTTAAGGGATAGATTTTCAAATTACTTATTTAAAAAGGCTGAAAAGCGTGGTTATCTTGATGATGTTTTAGGAAAGAGTATTCGTTATGGTGGTGTGTATGTTACAGATTCAAACATCTTACAATCTAGCGATGTTTACGAGTTGTTACAAGATATCAGTAATCAAATGGTATTGGCTGATATCGTTGTGGAAGATGAATTCGGGAATGAAACTAAAGATGATATTGCACTTCGTATTTTAAGGAATCCTAATGATTATTTAACGCAATCTGAATTTATCAAATTAATGACAAATACCTATTTACTCGAGGGAGAAACATTCCCGATATTAAACGGCACTCAAATACATTTAGCTTCAAATGTATTTACAGAGTTAGATGATAATTTAGTAGAGCATTTTAATATTGGTGGTCACGAAATTCCTCCGTTTATGATTCGTCATGTGAAAAATATTGGCGCAGATCATTTAAGAGGAAAAGGCCTTCTTGATTTGGGAAGAGATACACTTGAGGGCGTTATGTCAGCTGAGAAAACTTTAACTGACAAATATAAAAAGGGTGGACTATTAGCATTCTTGTTAAATTTAGATGCCCATATCAATCCGCAGAATGGAGCGCAGTCAAAATTAATCAATGCAATTTTAGATCAACTGGAATCAATCGATGAAGCAAGGTCTGTAAAAATGATTCCTCTTGGAAAAGGGTATTCAATAGACACACTTAAAAGCCCGTTAGACGACGAAAAGACCCTAGCATACCTAAATGTATATAAAAAAGATTTAGGTAAGTATTTAGGCATAAATGTGGATACATACACAGAGCTAATCAAAGAAGATATTGAGAAAGCAATGATGTATATCCACAACAAGGCAGTTAGACCAATCATGAAAAATTTTGAAGACCATTTGAGTCTTCTTTTTTATGGTCAAAATTCGGGGAAACGAATTAAGTTTAAGATAAATATTCTTGATTTTGTTACTTATAGCAACAAGACAAATATCGGTTACAACCTTGTGCGTACAGCTATTACTTCACCTGATCATGTTGCCGATATGCTTGGGTTCCCTAAACAAAATACAAAGGAATCACAATCTATTTATATTTCAAATGATATAACCGAAATCGGTAAGAAAGAAGCGGCCGATGGTTCAGTGGAAGGAGGTGACTAAACGTGAAGGGAGATACAATTCATGTTAGTTGTGGAGACATGGATATTAGAATTCATAAGAAAAGTCCTACAATGTTCGATGTGGTAGTTGGAAATTGTAGGACTGGAAATGGCATTTTGATGTGTTCAGTAGAACAAGAGAAGCCTCCCTATTTGTTTTATAAAATTGTTAATCTACGGGTTTATTCAAAAGAGAAATTAGCCATTGGTTCTCCGAATATATTGCTTCAACTGTTAGGCTGTAGTCTTGACAACCAGGAAAAGAATAACTTTTGAAACGGATTAAATACTTTGTTTTAGAAATCTGTGAAATGGATTGAAATTTGGCGCGATTTTCAATGTCAATTTCGTCAATAAACGCTAACGTTTTGTGAGCAAACTCAAAATTTTCTTTAAAATCTTTTTCTGTTTGGATGGATAAAATCATTGGGATTACCTCCTTACTCATCAAATGATAGCAGAAAAACTATTTCTAGGAATGAAAGGATGTGAAAATGATGAAAATTGAGGTCCGAGGGAATCAAGTCATACTTGATGGTTACGTAAATGTTGTGGACAGGGAAAGTCGAATGTTGCCTTCACCAAGGGGATATTTCAAAGAGAAAATTGTTCCTAAGACATTTGAAAAAGCGTTAAAGAAAGCAAAGAATGTGGACTTGCTTTTTAATCACAACAAGAATAGAAAGCTTGGTTCTATTGAAAATGGAAATCTGGAATTGTACGAAGACAATATTGGTTTAAGAGCCATCGCTACAGTTACAGATGAACAAATAATTGAGAAAGCAAAGAATAAAGAATTGCGTGGTTGGTCATTTGGCTTTGTTTCTGAAAAAGATTCTTGGGAAGAGGGCGAATCTGGTGTTCAAAAACGATCTATTGAAGAATTAGAACTCTTAGAAGTTTCTATTTTAGATATGACACCAGCCTATGTTGCAACCTCCATTGAAACCAGGGGCGAAAATACAGCCATGATTGAAATGAGAAGTGAAGAAGCAGCTGTAAAAACAGTTGTGGAAGATGATACAGAAGAAAGAAGCAATCTTATCAAACAAATAAAAAAAGTTTTGGAGGAAAATTGACATGAATTTAAAAGAAATCTTAAACGCATCTTTAACAAGAACGAAATCTCGATTAGCAGAATTACAAGGTAAAGTAGAAGAAAATGAAGTTCGTTCAGAAGAATTAGCAGCTGTAAAAGCAGAAGTAGAGCAATTAACAAAAGAAGTACAAACTATTTCTGATGAATTAGCGAAACTAGAAGCGGAAGAAAAAGGAGAAGATCCAGACAAAAAGAAAGATGAAGATCCAGATAAAAAAGAAGATCCAGCAGCAAAAGAAAATCCCGATGCAAAAACTGAACTGTCAGAAGAACAACGTTCAGCTATTTCAGCATCTATTGCAGCAGCTCTTTCTACTAAAGGTCATCGTGCAAACAAAGAAACGGAAATTCGTTCTGTATTCGCTAACTACATTGTAGGTAATATTGATGAAAAGGAAGCTCGTGCATTAGGGTTAGTTACTGGTAACGGTTCTGTTACGATTCCAGATTTCTTAAGTAATGAAATTATTACGTATGCACAAGAAGAAAACTTCTTACGTCGCCTAGGAACAGGAGTAAAAACAAAAGAAAATATTAAGTATCCTGTTTTAGTTAAAAAGGCAGAAGCACAAGGACATAAAAATGAGCGAACAAATAATGAAATGCCAGAAACAGATATTGAATTTGATGAAATCGAACTATCACCAACAGAATTTGATGCACTTGCTACAGTAACGAAAAAGCTATTGGCACGTACTGGTTTACCAATTGAACAAATCGTAATGGACGAGCTGAAAAAAGCTTACGTTCGTAAAGAAACGCAATATATGGTGAATGGTGATGAAGCGAATAACATCAATGATGGTGCATTAGCAAAGAAAGCTGTTGAGTTTAAAACAGATGAGAAAAATCTTTACGATGCATTAGTAAAAATGAAAAATACACCTGTTAAAGAAGTTCGTAAAAAAGCACGATGGGTGTTAAATACAGCAGCACTAACAAAAATTGAAACAATGAAAACAGATGATGGTTTCCCATTACTTCGTCCATTTAATCAAGCAGAAGGTGGAATTGGCTATACGCTATTAGGCTTCCCTGTTGAGGAAGAAGATGCAATTGACATTCCTGATTCACCAGATACACCAGTATTCTATTTTGGTGACTTCTCTAAATTCTATATTCAAGATGTCATTGGATCATTAGAAGTCCAAAAATTAGTTGAGTTATTCTCACGTACAAACCGTGTAGGTTTCCGCATCTGGAACTTACTAGATGCACAACTTATTCATTCACCATTTGAAGTTCCGGTTTATAAGTATGTTTTAAAAGCTTCTACTGGAGCTTAATATGGATGAATTAATTGAGAAATTAAAATCTCATATTCATTGGGAAGAGGGTATGGATGAAACCATGCTCTCTTTTTATATCACTCAAGCAAAGACGTATGTAAAGAATGCGACAGGCAAACAGACTGAGTATTTAATTATTATGGTTGCTGGTCTTATCTATGATTACAGAGTCTCTGAAAAAGAATTAGAACAGGCGCTTGATGCTTTAACACCGTTCTTTGTCCAGGAGGTTTATGCCGATGAAGAGAAAGACGAATAAACTCAAATGGATGGGTGAGCTACTTAAATTAGGAGAAACAATTGACTCTGAAACAGACCGTGTTGTGATGGGATATCCGTTAGAACGGAAAATTCGTTATAACAACATTGGGGTTACAGCCACTGATAAATTTACAACGAAAGATACAAATGAAATTGTAAAGAAAATTGAAGTCCGTATTAATCGTGACATTGAAAACGATCAAAAGGATTATCGTGTAAAAGTTGATGGACGTATTTATAACATTGAGCGCATTTATGTAAAAGAAGAAGACAGACTGATGGAGGTGTCACTATCGTATGCAAATTAATTTTGAACAGTTGCGAAGCCTTATGAAGAAATCTGGTATTCCAGTTTCTCGTGATAGTGCTCCTACAGGGGTAGATTATCCTTATATTGTGTATGAATTTGTGAATGAGCAACATAAAAGAGCTTCTAATAAGGTTCTAAAAGATATGCCACTTTATCAAATTGCAGTCATTACAAATGGAACTGAAAAAGATTATGAGCCATTAAAGGCTGTTTTTAACGAAGCAGGCGTGTCTTATTCGCAATTCGATGGAATGGGTTATGACGAGAACGACGACACTATCACGCAGTTTATTACGTATGTGAGGTGTATACAGTAATGGCTTCAAATAACAACGGCTTCGCTGAAGCTTTAGAAGATATTAATACGCTATTACGTGTGAATAAAAAAGTAAGTTTGGATGTGTTAGATGAAGCAGCCAAGTATTTTGCTAGTAAATTAAAACCCAAAATTAAACCATCCAATAAAAACAAGCGGACACACTTAAGGGATAGTCTAAAGGTTGTTGTGAAAGATGATCGTGTATCTGTGGAATTTAAAGATGAAGCTTGGTATTGGTATTTAGTTGAACATGGCCATAAAAAAGCAAAGGGTAAGGGTCGTGTGAAAGGAAAACACTTTGTTCAGAATACCTTTGATGCAGAAGGTGACAAAATTGCTGATATTATGGCACAAAAAATAATGGATAGAATGTGAGGATGAGAAACATGACAATTGAAAATAAAGAAATTCAATATTCCGTAGGGATCGAAGATTTATATCTGTGCTTGATGAAGGGAAATGAAACTTCTAGTGCACTACCAACTTATGAGGATATGGTTTATAGACAAACGAATATTTCTGATTTAACGATTTCCACTACTTCTACTAATTTTACAAAGTGGGCATCTAACAAAAAAATTATTAACATTGTCAAAAATACAGCGTTTGGATTAGCTTTTAATCTTGCTGGTCTAAATCGTGAAGTAAAAGATAAAATCTTTGCAAAAACACGTAAAAAAGGCGTGTCTTTTGAAACAGCGAAGGCAAAGGCGTATCCAAAGTTTGCAGTAGGTGTTGTATTCCCTTTAAATGATGGAACTAAAATATTACGTTGGTACCCAAAATGTACAGTTGCTCCAGTAGAGGAATCTTGGAAAACGCAAGGTGATGAAATGACTGTGGATGACATTGCTTACACAATTACAGCAGATCCATTGTTATTTAATGATGTAACACAAGCTGAATTGGATACTGGTGATCCAGAGGCAAAAGGAATTAAAGCTGAAGATTTCCTAAAACAAGTCATCTGTGATGAATCTCAACTAGCGCAGCTAGGTGGAACGACTCAAACAGGTAAATAAGGAGGGTAATTATGGCACGTTTAAGTGATTTAGTAAATGTAAATATAACTAGAAATAGCATTAAGATACAGGGTGTCTCAATCCCTGTTATTTTTACTTTTGAATCTTTTCCTTATGTGGAAGAAGCATTTGGAACACCTTATCATGAATTTGAAAAAGAAATGAATGATATGTTAAGAAAAGGACAATTTAGCTTGGGAGAAAATGAAGCGAAATTGATGCGTGCATTAATTTATGCGATGGTACGTAGTGGTGGTACGGAATGTACATTAGATGAATTGAAAGGTGCGATTCCTATGAATGAATTACCTGATATTTTCATCGTTGTATACGAAATTTTCAGTGGCCAAACTTTCCAGAATTCTGATATGGAGAAGCTGAAGCAAGAAAAAAAGTAAAAAATATACTGACTAAAAACGAGGAATCTCAGTCCGAATTGGACTGGGATTTTTATTTTTATGTCGGTAATACGTTGCTTGGTTTAAGTATGGATGACTTTTGGAAAATCACACCGGCACATTTTTTAAAACAATTCATTATGCATCTTAGATATAACAATCCGGATGCATTACATGAGCAGAAACCGAAACAAATCTACACGTTAGATCAAACACCATTCTTATAAGAAATGAGATAATATGAAGCGACCTCCTAGATTATCAAGTCAGGGATTTTAACCCATAATAATGAATGAAAACATTATGAATGGGGTTATACCCTATGATAATAGGAGGCCACTATGGAAAATATAATCTATATTGGGATGGATGTCCACAAGGAAAGTTTTAGCTTATGTGCACTACACGGAACAACTGGGGAAATTGTAAGAGAAGCACGATGTGCTTCAAATGTATCTCTCGTAAAAAAATTCGTTGAGAAACTGAAAACAAAATATGGTGAAGATATAAAAATTAAAGCTGGATATGAGGCTGGTTGTTTAGGGTATTCACTTCATAATCTTCTTGAACAAAATGGAATTGATTGTGATATTTTAGCTCCCACAACAATGTACAGTTCATCAAAAAATAAAATGGTTAAAAATGATAAATTCGATGCCAAAATGATTGCTCTTAATTTAGCAAATGGCACCTATAAAGAAGTATATGTTCCAGAAGAAGAGGATGTTGCCGTGAAAGAGTATATCCGCATGTTAGGTGATTTTAAAACATCTTTGAAAAAAATAAAACAACAGATAAAAGCATTCCTTTTAAGGCATGGCTATGTGTATGAAGGGAAATCAAGCTGGACAATCGCTTATATGAAATGGTTAAAGAATCTTGATCTACAAGGATTATTCAAAGAAACGTTAGGCGAATACCTATTACAGTATGATGTTCTAGTCGATAAAATTGAGCGGTTCAGTCTGAGATTAGAAGAATTATCTCATCGTGAAAGGTACGAAGAACCAATCGCAAATTTAAGATGCTTAAAAGGTATAGATACAACATCGGCAATGACTGTTCATGTGGAAATTGCAGACTTCACTCGTTTTCCCACGGCTAAAGCATTTATGGCTTATGTAGGATTGACACCAAGCGAAAGCTCAAGTGGAGAAAAAATCAGTCGACGTTCGATTACAAAACAAGGAAATTCGACCGTTAGGTCTACTCTTGTAGAATGTGCAAATGCGTTGGTAAAAGGAACAATCGGATTAAAATCGAAGCGAGTGAAAGCAAGACAAAAAGGGCAACGAAGCGAAGTGATTGCTTATGCGGATCAGGCTGTAGAAAGGTTACAAAGAAAATATTATCGCATGATATATCAAGGGAAACCTAGAAATGTTGCCGTTACAGCTATCGCAAGAGAACTGGGGTGTTTTATATGGGGATTAGAAACAGGTAAAATTCACCGAAAATAAAGAGGGAAGGATATGAAGTTGATTGATTCATTCATAGTTAGAAACCAAAGGTATCAATTGATGGCATAGATGAGCTTCAGAGATAGTGAATTACAGGTCTGGCTATCTATGACTCACCTCTTCTGGCATGGCTGAAATTCTGATAAACAAGCTATTTATTAGAATTTGAAAAGGTGTGATCCACGCAGTGAGATTATAAGAGCCTAACGACGAACCATTAACCTGAGGTAACCAATCCACGAATAACAGAGTGGTTAACTGTCGATAGATCTTATTTCTGAAGCTTTTGTATGCCATCAAGAAAAATATTATGGGTGAAAAACTATTGACAAAGGTCACTTCATAACAGGTGAGAAAATGCCAGGGAATAATAAAGAAAGAAACGTCGTCCTTAATTTTAAAATGGATGGTCAAGTTCAGTATGCAAATACATTGAAACAAATCAATATGGTTATGAATAATGCAGCGAAAGAATATAAAAATCATATTGCAGCAATGGGCCAAGATGCAACGATGACTGATAAACTTCTTGCTGAAAAGAAGAAGCTTGAAATTCAAATGGAAGCAGCTAAAAAGCGTACAGCTATGTTGCGTTCTGAATATCAAGCTATGTCCAAGGACACAAGTACAACCGCTGAACAGCTCAATAAAATGTATGGGAAGTTGCTTGATGCAGAACGTGCTGAAACTTCTCTTGATAATGCAATGAAAAGAGTGAATGAAGGTCTTTCCGAGCAAGCAATTGAGGCTAGGGAAGCACGTGGAACTTTATTAGATTTACAAGAGAATTCTAAAAAGCTTGAAGCTGAACAGAAGCGTTTGACAAGTTCATTCAAACTTCAAAATGCTGAATTAGGTCAAAATGCTAGTGAAGCGGATAAGTTAGAATTAGCACAGAAACAACTACGTCAGCAAATGGAAATGACTGATAGGGTCGTCCACAACTTAGAACAACAATTAAGTGCAGCAAAGCGTGTGTATGGTGAAAACTCTACTGAAGTGCAGCAACTTGAAGCTAAATTAAATCAAGCAAAAACTACATTAAAGCAATTCGAAAACTCCTTACAGAGTGTTGGGCGAAGCGGTTCACAAGCTGCGGATGGTATGGCGGAAATCAATAAGAAACTTGATATGAACAATTTAATGGAAGCCGCTGAAGTTCTACAAGGAATATCTGAAAAGTTAATTGAAATGGGAAAGTCGATTGTAAATACAGCAATAGAGTTTGATGGATCACAGAGGAAAATTCAAGCTTCATTAGGGTTGACTGGAAAAGGCGCCGAAAATCTTCAAAAGATTGCTGTTGATACTTGGAAAAAAGGTTTTGGTGAAAATCTTGAAGAGGTAGATAATGCGCTTATAAAAGTCTATCAAAATATGCGCGATGTTCCACATGAAGAATTACAAGGTGCATCGGAAAACGTTTTAACATTAGCTAAAGTTTACGATGTTGATTTAAACGAAGCGACTCGTGGTGCAGGGCAGTTGATGAGTCAATTTGGTTTATCTACACAAGAAACATTTGATTTACTTGCTGCTGGTGCTCAAGAAGGTCTAAATTATTCAGATGAGTTATTTGATAACCTCTCTGAATATGCGCCTTTATTCAAACAAGGTGGTTTTAGTGCTCAAGAAATGTTTACGATTTTAGCAAATGGAACAAAAAGCGGTTCCTATAACTTAGACTATATCAATGACCTGGTGAAGGAATTTGGTATCCGTGTACAAGATGGTTCAAAAGGTGTATCAGAAGGATTCGGTGATTTATCTGAAGAGACACAAAAAGTATGGAAATCATTCAATGAAGGTAAGGGAACCGCAGCCGATGTATTCAATGCTGTGTTAGGTGATCTTCAAAAGATGGATGACAAAGTAAAGGCAAACCAGATTGGTGTTGCTTTATTTGGCGTGAAATGGGAAGACATGGGCGCTGAAGCTGTACTTAGTTTAAATAATGTACATGGTGGTCTTGGTGATGTAACTGGACGTATGGATGAAATGAAGAAACTTCAGGAAGAATCTTTGGGGCAGCAATTTCAAAAAGCATTAAGAGAAACACAGGCTGCGTTAGAACCACTTGGAAAGAAATTTGCAGAATTAGCGAAAGACATTTTACCTCCAATTGTTGATGGGGTTAAAGCTGTAATGGATTGGTTTAGTAAATTGTCTGAAGCCGATCAAACGCTTTTAATCGTGATGGGGGCATTGAGTACAGCGTTTATTATTTTAACTCCAATTGTAGCAGCTCTCGCTGTTTCATTTGGTGCGTTGAATTTGGCGCTTTTACCTGTGATAGCTACCATTGTAGCAGTTTCCTTAGTGATAACTGGCATTATCATGTTAATAAAAAACTGGGGTGCCATAACGGATTGGCTTTCTGAAAAGTGGTCACAATTTAAAGAGTGGTTTGGTGAATTGTGGGATAACATAGTTCAAACTTGTGAAGATGCTTGGTCATCCACAGTTGATTTCTTTTCTGGAGCCTGGTCAGATTTTTTAAATATGGCACATGAGTTCTTTGAACCTATCGGTCAATTTTTTGCTGATCTATGGACTGGAATTTCTGATACGGCATCGGAAATCTGGACAGGTATTACTGATTATTTTTCAGAATTGTGGTCTTCATTCATTGAATTAGCAGATAGTATATTGTCTCCTTTAGGTGAATTTTTCAGTGGATTGTGGACGGGTATCGTTGAAACGGCAACTTCTATTTGGGATCAATTACAGACAGCTTGGCAAGAAACATGGTATGCAATACTCACAGTTTTAGATCCGATTATTTCAGCAGTTTCCACAGTTTTAGAAGCAGGTTGGTTACTCATTCAAGCAGGGGCACAAATTGCTTGGGAGGCAATATCTCAATATATTATACAGCCGATTCAGGAAGCGTATGATTGGATAAGTGCGCAAATTGGTGAATTAGTCACATGGCTTAGTACGCAGTGGGAACTTGCAAAGGCTGCTGCACAAGTTGCTTGGGGTTTATTTAAACAATATATTACTCAACCTGTTCAAGAAGCATGGGATTGGGTTAAAGAACAGATTGGTGCGCTTGTTTCTTGGTTAAATTCACAGTGGGAGACAGTGAAAACATATACTTCCGCAGCGTGGAATCTAGTAAAACAATATGTCATTCAGCCTGTTCAAGACTTGTGGAATGCAACGAAAGAAAAATTGAATGATTTAGCGAATTGGATACTAGGTAATTGGGCGAAAATCCAATCTTATACACTTACGGCATGGAATCTAGTTTATAAATATATTATTGATCCAGTGATTTCAGCTTATAATTCTGTAAAAGAGAAGTTCAATGATATGTACAATACGGCAAGGGAAAAATTTGATTCTGTAAAGAATGCAGCGCAAGAAAAATTTGATGCAGCAAAGAGATTTATCGTTGATCCGATAAAAGATGCGGTAGATAAAGTAAAGGGATTCATTGCTAAAATCAAAGGGTTTTTCAGTGATTTGAAATTAAAGATTCCGAAACCGGAAATGCCTAAAATGCCACACTTCAGTCTGCAGACTAGTACGAAAAATATTTTGGGTAAAGACATTACTTTCCCATCTGGGATCGATGTGCAATGGCGTGCAAAAGGAGGTATCTTTACTAGACCTACCATTTTCGGTATGAGTAATGGTCAGTTGCAAGGTGCAGGAGAAGCGGGGCGAGAAGCAGTTTTACCGTTGAATAAAAAGACATTAGGTGAGATTGGTGAAGGGATTGCAGCAACGATGTCTACTGAACCAACTGTAATTAATATTTATAATCCTTCAGTGAGGGATGATCGTGATATCGACCGTATGGTCGGAAAAATAGATGATGCACTTGCTCAAAAAGGGCGTAATTCAAAAATAGGAATAGGGAGGACTTAAATTGCTAGACATAGGTATCGATAATCAGTTGGCAAGTGACTACGGAATATGTATAGTAGGACGCCCTGTTATTCCTACAGCAGAACAAGAAATAGAACATATTGAAGTGTCTGGTAGACATGGTTCACTTACAAAAAAAGGGGCGTTTAAAGACGTCCCTTTAAAAATAAAGTTCAATATGTTTGAAGAAGAGAATATTAAGCCGTTAGTGCGACGTATGAAGGCTTGGTTGATGAATGGAAAGACATTATATTTTACTGATGATGATGTGTATCGAAAAATTAAACATGTTGTAGTAGGTGATATTGTAAATGAAATTGAAGAACATGGTGAATTTGAAGTGGATTTTAAGTTAGATCCCTTTGAATATACAGAGGATGTAAATCTAAAGCTGACCAAACCTGGTGTCATTTATAATCCAGGTACAATTGAATCTGATCCTAAGTTTTGGATTGTGGGAAATGGTACTGTCCGTCTAACAATTAATGATGTCTCTTTTCAAATAAAAGATGTGAATGGTTCTGTTGTCATAGACTCAGAAGTACTTGAAGCATATACAGATACCATATCAATGAATCATAAAATGGTTGGGCAGTTCCCTATATTGGGCGTAGGGGAAAATACAATAGAGTGGTCAGGAGCAATTCAATTCATGGAAATTCGACCTAGGTGGAGATATAAATGATTACTTTATATAAACCAAATGAGACTGATTTTACACACAATGGTATAGGGGCTTTAGATAAAAATATTTATAACGCAACTGTTGAGGAAGAACTCAATGGTTTATTTTTATTTTCATTTAGTTATCCATTGTTTGCACCACGTGGTCTGGAAATAGAGGGAATGAGCATCATTAAAGTTCCAACTCCTGATGGTGAACAACTATTTCGAGTGGCAGCTCCTAAAGTCAGTATGGGTGAGATTACAGCGCAATGTTATCACATCTTTTATGATTTAACGGAAAATCTAATTGAAGACATTTTTGCTGAAACAACAAATGGTAATGGAGCTATGAATCGTATGTCAGCAGGATGCCAATACAAACATCCTTTTCAGTTTTATTCAGATGTACCAAAGATAGCAAGTGCACGTATTGTCCGTAAAAATCCTGTGGAAGCATTATTGGATTCTAGTCAAGACAATTCATTTGTTAATCGTTGGGGTGGTGAATTAAAACGAGATAATTTTGATGTGAAGATGCTACAAAATCGTGGTATGGATCGTGGGGTAGTGATTCGTCATAAAAAAGATTTATTAGGTTATGAAGGTAATGTGGATTGGAAAAGTCCTATAACTAGAATCATGCCACAAGGGTTTGATGGGTTATTTCTTCCTGAAAAATATGTGGATAGCCCACTTATAAATAAGTATCCGCATCCTAAAATCAAAGTGGTTGAATGTAAACATATTAAAGCAGCTATTGGTGAAAATGCTGACGATGAAGATGCAGTTCCGTTAGAAGAAGCATATAGGTTATTACGTCAGGCAGCTAAGGATATGTTTGCTATTCAAAAGGTTGATCAGCCTAAAGCAAATTATAACGTTAAGTTTCAGGAGTTATCACAAACGGAAGAGTATAAGGATTATAAACATTTACAGAGTGTTTATATGGCAGATACGGTTACGGTTGAGCATCAAGAAGATGGTATTGATATAAAGGCGAAGGTAATTGCTTATAAATATGATCCAATAAAAAAAGAGTATCTGGATATAACCATTGGTAACTTCAAAGAATCCTTTACAGACGTTTCCGGTAAGGTTGATTTGGTACAAGAAGAGTTGTCCAATATGCCAGGCTCTATTTTGGATGCAGCAAAAGCAAATGCTACAAGTCTTATTAATTCTGGGTTCGGAGGACATGTCCGTGTTTATCCAGATCGTATTTTAATTATGGATACGAAAGATGAAAAGAGTGCGAAAAAGGTTTGGCAATGGAACTTGAATGGATTAGGGTATTCTTCCACAGGTGTGAATGGCCCATATGGAACTGCCATTACAAGTGACGGCAGGATTGTTGCTGATTTTATTACTGCAGGTACGTTAAGTGGAAATCTTGTGCAAGGTGGAGAAATAACAGGTGCAACATTACGAACTTCAGATAGTGTCAACTATGTAAATATTTCAAAGCAATTCATACGCTTGTATGAGTCATCTAAAACAAGGGTGTTTGTAGGGTATTACAAAAATAGTAGAAATGAAATACAACCAACTCTTATTTTAGGCGGAGATTCAGATTCCACAGGGGCAAATGGTGCTATTATGGTGTACCAATTCTCGGATACGAGCGTTAAGTCTGGTGGAATCGGAATTACAAAAGGACTCGAGGGCAATGGATACTTGAATGCAGCTTCTTTATACTTTTCGCAAACAGGGAATGCAATGCTTGATGCTGATAAAACGATTGTCCTAAATGCTCAAAGTGATATGAGGTTTAAAGTCAAAGATCAGTTCCGATTTTATCGTAATGACAATTGGATTGCGAGTATTGGGGTTTCATCTGGAGGAGATACAGATATCTTACTTCCAAATGCGATGATACGAAATTCGAGTTACGAAAATGGTTATATTCAAATAAAGACAGCACTTGGATCATATTATCAAGGGGTAATTGCTTCAGACTTTAAAGTTTCTTCTAAAGAAACCTATAAAACCAATATCCGTCCTATTGCATTTAGTGCACTTGAAAAGGTAATGGAATGGGAAATTAAACAGTACAATTTGAAAAATGATATTCCAAAACTGTATGAGATGCGTATGAATCGTAAAGAAGGAGAGCCAACGATTACTACAGATGCAATTCCTACGCATTATGGTTTAGTTATTCCAAAAGAAGCAGAGGAAAATGGTGTAGGCCTATATGGAATGCTTTCACAATTGACAAGCGCATTTCAAGAGCATGTGATAAAAACGGATGCTAGATTGGAAGAATTAGAGCCATTAAAACCTAAAGGAAACATAAAGAATAGGAACAGAATAAAACGTCAGAGAAGACCGTCTAGACACGTAAAAAGGAGTAGCAGAAAGAGGTGTAGTCATGCGAAATGAGGAAATTATGATAGATTTAGCAGATCCTGTGTTTACAAAAACAATTCGTTCTCGGCAGAATGACAAGAATGGATTGAAGCTTACTGTGTACGTAAGAGAAAAGGGGGAGAAGGTGGATTTAACAGGATATGTGGTTAAATATGAAGCGACAAATCACACAGGAGTATTCATTCGGGATGATGCTCAAATAGTTGATGTAAAGAATGGTGTGTTTTCATATACGTTTACAGCTCAAGCTGTTTCCACATCGGATGATTGGACAGCTTATTTTGTGATAGAAAAAAATACAGAACGAATGAGTACACCAGACATTCGTATTACATTAAGGCGTGATGTGAAAGAAGGAAATATTAAAATCGAAAACTATATTTCTGAGTTTGAGATTATTAAGAAAACGTTAGACGAGCTGCAGAAGAAATTAAATGCTATGGATGTTGTTAAGAAAAGCGGAGACACCATGACAGGTGACCTAGGGATGGACCCAGGTAAATCAGTTCAGTTTAAATCAAGTGGAAGTACTAATAATAATTATGTTCTTAGAGGTCAAGCAGGACAGAATAAGCTAGTACTCTCAGATATCACGTCAAATAAGTTTATTTGGGATTACTTCAGTGACACGGATACTTTCACAGTTGTATCTAACACGAACCTCTTAAAGAAAACAGGAGATATTATAACAGGGCTTTTAAAGTTCCATTCTCTGGGTCAAATGTTGATGACTCAACCTGATTCAGCGACAGGTCCTTCTGCTCGTGGGTTACACTACGCGGATAAAGACACAGACGGAAGCGTTAATCGTGGCGGAATTGGACGTTTCAAAGGGGCTAACAACGGTGATGAATATCTGTACATGGGGTTCGGTACGAATCCATGGGATTCTCAAAGTGGTTTAATAGTTCGTCCTGATGGATCAGCAACCTTGAAAGGTAAAAAAATAGCAACCGCTGATAATGATACAGGATGGATTAACCTTCCTACAACTGGGGTAGAGAATGTTACTGATAGAATTTTGAAGTGTAAAAGAAGTGGAGAACACGTTAATGTAATTGGTTCTATTCGAAACGCGCAAAACGCAACAGTATTTGCTACACTTCCAGTTGGATGTAGACCTGTTCAAGACATTGCAGTTCCAGCTATTATGATAACTGGAGGAGTGAATACAAATTTTTGTGAAGTTACAGTAAAAAAAGATGGTGGGATTTTCGTGAATGGTGTTCAAAGTGGAAGTACTTTTCATATTGCAATGAACTTTTTAATTTAGATATTACAGATTAAGCGTGCATAAGCAGGCTTTTTTATAAGATAAGAAAGTATAAGTTTTTGAGCACGAAGTGCTTCCTTGGAAAGCTTGCTGTATAAGGGTTTGTGGGTAATATATGGTGTATTCACAATGCGAAAAAGGACCGGGTGGGTTTCCCGGTTTTTCTTATTTTGCTAAAAAGGAGATGAGAACGGTGGAGGAACAGATCTTCAATTCAATGATTCAACAAGGAGCATTCGCAGCGTTATTTGTGTGGATGCTTTTTACTACGCAAAAAAAGAATGAACAGCGTGAAGAACAGTATCAAAAAGTAATCGAAAAAAACCAGGCAGTCATCGAAGAACAAGCAAAAGCATTTGGTTCACTTGCAAAGGATGTATCAGACATTAAACAAAAAATTATGGGGAATGGTGACGACAAATGAAAAAATCTATTAAATTATTAGCCTCAATTTCTACTGCAGCTATCATTGAATTTACTTCAACAGGTAGTGTCTTTGCTGATCGAGAAATGATTATTCCAGGGTTACCTAAAGTCGAATATCGCAATGGATATGGAGCGTATGAAGGTGTAGTAGCACATTCTACAGCGACTCCTGAAGCACCTGCTATTAATATCCGAAACTATGAAGCAAGAACATGGCGTTCCGCATTTGTACATTATGCAACAGATTGGGATGAAACAATTCAAATTGCTTCTACTAAGTATCAAGCATGGGGAGCAGGTCCGGTAGCTAATAAACGATTTGTTCATGTAGAGCTCTCTGAAACAAGTGACCCTATTAAATTTGAAAAATCCTATGAGAGATATGTGAAGCTACTAGCTAAGATTTTACGTGATAGAAACATTGATCCATCCATTGGATTGTGGACGCATAAAGACATTACGTATAAACTTGGTGGCACAGATCACGAAGATCCGATTGATTATCTTCGCAGTCATGGTGTATCAGAATCAAAGTTTCGTGCTGATGTATTAAAAGCATATAATGGAAATTCTATTTCAGTTGAAGCGAAACCAAAGCAACCAAGTGAAGTACCTGGTGTTATGAATGAAGCGGGAGTAGCGTATATTGATGGATACAATATAAACCTTCGTTCTGGTCCATCCACAATAAATAGTGTTATTCGTAAGTTACAAAAAGGTGAATCATATAAAGTCTGGGGTAAAGTAGGAAATTGGTTGAATCTTGGAGGAAATCAGTGGATTTATAACGATTCCTCATACATTCGCTATAAAGAAGGATGGTCATCTGTAGAAGGTAAACGTGTAGTTTCTAAAGTGAATGACTTACGCTTCTATTCAAAGCCTTCCTGGTTAGATAGAGATGTTGCAGGAACTGTGGATGAAGGGTTAGGATTTACAATTGAGGCAAAAGTAGGTGTGGATGGTTCCTCGCAATATAAAGTACATAATAGTAAAGGGGAGATATATTATGTAACAGCAAATTTAGTCTGTGTATATGTGAAATAGGAAAAAAGAAGAAGGGCTTCTTTGACACATTTAGTGAAAGGGCCCTTTTTAGAATTTTCTCATGGCTTCTTTTCTATTATTTTAGAAAATCAAAGCATATTATTTTCAGTTATTGCTGCTTAGGATAGTCAAATGTTATATGATATTTAGACACTATTTCAAAATTAGTTGTGTTTTTTATTTTTACTTTCATTCAATACACCGTCAGCTAGAAATTTAATACTTGCGCCTATACTTAGAGCGAATATTACTCCTCCTATTTTAGTCTGATAGAAATTAAATATAAATAATACAACAGAAAGTACAATACTTAAGATAGCGATTATATAATATTTATTCATAGACTGGCTCCTTTTATTGTAATTTTGAAAGAGTTTTATCTCGAATCTCATAGATATAATCACCTAGTTGATTTTTAAACTCTTCAATATGAGTAACAAATATTAAACTATTGCCTCTTTCAAGAAATTTAACTAAAATTTTATATATTTCTTGTTGAGAATTTTTATCAAGTGCTGTAAAAGGTTCATCTAATAATAGAAGATTAATATTACGACTAATCATAGAGATAAGAAAGAGTTTATATTTCATTCCCAAAGAATAAGTATGTACTTGATCATGTAAAGATTCTTGACTAAGTTCAAATAAATCACAGTACATTTTAACTTCTTGTAGGTAATTATCTTTATCTTTTATTCTCCACAACGAGCATATGTATTGAATATTTTCCCATCCCGTAAGTAAATCAAAAATTGGTGGGTTGTTAGGAATAAAAGCTGTATTTCTTTTGAACTCTAACAAATCAATCTCTTTTCGTTTCTTATAAATTTTCGTTTCAGTTCCTGTCATCATATAATTTAGCAACGTAGTTTTACCAGAACCATTTGCTCCAGTGATACAGTATGATTTTCCATCTTCAATGATTAAAGAGGATTCCTGTAATATTATTTTATTTTCAAATTGTAATCTCGGTACTTGAATCTTATATGCCAATACCTATACCCCCAAATAATTGAACCATATTCAAACTGATAACTATAATAAATAAAATGGATAAAATAATTTTTGAAAAATTCGTACTAAACCCTACTAATTTCGTAAATCCAACATACATCGCTATACAAACTAATCCAACACTTAGTAATGAGAATACTACAAAAATAAACTGTGGTAAATCTCCTTCAAAATTTATAATGGTTAGAAAATTTAATGCTTGTGTAATCAAAAAGATTGAAGTTCCTGATAATATTACACTGTACATTCTTTTTATGGATAGATCCGGTTTATTCATTAGACCTATCAATGACCAAAACATTGTAAAAATAAAACATAGTATGAGTATAAATGGTGTTATAATTGCTGATATTAACACCATTATAGTTAACCAATCTTTGAATGCGTGAAAGGATTTGAAATTGTAAATAATTGTAGATAATAATGTGTTAAAAAATAATAAAGAAACAATATTAAATAAAACAACCTTTTTTTTTGTATTAAAAAATGAACTAGAATTATTTTCGTTTTCTTTCATAGAAATTCTCCTTTTAAAATGAACTATAGTAACCTTCAATTAAAGATGCGAATCCACAACATACCGATGCGATTACAATTACACTTCCTATTTCTAAATAGACTTTTTTCCAAGAAAAAGATACGGTTTTTATTTTTATTAGAATATAAATAGGTAAGCAAGTAATAGAAGACATTAAAAATATGGACAACAATTCGGGTAATGCGTGTGGTAAAAATCCAGTGAATATAGGGGACATCCCTGCACTTTTAAATATCGTATATAAAGTCTCACCAACTATTACACCGTTAAAAACTACAACAAAGAGGGAATAAACACCCCCTGTTAAAGTCCCTATAACTAAAATACTGAAAAGCACTAAAATATTATTATTAAAAACTGTAGATGTATCTAACTCTTTTGGTTGTAAATTAATAATTTGATCATTTGCAGAGAAGCATCCGTAAATAAACCCACTTAAAAATAATAATAATTGTAACAGGATTAAAAACTTCCAAGGAAAAATTATAAGTTTAGCTTTCATTTTTTCACAACCTTAACCATTTAGAGTCAAATTTTTTAATGTTATTGACAGCATATTTTTTTGAAACAAATATAAATGCTCCACTTATTAAAATATAAAAGATTACATAGGTAGAAAAAATGTAAAATATCACTTGTACTGGAATCTGCATAAATAATAAGAAATATAAAAAATATAATAATGGTAGAACTAATATTTTTCGTGGTATGGCTTGAATTTTATTAATAAGCTCCTCTTCTTCTGTGGATCCTACATCCATATAAGTAATATAGTCTGTTTTAATTAAAAATGTAGTAGCCCACATTTGAACGATAGGTACTAATATGAATGTAATACATATTATGATTATCCCGAAGATATATGTAATATTTATAAACATCATATATATAGTAACTAGCAACAAACATATTGTAGGAATAATCATTAAAGTATACATTAGTGAAATTTTACTTCTATATAATGGGTATATGCCTGTTCCAGAAAAACGAAATAGTACAATTTTTTCTCTCATTGCACCTAATAAAAATAATTGAGGGTACTCTGTTCTTAATTCAAAACAATGATTAAACATGATTAACAATAATAACGCCATAAATAGTAAATATTCTAAGGCATTATCATGTGAAGAGTGAAATAAGTTCACAAAAAGTCCCATATAAAATAAAGATTCATATGTAAAAAAAATCATTTGAAAGAATTTTGGTGAAATTAAAAACCTTTCTCTTTCCAATAATTTAATTTCAAATTCCAAAATCTCATCGTTAAATATTCTTCTATTAAATGATGAATATAGTTTTGAGAAATAATACAGTAAATCTTTTTTATTTTTCACTGAAACTATAAACCTATTTAGTAAAGGCTTACTTTTTATAGATAGCACAAGTGCTATACATAGCAATAAAATGAAACTCATATACGGTGAAAAAATGACATAATCACAAATTGACTTTAATACGAATAATGTTTTATTCATACTGTCTTGCAAGGGATTAATAATAGAATTAAAAAATTCTTGTGTAACTGTCTCTGCATAATCTTCATCCGTTAAAATCTTAGACGTAATAATACGTTCGCGTACTACATAAAATGGTTGTTTAAAAATATCTACTAATTTGTAACCTAAGAAAAAAAAGAGGCATGAAAATACAGCATAAAATAAAAAGCGAATTGCTCCTATTGGCTTTTGAATTTTACTAATGAAATAGGAAGCGGAAATTTTGTTAAATAAAGTGAATATTAATATTAGTAGTAATATACAGTTTGTAAGTGAAAGAATTGTATATACTAATCCTTTTAAATACATGTTCAATATAAACAATAAAGATAGGCCACTAATATTTCCAAACAACGCCCATAGTAAAGAAGAAAACATGTTTAAATTGTAGACTTTCTCCATGGGAAACAGACTGTATATATATATGTCAGACTTTAATATTGCTGTTTCTTTATATGAAGTAATTGATTTTATAAAGCAAGAAATTATGAGAAAACCAACATTTGCATATAAAATATTCCACATATATTTCTCATTAAATAAAACGTTTGAAATATAAAACATAAAAATTCCTATGAATATTTTAAATAACATACTACAAAGAATTAAGTTTCTATTGGATACACGTTTAGTAAAAGAAAATCTATTTAATATTGCAGAATATTGAGTTGTAAATTTTAATTTAAAATCTATTGATAGAAGTTTTAATATATTCACAACTACCTCCATTGTTTCTTTATATTTAATGTAAGAAAGAGACTGAATAGTATTATCCAGTCTCTTTCTTAATTTAAAATAAATTAGTAAGCAATTGCAGCTTTCTTACCTTTTTCTTTAGCTAAATCCGTAAGGTATTTTCTAATACCTTGTGCTCCAGCTGCAGCAACAAGAGCTGCTCCACCTGTTCCAAGAGAACCGATTAAAGCAACAAGGGAAACACCCCAAGAGATATAGTCAAGCCATGCAAAGACTTGTGCGGCTGCTACAGTAGATAAATTGAACTCTTTTACTAAATTCATTTCAGGTAAAATGCCTAATAAGAATGCATATGAAGCCAATAAAGCACCACCTACTGCAAGTAAAGCACCAAAGCTAACGGCTCTTCCTTTAACTGAGTATGTCATAATATCGCCTCCTTCCAAAAGTAATCTTAATATATAATTTTAAATATTTCAATTTATTTTTTTATTCAAAATATGCATAAAAAAACTTTTGTGAATTTTTAAAACATATTATATATAAAAATAACTATATTGATGAGAATTATAAATGTAAACTAAATGAAAAATGTATTTATATTCATTTTTTAGAAAAAACAAAATATTTCATCCTGTCATTATTTTAAAGTTATGATATATTTAATTGTTAATAAAATTAAAATTTATTATTAAAAAGGAGACATATGATGCAATCAAATATTATTTCTACCCCAAAAAGAAAAAAGAAAGGGATTATTGTCGGGGTTATTGCACTAATTGTTATTGTAGCGGCAATTAATATTTTTGTTATGCAAGGTAAGAAGAAGGGGGCATCAACAAATGCTGATGCTGTAAGTTTTGAGAAAGTGACAGAGCGTAAGTTGAATAATACAAAGTTAATTTCTGGTCAGGTGAAGCCTGGTAATATCGAAAGCTTCTATGCAGATCCGGCCAAAGGAAAGGTGAAAGATATTGAGGTAAAAGAAGGGCAAGAGGTAGAAAAAGGTACGAAGTTATTCTCTTATGACAATGAAGAGATTAACCTTCAAATGAAGCAAGCTGAGCTTGATCAGAAGATGGCAGATATGCGTTATGATCAAGGAAAGAAAAAGATTGATTCGCTCAAGAAAGAAATTAAGAAGGCAAAAGATAGCGGAGCTGGGAAAGAAGTAACAGATCCGGTGGAAGAGCAAGTAAACGAATTAGAGATAGCTCAAAAGACAACTGACCTTGAGAAAGAAAAAGGAAAGTTGCAGAAAGAAGAGTTAAGTAAGAAGCAGAAAGAGCTTACGATCTATAGTAATTTCGCTGGTGTTGTTCAAAAGTTAGATAAAGATGCGGCACAAAGTTCATCTCAAGCGTTAGGTGGTCAAGGAAAAGCGTTTTTACAAGTAGCTTCTAAAGATCCATTCCAAGTTCAAGGTACGTTAACTGAGCTTCAGAAGTCACAAATTCAAAAGGATCAAACAGTCACTGTAACTGCGAAAGCAAATAATAAGAAGAAGTGGACTGGTAAGATTACAGAGGTAAGCGAATTCCCAACAAGTGCAGAGATGGCGAAAGCTGGCGGCATGGGTGAAGCAACTCAAAATATGTCTCAGTATACATATAAAGCTAGCCTTGATAGTCAAGATGGTTTATCTCCAGGTTATCATGTTTCCCTGCAAGTAAACTTAGAGAATAAGACGATGATTGCTGTTCCAAGTAAAAGCATTGTAGAAAAAGGCGATGATGCATTTGTTTATGTTGAGGATAAAGGGAAGCTTCGTAAACAAAATGTGAAAAAAGGTTCTACTGATGGAGACTGGACAGAGGTTGTAGAAGGCGTAACAGTGGGGCAAAAGGTGGTTAAAAATCCTTCCGACGATGTGTATGACGGAATGGAAGTGAAAGAGAAATGATTACGTTAAATCATATTGCTAAAACGTATTATCAAGGAAAATTGGCGGTGCCGATTTTGCATGGTATTAGTTTAACGATTCAGAGTGGTGAGTTCGTTTCGATTATGGGACCGTCTGGTTCTGGTAAGTCGACGCTTATGAATATTATTGGTTGCTTAGATCGTCCAACAGAAGGCGAATATATGCTGAATGACGTGAATATCTTAACAGCAGACGAGTCAAAGCTTGCTTTCATTCGTAATGAATATATTGGCTTTGTATTCCAGCATTTTAATTTACTGCCTCGTCTTTCCGCAGTGGAAAATGTTGAGCTTCCGCTCGTATACGGTGGCGTGAAGAAAGCGGAGCGTCGCAAGCGTGCTTTGGAGGCGTTAGGTAAAGTTGGATTAGCAGACCGCGTGCATCATTTACCAAATGAGTTATCCGGTGGACAGAAGCAGCGTGTAGCGATTGCGAGAGCGATTGCGAATAACCCAACGTTCATTATGGCCGATGAACCGACTGGTGCACTTGATACGAAGTCTGGTGAGCAAGTTATGGATATTTTCACGAAGCTTAATGCAGAAGGTACAACAATTGTTATGGTTACGCATGAAGAGGAAGTAGCAGCGTATTCTTCCCGCCGCATTGTACTGCGAGACGGGAAAGTTACAGAAGATAGAAGGTGTGCGGTATGAGTTTACTAGATAGTATAAAAATTGCCCTATCTTCTATTTTAGCGCATAAATTACGTTCAGCTCTTACGATGCTCGGTATTATTATCGGGGTAGGTTCGATTATTACGGTCGTTGCAATCGGGCAAGGCGGGGAAGCGGCATTGAAATCGCAGTTTGTTGGGGCAGGTAATCAAACAGTTCCGATTCATTATAGTGCAGATATAAACGATCCTTTCGGTATGGGAATGGTAGAAGCACCGAAGATAACTGAAGAAGACATTTTTGAAATTAAAAAAATTCCAGAAATCGCACATGTGGTAACAACAAATTCAACCATGGAACCACTTGATATTGAAGATAAAAAAGAAATGGTGAGCATTACTGGATTAGATAGTGAGTACTTTGCAGTAAATAAAGTAAAGTTGTTAAAGGGACGTTCTTTACAAGAATCAGATGTGGATCAAGGTAATAACGTTGTTATGATTAGTAAACAAATGGAAGAAAAGGTGTTTAAGGATACCAATCCAGTCGGTAAAATTATTGAAATGAAAGGTCAACCGATGCAAATTATCGGTGTCTACAAATCAGATAATGAGTTTATGGGAATGGGACCATCAGAAGCACTAGTTCCCATTTCATTATGGCCGACACTGTATGGGAAAGATGAAATTCAAAATATTTCTGTTCAAGCAAAAAATGTAGATAATCTAGAAAAAGCAGGTAAAAAAGCTGCAGATGTTTTAAATAGTCGTAAACCGACTGATGCAACTGGTAAATATGAAGTTATGAATTTAAAAGAAATTCAAGAAGGTATTTCGAAGATGACCGGTATTATGACAATGATCATCGGTGGTATCGCTGGTATTTCATTAGTCGTTGGTGGAATTGGTGTTATGAACATCATGCTTGTATCTGTAACGGAGCGTACACGTGAAATTGGTGTACGTAAAGCACTTGGAGCAACGCGTAGTAAAATTTTATTACAGTTTTTAATTGAAGCAGTTATGTTAACACTTCTAGGTGGTTTAATCGGAATTGGCCTTGGGTATGGCGGAGCATATATCGTTTCTACATTCGCAAAATGGCCACCACTCGTTTCATGGGAAGTTGTCGTTGGAGGCGTACTGTTCTCGATGACACTTGGTATTATTTTCGGATTAATTCCAGCGAACAAAGCTGCGAAATTAGATCCAATTGAAGCATTGCGTTATGAATAATTAATAGTGTAGTAGAACTACACATTACCGTTCTAGTGGGCGGTTCGTAGCCTCTTGCGTGAGGAAGTGAACCGCCCGTTAGAACGGGTTATATAAATAGAGGGAGGCGTTATAATGGAAGCCAATATTAATACGCAAGATGTAGGTGCGAAGAAGCCATCATTATTAGGAATGATTACTTCTCCAGGTGAGCAATTTGAGAGAATGAAGGCGAGCGAGAAAGTTTGGGGTATGTTCTTTTTAGTTACATTGTTACAAGGGCTTGTAGGTGGTTTGACAACATATGTTGTCAACACGTCACCTGAAATGATTAAAATGCAGAAAGAATTAGGTGAACTTGCTGGTAAGGGTTCAATAACATCAGAAGTTATTTATGGAATTGGATCTGGTTTTGTTGGAGCGATGATTGGGGCGCTATTTGTAGCGGCTATTTATAAAGTATTTATGATGTTCTTTGGAAATGATACGTCTTATAAGAAGTTATTAACGATTGTTGTATATACTAATATTATTCTTATTATTGGTGGACTTATTAATGGTATTATAGCCCTAATTTTAGATGGTGGAGCAACCCAGTATACAAGTTTAGGACCATTATTTGACCAAGGTTCACTTGCATATGGAATAGGTAATACAATTGAATTGTTCTATTTATGGAATTTGGTTTTAATTTGGTTAGGGTTACAAGTTACAGCTGGATTAAGTAAAGTGAAAGCAGCTATTCCAATTATTGTTTTATTCATTATTAAAGCGGTATTCTTAGCAGCAATTTTGGTATTAATAGCTAAGTTTTTACCAGGTATGCCAATGTAAATAAATTATATGTATTATAAATAAGTTCAGTGAAAATTAGCAATAGTATTAACCGGTGCTTTAATATACAATGTGCCGGTTAATTTGTCTTCGAATGATGTTTAAATGTAGGTAATCTTGTGGAGAACAGATACTCAAATAATAAATGTATCGTCAAAATAGAACTTGTCCATTAATTTATTTACAATCCCGTTGAAATAAGCGAATTTACCCTTTTTCATTTTCGTTCCAGACTTAATTTTCATAACAAATTCTTTAATAGCTGTTAAGCCGATAGTAAGTTCTTGGTCTTTAGTAAATGCTTTATCATCTGTTGTATGGTTGACGACTTTATTGCACTGTTTTACGACCTTCCACAGTTCTTGAATTGTTTTAGACTCACTGTAAAAAGGGATAACTAAAGAAACAAAACGTTCTGGTACCCAGTGAGCAATAAAATCAGCTTCTTTAATGTTTTCCTCAAGTGTAGTGTTATTTTCATTACTATTACGTTTGTTTATATCTTTTATATTTTGTTTTAAGGAAACAGGTTTTGTTTTAATGGTAGGACACTTTGGAGGACTTTTTATACCTACCTTGTCGGACACTTCCTCCGCAATTGGTTGAATGATAACAGCATTTGAAGTTTGACGCATGTCTTTTTTACGTTTCATTGCTACTTGTTTAACCATTCCTAAATCCACAAGTTTCTTCATTAAACGTTGCACAGTTTTATATGAAACTTCCATGATGTCAGCAATTGAATTTTTACACAGGAAACTAACGCCTACATGTTTGCAACTGTGACGTTTTAAAATTTCAAGTAGTGCAATCAGTTTAGATTGTACATCAGAACGCTTTACGGAGCTTTTAATAAGGTCTCTGTAGGTTCTAACTACTTTGTTTAGTTCTTCTACTTCTTTAAATGTAGAAAGGTTGTGGTAGGATTCTTCTTTTGCTATTACGTCTATGCGTTTCTTTTTCATTACAAATCTTGTCTCCCTTTTGGAAACAAAAAAGCAACAGAATGCCAATTTTAAGCAAACTGTTGCTAAGAAACCCTTACGTACGGTAGAATAGTCCGTAAGAGTACAGCAGGTGTTTGCCTAGTCTAGTTAGGCGGACGGTATATATAGTGTTGTCGCACTATATATACACGCTGTGCTCTTTTGTTTATATGTTGTGTGGTACTCATATGGTACTTGTTTATTTTTATTTGAGTGGTTTAGATGAAAATAAACGCTTTATGCGTTTTAAAAGTATTGATTTATCAGTACGTGTTATTATGCGATACTTTTTGTAAGTTGAGTGGGAATAGTATTTATAAAAAGGTCCATCTATTGCTTATGCATAGGTGGATCTTTTTTATTTTGGTGTTAATACGAACGAAACTATAAAAGTTTATAAAAACGTTCGTTTTTAAATTGACAAAACTACTTCGTCGAGTTAATATGATTATGTAATTCAAACAAAAAGTGAATATTATAGCCGTCGTATAATATCGGGGATATGGCCCGAAAGTTTCTACCTAGCTACCGTAAATGGCTTGACTACGAGGCGTTTTTATAAAGGTGAGGGGAATCTTATCTTTATTCATAGAACGCTTCCATGTATATATGCAATGGAAGCCTTTTTTGTTTCTCGGGATAAAAGAGGGCTAGGAGAAATGCGGCGAGTAATCATATAACGGGGGAAACGTAGGATGAAACGCTATTTTCAGTTTGATGAGCTCGGTACGAATTATAAGACTGAGTTCATAGCAGGGTTAACGACATTTCTATCTATGGCTTACGTACTATTTGTCAATCCTGCTACGCTGTCGCTTGGAAATGTTAAAGGGTTACCAGCAGGTACAGGGATGGATCCAGGTGCAGTATTCGTTGCTACGGCATTAGCGGCAGCGATCGGTTCGTTAATTATGGGTATTTTCGCGAAGTATCCAATTGCTTTAGCGCCAGGTATGGGAATTAACGCGTTCTTTGCTTATACAGCAGTGTTAACGATGGGGATTCCATGGCAAACAGCAATTGCCGGAACATTAATGTCAGGTATTATCTTTATTATTCTTACTGCTTCAGGTATTCGTGAAAAAATCATCAATGCAATTCCATCGGAGTTAAAGTTTGCAGTAGCAGCAGGTATCGGATTGTTCATTGCATTTCTTGGATTCCAAAATGCCGGAATTATCGTGAAAAATGATGCAGTTCTTGTTGGGTTGGGGGACTTAACAAAGGGTACAACGTTACTAGCAATCTTCGGGGTTGTTACTACGATCATCTTCATGATTAAGAAAATTAATGGTGCAGTATTTTACGGTATGATTCTTACAGCGATCTTAGGAGTAGCAACAGGATTAATTGATACTCCGAAAGCTGTGGTGGGAGCAATACCGAGTCTAGAACCAACGTTCGGCGTGGCGTTAACGCACTTCGGAGATATTTTCACAGTTCAAATGGGGATTGTTATTATAACGTTCTTCTTTATCGATTTCTTTGATACAGCAGGTACGCTTGTAGCGGTTGCAAATCAAGCAGGATTAATGAAGAACAATAAATTACCACGTGCAGGAAAAGCGTTATTTGCAGATGCGATTGCAACTGTAATTGGTGCGATCTTGGGTACATCAACAACAACATCTTACATTGAATCGTCTGCAGGGGTAGCAGCAGGAGGTCGTTCTGGATTTACAGCAGTTGTAACAGCAGGATTCTTTTTACTGGCACTATTCTTCTCGCCATTACTAAGTGTTGTAACGCCAGCTGTAACGGCGCCGGCTTTAATTATTGTAGGAATCTTGATGGTTTCTTCCTTAGGGGAAATTGATTGGAAGAAATTCGAGATTGCAGTGCCAGCATTCTTTACAATTATCTCTATGCCACTTACGTATAGTATCGCAACTGGGATTGCGATTGGATTTATCTTCTATCCAATTACAATGGTTGTGAGTGGTCGTCGTAAAGAGGTTCATCCGATTATGTATGTTATGGGAGTTTTATTCGTACTATATTTCATCTACGTTCGTAAATAAAAGGGGTTTTTTAAAGGTCTAGACTTAAGGGGAGTCTAGACCTTTTTTGCGTCTTCAGAAAATCTTAAGGATTTCCGAGCGTTTTTCTTCAGAAGTTTTCCTATAATAGAAGTTAGGGATTAAAAAAGTGATGGGGGAGATATTGTGGCACACGAAACAATACTTGTCGTAGATGATGAAAAAGAAATTCGGAATTTAATTACAATCTATTTAAAGAATGAAGGATATAAAGTATTACAAGCAGGAGACGGAGAAGAAGGATTACGTCTATTGGAAGAAAATGAAGTACATCTAGTCGTATTAGATATTATGATGCCGAAAGTGGATGGTATTCATATGTGTATGAAGGTAAGGGAAGCGAAAGAAATGCCTATTATTATGCTTTCTGCCAAAACGCAAGATATGGATAAGATTTTAGGATTAACAACAGGGGCAGATGATTATGTAACGAAGCCGTTTAATCCGTTAGAGCTAATTGCACGAATTAAATCTCAGTTACGCCGTTATATGAAAATGAATGGTTTCGCTATTCAAAATGAGGACGAGTTAGAAATTGGGGAGATGAAAATCAACATCTCGACCCATAAAGTTATTGTAGAGGGAGAAGAAGTGAAACTAACTCCGAGGGAATTTTCAATTTTAGAATTGCTAGCTAGAAATCCAGGTATGGTGTTTAGTGCGGAGCAAATTTATGAAAAGGTGTGGAACGAACGATCTTTCCAGTCTGATAATACTGTAATGGTGCATATTCGAAAAGTGCGTGAAAAGATTGAGGAGAATCCAAGGAAACCTAGATATATAAAAACAGTATGGGGAGTGGGGTATAAGATTGAAAAAGATATTTAATCCGTTTACTTATATAAGGAAAATAAGACAATTAATTGAGAAATTAGTAAAGAGCGTACGAAAGAGTATAAGGATTCAATTGATTACTACTTTTGCTGCTTGTGCGTTATTAGGAGTTTTGTCAGCAAAGGCAGCAGCACCGTTTTTTGAGAATGCGAATCGTCAAGCAACTATCGATTATCGGGCTGGTATGGAACAAATTAATCACCAAGCTCAAGGAGCGGCAAATAGTTCGGTTCATGAAAATAAATTAGAAGCTATATCAAATATGATCGAAATGGAGAACCAAAATTTAGAGCAAGGGTCTAGAGCTTTGAAGATATTGGTTACTGATGAAAGTGGTAAAGTTTTATATAAAACAAAGCAAGCGCAAGAAGAGCAAATCGATTTGCATAATACGATTCGTAATGCAGCATCATTCGCGATTAATTATACAGATGGTAGAAATGTATTTGAAAGTACAAGAAAAGAGTTTATATCTTTTTCACCTATTACTATTGAAGGAAAGAATTTGTACATGTTTGTTAGTGGAATTCCAGAGGGAGAGGTAATATATGATACGCAAGAAGGACCATTCCCGTTTTTAATTGGTGTACTTGTATTCATTTTCTCTTTCTTCTATATAACAAAGAGAAAGATGAAGCAGATTGAAGCAATGGCACAAGGCGTAAAGGAAATAGAAAGAGGTAACTTAGCCTACCGCATTGAGAAAAAAGGTGAAGATGAGATTGCAGCTTTAACGGAGAATATTAATAATATGGCAGAAGAGCTTATGAATAATATAGAAAAGGAACGTAAATTAGAAAAGCAAAAGAATGAGCTTATCACAAATGTATCGCATGATTTGCGTACACCACTTACTTCTATTATGGGTTACTTACGATTACTTCGAGATTCTAAATATGAAAATAAAGAACAACACGATGAGTATACGAGAATTGCTTTTGCAAAGTCGGAGCAGTTAAAAAATTTAATAGAAGATTTATTTGAGTATACGAAGTTAACAAATGAACAAGTTGTATTAGAAAAACAAGAAGTATGTGTAAATGAGTTGCTTGAGCAATTAATAGAAGAGTTAGTACCGCAAGCGGAAGAGCATGGACTTACTTTTGTTAAGAAGTTTCCTGAGGAACGTGCTTATGCATCGATTGATTCGGAAAAGATGGTTCGTGTATTTGATAATTTACTAATGAATGCAATTAAGTATAGTAAAGATGATGGAGAGATAAAAGTTTCTCTTCAAAGGCAGCGTAGGGATATACAAATTGTAATTGCGAATCATAGTGAAGAGTTTACAAGAGAAGAGTTAGCGAATTTGTTTGAACGTTTCTATAAGAAGGATCAATCTCGAAGTAGAGTAACGGAAGGGTCGGGACTCGGTTTAGCGATTGCGAAAAGTATTGTTGAGTTACAAGGTGGTAGTATTCGAGCGGAATATAGGGATGGCACTATTCAATTTATCGTCTCGTTACCAATTATAGAAAAATAATAAATGAATAGAATGATATGTGATAAAAAGGCTTATTTTAAAAGAAATAAGCCTTTTTATATTTTTTATAAAAATATATTGACGATTAGAGCTTAGAGGTGTAATATAGAACAAGTCGCCGATGACATTAACGTCAAAAGCGACAAACGAAATGAAAAACTTAGTTGACATTAACTAACGAAGATGTTAACATAAGGGAGTCGCAAATGAGCGACTAAGTAGTTCTTTGAAAACTGAACGAAACAAACAACGTGAAACGTCAATTTTTATTTTAGATGCTAGACAAACTAACTTTATTGGAGAGTTTGATCCTGGCTCAGGATGAACGCTGGCGGC
>NZ_JBBOTE010000001.1:4030000-4032500 GCF_038005385.1 Bacillus sp. FSL K6-2944 | reverse complement strand
GATAGCTGGTTCTCCCCGAAATAGCTTTAGGGCTAGCCTTAAGTGTAAGAGTCTTGGAGGTAGAGCACTGATTGGACTAGGGGTCCTCATCGGATTACCGAATTCAGTCAAACTCCGAATGCCAATGACTTATCCTTAGGAGTCAGACTGCGAGTGATAAGATCCGTAGTCAAAAGGGAAACAGCCCAGACCGCCAGCTAAGGTCCCAAAGTGTGTATTAAGTGGAAAAGGATGTGGAGTTGCTTAGACAACTAGGATGTTGGCTTAGAAGCAGCCACCATTTAAAGAGTGCGTAATAGCTCACTAGTCGAGTGACTCTGCGCCGAAAATGTACCGGGGCTAAATACACCACCGAAGCTGCGGATTGATACCAATGGTATCAGTGGTAGGGGAGCGTTCTAAGGACAGTGAAGTCAGACCGGAAGGACTGGTGGAGTGCTTAGAAGTGAGAATGCCGGTATGAGTAGCGAAAGACGGGTGAGAATCCCGTCCACCGAATGCCTAAGGTTTCCTGAGGAAGGCTCGTCCGCTCAGGGTTAGTCAGGACCTAAGCCGAGGCCGACAGGCGTAGGCGATGGACAACAGGTTGATATTCCTGTACCACCTCTTTATCGTTTGAGCAATGGAGGGACGCAGAAGGATAGAAGAAGCGTGCGATTGGTTGTGCACGTCCAAGCAGTTAGGCTGATAAGTAGGCAAATCCGCTTATCGTAAAGGCTGAGCTGTGATGGGGAAGCTCCTTATGGAGCGAAGTCTTTGATTCCCCGCTGCCAAGAAAAGCTTCTAGCGAGATAAAAGGTGCCTGTACCGCAAACCGACACAGGTAGGCGAGGAGAGAATCCTAAGGTGTGCGAGAGAACTCTGGTTAAGGAACTCGGCAAAATGACCCCGTAACTTCGGGAGAAGGGGTGCTTTCTTAACGGAAAGCCGCAGTGAATAGGCCCAAGCGACTGTTTAGCAAAAACACAGCTCTCTGCGAAGCCGTAAGGCGAAGTATAGGGGGTGACACCTGCCCGGTGCTGGAAGGTTAAGGAGAGGGGTTAGCGTAAGCGAAGCTCTGAACTGAAGCCCCAGTAAACGGCGGCCGTAACTATAACGGTCCTAAGGTAGCGAAATTCCTTGTCGGGTAAGTTCCGACCCGCACGAAAGGTGTAACGATTTGGGCACTGTCTCAACCAGAGACTCGGTGAAATTATAGTACCTGTGAAGATGCAGGTTACCCGCGACAGGACGGAAAGACCCCGTGGAGCTTTACTGTAGCCTGATATTGAATTTTGGTACAGTTTGTACAGGATAGGCGGGAGCCATTGAAACCGGAGCGCTAGCTTCGGTGGAGGCGCTGGTGGGATACCGCCCTGACTGTATTGAAATTCTAACCTACGGGTCTTATCGACCCGGGAGACAGTGTCAGGTGGGCAGTTTGACTGGGGCGGTCGCCTCCTAAAGTGTAACGGAGGCGCCCAAAGGTTCCCTCAGAATGGTTGGAAATCATTCGTAGAGTGCAAAGGCATAAGGGAGCTTGACTGCGAGACCTACAAGTCGAGCAGGGACGAAAGTCGGGCTTAGTGATCCGGTGGTTCCGCATGGAAGGGCCATCGCTCAACGGATAAAAGCTACCCCGGGGATAACAGGCTTATCTCCCCCAAGAGTCCACATCGACGGGGAGGTTTGGCACCTCGATGTCGGCTCATCGCATCCTGGGGCTGTAGTCGGTCCCAAGGGTTGGGCTGTTCGCCCATTAAAGCGGTACGCGAGCTGGGTTCAGAACGTCGTGAGACAGTTCGGTCCCTATCCGTCGTGGGCGTAGGAAATTTGAGAGGAGCTGTCCTTAGTACGAGAGGACCGGGATGGACGCACCGCTGGTGTACCAGTTGTTCTGCCAAGGGCATAGCTGGGTAGCTATGTGCGGAAGGGATAAGTGCTGAAAGCATCTAAGCATGAAGCCCCCCTCAAGATGAGATTTCCCATAGCGTAAGCTAGTAAGATCCCTGAAAGATGATCAGGTTGATAGGTTCGAGGTGGAAGCATGGTGACATGTGGAGCTGACGAATACTAATAGATCGAGGACTTAACCATATAATATGTAGCAATGTTATCTAGTTTTGAAGGAATATGCCTTCATAGTTTGGTGATGATGGCAGAGAGGTCACACCCGTTCCCATACCGAACACGGAAGTTAAGCTCTCTAGCGCCGATGGTAGTTGGGACCTTGTCCCTGTGAGAGTAGGACGTCGCCAAGCAACTTTAAGACGAGTCAGAATGACTCGTCTTTTTTGTGTTTTATAACTTCTTTTCAAAGCTAAATATTTTGAAGTGCTTCTCGCTTTTCAAAAAGGTTTTTGAGTACGTAGCTATATAAGTTTTATTCAATTTCTTTCGTGATTCTTTATATGTAATTTAAGATTTTCTATTTTATTTCTTAAAGATAGGATTCATCAGTGTGTTAAAATAGTACAGTTGTTTTTGATGTACTTTAATATAAGAAGATTTAAGTTAGAAA
>NZ_JBBOTE010000001.1:4017500-4025000 GCF_038005385.1 Bacillus sp. FSL K6-2944 | reverse complement strand
GGATGTGGAGTTGCTTAGACAACTAGGATGTTGGCTTAGAAGCAGCCACCATTTAAAGAGTGCGTAATAGCTCACTAGTCGAGTGACTCTGCGCCGAAAATGTACCGGGGCTAAATACACCACCGAAGCTGCGGATTGATACCAATGGTATCAGTGGTAGGGGAGCGTTCTAAGGACAGTGAAGTCAGACCGGAAGGACTGGTGGAGTGCTTAGAAGTGAGAATGCCGGTATGAGTAGCGAAAGACGGGTGAGAATCCCGTCCACCGAATGCCTAAGGTTTCCTGAGGAAGGCTCGTCCGCTCAGGGTTAGTCAGGACCTAAGCCGAGGCCGACAGGCGTAGGCGATGGACAACAGGTTGATATTCCTGTACCACCTCTTTATCGTTTGAGCAATGGAGGGACGCAGAAGGATAGAAGAAGCGTGCGATTGGTTGTGCACGTCCAAGCAGTTAGGCTGATAAGTAGGCAAATCCGCTTATCGTAAAGGCTGAGCTGTGATGGGGAAGCTCCTTATGGAGCGAAGTCTTTGATTCCCCGCTGCCAAGAAAAGCTTCTAGCGAGATAAAAGGTGCCTGTACCGCAAACCGACACAGGTAGGCGAGGAGAGAATCCTAAGGTGTGCGAGAGAACTCTGGTTAAGGAACTCGGCAAAATGACCCCGTAACTTCGGGAGAAGGGGTGCTTTCTTAACGGAAAGCCGCAGTGAATAGGCCCAAGCGACTGTTTAGCAAAAACACAGCTCTCTGCGAAGCCGTAAGGCGAAGTATAGGGGGTGACACCTGCCCGGTGCTGGAAGGTTAAGGAGAGGGGTTAGCGTAAGCGAAGCTCTGAACTGAAGCCCCAGTAAACGGCGGCCGTAACTATAACGGTCCTAAGGTAGCGAAATTCCTTGTCGGGTAAGTTCCGACCCGCACGAAAGGTGTAACGATTTGGGCACTGTCTCAACCAGAGACTCGGTGAAATTATAGTACCTGTGAAGATGCAGGTTACCCGCGACAGGACGGAAAGACCCCGTGGAGCTTTACTGTAGCCTGATATTGAATTTTGGTACAGTTTGTACAGGATAGGCGGGAGCCATTGAAACCGGAGCGCTAGCTTCGGTGGAGGCGCTGGTGGGATACCGCCCTGACTGTATTGAAATTCTAACCTACGGGTCTTATCGACCCGGGAGACAGTGTCAGGTGGGCAGTTTGACTGGGGCGGTCGCCTCCTAAAGTGTAACGGAGGCGCCCAAAGGTTCCCTCAGAATGGTTGGAAATCATTCGTAGAGTGCAAAGGCATAAGGGAGCTTGACTGCGAGACCTACAAGTCGAGCAGGGACGAAAGTCGGGCTTAGTGATCCGGTGGTTCCGCATGGAAGGGCCATCGCTCAACGGATAAAAGCTACCCCGGGGATAACAGGCTTATCTCCCCCAAGAGTCCACATCGACGGGGAGGTTTGGCACCTCGATGTCGGCTCATCGCATCCTGGGGCTGTAGTCGGTCCCAAGGGTTGGGCTGTTCGCCCATTAAAGCGGTACGCGAGCTGGGTTCAGAACGTCGTGAGACAGTTCGGTCCCTATCCGTCGTGGGCGTAGGAAATTTGAGAGGAGCTGTCCTTAGTACGAGAGGACCGGGATGGACGCACCGCTGGTGTACCAGTTGTTCTGCCAAGGGCATAGCTGGGTAGCTATGTGCGGAAGGGATAAGTGCTGAAAGCATCTAAGCATGAAGCCCCCCTCAAGATGAGATTTCCCATAGCGTAAGCTAGTAAGATCCCTGAAAGATGATCAGGTTGATAGGTTCGAGGTGGAAGCATGGTGACATGTGGAGCTGACGAATACTAATAGATCGAGGACTTAACCATATAATATGTAGCAATGTTATCTAGTTTTGAAGGAATATGCCTTCATAGTTTGGTGATGATGGCAGAGAGGTCACACCCGTTCCCATACCGAACACGGAAGTTAAGCTCTCTAGCGCCGATGGTAGTTGGGACCTTGTCCCTGTGAGAGTAGGACGTCGCCAAGCAACTTTAAGACGAGTCAGAATGACTCGTCTTTTTTGTGTTTATAAAAATAAGAATGGCTGGTAAATCTCAGTTTATTAAAATTTCACTTTATTGTTCACATCAACAAGTTCAAAACGCTCATAGACGAGTAACATATCTTCAGAGAAATTAAGACCAATCTCATTTAGTTCCTTTGTAAAAAAACGAACATGGGTGTCTCTCCAGTAATTATAAGTACGATCTCCTTCACCTTCAGCGATAGCGAATTCTTCGCTTACTTCATTCATTGGTGTTACAGTTACTTCTATTGTCTTAATAATAGCTACAGGTTCATCATTACTATTGAGTATAATACTATAATCATTAGTAGTCGGTAGCGATTCATTTTCTAATTCATAAAAAATGTGACCGGAGCATGTAGCTGTTTTAATACCGTCAATTACTAGTTGTGCAAGATAATTAGGGGCATCCCCAAATTGCCAAGCTGTAACAGATTCTGGTTTTTTGTTGTTTCCCCAATAAGTATCCCAATATGTCTGTGCTAATTGATTCATTTTTATCGTCACCTCACTCTAATTAATATTTAATCTCTTTATAATTCCTTGGAAATTTATTTATTTGTTATGCCTTTGTACTTATTTTTAATTTGTATCAGTGTTTTGCAAATTAAAAAGATACTATGTGGAGTGAATATAGTTTGTAAATATGTTCTGTACATATATGGGATCTTTAATTTTCCAATTGCATTTTATGATAAAGGACATAGTTACTTAAAGAACGTTCAGATTATGAATGGTAGTTTATTATCACTATGCCATATTGAAGTGAGTAATACTAGAGTTGAAATAGATAAAAAAACCGATATTCTAAATTGAATATCAGTTTAATAATATGTGACTTATATGAATCTATAGCAATACGAAAAGCGTAAATAAGATAGCCAACAAAATACGGTAGTATGCAAAAGGTTTTAAACCTATCTTCTCTAAAAGCTTTAGAAAAGTTACTACTGCTAGCATCGCTACTATAAAAGAGGTAATGAATCCTACCGCGAACATAGGGATGTCATCGACACTTAAATACTTCCAACTTTTTAGTAAGTCTAAGCCTGTTGCCCCAATCATTACAGGAAGAGCTATTAGAAAAGAGAATTCAGATGCAGTCTTATAATTTACTTTTGCCAATAGACCTCCAGAGATAGTAGAGCCAGCTCTAGAGAAGCCAGGGTATACCGCTAAGCACTGAAATAATCCGATTGTTAAAGCTTGGCGGTATGTTAAATCGTCCAGTGAATAGGCTGCTGCCTCTTTCTTTTTTACTTCTGCAAAGATCATAAGAATTGCCCCTGCTACAAGTCCAATCACAACAGTGTATGGCTGGAATAAGTATGTTTTAATAATATCATGTAGTAGCAAGCCAGCAACCACTGCCGGAAATACGCCAAGAAATACATGGAACGCGTTGAATTTTTTTTCTTTCTGTATAAGAGGTTTAATATTACATAAAGAAACGAGACGTTTATGATATAAAATTGCAATAGCTAAAATTGCGCCTAGCTGAATAACAATTTCAAACGTTTTTGCTCTTTCTCCCTCAAAGCCTAATAAATGCCCGACTAATATAAGGTGGCCAGTAGAAGATATAGGTAAAAATTCAGCTAATCCTTCTACAATACCGAGTATGAAGGCAATAATGATATCGCTCATAGTTTCACTCCTATACATTAATGAATGTCTACTTTTTTAAAATAGAATAGTGTTGCAATAAATCCGGAAATTGTCGTTACTGCAATGATGATATAAGAATACTCTGGTGGATATGTCGGTTGTAATTCGTTATTTGCGATATCTAGAGTAGCGGTCCACGGAAATAAATCTTTATGCTTGGAGTTTACGAGCATAAGATTAGTCATTGTAATAATGACTGTTAATATAATGGGTGGTACATAGCTCTTCATTACAAGAGTTAGTAGCACAATAGGTGAAGACAATAGAAAGAGAAGTCCACCACATATTAAAAATTCTAGGAAAGAACCTAAAAGTAAAGAAATGTTAAAACCAGGGAAGTTCCCCAATAGCCCTAATATTAAAGTAAGTGCCCAAGCGACTAAAGTTAGCATCATAATCCAAAGAAAGAGAATGATGAATTTACTTGTAATAAAGCTAATGCGTGACACGGGGATAGTTAGTAAATTTTTCAGTGTATCTTCTGTATATTCGCGGGTAAGCAAATAAGCAACCACTACTCCATATAAGGGGAATCCTATAACTAAAGTAGTATATAAGTTAACGTCAGTAAATAATTGATCGAACCAAATAGTTGGAGTTGGCTGTTTTGTTTTTATATGTATATAAGAGGCTACTACAACTAAGAAAGGTGCGACACCAGCACCAATAATGCTAATTAAAAACATATTAGAGCGTTTTAGTTTTAAGAGTTCTGTATAGAGTAGATTAACCAATTGTTCCACCTCCAACTAGTTTGGTGAAATAATCTTCTAGTCTATCTTCACTTATCATCATTTTTAATACTTCAATATCGTTAAGAACGAACGTTCTGTTTATGTATCCTTGTTGTCCAAAATGAGAGTAAATACGAATATTTCCTTCATCATGTACTTCATAATCAAAAATTTGAAGATGATTTTCTAATAACATCACAGCTTTATCGTCATTATTCACTTGAAACTCTATGTACTTACGGTTTGCTTTGCGTAGCGTATCAAGAGAAACTTCTTCTAGTAACTTTCCTTCATGAATAATTCCGATACGATCAACTAACTGTTCTACCTCGGCTAATATGTGACTAGAAATCAGTATTGTTATATTTCTTTCTTGAGCTAAAGAATGAATAAGTTTTCGCATTTCTTTAATACCAATAGGGTCTAGTCCGTTAGTTGGTTCATCTAATATGAGTAGCTCAGGATAATGGAGAAGAGCACGCGCAATTCCTAAGCGTTGCTTCATTCCTAAAGAATACTTTCCTACTAACTTTTTTGTCTCATGCTGCAAGCCTACTATTTCTAATGCTTCTTCGATAGCATTCTTTTTGTCAACCCCAATTATTTTTGCATTAATTAATAGGTTTTCTTTTGCAGTTAAGTTTTCATAAAATCCTGGAACTTCAACTATAGAACCAATTCTGCTTAAAATATCTTTTTGATTTTGGAATAAGTTCTCTCCGAATATTTCAATCGTTCCACTTGTAGGCTTTATAAGACTAAGCAGCATGCGAATGGTTGTTGTTTTACCAGCACCGTTGCGGCCTATGAAGCCATAAATCTCCCCTTGTTGAACATTAATATTTAAATTATCTACTGACTTTTGATTGCCATATACTTTAGTAAGGTTAGTCGTTTTTATAATTGTATTTATAGGAGACACCTGCTTTCTATAAGTTCTTACTTACATCATAAAAAGGAAGGCTTAACTGCATATTAATCATTTCTTAACTATTTCTTAAAAGTATTGTGTTTTGGAATAGAAAAGCCAAAAGTAGTTCGTTTCCATGGAGTACTTTCAACCCATATATGTCCACCGTTTTTCTCAACGAGCGCTTTGGAAATAGAAAGCCCGAGACCGCTACCACCAAATGAAGAGTTTCTTGATTGTTCGCTTCGGTACATTCGCTCAAATACGTTTTGTAAATCATGTTTTGGAATACCAGGGCCTTGATCCCAAATATGAAGTTCGTATTCTGCATCAGCTTCTAGCAATTCGACTCCTATTGTTTTCCCATCCTTTCCGTAATAAATTGCATTTTTCATTAAATTACCGATAATCCGCATAATGCTTAGATGATCTGCGATGATAGGACAAGTAGACTCTGGTATGCGAATTTGCAGTTCGATGTTATGTTTTGAGAGCTCAGGTAAAAATTCAATCAAAACTTCTCTAGTAACTTCAGAAAAGTCGAGTTTTTCTTCTTTTAGTGGAAATTCATTAGCGTCTAGCTTCGCCATATTGAATATTTCATCAACTAGGTGCTTTAAGTTATTTGATTTCATATAGAGTATTTTAAGATATTCTTGTTTTTCTATTTCAGAAGCAGCAACTCCGTCTTTCAAAGCATCTATATATCCGATAATGGAGATAATATGAAGCGACCTCCTAGATTATCAAGTCAGGGATTTTAACCCATAATAATGAATGAAAACATTATGAATGGGGTTATACCCTATGATAATAGGAGGCCACTATGGAAAATATAATCTATATTGGGATGGATGTCCACAAGGAAAGTTTTAGCTTATGTGCACTACACGGAACAACTGGGGAAATTGTAAGAGAAGCACGATGTGCTTCAAATGTATCTCTCGTAAAAAAATTCGTTGAGAAACTGAAAACAAAATATGGTGAAGATATAAAAATTAAAGCTGGATATGAGGCTGGTTGTTTAGGGTATTCACTTCATAATCTTCTTGAACAAAATGGAATTGATTGTGATATTTTAGCTCCCACAACAATGTACAGTTCATCAAAAAATAAAATGGTTAAAAATGATAAATTCGATGCCAAAATGATTGCTCTTAATTTAGCAAATGGCACCTATAAAGAAGTATATGTTCCAGAAGAAGAGGATGTTGCCGTGAAAGAGTATATCCGCATGTTAGGTGATTTTAAAACATCTTTGAAAAAAATAAAACAACAGATAAAAGCATTCCTTTTAAGGCATGGCTATGTGTATGAAGGGAAATCAAGCTGGACAATCGCTTATATGAAATGGTTAAAGAATCTTGATCTACAAGGATTATTCAAAGAAACGTTAGGCGAATACCTATTACAGTATGATGTTCTAGTCGATAAAATTGAGCGGTTCAGTCTGAGATTAGAAGAATTATCTCATCGTGAAAGGTACGAAGAACCAATCGCAAATTTAAGATGCTTAAAAGGTATAGATACAACATCGGCAATGACTGTTCATGTGGAAATTGCAGACTTCACTCGTTTTCCCACGGCTAAAGCATTTATGGCTTATGTAGGATTGACACCAAGCGAAAGCTCAAGTGGAGAAAAAATCAGTCGACGTTCGATTACAAAACAAGGAAATTCGACCGTTAGGTCTACTCTTGTAGAATGTGCAAATGCGTTGGTAAAAGGAACAATCGGATTAAAATCGAAGCGAGTGAAAGCAAGACAAAAAGGGCAACGAAGCGAAGTGATTGCTTATGCGGATCAGGCTGTAGAAAGGTTACAAAGAAAATATTATCGCATGATATATCAAGGGAAACCTAGAAATGTTGCCGTTACAGCTATCGCAAGAGAACTGGGGTGTTTTATATGGGGATTAGAAACAGGTAAAATTCACCGAAAATAAAGAGGGAAGGATATGAAGTTGATTGATTCATTCATAGTTAGAAACCAAAGGTATCAATTGATGGCATAGATGAGCTTCAGAGATAGTGAATTACAGGTCTGGCTATCTATGACTCACCTCTTCTGGCATGGCTGAAATTCTGATAAACAAGCTATTTATTAGAATTTGAAAAGGTGTGATCCACGCAGTGAGA
>NZ_JBBOTE010000001.1:4002500-4012500 GCF_038005385.1 Bacillus sp. FSL K6-2944 | reverse complement strand
AGCGAAGTCTTTGATTCCCCGCTGCCAAGAAAAGCTTCTAGCGAGATAAAAGGTGCCTGTACCGCAAACCGACACAGGTAGGCGAGGAGAGAATCCTAAGGTGTGCGAGAGAACTCTGGTTAAGGAACTCGGCAAAATGACCCCGTAACTTCGGGAGAAGGGGTGCTTTCTTAACGGAAAGCCGCAGTGAATAGGCCCAAGCGACTGTTTAGCAAAAACACAGCTCTCTGCGAAGCCGTAAGGCGAAGTATAGGGGGTGACACCTGCCCGGTGCTGGAAGGTTAAGGAGAGGGGTTAGCGTAAGCGAAGCTCTGAACTGAAGCCCCAGTAAACGGCGGCCGTAACTATAACGGTCCTAAGGTAGCGAAATTCCTTGTCGGGTAAGTTCCGACCCGCACGAAAGGTGTAACGATTTGGGCACTGTCTCAACCAGAGACTCGGTGAAATTATAGTACCTGTGAAGATGCAGGTTACCCGCGACAGGACGGAAAGACCCCGTGGAGCTTTACTGTAGCCTGATATTGAATTTTGGTACAGTTTGTACAGGATAGGCGGGAGCCATTGAAACCGGAGCGCTAGCTTCGGTGGAGGCGCTGGTGGGATACCGCCCTGACTGTATTGAAATTCTAACCTACGGGTCTTATCGACCCGGGAGACAGTGTCAGGTGGGCAGTTTGACTGGGGCGGTCGCCTCCTAAAGTGTAACGGAGGCGCCCAAAGGTTCCCTCAGAATGGTTGGAAATCATTCGTAGAGTGCAAAGGCATAAGGGAGCTTGACTGCGAGACCTACAAGTCGAGCAGGGACGAAAGTCGGGCTTAGTGATCCGGTGGTTCCGCATGGAAGGGCCATCGCTCAACGGATAAAAGCTACCCCGGGGATAACAGGCTTATCTCCCCCAAGAGTCCACATCGACGGGGAGGTTTGGCACCTCGATGTCGGCTCATCGCATCCTGGGGCTGTAGTCGGTCCCAAGGGTTGGGCTGTTCGCCCATTAAAGCGGTACGCGAGCTGGGTTCAGAACGTCGTGAGACAGTTCGGTCCCTATCCGTCGTGGGCGTAGGAAATTTGAGAGGAGCTGTCCTTAGTACGAGAGGACCGGGATGGACGCACCGCTGGTGTACCAGTTGTTCTGCCAAGGGCATAGCTGGGTAGCTATGTGCGGAAGGGATAAGTGCTGAAAGCATCTAAGCATGAAGCCCCCCTCAAGATGAGATTTCCCATAGCGTAAGCTAGTAAGATCCCTGAAAGATGATCAGGTTGATAGGTTCGAGGTGGAAGCATGGTGACATGTGGAGCTGACGAATACTAATAGATCGAGGACTTAACCATATAATATGTAGCAATGTTATCTAGTTTTGAAGGAATATGCCTTCATAGTTTGGTGATGATGGCAGAGAGGTCACACCCGTTCCCATACCGAACACGGAAGTTAAGCTCTCTAGCGCCGATGGTAGTTGGGACCTTGTCCCTGTGAGAGTAGGACGTCGCCAAGCAACTTTAAGACGAGTCAGAATGACTCGTCTTTTTTGTATGCTTTCATACCTCTATCAATTGCATTTTTAACCCCTTCTAAATAAGAAAATCCATATTTTTTATCTGGCTCTAAGTAAGTTCCTTCCGCCCACTCGTTCCATGCGTTAATAAATAAAAACTCGCTGTTATAAAAAGAGTAAGTACGATGAATTTGCTTGCTTAAATATATGGTGAACTTTTCAGGGGTAGAACCTACAAAGATGCTGCTATTCGCGTTTTTACGTCGTGCAGTATTATCCCAATCAACAAAAGCCCCGGGAAATGTTTTTTTCTTTGGGAGCGATCGTTGTAATATATACATCCATACTTTATCGTAGTCCCAAACATTTAATTGCATATCAGAATCATATATTACCTTATTTATGTCTGAAGAGCTATCATGGGCAATTGTATAGAAAGGTTCAAACTGAATGCTGGCATCGAATCCATTTATATTAGGTAGTGGAAAACTGTTTAATGTTTCAGCAAAGTATATACCTTTTAAACCATTTTCTCGCGCTAATGCATTCCAGTAATTAAGCATTTTTTCACAATCAGGAATATGTCCTGGACGATAAATAATGAATAGAGGTTTATCATCTATATAAATATATCTCTCATCTTGGAAAGCCTGTAATAAATAATCAAAGTGTTCCTTCCAATCAGATATATCTCCGTAGTCTTGAGGCATTAATATATGTTTATCGAGACCATCCCAAGATTTTGTCCATGGTTCATTTGCCCAAGAAAGACAAAAAGGGAAGTCAGGTTCCTTCATCTTTAGTACCTCATTAAAGGGTGTTTCTAATAGTCTTTTTCCCTTAAACCAGTAATGATAATAACAAAAACCATATATACCGTATGCTTTAGCGATTTCCGCTTGCCACTTTCTTACGGAGGGGGTAGTTAAATCGTAATAAAAATCTTGATAAGGTTCCCTAGGTTGATAATGTCCTGAAAATAAAGGTCGTGCACTTTTAGTATTTGTCCATTCAGTAAATCCTTTCCCCCACCATCGATCATTTTCTTTAATTTGATGGAATTGTGGTAAGTAAAAAGCGATTATTTTCAAGTTATATCCCCCTCATGTTTTTCGTAGTTCAAGTGTTGGGAAGTCATTCTTGATTTGGTGAAGCAATTTTAAAACAAGAGATATGTTATCTGTTTACTGTCTTTTTATGGTATGTATTGGATTTTTTTTAGCTTACTTAATAAGAGAGTATTAGGTAATTTGATATATAGCTGAAATAGAAAGTGCTTTTCGTCATGAAATTTATTACGTTGAATGAAAGGAATTAAATTTTTTGAAGGACAAAGAGGGCCTGTGGTAATCGATTTACATCATCAAAAAAGTCTTGTAGCTTTAAATATTTCTCATAATGATTTTCAATATAAGTCCTAGGTATAACAGTTTCTCCGTAAAAACTACTATTTCTAACATCTCCTGCACCAGTAGGACTGTGAACAAATTTGCCGTTTTCATAATCCGAGATGGCGCGATGTATATCTGGAAAAGCTTGAGATAAAGTTTTATGCCATCCTGTTTGAATTAATTCAGGATGTTCTTGGAATTGTTGACAAAAATCAAGAAAATAGCGCGCTTGTGTTGTTGCGATGAAGATTCCACCAGGGCGAAGAACTCTTGAAAATTCTTTTACCCAATTTTCGGCAGTTGCTTCGGATAAATGTGAGAATACAGAATAAGCGAATATGATATCTAATGAATTGTCACTAATAAATTCTACAGGGGGATGTGGACTTGCTGTTTTATATATCCCTCTTCCTAGTGTTTCATTACAAAGTGTGATCATCGCAGGATCGACATCAATGCCAAGTAAATTTTGATCAGAGGCATCTTTAAATAAGAAGCGTATAATTCTTCCCCATCCGCAGCCGAAGTCTAAAACTTTACTTTCTTTATTCAAGGGAACCCCTAAATTTTGGGCGTATTCTTTTATATGTCTATAAAACAAATATGCTTCGTAAAGAGCATGTTCATAGGAAGCACCTACAAATTGTTTTTGAATTTCTTCAGGAGGAAACCTAGGTACGGGAACCCCATTTATCGTTGTTTGTGAACAACTTTGTATAAATAAATTTAGAAGTTCGACATCAGATAGTGAATTAACAAGATGATCAAAATCACTTCCTAACTTAAATTTATTCATTTGTTAAACCTCCGAATTATATAGTGATTAAACTTTATTTTCTTGCTTTTTACTAATAAAAACATGTAAAAATTCAGCATCTAACCCTAGTGATCTATCCTTTTGTAAATAAACAATTGTATACATGTTTGCGTGTGTATAAATATATTCAATCATATCCTGCCCCCAATCGAACGTTACTAAAGATCCATTCTCATCAATAGGGTTTCCGTGATAAATGGGCTCTTCAATATATTCAATCACCTCTTGATTCATTCTTGCTCTTTGCACAGTTTTTGTGAGTGTATGATACCAAGGGACAGTAAATACATGAGCGCCGCCAGGTTTTAATACTCGTTCTATTTCTTTAAAGGCTTTGTTTGGCGTCATTACATGCTCAAAAACGTCTTGAGTAATGAATAAATCAAAAGATTCATTTTCAAAAGTCATGTCTTCTAAGTTCTCACATCTAATACCTTGAAAGTATTGGCCAAGAGGATAATTTCTAAAGTATTGAGAATAAGTATAGTTTTTACAGTTTTTTAATAGTAGCTGAGTTGTAATTCCTCCAGGAGAGGATTCGTGGATACTATAGGAATCCCATTTTGGAAAAAATGTATGCAAGGCATGGATTAAAGCTCGCTGCCTTGGTATAGAGTTACATGTAGAACATAAATAATGATCTCTAAGCCAATCATTATGCTCTATAAATGTAGCTTTCTTTTCGCAAATAACGCAGTACCCATTATTGTGTTTCAAATTGATTTCCACACGACATCCCTCCTATGTTAAATGCAATCTATTTATGGAAAGTATGATACACGTCAACAATCAGCGAAATCAAAGGGGGAATGGGTGAAAGTTAGGTATCTCTTAAAATTGCGATTAGGAGAAGGGAATAATCAGTTGAAGAGAACCCCCAATCGAATTAAAGTTTCACTTTATGCTATGCGATGCATCAGCTTTTATTCATGGGAAAATGTATAGACTTAAAATATCCCTTTCGTGTATGGATACATTTCAAAATCCTGTGCGTATATTTCTGTAACTAAATCCATAGTTTCTTTATCATAAAAGCTTTCGTATGTTGGAAATCGTGGGAAGTCTGTATCTGTAATGCTAAGTTCTGCATAGCTCCCTGCATAAATCATCTTGTGTGCGCGATGATGATCTGAATTTGTAAGAAGTGCTAAAGGGGATTTCATCAAACCGTACGTGTGTTCTAGTTTGGTGATTTGTGTATTAAAATCTTCTAAAGGAATATAACATTGGATGAAGTTTTCTTCACCAGGGACGTATTGTTGACTAAAATGTATATCTAACGCTAGAGAATTGGAGCTGAATGCCTGAACGTAATATAAAAATTGTTTAAATGATATTCCTTGATTACTATATTTGTCATTATAAAAATAATGACGGATACTTTCCCATTGAGGGCTAGCATATGGGTTGTCAGCAAGTAATAGAAATGAGCTGACAGCCCTTGTATAGGGATTTCGCACAAGTTTACAAACATCTTTTTTACCCTCTAGAAGACCATTTTGTAACTCTGGTATGTAATTTGTATTGTTCTTATACACCCAGAACTCATAGTAATGAATAAAGTCATTGTATTTCTTTGCTTCAGTAAATAATCCGATTTGAAAAAAGAACCAATTAGCTAACGCGGTGCATCCGCTTCTATGACTCCAAAATAGTATAATCGGGAAGTCTTTATGGTAATGTGGAATTCGATCTTTATGTAGAATTACATGATTTAAAAGTTCTTGATTTATATTTTTCATGAGTTTCGCACTCCTTTTTGGGAAATTTGTGTATGTAGACGTTTTTTTTTATGGGTTAAACAAGTGAGGATTGTTTATTAAATATATTCATGGGGATGAGTAAATATTATGAGTGTTTTTGCAGTCAACCTGAATAAGGAAGCTATTCTAAAATGAAAATAGAAAATAAAGATAATGAAAATTTATAACAAACATACAATGATAAGAAGATGAATAATCGAAATGATCCAGTTTATTTGTGTATATTTTTAGGTTTGACGACGGGAAAAATTTATTACTAGAGAGATGATATTATGAGGAAGAATAATTATTTAATAGTAGGTGGAAATAGTTTCATTGGTATCAACCTCGCATTGGGTTTATTGAAACAGGGGCAAAATGTAAAAGTATTTTCCAGACATATAAATAATTTTCCTCAAAATATTATAAGTGAAGTTGAATTTATTAAAGGTGATTTAGAAAATGTTGAGGATATATATAAGGCTTTAGTGAATATAGATATTATTATTTATTTAGCTGCGACGTCTAACGTAGCAACTTCAATTGAAGATGTTTTCGGTGATATTAATAGCAGTCTATTTTTTCTTAATTTCATGGAAAGTGTTAAAGATTTTCGTATTAAAAAAATTATATTAGCTTCTTCGGGAGGCACAGTTTATGGTGAACCTGAATATTTGCCTATTGATGAGAAACATCCATTAAGACCACTTTCCCCGTATGGAATAACAAAAGTTTCGCTGGAGAATTATTTGTACTTTTATAAGAGAAAATATGGAATAGATTATGTTGTATGTAGATATTCTAATCCGTATGGAAAATACCAAAACCCCTTAAAAAAAGTTGGGGCGATAAATTGTTTTTTGTACCAGCATCTCAGTAATGAAAGGATTCATATATATGGGAATCCAGAGGAGATTATTAGAGATTATATTTATATCGATGATTTAGTTGAAATTACTATACAACTAGCACAATTAAATCAATTGAAATCTTGCGTATATAACATAGGGAGTGGCAAAGGTCTTTCTTTAAAACGAATTATAGTGGAATTAGAGAAAATAACAGAAAGAAAAGTGGATTTTATCTGTTACAAACAAAAACAAGAGAACGTTCAAAAAATCATTGTAACTACTCAGCTTCTTCAAATAAAAAAACAGGCCAAATACATGTTTCCGATTCGAAAACATGAAAAGAAAATACTCCAATCAGAGAAAGAATCTATGCCAAATAGAGAAATTCTCTTATGAAGTCGTGTTATTCCAAGGAACCGTTCTAGTTTCTATGACTTGGTTTATCGCTTGTAAGACCGATTGTTTTTGTTTTTTCATGGTACTCATAAAGCTTCGTATCTGACAAAAAGATTCTGCGCCTTTCTTACTTCGGAAAGTCCCAGACACTTTCTGTTTTACTTTCGTCATCCGAATATCCCGTTCTGCTTGATTGTTATCAAATGGAATGGCTGGATGTTCTAAAAACGCTAGAATTCTGTCAGAATACTTGACGAAGCGATTCCATAAATTTTGAGAAGGCGTCTGCTTTCCTTTCTTCTTTTGTTTCGTGGAAAGAATCTGTTGTTCTTTCAATATGGATTGATACATAATAAACAGATTCTTTTGCGTCGCTTTTGGCATGGTACCTTCGGATTGCTTTTTCATCGTCAACGCTTGCGTTAGAAATTTCTGCATCTGTTGTGCCCATTGTTCTCCAGTACTATCTATAATTCCTTGTAAATCTCGTAAGAGATGGGCATTACATAAAACGTGACGACAATCTGTATACGCATCATACGATTTCCAACCATCATGCATCGCAATTCCAGAAAAAGATGGCAAGATTTCTCCAGCATCCATTGCTTCTTTTCCACGTTTTTGATGAATATGTTGCAATGTCACCTCCGGTGTACTGGCAGTATGTAACCATTGTGTTTTGTTTTCTACACGCATACCAGTTTCATCAAAATGGACAACAGGAGACTGCAGAATCTTTTCCTTTACTTCTTTTATGAATGGCTGCAATTGAGAAGCGAAAGCCTGTGTATGATTTACCAGGGTTCCTTCGCTTATAGAATGTCCAAAACAATCCTGAAAGAATTCTTTTGTTCGCTTCAAAGAAATGCATTGATAATGCGTTAAATAGGGAATCAGTCTTTTTATATTTGGACCATATTGAACAGGACGAGATACTGTCGAAGGAAATTGGGCTTCTTGGATAGAATGGCAATGTGGGCATTCTTTCTGTTCTACTTTATGTTCTGTCACTTCGATCTGAATAGGTGGTAAGTCATACACTTGGCGAATGCGATACCCTTTTACAGGCTCGTGGTTCAAGGAAGTATGACAACAAGTACAATATGTAGGAGAATGTGTAATCGTATGATCTGGAGTCGCTGTCAAACCAAGAGTATGTCCCTTGTGGCCCAACTGGCCACCCGTTTGACGATGAGACGGTTTGCGCAAACTTTTTGTAACGGGCTTACCCAAACCATCTGTAGAAGGTGGCTTATGACTATTTTTGGAGTTTTTTTTTGAAGCATTTTCTAGTTCTTGTATACGTTTTTCTAACTTAGAAAATGTTTCTTCAAATAAAGAAATAACAGCTTCAGGTCCTTTTTTATATGTATCTAAAATAATTTTTCGATCGACCATAAGATTCACCTCCCCTGTTTGATATACTCAGTATTTACAAATGGGAGGCATATGAAACTAGTAAAATTTAAAAAAGACACCGAAAGGTGGCTGAGTAGTTACAAATCATTTTAAATATTGATAAGGTAAAACAAGAATTGAATTGGGAACCTAAAATAGATTTTAAACATGGGATTAGATTAAATAAGCTATGGATTGAAGAGTTCTTATATAGTAAAAAATAATAACCCACACTCTACTTATATAAGCAGAGCGTGGGTTATTATTTTGCTTCTTTTTCTATAACCCAAAGGTCTTGATGTTCCCACCAAAATCCTTCAGTATACTTTTTGATAATTGGGTTATGGGGTAATAATTTAATTTTGTCACACACGTAAGAGGGACTAACTATCGTTTGTCCGTATTGATTCACATCTAAATCGAATTGTTCACTAGAAGAGAGAAACCAATAGCCCTTTTCATTTAAATTTGGAAACCCGAAGTATTTTTTGCTTTGATAGCCATGGGTTGTGAAAATGAATAAACCACCAGGTGAAACAGCGTTATACAATGTTTGCAGCCAACGAAACCAAGTTGTATCAGGCATATGAGAGAAAAAGGATAGACAAAAAACGATATCGTACGTAGAGGAGTCCAATTTTAACTGTTCAGGCTCAGGATGAGATAATATAGAAGAATTATTTAATTTGTTTTCAATAAAGGAAATAGCCTCTTCGTGTATATCGCAAGCGGTTATACTCAAATTCGCTTGTAAATTTAATAAATGACGTGTTACGCAGCCGTATCCGGATGCAAATTCTAACAATTTAATTGGATTGCCTGTAGGAGGATAAAGGGAAGTAATTAAGTTTAAGAGTATTTGTGCTGAGTTTTGCCCATCTTTAAAGTAGTAATCTATCGCTTCTTTTTTTGATGGGAAGACGGGATTAGTGACAATGAACTGAAAGATATGATCCTCAGGATGGATACTTGCATTTACATTATAGTTGTGTGCGATTTGAGAAATTAAATCTTTATGTTCCTCTATAAAGTCTTTCAAAGAGTATTCCTCCCTTAAGTAATAGTAGCAACTTACTAGAGATATTGATGGCATAGAAAGCACATGTTTAAATTTTTAAGTATGCTTTAAGATGCTTTCTATATGTATACATTTTCATTTTAGAAATGTCGTCGATAGTAAATCTTTCTTTAATGAAATTTTGCATTTGTACAACTTCATTGTAATGGGAGTATGAATCTTCTGTTCTCGTTACGCTATTTAAATGTCGTCTATGATAGTTTAAGGGGGATGGATTGAAGTAAATATCTCCCTCTGTAAGAAGAGAAACATAGAAAAACCAATCACCAGCTATTTTGAACTTCTCTAACTGTTTTTCTGTTTTCTTCATATCTATATTTTTAAAAACTACACTTGAAACATTAGGTATAGTGTTTTTGATAAGTAACGTATCTTGTATTTCTTCGACGCCTTTTCGAAAATAGGGACCTTTCCATTTTTCTTTATCGATATCATTTGTGTAATTTAAATAATGATTAGCCAATACATTTCCTTGTTCATCAATTTGTTTTGATTGTGTGTAACTTAAGGTAATATTGTTATTTATATAAAACCCCTGTATCACCTCTTGTAAAAATGTCTTATCGCATAAGTCATCGGCCTCTGCGATCCAAATATAATCACCAGTTGCTGCAGAGACTCCTTTTATCCATTGTTTAAATACGGAACCAGAGTTTTTATCATTAATAATCTGTTGAACCTTCAGGTGGGGCTTATTTTCTTTTGAGAGCAGCTTTTTAAAAGTTGATACGCTATGATCAGTGGAGGCATCGTCTAAGAAAATTAGTTCGTAAAGAGGGTAGGTTTGGTTTAAGATTGATTCGATTCGAGCAGGTAAGTATTTTTCATAATTA
>NZ_JBBOTE010000001.1:3682500-3997500 GCF_038005385.1 Bacillus sp. FSL K6-2944 | reverse complement strand
ACAGGTAGGCGAGGAGAGAATCCTAAGGTGTGCGAGAGAACTCTGGTTAAGGAACTCGGCAAAATGACCCCGTAACTTCGGGAGAAGGGGTGCTTTCTTAACGGAAAGCCGCAGTGAATAGGCCCAAGCGACTGTTTAGCAAAAACACAGCTCTCTGCGAAGCCGTAAGGCGAAGTATAGGGGGTGACACCTGCCCGGTGCTGGAAGGTTAAGGAGAGGGGTTAGCGTAAGCGAAGCTCTGAACTGAAGCCCCAGTAAACGGCGGCCGTAACTATAACGGTCCTAAGGTAGCGAAATTCCTTGTCGGGTAAGTTCCGACCCGCACGAAAGGTGTAACGATTTGGGCACTGTCTCAACCAGAGACTCGGTGAAATTATAGTACCTGTGAAGATGCAGGTTACCCGCGACAGGACGGAAAGACCCCGTGGAGCTTTACTGTAGCCTGATATTGAATTTTGGTACAGTTTGTACAGGATAGGCGGGAGCCATTGAAACCGGAGCGCTAGCTTCGGTGGAGGCGCTGGTGGGATACCGCCCTGACTGTATTGAAATTCTAACCTACGGGTCTTATCGACCCGGGAGACAGTGTCAGGTGGGCAGTTTGACTGGGGCGGTCGCCTCCTAAAGTGTAACGGAGGCGCCCAAAGGTTCCCTCAGAATGGTTGGAAATCATTCGTAGAGTGCAAAGGCATAAGGGAGCTTGACTGCGAGACCTACAAGTCGAGCAGGGACGAAAGTCGGGCTTAGTGATCCGGTGGTTCCGCATGGAAGGGCCATCGCTCAACGGATAAAAGCTACCCCGGGGATAACAGGCTTATCTCCCCCAAGAGTCCACATCGACGGGGAGGTTTGGCACCTCGATGTCGGCTCATCGCATCCTGGGGCTGTAGTCGGTCCCAAGGGTTGGGCTGTTCGCCCATTAAAGCGGTACGCGAGCTGGGTTCAGAACGTCGTGAGACAGTTCGGTCCCTATCCGTCGTGGGCGTAGGAAATTTGAGAGGAGCTGTCCTTAGTACGAGAGGACCGGGATGGACGCACCGCTGGTGTACCAGTTGTTCTGCCAAGGGCATAGCTGGGTAGCTATGTGCGGAAGGGATAAGTGCTGAAAGCATCTAAGCATGAAGCCCCCCTCAAGATGAGATTTCCCATAGCGTAAGCTAGTAAGATCCCTGAAAGATGATCAGGTTGATAGGTTCGAGGTGGAAGCATGGTGACATGTGGAGCTGACGAATACTAATAGATCGAGGACTTAACCATATAATATGTAGCAATGTTATCTAGTTTTGAAGGAATATGCCTTCATAGTTTGGTGATGATGGCAGAGAGGTCACACCCGTTCCCATACCGAACACGGAAGTTAAGCTCTCTAGCGCCGATGGTAGTTGGGACCTTGTCCCTGTGAGAGTAGGACGTCGCCAAGCAAGAACCTAAGTTATTTTGACTTAGGTTTTTTTGTGTTTATTTTTATTTACCGAATGCTATAATCCGTAAATTTAATAAAGCTACAGACGAAAAAAGAATGAAGTAGAGACTCTTTAAAATAATAGTAATGATTTTTTGTGTTCCTGATTTTCCTAATGTCGCTAAAGTAATACTTAAAATAGGACACATTATTTCTATCATAAGTATATATTTTAAATAATGAGATGCTATAAATAAATATTTAATAATTACAGAAATTACTGCAATAGAGAAAAATAAATAGGATAATAGCAAAGTTCTTTCTTTAACAGTTATCCTCCTTAGAAATTAAATCGTTATAATAATACAAGAGTGTATATATTTTGATTAAAAACATACTGAAGTGCTATTTAAACGATAAATACATAAAATAGATCTCTAGAAATATATATTCTAATTCCCTTTTCTTCTTGTATATAGTTGCAATTCTTCTTTTGAATATAACTAAAACACGAACGTTATTGACTGCTAATAAAAAAACATTCGATTATTTATTGACATTGTTTATGAAATATTGTTAATATAGCCATAGAAACAATAATATAAGACCTCATATAATCGCGGGGATATGGCCTGCAAGTCTCTACCTAACGACCGTTATTCGTTAGACTATGAGGGAAAGTCACTCGGTATTTTTCTATTCACAAGGGATACGTATGCCTGAGTAGAGCGCTTTCTCTCATAGTAAAAGAGAAACTGTTCTATTTCAGGCTTTTTTTATTTGAATCGGGGGGATTCTAATATGAAATCACTAGTTGGAGTCATAATGGGAAGTACGTCAGACTGGGAAACAATGAAATATGCTTGTGACATTTTAGATGAATTAAATATACCGTATGAGAAAAAAGTTGTATCCGCTCATCGGACTCCGGATTATATGTTTGAATATGCAGAGACGGCTCGTGAACGTGGATTGAAAGTTATTATTGCTGGAGCTGGTGGAGCAGCACATTTACCAGGAATGGTTGCAGCGAAGACAAATCTTCCTGTAATTGGAGTTCCAGTTCAATCAAAAGCATTAAACGGCTTAGATTCATTATTATCCATCGCCCAAATGCCAGGAGGTGTTCCAGTTGCAACTGTTGCAATTGGTAAAGCCGGTTCAACGAATGCTGGATTACTTGCCGCACAAATACTTGGATCATTCCATGATGATATACATGATGGATTAGAATTGAGACGAGAAGCGATTGAAAAAGATGTGCGTGAAGGTAGTGAGCTAGTATGACGAGAATCATTTTACCTGGAAAAACAATCGGTATTATTGGAGGCGGCCAGCTAGGAAGAATGATGGCATTGGCAGCTAAGGAGATGGGATATAAAATTGCTGTTTTAGATCCTACAAAGCATTCGCCATGTGCACAAGTTGCTGATATTGAAATTGTTGCACCATATGATGATTTAAAAGCAATTCAGCATTTAGCAGAGATAAGTGATGTTGTCACATATGAATTTGAGAATATTGATTATAGATGTTTACAATGGCTTGAAAAACATGCGTACTTACCACAAGGTAGTCAGTTGTTAAATACAACGCAAAATCGTTTTACAGAAAAGAATGCGATTGAGAAGGCTGGGTTACCAGTAGCAACGTATAGATTAGTTCAAAATCAAGATCAGCTTACAGAAGCAATTGCTGGGTTATCATTCCCTTCCGTCTTAAAAACGACGACAGGTGGATATGATGGGAAAGGGCAAGTTGTTTTAAGAAGTGAAGCTGATGTTGAGGCGGCAAGAAATCTTGTGGATAAAGCAGAATGTATTTTAGAGAAATGGGTGCCTTTTGAAAAAGAAGTATCAGTTATTGTGATTCGTAGTGTAAGTGGTGAAACAAAAGTGTTTCCAGTAGCAGAAAATATTCATGTAAATAACATTTTACATGAATCTATCGTTCCAGCTCGCATTACAGAAGAGCTTTCTCAAAAAGCAATTGCGTATGCAAAGGTACTTGCGGATGAATTAGAACTTGTGGGAACACTAGCTGTAGAGATGTTTGCTACAGATAATGGTGAGATTTATATTAATGAATTAGCGCCAAGACCTCACAATTCAGGACACTATACACAGGATGCATGTGAAACGAGTCAATTTGGTCAACATATTCGAGCAATCTGTAATTTACCTCTAGGAGAAACAAATTTGTTAAAACCAGTTGTCATGGTAAACATTTTAGGCGAACATATAGAAGGGGTCCTAAGACAAGTGAATAGATTAACCGGGTGCTATTTACACTTGTATGGAAAAGAAGAAGCAAAAGCACAGCGAAAAATGGGGCATGTTAATATTTTAAATGATAATATTGAAGTCGCTCTAGAAAAAGCGAAGAGTTTGCATATTTGGGACCATCAAGAACAACTGTTGGAGGGAAAAAGATGATTAGTCGTTATACACGCCCTGAAATGGGTGCGATTTGGACGGAAGAGAACAAATTTAAAGCGTGGTTAGAAGTTGAGATTTTAGCTTGTGAAGCATGGGCTGAGCTTGGCGATATTCCAAAAGAAGATGTTAAAAAAATTCGTGAACATGCATCATTTGATATTGATCGTATTTATGAAATTGAAAAAGAAACACGTCATGACGTAGTTGCATTCACTCGTGCTGTATCAGAAACGCCAGCATTAGGCGAAGAACGTAAATGGGTTCATTACGGTTTAACATCTACAGATGTAGTAGATACAGCATTATCTTACATCTTAAAACAAGCGAATGAAATTATATTAAAAGACTTAGAGAACTTTGTAAGCATTTTAGCTAACAAAGCGAAAGAGCATAAATACACAATCATGATGGGAAGAACACACGGTGTTCATGCAGAACCAACGACATTTGGTTTAAAACTTGGTCTTTGGTATGAAGAGATGAAACGTAACGTAGAGCGTTTCAAACAAGCTGCTGATACAGTTCGTGTTGGTAAACTATCTGGTGCGGTTGGTACATATGCAAATATCGATCCATTCGTAGAAAAATATGTTTGTGAAAATTTAGGATTAGAAGCAGCACCAATTTCAACACAAACATTGCAACGTGATCGTCACGCACACTACATGTCAACACTTGCACTAATTGCAACATCTATCGAAAAGATGGCAGTTGAGATTCGTGGTTTACAAAAGAGTGAAACACGTGAAGTTGAAGAAGCTTTCGCAAAAGGTCAAAAGGGTTCTTCTGCAATGCCACATAAACGTAATCCAATTGGTTCTGAAAATATGACTGGTTTAGCTCGTGTTATCCGCGGTTATATGATGACAGCTTACGAAAATGTTCCATTATGGCATGAGCGTGACATTTCTCACTCTTCGGCAGAACGCGTAATTTTACCAGATGCTACAATCGCATTAAATTACATGTTAAATCGCTTTGGTAATATTGTTAAAAACTTAACTGTATACCCAGAGAATATGAAACGTAATATGACAAGAACATACGGCTTAATTTATTCTCAGCGCGTAATGCTTACACTAATCGACAAAGGTATGGTACGTGAAGAAGCTTATGATATCGTACAGCCTAAAGCGATGGAAGCTTGGGAAACACAAGTACAATTTAAAGAGCTTGTAGAAGCTGATGAGCGTATTACAAGCAAGTTAACACAAGAAGAAATTAATGAATGCTTCAACTATGAGCATCATATGCAACACGTTGATACAATCTTTGAACGCCTTGGATTAAACGAAGCGTAAAATTTCATATGGCACAGAATAGAGTCATTCTGTGCCATTCTTTATAAAAATATTATTCACATTTTTCAAACTACAGGGGGCTTGCGAAATGCAAAAGCTAGAATTGCTGTATGAAGGTAAGGCAAAAAGAATTTATCGTACAGAATCAGCAGATATGGTTTGGGTAGAGTACAAAGATAGTGCGACTGCTTTCAATGGGGAGAAAAAAGAGACGATTACAGGAAAAGGTCGTTTGAACAATGAAATTACAACTTTATTGTTCAGAAAGTTACAAGAAGTGGGAATTAAAACACATTTTGTTGAGAAGTTATCTGAGACAGAACAACTTGTTAAAAAAGTGAGTATTATTCCTTTAGAAGTTGTCACAAGAAATGTAATTGCAGGAAGTCTTTCAAAACGATTAGGAATGGAAGAGGGAACTGTACTTGCAGAACCAATCGTAGAATTTTACTTCAAAGATGATGATTTAGGAGATCCGCTTGTAACGGAAGATCATATTCGTGTATTAAACGTTGCATCGCCAGAGCAAGTAAGTGTATTACGAGATATGGCTCTACAAATCAATCAAGTGTTGATTGATCATTTCGCAAGCTGTCGTGTAAGATTAGTAGATTTCAAATTAGAGTTTGGTGTAACGGAAGAAGGAGAAATCATTTTAGCGGATGAAATTTCACCAGATACTTGCCGTTTATGGGATGAAACGAGCAATGAAAAGTTTGATAAAGACGTATTCCGTCGTGATCTTGGAAATTTAACAGATGCTTATGAAGAGATTTTAAAACGTTTAGGGGGAATTTCACATGTATAAAGTTAAGGTATATGTAACATTAAGAGAAAGCGTATTAGATCCACAAGGAACAGCAGTAAAAGGAGCACTTCATAGTCTTTCATTCACAGAAGTACAAGACGTTCGAATCGGAAAGTACATGGAACTAACAATTGATAAATCTGTATCTGATTTAGATAGCAAGGTAAAAGAAATGTGTGAAAAACTATTAGCGAACGTTGTAATGGAAGACTTCCGTTATGAAGTTGAGGAGGTTGTCGCACAGTGAAATTTGCCGTAATAGTATTTCCGGGTTCGAACTGTGATGTCGATATGTTCCATGCAATTAAAGATGAGCTTGGCGAAGAAGTAGATTACGTTTGGCACGATACAGAGAATTTAGATGAATATGATGCAATTCTACTACCAGGTGGATTTTCTTATGGTGACTACTTACGCTGCGGTGCTATCTCTCGCTTTGCTAATGCAATGAAAGCAGTGCAAAAAGCTGCTGAGCAAGGAAAGCCGATTTTAGGTGTATGTAATGGATTCCAGATTCTTGTTGAATCAGGATTACTACCAGGAGCGTTAATGAGAAACGAAAACTTAAAATTTATGTGTCGCACTGTTCAGTTACGTGTTGAAAATAATGAAACGATGTTTACATCACAATATGGAAAAGATGAAATAATTAATATTCCAATCGCGCATGGTGAGGGGAATTACTATTGTGATGAAGCGACTCTTAAACAATTAGAAGAGAACAATCAAATCGCATTCCGTTACGTAGAAAACCCTAACGGTAGCGTTTCAGATATTGCTGGTATTGTAAATGAAAAAGGAAATGTACTTGGTATGATGCCACACCCAGAGCGTGCTGTAGATGAATTACTTGGCGGTGCTGAAGGGTTAAAAGTCTTTCAATCTATCTTAAAACAGTGGAGGGAAACATATGTCGTTAATGCTTGAACCAAATCCAACACAAATTAAAGAAGAGCGTATATATGCGGAAATGGGGCTAACAGACGAAGAGTTTGCCATGGTTGAAAAGATTTTAGGTCGTCTGCCAAATTATACAGAAACAGGGTTATTCTCTGTAATGTGGTCTGAACATTGTAGTTATAAAAATTCAAAACCAGTGCTTCGAAAATTCCCAACAACAGGTGAGCGTGTTCTACAAGGGCCTGGGGAAGGTGCTGGAATTGTAGATATCGGTGATAATCAAGCAGTTGTATTTAAAATGGAAAGTCATAACCATCCTTCAGCTATTGAACCATATCAAGGAGCTGCAACAGGTGTTGGTGGTATTATTCGTGACGTATTCTCTATGGGAGCACGTCCGGTAGCTCTATTAAACTCACTTCGTTTCGGTGAATTACAGTCACCACGTGTGAAATATTTATTCGAAGAAGTAGTAGCAGGAATTGCAGGATACGGTAACTGCATCGGTATTCCGACTGTTGGCGGCGAAGTACAATTTGATCCATGTTACGAAGGAAATCCACTTGTAAATGCAATGTGCGTAGGTTTGATTAACCACGAAGACATTAAAAAAGGACAAGCACATGGTGCTGGTAACACAGTAATGTACGTAGGAGCATCAACTGGTCGTGACGGTATTCACGGTGCAACATTCGCGTCGGAAGAACTATCTGAAAGCTCAGAAGCGAAACGTCCAGCGGTTCAAGTAGGGGATCCATTTATGGAAAAACTTCTTATTGAAGCGTGTTTAGAATTAATTCAATCTGATGCACTTGTTGGAATTCAAGATATGGGTGCGGCTGGTTTAACATCATCATCTGCAGAAATGGCAAGTAAAGCAGGAATGGGTATTGAAATGTACTTAGATGATGTACCACAGCGTGAAACAGGAATGACACCATATGAAATGATGCTATCTGAATCACAAGAGCGTATGTTAATTGTCGTGAAAAAAGGTAGAGAACAAGAAATAGTAGATTTATTTGAGAAGTATGGTCTTGCAGCGGTTACGATGGGGAAAGTAACAGAAGATAAAATGCTTCGTTTATTCCATAAAGGTGAAAAGGTAGCTGAAGTTCCAGCAGATGCTTTAGCAGAAGAAGCACCAATTTATCATAAGCCCTCAAAAGAAGCAGCATACTTTGCTGAATTCCAAGCAATGAAAATGGAAACGCCAAAAGTAGAAAATTATAAAGAAACGTTATTCGCTTTATTACAGCAACCAACAATTGCAAGTAAAGAGTGGGTATACGATCAATACGATTACCAAGTTCGCACAAGCACAGTTGTTACGCCAGGTTCAGATGCTGCAGTTGTACGTGTACGCGGTACAGAAAAAGGATTAGCAATGACGACAGATTGTAACTCTCGCTACATTTATCTAGACCCAGAGATGGGCGGTAAAATTGCAGTAGCAGAGGCAGCGCGTAATATCGTATGTTCTGGCGGAGAGCCACTTGCAATTACAGATTGCTTAAACTTCGGTAACCCAGAAAAACCAGAAATCTTCTGGCAAATTGAGAAATCAGTAGACGGTATGAGTGAAGCTTGTCGCACATTACAAACACCAGTTATCGGCGGAAACGTATCGATGTATAACGAGCGTAGTGGTGAAGCTGTATATCCAACACCAACTGTTGGGATGGTCGGACTTGTGCATGACTTAAAACATGTAACAACACAAGAGTTTAAGCAAGCTGGTGATTTAGTGTATGTAATTGGTGAGACGAAAGCTGAGTTTGGCGGAAGTGAATTACAGAAAATGATTCACGGCAAAATTTTCGGTCAATCACCAAGTATCGATTTAGATGTAGAATTAAAACGCCAAAAACAAGTATTAGAAGCAATTCAAGCTGGTCTTGTTCAATCTGCACATGATGTTGCTGAAGGTGGTTTAGCAGTTGCGATTTCAGAAAGTGCAATTGGTGCTAAAGGCTTAGGTGCTACTGTGAAATTAGATGGAGAAGCAACAGCTGCATTATTCGCTGAATCACAGTCTCGCTTCGTGATAACTGTAAAACGTGAAAATAAAGAGGCGTTTGAGAAAGTGGTAGAAGCAATCCAAGTTGGAGAAGTAACAAGTACAAATGAAGTAACAATTCATAATGAAGAAAATGAAGTATTACTTACAGCAAATGTAGATGAAATGAGAAAGGCTTGGAAAGGGGCAATCCCATGCTTGCTGAAATAAAGGGGTTAAACGAAGAATGTGGCGTTTTCGGAATTTGGGGGCATGAAAATGCAGCACAAGTTTCATACTACGGATTGCACAGTTTACAGCACCGTGGGCAAGAAGGCGCAGGCATTGTCGTAAATAATGGGGAAAAAATCGTCGGTCACAAGGGGTTAGGTTTAATATCAGAAGTGTTTTCAAGAGGTGAGCTAGAAGGATTAAATGGAAAATCAGCAATCGGACATGTACGATATGCAACAGCTGGTGGAAGTGAAGTTGCTAACGTTCAACCATTGTTGTTCCGTTTTTCCGATCATAGTATGGCGTTAGCTCATAACGGAAATTTAATTAACGCAAAAATGCTTCGTCGTGAATTAGAAGCAGAGGGCAGTATTTTTCAAACTAGTTCAGATACAGAAGTACTTTTACATCTTATTAAACGTAGTACGAAAGATTCTTTAATTGAAAGTGTAAAAGAGGCTTTAAATAAAGTGAAAGGTGCGTTTGCGTATCTTTTACTAACTGGAAATGAAATGATCGTTGCATTAGATCCGAATGGGTTCCGTCCGCTTTCAATTGGAAAGATGGGGGATGCTTACGTTGTAGCATCTGAAACATGTGCTTTTGATGTAGTAGGTGCAACATACATTCGTGATGTAGAACCGGGTGAATTACTTATCATTAATGATGAAGGAATTCACGTACATCGTTTCACAAACGATGTAGAACATGCAATTTGTAGTATGGAATACATTTACTTTGCACGACCAGATTCTAATATTGCAGGCGTTAACGTTCATGCAGCACGTAAGAATATGGGGAAACGTTTAGCGGCAGAAGCTCCTATTGAAGCAGATGTTGTTACTGGTGTACCAGACTCTAGTATTTCAGCTGCGATTGGCTATGCGGAGGCGACAGGTATTCCATATGAGTTAGGATTAATTAAAAATCGTTACGTTGGACGTACGTTTATCCAACCTTCTCAAGAACTGCGCGAGCAAGGGGTTAAGATGAAGCTTTCCGCAGTAAGAGGTGTAGTTGAAGGGAAACGAGTTGTTATGATTGATGACTCTATCGTAAGAGGAACGACAAGTAAACGAATTGTTCGTATGCTTCGGGAGGCTGGAGCGACAGAAGTTCACGTAAGAATTGCTTCACCACCTCTGAAATATCCATGTTTCTATGGCATTGATATTCAAACGAGAAAAGAATTAATTGCAGCAAATCATACAGTAGAAGAAATCCGTGAAATGATCGGAGCAGATTCTTTAACATTTTTAAGTGAAGATGGATTAGTAGATGCAATTGGACGTCCATATGAAGGAAAATATGGCGGCCTATGCATGGCTTACTTTAATGGGGACTATCCAACAGCTCTTTATGATTATGAGCAAGAGCTTTTAGAAAGTATGAAATAAGAAAAGTGAGAAAAGCTTCTACTTCTTTTGATGTAGAAGCTAGCTCTTTTCTTAAAATAGCCCGCCCTGGATGGGGAGAAATTAAAAGACGAGGTGTAAATAACGATGGCGAATGCATATAAGCAAGCAGGAGTAGATATTGAAGCTGGATATGAAGCGGTATCTCGCATGAAAAAACACGTACAAACAACTATGAGAAAAGAAGTACTAGGCGGTTTAGGCGGTTTTGGAGGTATGTTTGATCTATCAAAATTTGCATTAGAAGAACCTGTATTAGTATCTGGAACAGATGGCGTGGGAACGAAATTGATGCTCGCTTTTATGGCAGATAAACATGACACAATTGGTATTGATGCAGTAGCAATGTGTGTAAATGATATTGTTGTCCAAGGAGCAGAGCCGCTTTTCTTCCTTGATTATATTGCTTGCGGTAAAGCTGAACCTAGTAAAATTGAAAACATCGTCAAAGGTATATCAGAGGGCTGTCGCCAAGCTGGTTGTGCATTAATCGGTGGAGAAACAGCTGAAATGCCAGGAATGTATTCTACGGAAGAATATGATTTAGCTGGTTTTACAGTTGGGATTGTTGATAAAAAGAAAATTGTAACAGGTGAAAAGATTGAAGCTGGTCACGTGCTAATTGGCTTAGCATCTAGCGGTATTCATAGCAATGGTTACTCTTTAGTACGAAAAGTGTTACTAGAAGATGGGGAACTATCTTTAGAGCGTATTTATGGCCGCTTAGAACTACCTCTTGGTGAAGAATTATTAAAACCAACGAAAATTTATGTCAAACCTATTTTAGAACTATTGAAGAAACATGAAGTATACGGTATGGCGCATATTACAGGTGGTGGATTTATTGAAAATATTCCACGCATGTTGCCAGAAGGAATCGGTGCCGAGATTGAACTAGGATCTTGGGAAATTCAGCCGATCTTTAGTTTGCTTCAAGAAGTTGGAAAACTGGAAGAAAAAGAAATGTTCAATATTTTTAACATGGGTATTGGTATGGTAGTAGCAGTGAAGGAAGAAGATGCAAAAGATGTTGTTCGTCTTCTTGAAGAGCAAGGAGAAATGGCTCGTATTATTGGACGTACTATACAAGGAGCTGGCGTTACTTTTAATGGGGGCACAGCACTATGAGTAGATTAGCAGTTTTTGCTTCTGGAAGCGGATCTAACTTTCAATCTCTCGTTAATGCGGTAGAAGAAAAAAGATTGGATGCAGAAATTAGTTTATTAGTATGTGATAAACCAGAAGCACGCGCTGTTGGACGGGCAAATTATCATCATATTCCGTGTTTTGCTTTTTCAGCGAAAGCATATGAGTCAAAAGAAGCATTTGAAAAAGAGATATTAAAGAAGCTAGAAGAATATGAAATTGATTATGTTATTTTAGCTGGATATATGCGGTTAATCGGGCCGACGTTACTAGAAGCATACGGCGGGAAGATTATTAATATTCATCCATCATTACTACCGAGCTTTCCGGGTAAAGATGCTGTCGGTCAAGCGTTAGAAGCAGGTGTGAAAGTAACTGGAGTAACAATTCATTATGTAGATGCAGGTATGGATACAGGGCCAATTATTGCGCAAGAAGCAGTGGTTGTTTCTGAAGGGGATACGAGAGAAAGTTTACAAAAGAAAATTCAACAAGTTGAACATAAATTATACGTAAATACAGTGAATCAAATTGTTCAGTCTGTGAAAGAATCAACTGTTAACTAACATACAACCAGGGGTGAAGGATAAATGAAAAAGCGTGCATTAGTAAGTGTTTCAGATAAAACAGGAGTAGTAGAATTTGTTAAAGGGTTACTAGAACAAGGGATTGAAGTTATTTCAACAGGTGGTACGAAAAAGTTATTAGAAGAAAACGGTTTACAAGTAATTGGTATTTCTGAAGTAACTGGTTTCCCTGAAATTATGGATGGCCGTGTGAAAACGTTACATCCAAATATTCATGGTGGTCTATTAGCAGTTCGTGATAATGAAACACATGTAACACAAATGAATGAATTAGGTATGGAGCCAATTGACTTTGTTGTTGTTAACTTATATCCATTTAAAGAAACAATCGCTAAGCTTGATGTAACATTTGCTGATGCAATTGAAAATATTGATATCGGTGGCCCGACAATGATTCGCTCTGCTGCGAAAAATCATAAATTCGTATCTGTAATTGTAGATCCAGTAGATTATGATATTGTGTTAGCAGAACTGAAAGAGAACGGTGAAGTAGCAGAGGAAACGAAACGTAAACTAGCAGCGAAAGTATTCCGTCATACAGCAGCGTATGATGCGTTAATTTCTAACTACTTAACAGAGCAAATGGGTGAAGAAAGTCCAGAAACATTAACTGTGACATTTGAGAAAAAGCAAGACTTACGTTATGGCGAGAACCCACATCAAAAAGCAACTTTCTATAAAGCGCCATTCGCAGCAACTTCTTCTGTTGCATACGCAGAACAATTACACGGTAAAGAATTATCGTATAACAATATTAATGATGCAGACGCAGCGCTTAGCATCGTAAAAGAATTTACAGAACCAGCAGTAGTAGCAGTAAAACATATGAATCCATGTGGTGTTGGAGTAGGAACTAATATTCACGAAGCATATACTCGTGCTTATGAAGCAGATCCAGTATCAATCTTCGGCGGTATTATTGCAGCAAATCGTGAAATTGATAAAGCTACAGCAGAAAAGTTACATGAAATTTTCTTAGAAATTGTTATCGCACCTTCGTTCTCGCAAGAAGCTTTAGAAGTGTTGCAAAGTAAGAAGAACTTACGTTTATTAACTATAAATATTGAAAAAGCGACAAGTGCAAGCAAAAAACTAACTTCTGTACAAGGTGGACTTCTCGTTCAAGAGGAAGATACGTTATCATTAGATGAAAGTACAATTTCAATTCCAACGAAACGTGAACCTTCAGAGCAAGAATGGAAAGATTTAAAACTAGCTTGGAAAGTTGTAAAACATGTGAAATCAAATGCAATTGTTTTAGCGAAAGATGACATGACAATTGGTGTCGGTGCGGGACAGATGAACCGTGTAGGTTCTGCAAAAATCGCGATTACACAAGCTGGTGAAAAAGCACAAGGTAGCGCGCTTGCATCTGATGCTTTCTTCCCAATGCCAGATACATTAGAAGAAGCAGCAAAAGCGGGAATTACAGCAATCATTCAACCAGGCGGATCGATCCGTGATGAAGATTCTATTAAAGTGGCAGATACGTATGGGATTGCTATGGTGTTCACTGGCGTACGTCATTTCAAACACTAATAGAGGATGTTTAAAAAGTCCGGTCAAGATAACCTTCGCATGTCGTCGTTGCATCGCCAGTGCGGTACTTATGTAGGAAAGCTACACTCCGTGTCCTCCTGGCAAATGCGCCTAGACCTGCTCGGTGCTCTTGATCCTCCTTTTAAACCTTTATTGAGATGGATGTTTAAAAAGTCCGGTCAAGATAACCTTTTATTGATATGAAAAAGCAAACTAGGAGCATAGCTTCTAGTTTGTACTTATTTAATTATTGGGGGATGAAATATGAATGTTTTAGTAATTGGCCGCGGTGGGCGTGAGCATGCTTTAGCTTGGAAGTTTGCACAATCTGCAAAAGTGAAAAAGGTATATGTAGCACCAGGTAATGAAGGTATGCGAGATGTTGCAATACCAGTTGATATTGATGAAAATGATTTTGATGCATTAGTTTTATTTGCCAAAGAGAATAATGTGGAATTAACTTTCGTTGGACCAGAAATTCCACTTATGAATGGAATTGTTGATCGTTTTAAAGAAGAGGGACTTCGCGTATTTGGTCCGAATAAAGCGGCTGCTGTTATTGAAGGTAGTAAAGCTTTTACAAAAGAGCTTATGAAAAAGTATGATATTCCAACTGGGGCGTACGAAACTTTTACCGATTATGAAGAAGCAGTACAGTACATTCAAAAAGTTGGTGCACCAATCGTTATTAAAGCTGACGGATTAGCTGCTGGTAAAGGGGTAACGGTAGCAATGACGCTTGAAGAGGCATTACAAGCTGTGAAAGAAATGCTACAAGATGTGAAATTCGGCGCGGCAAGTAAGAAGATCGTTATTGAAGAGTTTTTAGATGGACAAGAATTTTCATTAATGGCATTCGTGAATGGAACAACTGTACATCCAATGGTAATCGCCCAAGATCATAAAAGAGCTTTTGATGGTGATAAAGGTCCAAATACGGGCGGAATGGGTGCATATTCTCCAGTACCACAAATTCCAGAATCAGCAGTTCAAGAAGCGATTCAAACCGTATTACATCCAACTGCTAAGGCGATGATTGCAGAAAACCGTTCGTTTACAGGTATTTTATACGCAGGTCTTATTTTAACAAATGATGGTCCGAAGGTAATTGAATTTAATGCACGCTTCGGTGATCCTGAAACAGAAGTTGTATTACCTCGCTTAGAAAATGATTTAGTTGACGTATGTAACGCTGTATTAGATGAAAGTGAACTAACGTTACAATGGTCAGAAGAAGCTGTAATCGGTGTTGTACTTGCTTCTAAAGGATATCCAGAAGCATATAAAAAAGGTGATATTATTAGTGGACTAGATGCACTGCAAGATGTGATTGTTTTCCATGCAGGTACAGCAATGAAACATGGGGACTTTGTAACGAACGGTGGCCGTGTATTATTTGTTGCTTGTAAGGCAAATAGTTTACAAGAAGCAAAAGATAAAGTATATAAAGAAATCGGTAAAATTGAGAGTGATGGTCTATTTTATCGAAGTGATATAGGATATCGTGCAATTGGGCATGAGATGACGAAAAGTTAATATGTAAAAATCCCGCTGAGGAATCAGCGGGATTTTTTATGCATCTTTATCTTTTTTTAATTTCCCTTTTTGCTTTGCCATTTCTCGAAGTAAATACTCGATGTGTGCATTGACGCTACGAAATTCATCATTTGCCCATTTTTCGATGACTGCGTGTAATTCAGGATCAATACGTAATGGAAAGCTTTTCTTTTTAGCCATAATTACTTATAGCCCTTAGTATAGGCTTCCTGTATTAATAACTGGTTGCGCACCTTTATCTGAAACGATGGCAACTAATAAGTTGTTTACCATATTTGCTTTACGCTCGTCATCGAGTTCTAGTACGCCTTCTTCATCTAACATATGGATGGAATCTTTCGCCATCTTCACAGCACCTTCAACAATTTCTTTTCTAGCAGCTAATACTGCTTTTGCTTGCTGGCGTTGTAGCATTGCATGGGCAATTTCTGTTGCGTAAGCTAAGTGCGTTAAACGAGTTTCTAATACTTCTACACCAGCAATTTCAAGACGCGCCTCTAATTCACGTTTTAATTCTTCAGAGATTTCTTCAGTATTTCCGCGTAACGTAACGCAGGTTTCATCTTGGAAATTGTCATAAGGATATTTTGTTGCAACATGGCGGATTGCCGTTTCGCTTTGAATTTCTACAAATCGATCATAATGTTCAACACCAAACATTGCTTTTGCAGAATCAACAACTTTATATACGATAACAGCTGCAATTTCAATTGGATTTCCATCAACGTCATTTACTTTTAATTTTTTACTGTTAAAGTTTTCAACACGTAAAGATACAGTTTGACGGAATGCGAACGGAATCGTTAAAAATAAACCGTTTTGACGAATTGTTCCTAAATAATTACCGAAGAACGTAATAACCTTCGCTTGATTCGGTTGAACAATACCGATACCTGTAGCGAGAACTGCGGCTAATATAATAGTTAGTGCCGCTCCTATGAAAATTTCTTGTGCAAGGAAAAATACACCGATAGCAGCTAAAATCAAAATTCCAATAATACCGAGAAAACCATTTACATAAAATACTTGTTTTTCTTTCATATGATCGCCTCCTGATATAAAAATGATATCACTTTTATATCATTTTAAGCAAGAGGTATACACCTAATTTTCTGAATTTTATTGATTGATATCTTTTATATACATTTTAAGGCCGAAAAAGAGAATGTACGTTCTGTTTTATGGTAAAATAAAGAAGACTTAACCGCCCACTGCAGCAGCTAAGTCCCTTTGAGAGCATCTTGCATCGTGACAAATGATTCAAAGCGGTTTTGCCAGGATTATATTTTCAATCGCTGACTCAATCTCTTTGTCAGAAGCGTCATAACTTCCTTTTGACTTTGGCTTGTCATGAGTGGAAGTTTGATTCACTTCTTCTTTAGCATGTCCTTTTTCAGCAAAATTCATGCTAGGCATTTTAAATGCCCCCATATTCATGTATTTTCCGAATTTCCACATTTCAACAACAGGGCAGAAACGAACAATTCCTTCTGCAACTTTCATTGCACCAATCCATAGAAAAATGTTAGACCAAGTGCACCACGGCTTGCGTACAAGTTTAGTTGCACTACATCCGAAGAGGACAAGCCCAAGTGTAATTCGAATTAGAGCGTTTATTGTCCCGATATTTTGCTTCATTAGAAAAACACTCCTTTTTATGAAAGTTGAAATAGATAATACTATTTCTTTTATTAGTATCCCGTTTGATTTTTGGGATATGTAATCCAACATTTGACGTGGAAAAAGATGTTGGAATGTGCGTGTGTGTAAGTAACTTTTTTTGTTATAATGAAAGAATGCATAAAAGGAACTTCAAAATTAAATCCTCTAGTTTAAAAAATATGGAAGAGGTAATTCCAAACTTAATTCTCCGTTTTAAACAAATATTTAAGATGAAGTTAAAACAATAATGATGAAAATAAACTGTTATTTTGAACAGAAATATATATAACTAGAGAAAAGGAAGGGTGTTTTCATGTACGATATTTCCGGATGGAAACATGTATTTAAGCTTGATCCAAATAAGGAGTTAAGCGATGAACATTTAGAAATGATTTGTGAGTCTGGAACTGATGCGGTTATTGTAGGCGGAAGTGATGGAGTTACAATTGATAACGTATTACACATGCTAGTTAGCATTCGTAGATATGCAGTTCCTTGTGTATTAGAGGTTTCTGATGTAGAAGCAATTACACCAGGATTTGATTTTTATTACATCCCAAGTGTTTTAAATAGCCGAAAAGTAGAATGGGTAACAGGTGTTCATCATGAGGCATTGAAAGAATTTGGGGATATTATGGACTGGGACGAAATTTTTATGGAAGGGTATTGTGTTTTAAATCCAGAAGCGAAAGTAGCCCAGCTTACAGAAGCGAAATGTGATTTAACAGAAGATGACGTTATTGCATATGCTCGTTTAGCAGACAAGTTATTACATTTACCGATATTTTATTTAGAATATAGCGGTACGTATGGAGATGTTGAACTTGTTAAAAATGTAAAAGCAGAATTGAAACAAGCTAAGTTATACTATGGCGGTGGTATTTCTAATGCAGAACAGGCGAAAGAAATGGCACAATATGCTGATACAGTAGTTGTTGGAAATATTATTTATGATGATATAAAATTGGCGTTAAAAACAGTTAAAGCAGTAAAAGGAGAGTAGGTGCAGGCGTATATGAGTATGACAGATAGATTATTAAACGGTTTAAATCCACAGCAACAAAAAGCAGTCCAAACAACGAATGGACCACTTCTATTAATGGCAGGTGCAGGTAGTGGTAAGACACGTGTGTTAACACATCGTATTGCGTATTTACTTGGTGAAAAAGGTGTAGCACCATGGAATGTACTAGCTATTACCTTCACAAATAAAGCAGCTCGTGAAATGCGTGAGCGTATTGATACACTTGTGGGACCAGAAGCAGAAGATATTTGGATTTCGACGTTCCACTCTATGTGTGTACGTATTTTACGACGGGATATCGATCGTATTGGTATTAATCGTAACTTTACAATCTTAGATTCAGGCGATCAGCTAACTGTAGTCAAAAAAATTATGAAAGAGCGCAATATTGATCCGAAGAAATTTGAGCCGCGCTCTATTTTAGCGGGTATTAGTAATGCGAAAAATGAACTGTTATCTGCGGATAAATATGCAAAAAAAATTACAATGGCTGATCCATATGAAAAATTAACGAGCGATGTATACACAGAGTATCAAAAACGTCTTTTGAAAAATAATTCATTAGACTTTGATGATTTAATTATGACCACGATTCAGTTATTTGAACGTGTTCCAGAAGTATTAGAGTTTTATCAGCGTAAGTTCCAATATATTCACGTTGATGAGTATCAAGATACGAACAAAGCGCAATATCTTCTTGTTAAACATTTGGCAGCGCGTTTTAAAAATCTTTGCGTTGTAGGTGACTCTGACCAGTCTATTTATCGCTGGCGTGGTGCAGATATTTCTAACATTTTGTCGTTCGAAAAAGACTATGAGAATGCACAAGTAATTTTGTTAGAACAAAACTATCGTTCGTCACAAAATATTTTAAATGCAGCGAATGCTGTTATTGAAAAAAATACGAATCGTAAGCCGAAGAAATTATGGACAGACAATCAAGTTGGAAGTAAAATCTCGTATTATCGTGCTGCAACTGAAAAGGACGAAGCGTATTTTGTTGCGAAAAAAATTCGTGACGATATTCAAATGGGGAAACGAAAATATACTGATTTTGCAGTGTTATATCGTACGAATGCTCAGTCTCGTATGGTCGAGGAGATTTTCCTTAAATCTAACATTCCGTACAAAATTGTCGGGGGTACGAAGTTCTACGACCGTAAAGAGATTAAAGATATTTTGGCGTACTTACGTTTAATCGGTAATCCAGATGATGAAATTAGTTTTGCACGTATTATTAACATGCCAAAGCGTGGTATTGGTGCGACTTCTATCGATAAAATTATTAATTACGGTGTGCAAAACGGAATTTCATTAACTGCTGTATTTGATGAAATTGAGCATGTTGGAGTAAGTGCAAAAATTACAAAGGCAGTAAAAGAATTTGCGAATTTATTAAATAACTGGGTAAATATGCAAGAGTATTTATCTGTTACAGAATTAGTAGAAGAAGTTATTGAAAAAACAGGCTATCGCGATATGTTGAAAAATGAACGTTCTTTAGAAGCGGAAGGTCGTTTAGAAAACTTAGACGAGTTCTTATCTGTTACGCAAACATTTGAATCTCAAAGCGAAGATAAGAGCCTTGTTGCATTCTTAACAGATTTAGCACTTGTTGCTGATATTGATCGTGTAGATGAAGACCCAACTGCTGGTGAAGAAGTTATTTTAATGACGATGCACTCAGCGAAAGGATTAGAGTTCCCGGTTGTGTTTATTGTTGGCTTAGAGGAAGGGATATTCCCTCATACTCGTTCTCTTATGGAAGAGGATGAAATGCAAGAAGAACGTCGTCTTGCTTATGTAGGTATTACCCGTGCAGAAGAAGAGCTATATTTATCTAACGCGCAAATGCGTACTTTATTTGGTAGAACAAGTATGAACGCTGCGTCTCGATTCATTACAGAAATCCCGACAGAACTAGTGGAATCATTAAATGAAACAGCGCCAAAGCGTGAAACATCGTTTGGTGCAAAAGGCAGAACGGCAAGTAGCGGCAAAACGACAATCACAACGACAACACGCTCTCGTTCAGCTTTCGCGCGCCCTGCAGCTAAGACTAAGACGACAGGCGGCGAACAAATTGGCTGGGCAGTAGGAGATAAAGCTTCCCACCAAAAATGGGGAGTCGGTACAGTTGTAAGTGTAAAAGGTGAAGGTGATGCAAAAGAATTAGATATTGCATTCCCAAGCCCAATTGGTGTTAAACGTTTGTTAGCAAAATTTGCACCTGTGACGAAACAATAGAAAGGAATGAGGATATGTCAAAAGAGATAGCAAAAAAACGTATAGAAGAACTGCGTGATTTATTAAATACATTTAACTATCAATATCACGTATTAGACAATCCTTCTGTTTCTGATGCGGAATATGACCGTAATATGCAGGAGCTTATAAAATTAGAAGCAGAGAACCCAGAGTTTATGAGTGAAGATTCTCCCTCCGTTCGCGTTGGGGGGACTGTTCTTGATATATTTGAAAAAGTAACACATAAGTCACCAATGTTAAGTTTAGGAAATGCATTTAACGAAGGAGATTTACGTGATTTCGACAGAAGAGTACGTCAAGGAATTGATAGTGCGAATGTAAGATATATATGTGAATTAAAAATTGACGGGCTTGCCGTGTCGCTTCATTATGAAAAAGGACGCTTCATTCAAGGGGCGACACGTGGTGATGGTGTAACGGGTGAAGATATTACTCAAAATTTAAAAACGATTAAAGCTATCCCACTTCGTTTAAATGAAGAAGTAACGTTAGAAGCACGAGGCGAAGCTTATATGCCGAAGCGTTCATTCGTTAAACTAAATGAAGAAAAAGAGCAAAATGGAGAAGATGTATTTGCGAATCCGCGTAATGCAGCAGCAGGTTCAATACGTCAACTTGATCCGAAAATTGCAGCGAAGCGTAACTTATCTATGTTTGTGTATGGTCTTGCGAATGTAGAAGAAAAAACAATTCCATCACATAGTGAATCGCTTGATTTCTTAGGTGAACTTGGATTTAAGACAAATCCAAATCGCCGTACATGTGAAACAATTGAAGAAGTTATAGCTTATGTAGAAGAATGGCAAGAAAAACGTCCGCATCTTGATTATGAGATTGATGGAATCGTTATAAAAGTAGATGATGTTGCCCTTCAAGAAAGTCTAGGAACTACAGCGAAGAGTCCAAGATGGGCGATTGCTTATAAATTCCCGGCTGAAGAAGTTGTAACGAGATTAACAGGCATTGAATTAAGTGTTGGCCGAACAGGAGTTGTAACACCGACTGCAGAACTAGAGCCAGTGAGAGTTGCTGGTACGATTGTTCGTCGTGCTTCTTTACATAACGAGGATTTAATTCGTGAAAAAGACATTCGAATTGGTGACTACGTTGTTGTGAAGAAGGCTGGAGATATTATTCCTGAAGTTGTGAACGTTATTTTTGATAAGCGTACTGGTGAGGAAGAAGAATACCGCATGCCAACTCATTGTCCAGCATGTGAGAGTGAACTTGTTCGTTTAGAAGAAGAAGTAGCACTTCGTTGTATAAATCCAACTTGTCCTGCTCAAATTCGAGAAGGGTTAATCCATTTCGTTTCAAGAAATGCAATGAATATTGATGGACTTGGAGAACGTGTCATTACACAACTCTTTGATGCTGATTACATTCGTACATTTGCTGATTTATATGCATTGACGAAAGAGCAATTATTACAGTTAGAACGTTTTGGTGAAAAATCAGCAACAAACTTAATACAAGCAATTGAAAATTCTAAAGAAAACTCGTTAGAGCGATTATTATTTGGTCTTGGAATTCGCCACGTTGGAGCGAAAGCAGCACGTACATTTGCAGAGCACTTTGAAACGATGGATGAGCTTGTAAAAGCAACGGAAGAAGAACTAAAAGCAATTAATGAAATTGGCGAAAAAATGGCTCAATCTGTTGTGACATATTTTGATAATGAAGATGTATTAGAGTTATTACAGCAGTTTAAAGAGTATGGCGTGAATATGACATACAAAGGTATAAAAATTGCAGATTTACAAAATGTTGAATGTTACTTCGCAGGAAAAACGGTTGTTTTAACAGGTAAGCTAGAAGTTATGGGGCGAAGTGAAGCGAAGAAGAAGATTGAGGCATTAGGTGGAAAAGTAACGGGAAGTGTTAGTAAGAGTACGGATTTAGTTGTTGCAGGTGAAGCGGCTGGTTCGAAATTAGCACAAGCGGAGAAACATAATGTTGAGGTTTGGAATGAAGAGAGGTTCTTACAAGAGCTAAATAAGTAAGAGGTGCAAACTTACCATGAAAAAAATAGCATTAGCGGTATTAAGCCTTGGCCTACTTGTAAGTGGGTGTAGTGCAGGTGCCGACAAAGATGAAAAAGTGGCTGAGAAATCGGGGAAAGCAAAAGAACAATCAGTTGTTCCAAAATACGCTATTTCGGATGAATATTATAAGACGACTATTCCATTTGATGGTGGAAATGCACGTGGTTTAGTGGTGCAAGGGTTAAATAGTCGTCTTGATATAGATGAATTTGAAACAGGGTTAATGCGAATTGCAAAAGAATCATTTAGTACGAAAGATAATTTTTTAAAAGGCGGAAAAGCTCTAGATACTCAAACTATACAGATGCTTGTTAAAAGAAAACGTACAGATGCTGAACAAAAGGAACTAGAGGACAAATTAAAAAAAGATGCAGTTAAATTTCCTAATATAGGATTAAACCCTGCATTAGGAACAGGATCCGAATCACTAGAAGTGAAAAATAAAAAAAATCCAATATATATTTCAAATATTTTAGAGCATGATTATTATGTGAAAAAAGGCGATAACGGCGAGGAACGCGTTGGTATGGTAGTTGGATTAGCAATGAATTCTGTTCAATATTTTAACGAAGAGCATGGTTATCCACGTGAAGCTGCAATCCCGGATGAAAAGATGTTAGCTGAAGGGAAAAAAATGGCGCAAGAAATTTTGAAAGTCATACATCAAAAAGAACCTGAAACCAAAAATATTCCAATAACATTTGCGATTTATCGCCAAGCTCCAAAGTCTTCGCTCGTGCCAGGTAACTTTGTTTCTTATGCAAATGCCGAAAAAGGTAGTGAAACGGTTGAAGATTGGCAACAAATTAATGAAAAATATTATTTGTTCCCATCAGAGCAAGCGAAAACAGATAATAAACGTGAAGACCTTGCAAGAGTATCCAACTTTAAGGCAAAACTAAGCGATTATTTCCAAGGCGACTATACAGCTGTTATTGGTACTGGTATGTATAGAGATGATGAATTAAGAGAAATGAAGCTTGATATTCCTGTCCAGTTTAATGGAAAAGCTGAAATAGTTGGTTTTACACAATATGTGGCAGGGCTTGTTATGGAATACTTCCCGAATTATATGAAAGTACAAGTAACGATTAAATCTGTAGAACGCCCAGAAGCTATTATTATACGTGAAGCAAAACAAGATGAACCACTTGTGAAGATTTTAGATTAAATATGAAGGCTGTTCCTCTATGGAACAGCTTTTTTTCTTATGTAATTTTGTTATAATTTAAAATGTTGTAAAAAATAGGGGTAAGGGGTAAATCTCATGGAAGAATTAAGTTTTCAAGTCATTATTTTATTAATTGCATTCGGTTTTTTAGCAGCTTTTATTGATTCCGTTGTTGGAGGAGGAGGGTTAATTTCGCTTCCTGCGCTTATGTTTGTTGGCTTATCGCCAGCTTCGGCAATTGCAACGAATAAATTAGCGGCAACAATGGGGACGTTTACGAGTGCGATGTATTTTATTCGATCAGGAAAAGTTGATTTTAAAATTGTAGGAAAGTTAATCCCGTTAACTATTGTTGGAGCTGTTGCAGGTGCTTTAGTAGTAAAATTTATTCCACCGGATATTTTACGCCCATTAGTACTTGTAATGTTGGTATTTATTGCTATTTATATTATTGCAAAAAAGAATTGGGGAAGTGTGTCTACCTATAAGAAGATGACGCAAAGAAAAACATTAATATTTTTCTTTGCTATTTTAATGATAGGATTTTATGATGGATTTTTTGGACCAGGGACAGGGTCGTTTTTAATTTTTGCATTTTTATTAATTGGCTTGGATTTTATTCAAGCGGCAGCATCTGGAAAACTTTTGAACTTTGTTAGTAATATTGTATCTTTAATTACTTTTTTATTTTTAGATATAATTCATTTTGAATACGGTATTATCATGGGATTATCAATGATCTTAGGTGCTTATTTTGGATCGAAGTTTGCGGTTCAAAAAGGTGTTGGATATGTAAGGGCTTTATTTTTATTAGTTACTATATTATTGATCGGGAAAAATGTTTTGGAATATACTCATATTTTGTAGATTCATACGCATGTATGAATCTCTTTTTTTTATTATATTTTAAAAATTTATTAATTTTTAAAATATAAGTCTAGGAATATTTGAATAAATCTAAATTATCGTGTAGAATAATGTTGTAAAATGTAAACGTTTTTCTAAGGGGAGGCTAAAAAAAATGGTAGTAGCATACAAACATGAGCCATTTACAGATTTTTCAGTGGAGGCTAACAAATTAGCGTTTGAAGAAGGTTTAAAGAAAGTAGAATCTTATCTTGGACAAGACTATCCATTAATTATTGGGGGAGAAAAAATCACTACAGAAGACAAAATTGTTTCTGTAAACCCTGCAAATAAAGAGGAACTTGTTGGTCGTGTTTCAAAAGCAAGCCGTGAGTTAGCTGAAAAAGCAATGCAAGTAGCGGATGAAACATTCCAAACTTGGAGAAAATCAAAGCCAGAAATGCGTGCAGACATTTTATTCCGTGCTGCAGCAATCGTTCGTCGCAGAAAACATGAATTCTCTGCTATTCTTGTAAAAGAAGCAGGTAAGCCATGGAATGAGGCAGATGCTGATACAGCAGAAGCAATCGACTTTATGGAATATTATGGTCGTCAAATGTTAAAATTAAAAGACGGTATTCCAGTAGAAAGCCGTCCAATTGAATATAATCGTTTCTCTTACATTCCATTAGGAGTAGGTGTTATCATTTCTCCTTGGAACTTCCCATTCGCAATTATGGCAGGTATGACAACAGCTGCTTTAGTTTCTGGTAACACAGTATTACTAAAACCAGCTAGTACAACTCCTGTAGTAGCAGCGAAATTTATGGAAGTATTAGAAGAAGCTGGCTTACCAGCTGGCGTAGTAAACTTCGTTCCAGGTAACGGTTCTGAAGTTGGTGACTACTTAGTAGATCATCCTCGTACACGTTTCGTAAGCTTCACGGGATCTCGTGATGTAGGTATCCGCATCTATGAGCGTGCAGCGAAAGTAAACCCAGGACAAATTTGGTTAAAACGCGTTATCGCTGAAATGGGCGGTAAAGATACAATCGTTGTTGATAAAGAAGCAGATCTTGAATTAGCAGCTAAGTCTATCGTTGCATCAGCATTCGGATTCTCAGGACAAAAATGTTCTGCATGTTCTCGTGCAGTAATCCATGAAGATGTATATGATCATGTATTAAATCGTGCTGTTGAATTAACAAAAGAATTAACAGTTGCTAACCCAGCAGTATTAGGTACAAACATGGGTCCTGTTAATGACCAAGCTGCATTCGATAAAGTAATGAGCTATGTTGCAATTGGTAAAGAAGAAGGTAGAATCTTAGCAGGTGGCGAAGGAGACGATTCTAAAGGCTGGTTCATCCAACCAACAATCGTTGCTGACGTTGCAGAAGATGCTCGCTTAATGAAAGAAGAAATCTTCGGACCAGTAGTAGCATTCTGTAAAGCGAAAGACTTCGATCATGCACTTGCAATTGCAAATAATACGGAATACGGTTTAACAGGTGCTGTTATTACTAACAACCGTGACCATATTGAAAAAGCACGCGAAGACTTCCACGTTGGTAACTTATACTTCAACCGTGGATGTACTGGTGCAATCGTAGGTTACCAACCATTCGGTGGCTTTAACATGTCTGGTACAGACTCTAAAGCTGGTGGACCTGATTACTTAGCACTTCACATGCAAGCAAAAACTACTTCTGAAACTTTATAAGAAATAGTAGAGGAGCTCTTCACAGAATGTGAAGAGCTCCTTTTAAAATTGAAATCCTATATATTACCATCGTTCGAAGGGAATGAGCTAAAACCTATTAATAGCGGGATAAACATGTGAACAGAAATAAAATGATGAGAAAAGTTGACTTATTAGTCATATTTTTTAGTATTCATTTTGAGAATTTCCTGTATAATACAATTTGAAAGAAAATCTATGGTTCGACAAGGAACACTCCTTTCGGTTTTGCTCACTGAAAGGAGTGTTTTTTTATGTAGCTAAAAATTCTTGCGTGCTTATTACATTTGCATATACGCCATTTAAACTAGCTAAAATTGTATTGTGAATGTAAACAGCTGGTATAGTAGCGTTCTTAAAAGACAGGTCTTTTGTAGCACAAGCATCATGTATAACGGTACATTGAAAGCCAAAATCGAATGCAGCCCTTACTGTAGCATCGATACACATATGAGTCATCATCCCACATACAACGACATGTTCAATATTTAAACGTTTTAATTGCTCTAGAAGATTAGTTTCTCGGAAGCTATTTGGATAATGTTTGACTATAACTGTTTCTTCTCTAAGTGGACGTACGCTTTCGTGAATATGTACACCTTCTGTATTAGGTAGGAAAAAAGTAGCGTCATCTTTTATAGCTACGTGTTGGATATGAAGAATAGGTTCGCTGTTTGTTCTAAAGTGTTGTAATAACTGATTAGCATATTTGCTTGCTTCTACTGGATTACGCAATTCCATCTTTCCATTTGGGAAATAATCGTTTTGAATATCGACGAGTAAAAGAGCTGTTTTCATATATTTATCTTCCTCCGAGTTTCATATTCAAATAAATTTATTCAATTCGTAGAGAGGATTCTCCTGTTTAAAAATATGAGGAAGAAGAATTTTAAATAACCTTGAAAGTTACTATTTTCTCATGAATTTTCATCTGAAAATTTTAATAAAGGAATAATTAATATTTTTCTAAAAAATGTATTGACTCTTATTATTCTGAGTTCTATAATGAGAATTAATTAAACGACAATTAAATCGATACATTCTTATCCAGAGAGGTGGAGGGACTGGCCCTACGATACCTCAGCAACGGGTTTTTTTAATACCGTGCTAACTCCAGCAAGCCATATAAAGGCTTGGAAGATGAGAAGATGTGAACGAGTACATATAAGTGCTCTCCTTCTTATCTTTATGGTTGATAAGAAGGAGAGCACTTTTTATTTTACCTCGAAAGCTCTACTTCAAGTTTTTACAGCATATAGGAGGGGAAAAAATGATTTCTTTTAACAATGTAAGTAAAGTGTGTGAATCAGCTGGGCAATCTGTTCATGCGGTGGAGGATGTAACATTATCAGTTGAGAAAGGCGAAATTTTTGGCATTATTGGTTTTAGTGGCGCTGGAAAGAGTACGTTATTACGCTTAGTAAATATGTTAGAGAGACCGACGGCAGGAACGATTTCAATAGATGATAAAGATATTACATCATTATCGACGAAAGAATTACGTAAACTGAGACAAAGAATTGGAATGATTTTTCAAAGTTTTAATTTATTTAATTCAAGAACAGTATTTGGAAATATTGCTTATCCATTAAAGTTAGCGAAAGTGCCAAAGAATGAGATAAAAGAAAGAGTAAATGAACTGCTGAAGTTTGTAGGGTTAGAAGATAAAGCAAACTATTACCCAGAGCAGCTATCAGGTGGACAAAAGCAGCGTGTGGGCATTGCTAGAGCACTTGCGACATCGCCAGATATTCTTATATGTGATGAGGCAACATCAGCCTTAGATCCAGAAACAACGACAGAAATTCTAAACTTATTAAAGAAAGTAAATAGAGAATACAATTTAACAATTCTTCTTATTACACATGAAATGCATGTTGTGAAAGAAATTTGTCACCGTGTAGCTGTAATGGAGAAGGGAAAAGTTATTGAAGAAGGAAAACTGTTTGATGTTTTCACGCAACCAAAAACAAAGACGACTCAAAACTTTGTACGTTCTGTCATTAATGATCATTTACCGGAAAGTGTTCTAGCGAAAATTCAAAATGGTGGTCAAATTTATCGTCTAACATTTACTGGTGAGGAGACAGGACAGCCGGTACTATCATATATCGCAAAAAACTATAACGTCGATGTAAATGTACTGTACGGAAATATTATTGAACTTCAAAATGTGCTATTTGGAAATCTTCTTGTAGAGTTGCAAGGGGAGCAGAGGGAAATTCAAAAAGCATTACAACATCTAAGACTGCAAGTGCAGCTGAAGGAGGTAGAAGCTCATGCGAGTTGATTGGAGTATATTTTGGCCGCGCATACTAGATGCGACGGGGGATACCCTCTTAATGGTAATTGTAACCCTTATATTCGCTACAATTCTTGGTATACCTCTAGGTTTACTTTTATATGTAACGAGAAAAGGAAACTTTTTAGAAAATAAATGGGTCTTTTCTATTCTTAACATCATAATTAATACAATTCGTCCGGTACCATTCATTATCTTTTTAGTAGCCTTAAGTCCACTAACAAGAAGTGTTATCGGAACGACGATTGGAACAGCAGCGGCAATTTTCCCGATGACGTTAGTCGCATCAATTGGTATTGCTAGAATGGTTGAAACAAACCTTGTTTCCGTTCCGAAAGGAGTAATTGAGGCAGCACAAGCAATGGGCGCCTCGCCAATTAGAATTGTTTTTGAAATCCTTGTACCAGAAGCGTTAGCGCCATTAATCTTAGGTGTCACATTTATGACAGTTGGTTTAATTGAATTTTCTGCAGTTGCTGGGCTTGTCGGTGGTGGCGGTCTTGGTGATTTAGCAATGACATATGGTTATCAACGTTTTGATACATCAGTTATGTTCGTAACGGTCGTGTTACTTATTATTCTCGTACAGATAGCTCAAAATTTAGGGAATTACTTTGCGAAAGTCTTGTTACGCAGATCATAAAAAGGAAGAGAGGAAAAGAGAATGAAGAAAATTTTAGCATTTGCATTATCAGCGATTGTAGGAGTCTCAGCATTAAGCGGCTGCTCAAGTGGAGACACGGGTGCAGGAGCGAAAGAAAAAGTAGTTCGCGTCGGTGTAACTGGAACGGATGGAGACGCTTGGGAAATTTTGAAGAAAAAAGCTGAAAAAGAAGGGATTAAGATTAAACTGGTGGAGTTCTCCGATTACACAACGCCAAATAAAGCGTTAGCTGATGGAGATATTGAACTAAACTCATTCCAGCATATTGCGTTCTTAGAGCAATTTAAAAAGGAACATAAGTTAGATATTACAGCTGTTGGTACAACACAAATTGCACCAATGGGTTTATACTCTGAAAAATATAAGAAATCAAATGAAATCCCAGATGGTTCAGAAATTGCAATTCCAAACGATCCAACGAACCAAGCACGTGCATTAAAACTTCTTGATGCAGCTGGATTATTAAAGCTGAAAAAGGATTTTGGTCTATTTGGAGATCCAAGTGGTATTGCTGAAAATCCGAAGAAATTAAAAATTACACCGGTTATCGCACAGCAAACACCTCGTGTGTTAAAAGATGTAGCGGCATCAGTTATTAATAACGGTGTTGCTGGTCAAGCTGGATTAGATCCAGCGAAGGATCCTATTTTCTTAGAAGATCCAAAGAATGAAAATGCGAAGCCTTATATTAATATTTTCGCAGCTCGTACGAAAGATAAAGATGATCCAACACTGAAAAAAGTAATTGAATTATACCATTCAAAAGAAGTAACAGATGCAATTAAGAAAGAAACAAATGATGGTTCAATTTCAGTAGATCTTTCACTTGAGGAGCTTGAAAAAATCGTAAAATAATGATTGGGTTTAATGGACTAACAGAAGGAACCCCTCCGCTGTTAGTTCGTTCAACATATAAACTTAACAAACAAACCCTAATTCTGTACCTTCCAATTTTGTATAACGTAGAATCCAATGTTTGTTAAGTAGAGTAATGGACCAGGAGTTTTCCTGGTCTTTTTTTATGAATGAAAATAGCTAGCGAACAGTAAGGTAATCTGAAAAACCAATTGTTTTAATTGTTTTTTCAGATTAGACAGAAAACTTTCTTTAAAATAGTATTCTTTTATGATAGATTTATAAATATAAAACTAGAATTTACATAAAAATCCATCATGGTAAATATACTTATCTATAATGGGTATACAGCTAACGAGGGGGAGAACGATGAGAAGACGTAATACGCAAGCGTTCACATTTTTAGCATGGACTTCATTTGTTTGTGCGCTTTCAGGTATGCTAATTGGGATTTATACGTTAGATGAAACGCTTAGTGTAAAAGGATACTATTTAATTGGAACATTATTTTTAACGATGTCTTGTTTTGTATTACAAAAAACAATTCGTGATAATGAAGAAGATAACGAGAGATTTCCAAAAAATAAACCGTTAGATAAAGAGTAAATTGTAAAGAAAGGCATTTGCCTTTCTTTTTTTATGTAAAAATGGCGTAAGTACTCTGTGTTGACTTGCTTGAAGTACTGAAAATTTGGTATCATCAATAGTATTGTAGATTGAACGATATATTATGGAGGTGGCCTAGCCGTGTCAAGAATTTCCGTTGAGAATGTAAAGCACGTAGCACATTTAGCACGTCTTGCAATTACTGATCAAGAAGCAGAAAAATTTCAAAAACAACTAGATGCAATTGTTACATTTGCAGAACAGTTAAATGAATTAGATACAACAGATGTAAAACCAACAACTCATGTATTAACTATGAAAAATGTTATGCGTGAAGATGTACCAGAAAAAGGTTTACCAGTTGAAGAAGTATTAAAAAATGCACCGGATCACAAAGATAATCAAATCCGTGTTCCAGCAGTATTAGAATAGAGGAGGGGAATTTCGATGTCATTATTTGATCATTCAGTATCAGAGTTACATAAGAAGTTAAACAACAAAGAAATTTCCGTTACGGATTTAGTAGAAGAATCTTACAAACGTATTGCGGATGTTGAAGATAACGTAAAAGCTTTTCTTACATTAGATGAAGAAAATGCACGCGCAAAAGCGAAAGAATTAGATGCAAAAATCGGCGCTGAAGATAATGGTTTATTATTCGGTATGCCAATTGGTGTAAAAGATAACATTGTAACTAACGGTCTTCGTACAACTTGTGCAAGCAAAATATTAGCAAACTTCGATCCAATTTATGATGCGACAGTTGTGCAAAAGCTAAAAGCTGCTGACACAATTACAATCGGTAAATTAAACATGGACGAGTTCGCAATGGGTTCTTCAAATGAAAACTCAGGATTCTACGCTACGAAAAACCCATGGAACTTAGATTACGTTCCAGGCGGATCTAGTGGTGGTTCTGCAGCAGCTGTAGCAGCAGGAGAAGTACTATTCTCTCTAGGTTCTGATACGGGTGGTTCTATCCGTCAGCCAGCTGCATATTGCGGTGTTGTAGGTTTAAAACCAACTTACGGACGCGTATCTCGTTACGGATTAGTAGCATTCGCATCTTCACTTGACCAAATCGGACCGATTACACGTACAGTAGAAGACAATGCATACTTATTACAAGCTATTTCAGGTATTGACCGCATGGATGCAACTTCTGCAAACGTTGAAGTTGGAAACTATTTAGCTGGTTTAACAGGCGATGTTAAAGGTTTACGCATTGCTGTACCGAAAGAATACTTAGGCGAAGGTGTTGGCGAAGAAGCTCGTGAGTCAGTACTAGCTGCTTTAAAAGTATTAGAAGGTATGGGCGCAACTTGGGAGGAAGTATCTCTTCCACACTCTAAATACGCTCTAGCAACGTATTACTTACTATCTTCTTCTGAAGCATCTGCTAACCTTTCACGCTTTGATGGCGTGCGTTACGGTGTTCGTTCTGATAATGTAAATAACTTATTAGATCTTTACAAAAACACACGTAGTGAAGGTTTCGGTGATGAAGTTAAACGTCGTATTATGCTTGGTACATTTGCTCTTAGCTCTGGTTACTATGATGCATATTACAAAAAAGCACAACAAGTACGTACATTAATTAAGAACGACTTTGAAAATGTATTTGCTAACTATGATGTTATTATTGGACCAACAACACCAACTCCGGCATTTAAAGTGGGAGAAAAAGTTGACGATCCAATGACAATGTATGCAAATGACATTTTAACAATCCCAGTAAACTTAGCGGGTGTTCCAGCGATTTCAGTTCCATGTGGATTCGGTGCTAACAACATGCCACTTGGTCTACAAATCATTGGTAAACACTTCGATGAAGCGACAATTTACCGCGTTGCACATGCGTTTGAGCAAGCAACAGACTATCATACAAAAAAAGCAAGTCTGTAAGGAGGCGAGCATAGATGAATTTAGAAACAATTATTGGTTTAGAGGTTCACGTTGAGTTAAAAACAAATTCGAAAATTTTCTCTGCGAGTCCAACAGAATTCGGAGCGGAGCCAAATACACAAACAAGTGTAATTGACTTAGGATACCCAGGGGTACTTCCTACTTTAAATAAAGAAGCAGTTAACTTTGCGATGAAAGCTGCAATGGCATTAAACTGTGAAATCGCAACGGAAACGAAGTTTGACCGTAAAAACTATTTCTATCCAGATAACCCGAAGGCTTACCAAATCTCTCAATTTGATAAGCCAATTGGTGAAAATGGTTGGATTGAAATCGAAGTAGACGGTAAAAAGAAACGTATCGGTATTACACGTCTTCATTTAGAAGAAGATGCTGGTAAATCAACGCATACAGCTGATGGTTCATTAGTAGACTACAACCGTCAAGGTATGCCTTTAATCGAGATCGTATCTGAGCCAGATATGCGTACGCCAGAAGAAGCATATGCATACTTAGAGAAGTTAAAATCAATCATTCAATACACTGGTGTATCTGATTGTAAGATGGAAGAAGGTTCCTTACGTTGTGATGCGAACATTTCTCTTCGTCCAGTTGGACAAGAGAAGTTCGGTACAAAAGCGGAACTGAAAAACTTAAACTCATTCGCTTACGTACAAAAAGGTCTTGAGCACGAGCAAGTGCGCCAAGAAAAAGAACTGTTATCTGGTGGTATCATCCAACAAGAAACACGTCGTTATGATGAAGCAACGAAGAAAACAATCTTAATGCGTGTGAAAGAAGGATCTGACGATTACCGTTACTTCCCGGAGCCAGACTTAGTTGAACTTTACATCGATGATGAGTGGAAAGAAGCAGTTCGAGCTTCTATTCCAGAACTTCCAGATGCACGTAAAGCTCGCTACGTTGCAGAACTAGGCTTACCAGCTTATGATGCACACGTGTTAACATTAACGAAAGAGATGTCTGATTTCTTTGAAGCAACTGTTGCAGACGGTGCTGATGCGAAATTAACATCGAACTGGTTAATGGGTGAAGTACTTGCATACTTAAACAAACAACAAAAAGAATTAAAAGACGTTGCATTAACGCCTGCTGGTTTATCTAAAATGGTTCAATTAATTGAAAAAGGTACAATTTCTTCTAAAATCGCGAAGAAAGTATTTAATGAATTAATTGAAAAAGGTGGAGACCCAGAAGAAATCGTTAAAGCGAAAGGTCTTGTTCAAATTTCTGACGAGGGTACACTTCGTAAAGTTGTAACAGAAATTCTTGATAATAATGAGCAATCTATCGAAGACTTTAAAAACGGTAAAGACCGTGCAATTGGCTTCTTAGTTGGTCAAATTATGAAAGCTACAAAAGGACAAGCAAATCCACCGCTTGTTAACAAAATCTTACTTGAAGAGATTAATAAGCGATAATAGTAGTAACTTTTAAAGATTAAGCAGAAAAACACCCGTACATGGGTGTTTTTCTAGGTTAATCAAACGTTTGTTTAAATGAGACAAAATCGTTTAAACAAACGTTTGATTAACTGTCAAAAGTGGAAAAATGTTTGTATAGCAACTATGGTATGATAGTTGCAAAAAGGTGGGAATAATGATAAATCTAAACATAGAGGTTTTTTTCATCTCATGAAATAATAGATAGTTATTATTCGTTATATGTAAATTTTTATGGAAGAATGGATAGAAATAAAGTGAAACTTTAATCAGTGGGAGGTTCATCCAACACTGATTATTAGCCCTCACCAATCGGGCATTTACTGCCCGCAAATAGCGGGATAAATTTTGGAGTCAAATAAAAAACCATTGAAATGAATATTTACTTTTGATGGACTACACGAATCGGGTTCTTACTGCCTGTTTGAGCGGGATAAAAGAAGGATAGCAAGATGAGAGGAGGTAGGCATGGGAATACTGAATAGAAGTTCAGTATGTTCTTTTTCGATACATAAAGAAATTTCCTGTGCTAATAAATGATGAAGCGAGCAAGAATTATTTATAATCCTACTTCTGGGCGTGAGCTATTTAAGAAGAGCTTACCAGAAGTATTACAAAAATTAGAACAAGCTGGCTATGAGACATCTTGTCATGCGACAACGGGTCCTGGAGACGCTACTGTGGCGGCGAGGCAAGCTGCGGATCGTAAGTTTGATGTTGTTATTGCGGCTGGTGGCGACGGTACATTAAATGAAGTAGTAAACGGTTTAGTTGGGCATGAATTCCGTCCGAAATTTGGAATTATTCCAGTTGGAACGACAAATGACTTTGCACGTGCAATTGGTGTACCTCGTTCTATTGAAGAGGCAGCAGATATTATTTGCGAAGGAAAAACAGTGCCATTAGACCTTGGTAGAGCGAACGATACATATTTTATTAACATCGCTGGTGGCGGTCGTATTACAGAATTAACATACGAAGTACCGAGTAAGTTAAAGACAGTATTAGGGCAGCTTGCTTATTACCTAAAAGGTATCGAGATGTTACCATCATTGCATCCGACATATGTTGAAATTGAGTATGATGGAAAGTTACTACAAGAAGAAATTACGATGTTTTTAATTACGAATACTCGTTCAGTAGGTGGATTTGAAAAGGTAGCACCGTATGCATCTATTAACGATGGGTTATTTGACCTATTAGTATTGAAAAAAGGTTCTATCGCTGATTTAATTAAAGCAGCAACACAAGCACAACGTGGTGAACATATTAATAATCCAAAAGTGTTATATACACAAGCGAACCGAATTAAAGTACATTCACCAGATAAACTAATGATTAATTTAGATGGTGAGTATGGTGGAGATGCACCGATGGAATTCGAAAATATATATCATTGTTTAGAACTATTTGTTCCTGAACATCAAGAGGATGCCCTGTAAAGGCATCCTTTTTTACTTTGTTAAAATGAATTGTAAATTGGGAGTTAGTTTGATTTTTATGGTATTTTTACAATTCTTTTATTTTACATCCATACTTTATTGATACACTGGAAGAGATAAGAAATGAGAGGTAGGGTGCTATGGAGAAGGTAAAGGCGATATTATTTGATAAAGATGGGACATTAATGGATTTTCATTCAATATGGATAAAAGTAGCTGAAGAACTTGTAGCTGAATGTATAAGTTTATATCATTTACCAAGTACAATGCGGCAGACCTTATTAGAAGAGATTGGTGTAGAGGGAGCATTTGTTAATCCAAGGAGTGCAATAGCTGCTGGAACAAGCCTTGATGTAGCGAAGGGGCTTTGTAATTATATTGAGTCTGCTAGAGAAGAAGAGATGCATCAGTGGGTAAGTGAGAAGTTATTTTCCCTTATGTATGAGCATCGTTCGCATATGAAAATGACAGCAGACTTACCGAAAGTGTTACAGGCATTAAAAGATAAAGGATTTATATTAGGGGTTGTCACGGCGGATGATTTCGCACCAACAGAATTATTTTTAAAACAATATAAGTTGGAGAACTTTTTTGATTATATTATAGCCTCGGATACATTCCCTGCGCAAAAACCAGATAAAAAGATTATAGAAGTGTTTTGTGAGAAATTTAATTTAGAATCATGTGAGGTTGCGGTTGTTGGAGATACGCCAACTGATTTACATTTAGCTAAAAATGGCGATTGCTATGCAATTGGGGTGCTATCTGGTACAGGAGACCGTCCAACATTAGAACCACTTGCTGATTTAGTGTTAGATTCTGTTGGAGAGTTTATTTCTCAATCGGGTGAGTTTTTCTGGGAGAAAGAAAAGTCTAATGTGTAAGGAAAATAAGTCTATAAAGACTCTTAATGAGTCTTTATAGACTTATTTTTTATGCCTGGATACAAAGAATATAGGATAAATGCTAGAAAAGAAAGTTGGCATATATTTTGCAATAAAAAGAGAAAACAATGTAAAGAAAAGGATGGGGTACGCAATGAACACAAAAAAATTTGCTAAAGTAAATGAACAAATTCCAGGACCGAAAGCGGCATCTTTATTAGAACGCCGTCAAAATATAGTACCAAAAGGAGTAAGTAACGGCATCCCAACGTTTGTACAATCTGCCAATGGTGCTCTTGTAACAGATGTTGATGGCAATCAGTACATTGATTTTGCAGGAGCAATCGGGACAATTAACGTAGGGCATTGTCATCCAACGGTTAAAGAAGCGCTCCATAAACAAGTCGATCAATACATTCATACTGGATTTAACGTCATGATGTATGAGCCATATATTGAATTAGCAGAAAAGCTTGCGGCATTGGCACCAGGAAGTTTCGATAAGCAAGTCCTGTTTTTAAATAGTGGTGCAGAAGCAGTTGAGAACGCGGTGAAAATCGCTCGTAAATATACGAAGAGACCTGGTATTATCGCATTTTCTAAAGGTTTCCACGGGCGTACATTAATGACAATGACGATGACAAGTAAAGTGAAGCCATATAAATTTGGGTTTGGTCCCTTTGCTCCAGAAGTATATAAAGCGCCATTTCCATACGAATACCGTCGCCCAGAGGGATTAACGGAAGAGCAGTATGATGATTTTATTATTGAAGAGTTTAAGAACTTCTTCATATCGGAAGTAGCACCAGAAACAATTGCAGCTGTTGTAATGGAACCTGTTCAAGGGGAAGGTGGATTTATCGTCCCAAGTAAGAAATTTGTCCAAGAAGTACGCCGCATTTGTTCAGAGAACGGCATCTTATTTGTAGCGGATGAAATACAAACAGGCTTTAGTCGTACAGGAAAATATTTTGCAATTGATCACTATGATGTCGTTCCAGATTTAATTACAGTGTCTAAATCATTAGGTGCTGGTGTACCGATAAGTGGTGTCATTGGACGTAAAGAAATTATGAATGAGTCTGCACCAGGTGAACTTGGTGGAACGTATGCAGGAAGTCCATTAGGATGTGCGGCTGCATTAGCTGTTCTCGATGTAATAGAAAATGAGAAATTAAATGATAGAGCGATAGAATTAGGAAAAGTCGTAATGAACCGATTCGAAGAGATGAAAAATAAATATCATTGCATCGGTGATGTGCGTGGGTTAGGCGCAATGTGTGCATTTGAGGTCGTTCAAGATCGTAAGACGAAAGCACCTGACAAAACGTTAACGGCTAATCTATGTGCAGAAGCAAATAAGCGTGGGTTACTGTTATTATCAGCAGGGACGTATGGAAATGTTATCCGTGTGTTAATGCCTTTAGTTATTACAGATGAGCAACTTGAAGAAGGTTTAACAATAATTGAAGAATCATTGCAAGCTTGTTATGAGCAAACAAACATCGCTCGCGTTTAAAAACTGAAGTATAAATAGCAAACATTCTAGCTGACTCTATATTAAATGCAGAAAATTCACTTTATAATAAAGGTAGTGAAGTGGATCGATGGATTTGAAGTTAGGGGTGGCTAGGATGGTTGCAGAAAAGGAACGAGTGTTAATGGATTTAAAAGATGTATTTGAATATGCGTTTGACGAAATTTTTGTTACAGATGAGCAAGGAATCGTTGTGCGTGTAAATAGTACATGTGAAAGGCACTACCAACTAGCTGCAGAAGAGTTAGTTGGTAAGCATGTAAAAGAACTACAAAAGGATGGAATCTTTTATCCATCAGCGACATTAGAAGTGATTGAAAAAAAGAGGCCAATTGAACTCGTTCAAACGACAAAATCAGGAGAGTATTTACACGTTCGTACAAGGCCTGTTTTTGATGATGAGGGAAATTTAAGAAGAGTGATTAGTTATTCTCGCGACCTTACTGAACTCTATCAATTACGTCAAAAGGTAGAGGAAATGGATAATCAGCTAAAAACATATAAAAAAGAATTAAGAGAAACATATGAGCATGAAGGACTTATTTTTAAAAGTCTAGCTATGCAAAAAATAGTCGATACAATCAAAAAAGTATCTGTAGTGGATAGTACTGTTCTCGTTTTAGGCGAGACTGGAGTAGGAAAAAGTCGATTAGTACGCCATTTACATGAAGTGAGTCACCGTAAGCATGAAAGTTTCTATGAAATTAATTGTGCGGCATTACCAACTAATTTAATTGAATCGGAGCTTTTTGGATATTCAGGTGGATCTTTTACAGGTGCGAATCGTGAAGGGAAAAAGGGACTATTAGAATCCGCGCATAAAGGAACTCTTTTTTTAGATGAAATCGGTGAAATGCCGCTTGAAATTCAAGCGAAGCTTTTGCAAGTATTGCAAGAAAAAACATTTCGTCCTATAGGCGGAAGAGAATTAAAAAAAGTAGATGTTCGAATTGTGGCGGCAACAAATAGAGATTTAAGCGAGATGGTGAAACAAGGAACATTTCGGAAAGATTTATACTATCGTTTGAATGTCATTCCAATTGCAATTCCCCCGCTTAGGGAAAGAACAGAAGATATTTTGCCGCTTATTTATCATTACTTGCAGCACTTTAATAAAAAGTACGGACGTGATGTGAAACTAGCGCCGAGTACGTTACAAATGTTTGTTGGATATCCGTGGGAAGGGAACAATAGAGAAATAGAGAATGTAATTGAGAGAATTGTTATTACTGTTGATGATGTTGTAACGGTAGAGGATTTGCCACTCGCTATGCAAGAGGCTGCAGTTGAACAATCGGGGCAAAGCCTTTATAAAATGCTGGAAGAGGTAGAGAGAAATATAATTCTTAAAGCGTATAAAACGTATGGATCAAGTTATAAAGTGGCTGAGTTTTTGCAAATTAGTCAATCTGCTGCTACTAGAAAAATTAAGAAGTTCATAGAGGAGGAAGAAAACATTGGATAAAAAGGCGACTTTCGTAAGTATAGATAAAAAGGCGATGTATATAAATGGTGAGTGGATTACACTACAAGAACAAATTGAAGTAAATAATCCTGCGACGAAGGAAATATTTGCAACTGTACCAAAAGGCGGAGTAACAGAGGCAAAGCAAGCTGTTGATGCTGCACATGAAGCTTTTAAAACGTGGTCTAAGTTAACGGCAGCAGATCGTGCAACGAAGTTAAAAAAGTGGTTTACGCTTATTGATGAAAATAAAGAAGAGATCGCAGCGATTATGACGAAGGAACAAGGGAAGCCGTTTGCAGAAGCGCTTGGTGAAGTAAATTATGCAAACAGTTTTGTTGAATGGTATGCAGAAGAGGGGAAACGCGTATATGGTGAAATGATTCCTGCTGCTCATCCGAATAAGCGCATTTTAGTTATGAAGCAACCAGTTGGCGTTATGGCAGCTATTACACCTTGGAACTTCCCAGCTGCTATGATTACGAGAAAGGTAGCCCCAGCGCTTGCAGCAGGCTGTACAGCCGTTGTGAAACCGGCAAGTCAAACGCCATTAACTGCATTGAAATTAGCTGAATTAGCCCATGAAGCAGATATTCCAAAGGGCGTAATCAATATCATAACAGGTAGTGCAAAAGCAATTGCTGATACATGGATGGAAGATGGTCGCGTTCGAAAAGTGTCCTTTACAGGGTCAACGGAAATCGGGAAAGAGTTAATGGCTAGTGCGGCGCAAACGATGAAAAAAGTTTCGCTTGAGTTAGGGGGACACGCTCCGTTTATCGTAATGAATGATGCAGATTTAGATAAAGCAGTAGAAGCGGTGATTGGTTCGAAATTCCGTAATGCAGGACAAACGTGTATATGTACAAACCGAGTATTCGTTCAAGAAGAAGTATACGAAGTATTTGTAGAGAAGTTCCAAAAGGCAGTAGGGCAGTTGAAAGTAGGAGACGGTTTCGGTGACGGAACGACTGTCGGGCCACTTATTGATGAGAATGCAGTTTCAAAAGTACAAGAACATATTGAAGATGCTATTCAAAAAGGTGGAACAGTTTTATATGGTGGTCAAAAGGTCGCAGAGTTAGAGGGACATTTCATTCAACCGACTGTAATTGGGTTGGCAAATGATACGATGCTTTGTATGAATGAAGAAACATTTGGGCCAGTGGCACCAGTTGCGAAATTTAAAACAGTTGATGAAGTAATCGAACGTGCAAACAATACACCATACGGTTTAGCTGCGTATATTTTCACGAAAGACATTAGCCAAGCATTCCAAATTAGTGAAGCGTTAGAGTACGGTATTATCGGTCTAAACGATGGTCTTCCATCAGTTGCACAAGCACCATTTGGTGGATTTAAAGAAAGTGGTATCGGTCGTGAAGGAGGCCATTTCGGCATCGAGGAATATTTAGAAATTAAATATATTTCATTGGGATTATAAGTAGTATACTAGAATCTCTATAAGGTAACAGAGAAGGAGATTCTAGTATGGTATATTGGCTATTATTACTTGTTACAATTATTTTTGAAGTAGCTGGAACAATTGCGATGAAACTATCAAATGGTTTAACAAAGCTCGTTCCAAGTGTACTGATTTTCGTGTTTTATGGGATTTGTTTCAGCGTGTTTGCCATCGTTGTGAAAAAGATTCATTTAAGTATTGCTTATGCTATTTGGTCTGGCGTTGGAACATTACTTATTACAATCATCAGTGTGTACTTTTTTAAAGAGCATATTAGTTTATTTCAAGCATTTTGTATTCTTTTTATTGTTTTGGGTGTCATTGGACTTAAGGTTTCATCGGCATCATGAAAGCTATCTTTTGTAGAAGATAGCTTTTTTCTATTTGTGCAGTTAGCAATTAATACGACAAAATATGACAAAAAAGAGTAAAGCGTTTTGTTATGATACATATGAAATATTGTCTTATGTGGAGGAAAGAGTATGTTAAAAAAGGTAAGTCAAATTGTTTTAATTTTTGGCATAGCTTTTAGTTTAAGTGCTTGCACTGAGACTAAAGATAGTAATGAAAGTAAACAAGAAGATGTTCAAGATAAAGTGTATAAAATAGGGGAGACAGTAGACGTAGATGGTTTGCAAGTAACTATCGATTCAGTTAAATTAGGATATCCGGATTATGATGAGAATAAAAAGAAAGAGGAGATTTTGGGGATTATTTTCAAAGTAGAAAATAATAGTAAAAAGGAAATACCTTTTGCATTTTATGAATTTGAGATTACCGATAAGAAAGGTACAAGATTTAAAGAATATAATAACCCTGATAGCTTTATTAGTAAAAAGTTAGCACCAGATGAAAAAATTCAAGATATCATGCTATTTGACGTAGCGAAAGAAAATACGTATATCGCTACGTATAGACCGGAGTTTACGCATGAAAATAGAACGATAAAATTTGAATTGAGACCAAATAAATAAAGAAACACATTGGATTATCCAATGTGTTTCTTTATGGTAATAAATTTAAAACGCCCAGTTACCTTTACGGAAGATAGGCTCATGTCTGCCATCAGCAGTAATACCGTCAATATCAAGCTCAGCTGATCCAATCATGAAGTCGTTGTGTGTGATACTAGCGTTTGCGCCGTTTTCAGCAAGTTCTTCTTTAGACATTGTTTTTCCGCCAACTAAGTTAAATGCATAAGCATTTCCGATTGCAAGGTGGCAAGATGCATTTTCGTCAAATAGTGTATTGTAGAATAAAACATTTGTGTTTGAAATTGGTGAGTCATGAGGTACTAAAGCTACTTCTCCTAAGAAGTGAGAACCTTCATCTGTTTCTACTAAATGTTTTAAAGCTTCTTCACCAGCTTCAGCTTTATAGTCTACGATACGCCCGTTTTCAAATGTTAACGTGAAATTATCGATAATATTACCTGCAAATACTAACGGTTTTGTACTAGAAACTTGGCCGTTTACACCTGTTTTAAGTGGCATTGTAAATACTTCTTCAGTTGGAATATTAGCCATAAATGGTACGTTCTTTTCATTTAAGCTACCAGCACCAGCCCATACATGTTTTTCTGGAAGTTCGATTGTTAAATCTGTTCCAGGACCTGTATAGTGAAGAGCTTTATAATGCTTTTCGTTTAAGTAATCCACTTTTGTATGTAATGTTTCATCATGTTCTTTCCATGCTTCTACAGGATTTTCTAAATCAGCACGAGTAGCTTTGAAAATAGCATCCCATAACTTTGCTTCTTGTTCTTCTGGCGCTACGTCAGGGAATACTTTCGCAGCCCATTCTTTCGTAGGAACAGAAATGACACACCAACTTACTTTATCTGCTTGTACGTAATCACGGTATACTTTCATTGCTTCTCCAGCTACTTTATGAGCTGTTGCAATACGCGATGCTTCTACACCTTTTAATAAATCAGGGTTTTCTGCATAGATAGACATAAATGCAGCGCCTTCTTTTGCTAATTCTTCACGAGCATGTGCTTTCCAAGATGGAAATTCAGCGAAAGCTTCTTCAGGAGCTAGATCGAACTTTAAGCGTGTTAACGTCTCATCATTCCAATCTACATATACGTGTTTTGCACCAGATTTATATGCTTTTTCTGTAACGAGGCGTACAAATTGTACAGCTTCAAGAGGTGCACTAATTGATAAAGTTTGTCCAGGTTGAATATTAACACCAACATTAACTGCAAGAGCAGCATATTTCTCTAACGTTTGTTCAAATGACATATGTATAATCTCCTTTAATTTGAAAGATTTCTTACTATATATAATACAAGAAAATTCTAAAAATATATATAAATATAAAGTAAAAAGAGAGCTCAAAATGTATTGAGCCCTTATATTTACTTAATTGAAGAAGCAAACTGCTCTACAGTCGTTGTATGGTGTATACGAACGCGCTTCATCTTTAACAATTCATCAGGTTCACCCTTCGTAATGAATTGCCCAGGCTTTGTCGTCGTCGCAAATTGATAATACTTCTTCGTTTCTGTAACAACCTTATCATCTACATGACCGAATGGATAAGCAATCGCGATAACAGGCTTACCTGTTATTTTTTCTAGTTTTTCTTTTGAACCTTTTAACTCTTCCTCATAGTTTGTAATTTTCGGTAAGTCTGCATGTGTTGCAGTATGAGATTGCACCGAGAAAATGCCGGAATCAACCATTTCTTTTATTTCAGAAGTAGACAATGCTCCTTCTACATCAACGTTATCAACAATCATATATTCTGTTGCTGCCGGTTTAAAAGTATCATCTTTTAGCTTTTGTAAAACGCGAAATGCATTCATATTATTTTTCATACCGTCATCAAATGTAACGAAAATCGGCTTATTTACTTTATTTATATCGCCCCAGCGTTCAAACGTTAAAAGCGTATAACCATTGTCTTTTAAATGTTTCATTTGTGCTTCAAAGTTAGCTGGTGATACGAATAAGTCTTTAATACCGTGACCATGATAATCATCGATTGCGTGATACATAAGAACAGGAACCTTTTGTTCGAAAGTAATAGTAGATTTCGTAAGCGGGATTGTTTTCCCATCTTCTTTCATTCCTGTTGCTTCAATTTGGAACTCACCGCGTTTTCCTTCAAATTCTTTTATGTCAAAAGGAATTGTAAATTGTTTCTCCTTTTCTTTAGAAGAAAAAGATTTAGCACGTTCCTTTCCATCAGCTGTGCGCCAAATTTTATATTGTACTTCATTTAAAGAATCTTTTAAGTCTGTAATATGAATACTTGTGTTTGTAGATTCGTGTGTGATGGGAGTATAAGAAATTTTACCTTGTTCTTGTAGAGCCTCTTTTTGTATAGCTACTTCTTGAACCTTTTTCTCTTTTTTAGGTTCTTGGCTTACATTGCTAGTATTGCAGCCTGCTAGAATGGCAGACGTACATAAAGCAATTGCTGCGTATTTTCTCATAAAAATCACCTTCTATTGTGTAGTATGTTGCATATTGACATTAAAATCCCCACCGCTATAAGAGTGGTGGGGATTTACCCTTGTTCATCATATCATTTGAAGAAAATGAGGGGAATATGATTTTTAGGAGGCTATTAAGGTAATAGATTAGTGACTTTGAATAGATGTATTTTTTTGTTTCTTATTAGAATTAATAATAATATAACCGACTACAAAGATAAGAGGAATAATGAAGACATAGATAGGCATTCCCCATACATAATAGCTTTTCAGCGTTAAGACTAGTAAATGTAAGAAATCGAAAATTGCGTGGGCTTTCATAATATCCTCCAATGGTTTTTTTGAAAATTATAACATTTTTAACTTGTTATTTGTATAATTTGGAAAATGATTTAAGCTAATTTTAAAGTAAGAAGAATACATATACTTATGCAATTTTGCATAAGTATATGTATTTTATTAAAATATAAAGATTTTATACTATAATGAAAACCGCTATAAAACTAAGTAAGAATAATGTATGGAGTGGAGAATAGAAATGAAATATAAAAAAATAATATATATCTTTTTTATATCGCTATTTATAGTTGGTTGTCAAAGTGAAGTGAGTAAAGCGAATAGCGTGGAAGAGTATATTCTCCTTTAAAGTTATTATATCAATAATTTTGGTTTCAATGGTAACTATTTGGTCATGTTTGTGTGAAATCTTTTTCCATATATGCAACTACTTCCTCTTGTTTTGATGGGTATAAATGACTATACGTATCTAATGTAGTTGAAACACTTGAATGACCTAGCCGCTGTGCTACTACGAGTGGGCTGACACCTTTATTTATGAGATAAGATGCATGAGAATGTCTGAATTCATGAAGTAAAATTTTTTTGCTGCCAGCAATTTTTAAATAATTAGCGTATTTTCTGTCCAGAGTAGTTGTGGATATACAAGTATAAAACTTTCCAAATACAACATAATCATTTTTTAATGGTGCTTCTACTGTAGCAAGATTTTTTAGCTCTTTCAATAAATTGAGGATGTGTATTGGTAACAAGATAATTCTGTTTGATGATTTTGTTTTTGGTTTGGTGACTTTTCCTCTATAAGTTGTTTTATTAATGTTAATCGTATTGTCTTCAAAATTTATATCTTCCCAAGTTAATGCCAATAATTCACCTTTTCTAGCACCACTGTAATATAAGATGGAAAAGAATACTTTGTATAATGAATCGTCTACAACTTCGATAAATTGTTTGAACTCATCAAACTCCCAAAAGTTCATTCGTTTATTGGATTCTTTTTCAAAATTACCTGTAATTCTTGCTGGGTTATTCATAAGACCATGAAATTTAATTGAAAAATTAAATATTGCAGATAGTACGGCATGAATCTTCTTTAGATGTTTAGCTGAGTATGTATTTATAACTTTGTTTTGATAATTCATGATATGTTTCGGTACGATATGATCTATCTTTATCTTTCCAAACTCTGGTACTAAGTGGTTGTAAATAACATTTCGAATAGTGACTATTGAAGATTCCTTCCTCCTTTGACAATACCAATCAAAATAGCTATCAGCTACTTGAGCAAACGTCAAGCTAGAGTTCGTTTCTTTTTCAACTAACATTTTCGCTTCCGCTTCACGTGCTTCCTTTTTCGTTTTAAACCCCCGACGTTTGACTTGTTTTTGCGTGCCATCAAACTGACGGACTCTGACAACGAAAAAATACGTTCCACGTTCTTTATCCTTGTACACCACCATAGGGAATCCCTCCTGTATACATAAAGATTGATAATTCAATTTATTGAATAGATTATAACTTGTTTGTTACCAAAAGAAAAGACTCTCAACATAAATTGAGAGCCTTTCTTCGACTTGAACCACTTTAATTTTAATAACATATTACCTACATGAAAATAAAATTGCTGTTTAAAATAGTATACTATATTTAAATCCGAAAATACTCCAAAAATAAAATTCCCCACTAGGATTAGTGGGGAGATTGGTTAGGGACACCAATCAGGATGATGCAAGTAAGGATAAAATCATACTACCATAAAAAGGGGTTGACACATATTGAGAAAGTTCGACATTTATTTCTTGTAATATTGTAATACGATTTGAAATTGGTTGGGTATATTCATCAAAAATTGGCTGGTTTCTGCATTTAATTTTAGTAGGATATAATAAAAATGAACCGATATTCATTAAAAATGGAAAATGTTCTAAGACATTTTTATGGAAATACAACGAATTTTTTGGCACATATATTTATCAAGTTGTAAGGGATGGAAGAGAATGTAGGTTCGTGATAACATTAATCTTGTATACAGTATATGGGTTTCTATCAAACTAATAGACAGAATAATCACAAAAATAATAATTTAAAACATAAAAACTCGCAGAGCGTGTGTAAGAGGTGATCGTGACAAAACCGCTCACACCGTTCATCCTACTACCTTAGGACAAACATTTGCATCATACGAGTTCCTTCTCAGTTTAACATACATTCATCATTCGTAGTGCAGTTTAGAGGTTGAGAAAATAGGATGGTGGATTTTTATGTTTTAAGGGAGGGGACTAATTTGAATTTCTATGAGAAAATTTGTAATTTAATTGAAGATCGGGATGACCTAAACTTTACAGAAGTAGCTAGTAAAATGGGTGTTTCGAAACAATATTTACAAAAATTTAAAAATCAAGGTATCATTAGCTTTCCTAATTTATTGAAATTGGCTTCAATTGTAAGTACATCAAATAAAACTGCTGCAATGTTTTTGCAGGAATGGTGTTTAGAATTGGACAGTACAGAGGCAATAAAACATAGTTTTGAATATGCTGCATTGATTCGTGATAAAGTTTTGTTGAATAAATTACTAGAAAAGCACAAGAAAGAATCAGGTACAGTAGGAGAATATGTAAACATTTATGGAGTGCTATATAAATATATGAATGATGAAATTTCAGGTACTGAGATTATTAAATATTTAAAGAAGTATAATAGACCCACTGATAATATGCTGAATATTTTGATTGACATTATGAAATGTTATGATTATTATCACCAAAAAAAATTCAATACCATGTTTGATTTAGTGGATGAAGTTGAAAAAGAATTAGACTTGATTGAAGAGAGTGATCGTAAAATATTTCTCAAGGAATGTTACATGTATCGACTTGCAGAAGTATTTTCCCCACTAAATTTACAAAGAAAAAACTTAGAGTCGGCTCGATATTATGCTAATGTTCTAATTGAAGCAAGTTTATGCACTAAAACTGTTTCGGACGGATTATATTTACTTGGGATGTCATTTTTAGTTGATGACGAGGAACGTTGTTTACGCTATCTACAGGAAAGTTATGATTTAGCAAAACAGGTAAATGACAAAGCAATTGAAGTAGCAGCAAGATTTAATTTAGATGTTGTTAAAATATACTTGCATATTAATTTGCCAGAGGATTCAGATTCACGTTTGATTAGATACCAAATGAATCCTATAAGTGAAGATTCAAGGGCAGGATTAGAAGAAATTTTAAGGGAAAATGGAGAAAAGGACTTTTTGAAATATTTTTTAGCTGTTACAGATGCTCAGCCAGGCGGGTTATGTGTGTGCTTTAAGGAATTTCTTGCCCAATCAAATTATTTTTTTGTAAGTTTAGTGGCTAAAGAAATTAAAAAAAGAGGAGATAATTCCTTGCTAGTGCAACAAATGATTGATTATAATATGGATAGAGGAGTGGATGAAAATGAAAAAATTAGCTTTAGTACTTTGCACCTTTTCAATGTTAGCGGTGAGCATTGTTTCGTATAATATAATAAAACAGGATTCATATCGATCAGTAGAAATTAAACCAGGTGGTTAAAGACACAGTGTATGCTGTGTTTTTTTATTTGAACTATAATTCCTTTTTATTGAAGATGTATTTTTTCGGTAAACTAAAACCATAAAAAAAGAATTTGTTTACTTCTCTAATATAAGCCTAAAAAAATGATAATATTTTTTGTAGATAGGGTAAAATTATGAGGAGGAATGGAAATGACGAAAGAAGAGATTGTAGAATTATTTTTGAAAACAATAGATGAAACGCAGCCTGAATTAGTCGAGGAGTACATAGAACAAAGTTTTAAAATTTAAAAAATAGCCCGTCTCTAATATGAGGGATGAGGGGCTATTTTTTTTCGTTATTATGGTATTCTTCTAGTGTTTTGGTGATTGCGAGCATTTGTTGTAGGACAATGTCCTGTTTATCTTCAGGTAATGTATCTAATCGTTCCATAATTTCCTTAAACTTGTTGTGTTTTTTTATATCTAATTCGGTACTACGTCCTAGTATAAAATCCGTTGTTACTTCTAGTATTTCAGATAATTTTGCAATAGTATCTGGTGAAGGAAAACGTTCTTCGGACTCATAATAACCAATTACACGAGACGAAGCGCCTACCTTTTTTCCTAGCGTTTCTTGTGTCCAGTTACGTTGTTTTCTTAGTTTTTTTATTCTAGCACCTATACCTGTCATTTTCATCACCTCATAAGGTTGTTCACTTGAACAACCTGTTCTCTTTAGAGACAATCATAGCACATTATGTTCGGAAAGTCATTGACAATGTATAAATTATTCGATATGATTAAAATCGAACGAAACGTTCTATTGAGGAGGCAGACATGAAACAGTCAATTATTTATCATAAAATCGCTAAACATTGTGGTGTTACTGAAAGATATATAAGAATGTTGGATAAGAAAGAACGGATTCCATCAATGGAAGTTGCTAAAAAAATTTCTGACTTTTTAGATGAACCAATCGAAGAGATTTTTTTTAATTGCCATACGAACGAAACGTTCGTATTTGAGCGGTTTTATCCAAAGCTAATTGAAGGAAACACTTCAATTAAGCGTTAATGTGAATAAAATTTAAACAAGGAGCGATACCCATGCATAAAAACCTATACATCGCCAGAAAAGAGCAACGCATGACACAAGAGAAAGCAGCAAATTTGATTCATATTGCACCAAGAACATATTTTGCTAAGGAACATGGTAAAAGTGACTTCACCCTAAAAGAAGCTCAAAAACTAGCAAAATACTTCAAAACAACAGTGGACGAGCTGTTTGAGAAATAGAGGGAGAGGAAGCAAGTGAAGAACGGTAAACGACCAACGAAGCGAGAGAAGATACATATTAACTCGTATAAGTTAAATCCAGAAAATTGGTTGATCTATAAGAAAGCGGATGGACGACTACATTTGATTCATCGTCATACGAACTCAACACGAGTCATTCCAAGTGCGTAGAGTGTGTGAAAAAGAAAAAGGACTCTAGCGGAATGCTAGAGCCGTCAACATGGAATGTGAGTTTTGTATACGAATTTATTATAACATAATTTTTTTAAACCAATATAGATAACCAATATGCAATTGTGCATAATTTGTGAAAAAGAAAAAAGCCCTATGAAGGGCTTTCTGATACCATGTAATGGGTAGTAAATGAGAAGGTGGTATCGAGACGAATTTATGAACGTCAAAATCTTTCGACAAATCTAATATAGCATAATCCTTTTCTAGAAAGCACTGGGAAATGTGTCCAAATGGTGAGAGGTTATCGTATGTAAAGAAGAGAGGGAATTGGTGTGACCAAATCAGTCCTAACAAAAGACTTAGAAAAGAAACAAATACTCGATGAATTTTTACAGTATTGTGAAAAGAAACAAGTTGAAGCTCTGCAAAAGAATGATCCCTATCAGTTTTGCATCTGGATTAAAGAAGCTCGATTAGCCCGAAGGGAATTGGCAGAGCTGTATCGTGCGAAAGAGAAGTATGATGAGGAACGTGCACGTATTCAAGGGATTGTAAGGCGTTTGAGAAGTGTAGGTGTGAAAGTGGATGTTGTGGAAAGGGTGCATGGTATTGAGTTTTTTGAGGAAGGCGTTTAAATATGAAAAAGCCCTATAAAATAGGACCTTTTCTGTACCTAGCCATCATATTTGATGTAAATGAACATTCATCTTGATTAGTATATCATATGTAAACGGATTCGTCAGTATGTAAAATTTATAACCAGACAAAAAGACCTGAAATCAGGTCTTTCTATCCGCAATACTAGTATAGAGCAAGATACCAAACTGAAAACACAAGCTACTCGAAAGCTCTTATAGTATAACAAATCATGTACATAAAAGACAAGTAGATAAGTTACGAGAGTGTATGTTGTGGAAGGGGTGAGAACAGGAGATGAGTGGACAGATATTTGAGGTGGAAGCTTTTGCGAGGAATGGTTTTACAGTACGTCACGCGTATGTAGATCTCACAGGGGATTTAATAGCGGGGATTTTGTTGGGACAAATTGTGTATTGGTATCTGCCGAATGAGCAGGGGAAGAGTAAATTGAAAGTGAAAAAGAATGGTGCATTTTGGCTGGCGAAAAGCCGTGAAGATTGGGGGAGTGAGATTCGCATTACACCGAAACAATATGATCGAGCGATTAAAATTTTAATAGAAAAAGGGTTTGTAAATGTGCAAACATTTAAGTTTAATGGGGCACCTACACATCATATTCAACTCAACATTCCTGAAATAAACCAAAGGGTAAAATCCATTTTGACCTTTGGGAAAATTCCAAATGCCTCTTTGGATGAAATGGAACTTACCGAAAGGGGAAATTCTTTAACAAAGATTACTACAAAGACTACTACAGAGATTACTACAGGAAAAGACACTATCCCCTACGAAGAGATTATTTTGTATTTGAATGAAAAAGCCAATAAATCATTTAAACATCAAACCCCTAAAAACAGAACGTTAATTAAAGCGAGATGGCAAGAAGGATTTATCCTATCGGATTTTCAGAAAGTTATTGATCAAAAAACAGTGCAGTGGTTAACAGATGCACGTATGAAACAGTATATACGACCAGAAACGTTATTTGGAACGAAATTTGAAAGTTATCTAAACGAAGAACCAGTGAATCATTCAGACGGATCAAATGGGGGAGGAACGAATCATGCAATCGCTCGGAAAGACAATCGCTTCATCGAAGCATACGACTTTTAAAGAAGGGGTCCAACAGTATATGGTGTCAGCGAATCGATGTCAAAATATATTTGTGGTTGGACAACATCAGATCAAAGATGTTTGTAACAAACGGATGTTGAAGGATATTGCAACGAAAGAAGAATTTTGCCCACATTGTAGAGGTGTGGAGCAGGAAGACCAACGGTTAGCGCAAGAAACGGTACACATCAAACAAAAACAGGAAATTGTAAGTTTGTATGATTCGTTTGCGGATCATAGTTTAATTAATGAAAAATTGAAAAAAGCAACGTTCGAAAATTACATACCACCGAACAAATCGTTATCAGGTGCCAAACAAGACTTGAAATATTTTGTAGACTCGTTTGCGCAAACAGAACCAACAAGTCGTATTCTGACAGGTGGGTATGGAATCGGCAAAAGTCACCTTTGTGTAGCGGCTGCAAAAGAACTCATGAAGAGAGGGCACAGCGCACTGTTTATTCAGATGAACATGCTGTTTACAAAGATTAAAGAAACATGGAATAAAAATAGCGACATGACAGAAGGAAAGCTGATGTCACTCCTTGCAAAGGTTGATGTATTGATTTTGGATGACTTTGGAGCGGAATTTACAGAGAAAGACAGAGAGGGCGTAACGTGGAAACAAACGAAGACAAATGAAATCGTGGACAGCCGTGTCGGAAAAAGTACATTATTTACTACGAATTTTACGGTAAAAGAACTAGGGGCAATGTATGGAGAACGAGATTTTAGCAGGATGATGGAAAATGCAGAGGTGCTACACATGCAGGGTGAAAATTATAGATTGCGAAATTTCAAAAAAACGATATAGGAGGAGATAATCAATGGGAAAGCGTATGACAGAGTTACAGTTAGAAAATTATACGATGGCCGCGCAGAATCGAAAATATAGGAAGAGTGAACGCCGCAAACTCTATATTGCATTAGAAGAACTGGACATGTTTTGGGATGAAGATGATGTATGGCGAGTACAAGAGGCATGGAACAACAATGAGAGTGTATTTGCAATTGGTCAGAGGATAGAACGAGACCCAGATGAAGTGGCTTTACTTCTTATGGATTTAGCAAAAAAAGGAAGGATTGAAAAAAGAGTCATAGGGTTAGGCGCATGAGACAACTCACATTTGAAGATGTGGTAGGTAGTTTGGATTATACAGCGGAGTGTACAGCAGAACGGTTTGTATCGCAGTGTATAGCGAAACGAACATATGCAGTAGAGTTTTTTGATCAAGATGAAAAACAAAGGTTGTTCTGGTTTGAAGCAAAATCTGGGGCGGGAGCGGAAGAACAAGCAAGGGATATGTTCGGAAAGATTCAAGTCATCAAAGCGTATGTATCCAAGCTGACGTTACAAGAAATTATGGAGCTAGATTAAGAGTTCCTTTCAGAAAATGTAGGGGAGAGGTGCTGAATATGAAGAGAGAAATCAATGTAATGATAAATGGCGTATATATTGTGAAGGATGGAGAGGCCACATGGGTGAAACCGCCAGAAAGTGGGTATGGGCAACAAGTTGTATATTGGGTAAATGGAAAGGTGACACATACACAAACAACAGCAACTGTTAAATTTCAGTCATAAAGTTTGAATTTTGTAGAAAAGGAGAATTGAGAAATGCCGCAAATGCAAACATTTTCACATAACATGTTCGGGAATGTAGAGATTTTTATCAAGGATGGAAAAGAGTACTTTCCAGCAATCGATGTTGCGAAAGTTTTAGGGTACTCCAATCCTCATGATGCTTTAAGTAAACATTGTAAAAAAGATGGGGTCGCGTTTTGCGAGGTCATCGATTCACTCGGAAGAACACAAGAGAAGAAATTCATAAACGAGGGGAATTTATATAGATTACTCGTAAAATCCAAACTCCCACAAGCAGAACAATTTGAAAAATGGGTATTTGATGAAGTGCTGCCAAGTATTCGAAAACACGGGGCTTACATGACACCACCTACTATTAACGCGTTATTACAAGATCCAGACTTGTTGATTAGCCTTGCTTCACAATTGAAAGACGAACAACTTGCTAGGCAAATGGCAGAACAAAAGAATCTCATGTTAACACAGCAGGTTGCAGAAAATGCATCCAAGATTACCTACCTCGATCAAATTCTTCAATCAAAAGATACGGTAACCGTTTCGCAAATTGCAGCTGATTATGGATTGTCTGCCGTTCGATTAAATAAAATCTTAAAGGATGAAAAAGTACAGTATAAAGTAAACCAGCAATGGCTACTATATGTGAAACATCAAAATAAAGGCTATACAAAATCACAAACGGTTGACGTAACGCATGCTGACGGTAGTCGGTCTATAAAAATGAATACGCGCTGGACACAAAAGGGTAGATTGTTTATTCATGATATGCTAACGAAACGAGGAATTATTCCGGAAATGGATAAGATAAGAAAGCGGTTTACATGATATAGGGTGTTCACAGATTGGGAAGGGGAACGAAAGAAAAGAGCAGCTAGCAAAAAGCTAACTACTCTAATCATGGAATGTGGTTCAAAAATGGGTTATCTATAGTATGAACAGAATATTGATTTGTATTCAGAGTGAGGCAATAAAGTGGTTCCAACCTGGTCTTGGTTTACAGCAAACACCATTAAAGGTATTGACAATGAAGGCTGCATGAGATGCACCAGAATCATGATAGCCTTTTCTATTTTCTTTGGGAGAAACGTTATAAAAATTACCCGAATGAAATGAACCATTGCTTGTTTGAAAGACTACATTTCCAAAGATAGAGGGCATGTTGTTCACCTGCTTTTGAAGAATAAGTTAGTTTTGTATATGAGGAATGAGTCTAGAGGTTCTGATTAAATAATTTTTATAAAATAATTCGTTTGTAAGTAGGAACGGATGGGTGCCATGCGCAATTCGATTATTTTTAAATGTAATGGGTATTAAATGAATTAAAACGTCCGAAAATGGAGAGTAAGGGTGTTGAAAGAGAAGGAGTGAAGGGTTTGGCTAAGATGAAGAAAAAGAAATTAAAAAAGGCAATCGCTCGTCGTACAAAGGCTATGCAAAAAGAAGAAAAAGACAGACTAGAGAAAGCTTGGAGAAATCTTTTTATATAGCTGAGCATGATGAAATACATATAGTCCGGCTAGAAAACTGGAGGACACCGATTTTTAGAACAGCAATCAAACTGTTTTAGGAAAGGGTGCCCTTTTTCTTATTTTGTAAGGGGGATGGAAAGAATGAAAGCGCGAAGGGATCTATTACGTGAATGGGAAAAACAAATAAAAAAGAAAAAATCAAAAGAGAATTTTAGCACTCGTGAAATTGAGGATTTAATGGGGGTGCATGGACCACGTTATGAGCGTAGACGTGGAGCGTTAAGACAAAAGTAATAAAGAAGAAAAAGGAGTGGTCTGGAATGACGGAGCAATTATCTTTTTTACCAAAAATAGATCGAGCAGCAACACAAGAGAATGTAGAGGGAATTTTGGAAAGTGTACGTATATATAAGCAATTTGGAATGATACGTAAGGAAATGAAAGTCACGCCTTCTTATAAAGTGAGAGAGCATGGTCCTACACATACAGTTGGCAAACCGTTAGAGGATGTAGCAATCGCTAATATCCAACAAAGCAAACGTGAAGAATGGTTAGAGAAAATAGCATTTCGAGTGGAACAAGCATTGAGTCGATTCGGAAACAGTACAGCTGGAAAAAATCAGCGGGACATTATAGTGAAACGATATTTAGAAGACGAAGATGTATGCGATTATATGGTGTATAACGAAATTGGCATGAGTGAACGTACGTATCGACGTGTGAAAGCGAGAGCGTTTTATAAACTGTCTTTTGCTCTTAGATTAGAAGTTTATGAAACTGAAAAAACTGGAGGGAATGAATCATGAATTTTGTCCAGCCCATACGTGATCCAGAGCAAATCCAACAAATCAAAGAATATTTAAAAGAAAAGAATGAACGAAACTATATGTTGTTTGTTCTAGGGATTAATACAGGGCTACGCATAAGCGATATTCTAAAATTGACAGTGGGAGATGTACAAGGGAGTCATATTTCCATGCGTGAAATGAAGACGGGGAAGCAAAAACGGATTCAAATCACATCATCTTTAAAAAGAGAATTGAAATGGTTTAACGAAGGAAGAGGAGAGGAGGAATATGTACTAAAGAGTAGAAAAGGAAAGAATCGACCAATTGGTCGTAGTATGGCATATAAGATATTAAAGCGTACGGCTGGAGAGTTTGGATTGGATGAAATCGGTACCCATACATTACGCAAAACCTATGGATATCATATGTACTTGCAAACGAAGAATATTGCTTTATTGATGGAGATATTCAATCATTCATCAGAGAAAGTCACGCTACGGTATATAGGAGTCAATCAAGACGCAATGGATAAAGCAATGAGCAGATTTAAAATCTAATCATTGTTTTTTCTTTTGTGTTTTTTAGGAATGAACCATAACTTTCGGACTGTCGCATTGGAAAATGAAAGTTTGATAACATCATAGATAACAAGGGTTCTGGTGTTTCAATGAATGACACACAATATAAGATATGGGTAATTGAAACACATAAACTTGTCCTCTTGCGTATACAAGTTATATATAATAAAAGAGAGGTGAAGCGAATGGCGTGTGAAGAACTGTTACAAGCATTGGTTCAATTTCAAATGCAACAGAGAGGAAACCCTAACACATTAAGATTAAACCCAGATTATTATAGAATGATACTTGAGCAACTGGCATATCCAGAATGGCTAATTCAAAAGAAAATCATGAATTTGGAACAAACATTTTTAGGAGCTTCAGTAGAATTAACAAATTAAATTAAAACGTTTGAAATAAGTGGATAAATAGTGGCAGAGTCGTGACCACTTTTTGGCAGGAAAAGTGTCGGTTGTTTTGGAAGAAACGTGTTATATTTGTATGGTGGGAAGTGGCGGAAAACACACCTCATACAAATTTTTATTATTTGGTCTAGACGATCCATAGTGATGGTACGTAAAATCCGAAACCAGCTTTCGATGGTACAAGATTGAATGTAGCCGTTGAAAAGAAAGAGCATCCTTTGAGATGCTTTTTTGCTTTTATGTAGCAAAGAGTATGTTTCATACCCTTTGCAAGTGTTCTTTAGTTAAGAACCGTACCAATTACGGTGGCTTTCAATTAAAGCATCGTGTGAAGCATCCCAATAATTCACAGAGTAAGCGTAGTCATAGTTCATCATACATTTAATACCGCTACCAGAAGCATCATGTGATAATCCGTAATTGTGAGACCATTCATGCTGAATCGCATATGGAGTAGAGGTTGTCCCTTGATCAAGCACAACGCTAACACCGCTTTGAGGCGCTGAAGAATAGACATAAGCAATGCCACCAGCTGTAAATTTACTATCCTTAGTAAATCCAATGACAAAGTCATATTGTGTATTATTTTTCCATTCAGCATTTAAATCAGCTAAAATGGCACTACTATTTGCACCGTCAGATTTCCAGTTCGCGTAGCCTTTTACAATAAAGTTAATGTTATGCTCTGCCCAAAAGCTATTATCTGCTTTTTCTACCATTTGTGCAGTAATTGTTTTCCAGTCAGGATGAGCTGCACGGTATTCTTCATCAGCTGCAATTAAAATTGTAACCGTACGAGTTGGAGCTAAAGCATGAAGCAGAGAATTAGAAATCTCGATGTCTGAGGATGAGAAGGGATTTAGAGGAGTTGTGATTTTAGCGGGATTAACCTTTGGCAAAGGCTCACCTATAACTGGTAGTTTGCTAGATATGGAGTGTTGATGTGTATCCACTTCTTGTGCATGTGTAGGAATAGAAGTGAAAGGTAGTAATAAGAGTGTGCTACATGCTAAAGCTGTAAACATTCGTTTAAAATTCAAATTCTTGTCCTCCTAATGAAATGATATTATTCTAAAGCATTATATGAAAATTTAATAATGTTAGTGATAGGACAAATACCTTATATTAAAAGAATTCTTAAAATGTGGAGGAGGCGGAGGAACATTTTATTTTTCAAAAGAAAGAACAGAATAAGGAAGTGAAGCAAGAGCCTGTAAAAAGAAATAAAGATTGTACAACAAATAATATGTGGTTTCATCATACAATGACATCAAATGTAACGTATGGAAGCTATGACAGTGATAGCCATTCATCTTCTTATACTTCGCATTCTTCGTATGATTTAGGAAGTATTAGCCGAAGGGCTACTTTAATTTTGGAGGCTAGCCTTTTTGCCTTTCATTCAAAAAGGCGGGAGTAATTTTGAAAAAATAATTATTAATTTTATTAAATATTTGTTTAATTTTGTTAATGAAACACATGTTTCATCTTTATTATATTAGGAATTTTTTTGTATTACCAGACTTGTTTAATTATTTAATAAGATATAAGTTTATTAAGGTATAAAAATTTGTATCTTATTAGGAGGATTTTATGAACATTTTATCTAGAAAATTTTTAAGTGGGTTAATTGTAGGTGCTATGAGTATATCTATAATGACACCTTCAATTAATGCTGAAAGTAAAAATGCACAAAAAGAAGCGAACTCGACAGCTTTAATGATTGAAAAAAACACAGGGGTTGATGATATTTTAAATGATTTTAAAATAGATTCTAAAGAGAAAAAAGTTATTAAGAATGAATTAAGTACAGTGGAAATTCCGACTACATTAAACTCAAACCCTATTACTATTAAGGATAGAGCGGAATCTTTACATATTTCTCTTCCAGACTTAAATTCGAGTGAAGTTATTCAAACAAATAATGGGACTCTTGTTTATCAAGATGAAAAGCAACCAGCTGATTTAGCTGTACAAACGACTAAAGATGGTGTTCGATCATTAATTAAAATTAAAAATCAAACTGCACCAAAAGAATACGAGTTTGTTATTGATATCCCAAATGGTGGTAAACTAGTTACAGCTGCGGAATATTTAGGCGAAGAATATGATACAGGTGAAGTATTTATAGTTGATGGAGAAAATATAATTCAAAGTGTTTTTATGCCTGCTTGGGCGAAAGATGCAAATGGAAAATCAGTTTCTACACAGTATAAAGTCGATGGAAATAAATTGATTCAAGTGGTTGATTTTGATGAGAACACTGCATTCCCAGTGATTGCTGATCCTGATTGGATTAAAATAGGTAAATGTTCTGGTGCTTTAGCCGCTTTTGTAGGTGGGAATTTAATTGCTGTTTCTAAATTGCTTAAAATTAAAAAATATATTAATGCATTAGGTGGTTTTGGAGAAGCTGCAAAACTTCTTGTGCAAGCATCTACTTGGGAAGAAAGAATGCGTGTAGGTGGACAAGCTCTTGTAGGATTAGCTGGAGAATTAACTGGTGCTACAGGTGTTTGGGCTGCATGTAAGTAGGGCTTTATAATGGAATTGATACTTATTGGAATTAATGTTTTATTTGGGATATGTATTTTGATATCTGGATTAGTATACTTTAAAAATACAATTACAACTTATAAAGATGATATTGAAATTAAAAATAGTAGTAAAGATTTTAATTTTAATATTGTAGTAGATATTATTTTTATTTGTATTTTTATAGTTATGCCAACATGGATTACTAATTCAAAAGTTGATTTTTTAGTAGATGTAATAATACCTAGTTTTATTATTGTAGGTGGAATAGAAGGGATAAAATATCTCTTTCGAAATAAGTATGCTAATCTACTAAGCATGAGTTATTTTAAATATTTAATCCTTATAATTTTAGGTATTTTAAATGGATTAATTATTTAATTAAGAAAGACAAACTTGATATATATCAAGTTTGTCTTTTTATTTTTAAAAGTGAATTGATAAAGAGTAGGAATACTATAACATAATGAATTGCATACGATAATTTTAAATATGTCCTTTGATAACGATAAAATGAAAGGATGAATCTGAATGGTAGTAGAGACAAGAAAGACAATAGTGGGTACAGAATACTGGGATACAGCTGAAAAGCGAAGCTTATTTGTGCCAACTGGTGAAGAACCAGGATTTGAAGTAACAGTTAATCATGAGAGTATAATCGCTGATAAAGGATTTACAACAGGAGGCTATTTGACTAAAGATAAGTTGGTAATTGGTGAAGCAGGTACAGAGCTTATCTTACATAACAAGGCAATAAAGGAGTTATGTGAGTATGCTGATGAGCTAGGTATTGAGATTCCAGATGATGTTAAAAAGAAAAAAGACATCATTGACTTACTATCATGAAATACTGTGATTTCAATGGCTGCCATAACAAGATAAGCAAAGGACGTTACTGTGAAGAACATAAGCGCAACAAGCCGAGGAAGAAGAAGGATAAGAAGAACATCTACCATCATGAGAACAAGCCATTCTATCGTACGGATGCATGGAAGTTTGTCAGGTCTCAAGTTTACGAAAGAGAGAATGGTTGCTGTCAACGATGTGGAAGGTTCGTCTTTGGTAGGCGTGCTCATGTTCATCACGTAATACCAATCAAGGAAGATCCAACTCTTAAATTAGAAGAGAATAACCTAAGATTACTTTGTCCAGTTTGTCATACAATCGAAGAAAATGAAGATAAACCGAAAAAAGTGTTTCCAAGTTATTTTGGAAGCCCCCCTATCAAAAATTAAAATTTCCTCTTTGGGGAGGATAGGTAGCGTAGGGGGCACGTCAATGGTTGCACGATGTTGAAAAAGGAAGGGGGGTGTGAAAATGGCTCGTATGTCAAAGAAGAAAAAGTTGGAAATGTTAGACGTGGCAAGGGATGGAGAACGAAAAAGGATTGCAAAATTGTTGACGGATGAGGGGATATTCACACCTTCCTTAGAACCTTTACTTGATAATTATCTAGACGCTTTTATCATTTATAAATCGATGTTTGAAGAATGGAAAGCCGATGGCTTTGCTCCTACAAAAACGCATCAAAACAAGGCTGGAGCCGTAAATGAAATGAAACATCCACTCGCCCAGCAAGTCGAAACGTGGAATGATAAGAAGAATAAAATGCTAGAAGCGCTCGGCATGACGAATAAGGGGAAAAGTGTACAAAAAGCACCAAAAAACGATCAAAACAAGGGTCAGAATGAACCACAAGATGAATTAGCGGCGCATCGAGCCAAATGGCGGAAATCTACATGATGATTACACCAGGTGTGAACTATGCGGATCAGTATGCAAGTCACGTCATGCGGCATAAAAAGAAATACCCGAAATCGATTATTCTTGCGGTAGAGCGATATAAGAAGTGGAAAAAACGGAAAGATATTTGGTTTGAAGTAGATCGAGCAAATGAAATGTTAGATTTTGTCCAGTCGTTCATCCGTCATGTTAAGGGGCCACTCGCAGGTCAATTGATGGAATTAGAACTTTGGGAAATGTTTGTTTTTGCGAATATGTATGGTTGGTATCGTAAAAATGAAAAAGGGAAAATTGTCCGTGTTGTTCGAGAGGCATATGTGCAAGTTCCAAAGAAGAACGGGAAAACAATTATTGCAGCTGGGGCATTGCTCTATGCGATGTACGGAGAACTGGAACTGGGAGCGGATTGTTATTGTGCAGCATCTGATTATGAACAAGCACAAAATGCAGCGGAACCTATTGCGCAAGCAATAGAAAACTCGGAACCGTTGGCACGACATACACAGGTGTATAAAGGAATCAATGGTACAGTGAGTGGTGCCATGTACCGATATCATAAAAATGGTATTGCTTATCAGAATAAATTTAAGGTATTAACGAAAAACACGAAGGGTCTTGAGGGAAAGAACCCTTATTTTGTATTGAACGATGAATTACATGCACAAGAAAACATGGACATGTACGATAATTTAAAATCTGCCCAGGTATCTCGTGAACAGCCCATGATGCTGAATATTTCAACGGCAGGTAAAGGTTCATCGAGCGTCGGAATGCGTGTATATAAACTTGCAAAAGAAGCGTTGGAAAAAGATAATGATGATCCTTTATTTGTTGCAATTTGGGAGCCAAACAAAGGGTATGACTGGACGGATAGAACAGTATGGAAGATGGTGAATCCGAATATTGGTGTTTCTGTTACGATGGAGCAACTCGAGAATGAGTATAAAAAAGCGCAACAATCCGCACATTCAAAAGCAGAATTTCTTTCCAAGCATCTAAATGTCTTTGTAAATAGTGCAGACAATTATTTTGAACATGAACAAGTTCAACATGTACTTGTGGAAGATCTGGGTGATCTTACAGGAGAAATTTGTTATGTAGGATTGGACTTATCGAAAACCACAGACTTAACATGCGTGAGTTTAAACTTCCCTTCACATAATGAGGAAGGAAGGTCGATTATAAAAGTGAAACAGATGTATTTTCTTCCGAATGACAATATTGATTTTAAAGAAAAAGAGGATAATGTTCCCTATACTTATATGGTTGAACGTGGTTTTGCTACGTTTTGTGATGGGAAAATGATTGACCAGGATCAAGTTATGGAATATATCGTTGAATGTATGGACTTGTACGATGTACAACAAATAAACTATGATCCAGCAATGTCCCAAAAGTTAATAGAGAAGCTTGAAAACCTCGGTTTAGAATGCATTGCAGTAAATCAGTATCCAAATGTTATGAATGCAATGCTTGATGATTCAGAAATACTAATTTATGAAAAGCGTTTAATTACAGACAATCCTTTATTTGTTTATTGCGCCCTTAATGTTGTAGTAGTAACAAATATTAACGGAATGAAAGCACCAAGTAAGCGACAGTCCAAAAAGAAGATTGATGGATTTGTTGCTTTTTTAGTTGCTCATAAAGAAACGATGATGGTTATGGATAGCATAACAGAGGAAGGTATGGATGAATTGATTGGTGATATTTATCGATAGAGAGGCGGTGAAAAATTGGGTTTAAGGGATAGATTTTCAAATTACTTATTTAAAAAGGCTGAAAAGCGTGGTTATCTTGATGATGTTTTAGGAAAGAGTATTCGTTATGGTGGTGTGTATGTTACAGATTCAAACATCTTACAATCTAGCGATGTTTACGAGTTGTTACAAGATATCAGTAATCAAATGGTATTGGCTGATATCGTTGTGGAAGATGAATTCGGGAATGAAACTAAAGATGATATTGCACTTCGTATTTTAAAGAATCCGAATGATTATCTTACACAATCTGAATTCATTAAATTAATGACGAATACTTATTTACTCGAGGGAGAAACGTTCCCTGTATTAAATGGTGCTCAAATACATGTAGCTTCAAATGTATTTACAGAGTTAGATGATAATTTAGTAGAGCATTTTAATATTGGTGGTCACGAAATTCCTCCGTTTATGATTCGTCATGTGAAAAATATTGGCGCAGATCATTTAAGAGGAAAAGGCCTTCTTGATTTGGGAAGAGATACACTTGAGGGTGTTATGTCAGCTGAGAAAACTTTAACTGACAAATATAAAAAGGGTGGACTATTAGCATTCTTGTTACATTTAGATGCCCATATCAATCCACAGAATGGTGCGCAGTCAAAATTAATCAATGCAATTTTAGATCAACTAGAATCAATCGATGAAGCAAGGTCTGTAAAAATGATTCCTCTTGGAAAAGGGTATTCAATAGACACACTTAAAAGCCCGTTAGACGACGAAAAGACCCTAGCATACCTAAATGTATATAAAAAAGATTTAGGTAAGTATTTAGGCATAAATGTGGATACATACACAGAGCTAATCAAAGAAGATATAGAGAAAGCAATGATGTATATCCACAACAAGGCAGTTAGACCGATAATGAAAAATTTTGAAGACCATTTGAGTCTTCTTTTTTATGGTCAAAATTCGGGGAAACGAATTAAGTTTAAGATAAATATTCTTGATTTTGTTACGTATAGCAACAAAACGAATATTGGTTACAACCTTGTGCGTACAGCTATTACTTCACCTGATCATGTTGCCGATATGCTTGGATTCCCTATGCAAGGTACAAAGGAATCACAAGCTATTTATATTTCAAATGATATAACCGAAATCGGTAAGAAAAAAGAAACGGATAGTTCATTGGGGGGATGTGACGAAACGTGAAGGGAGATACAATTCATGTTAGTTGTGGAGACATGGATATTAGAATTCATAAGAAAAGTTCTACCATGTTCGATGTGGTAGTTGGAAATTGTAGGACTGGCAATGGCATTTTGATGTGTTCCATAGAACAAAAAAAACCACCGTATTCATTTTACAAAGTAGTTAATCTACGGGTTTATTCAAAAGAGAAATTAGCCATTGGTTCTCCGAATATGTGGCTTCAATTTTTAGGAATGAAAGGATGTGAAAACGATGAAAATTGAGGTCCGAGGGAATCAAGTCATACTTGATGGATATGTAAATGTTGTGGACAGAGAAAGTCGAATGTTGCCTTCTCCAAGGGGATATTTCAAAGAGAGAATTGTCCCTAAGACATTTGAAAAAGCGTTAAAGAAAGCAAAGAATGTGGACTTGCTTTTTAATCACAACAAAAATAGAAAGCTTGGCTCTATTGAAAACGGAAATCTGGAGTTGTATGAAGACACTATTGGTTTAAGAGCCATCGCTACAGTTACAGATGAACAAGTGATTCAAAAGGCCAAGAATAAAGAATTACGTGGTTGGTCATTTGGTTTTGTTTCTGAAAAAGATTCATGGGAAGAAGGTGAATCTGGTGTTCAAAAACGCTCTATTGAAGAACTAGAGCTTTTAGAAGTTTCTATTTTGGATATGACACCGGCATATGTTGCTACTTCCATTGAAACCAGGGGCAAAAATACAGCCATGATTGAAATGAGAAGTGAAGAAGCAGCTGTAAAAACAGTTGTGGAAGATGATACAGAAGAAAGAAACAATCTTATTAAACAAATAAAAAAAGTTTTGGAGGAAAATTAACATGAATGTAAAAGAAATCTTAAACGCATCTTTAACAAGAACGAAATCTCGATTAGCAGAATTACAAGGGAAAGTAGAAAAAAATGAAGTTCGTTCGGAAGAATTAGCAGTAGTTAAAGCTGAAGTAGAAGCGTTAACAAAGGAAGTGCAAACGATCACTGATGAGTTAGCGAAGTTAGAAGAGAACGAAAAAGAAGAAGATCCAGACAAAAAGAAAGATGATGATCCAGAGAAAAAAGAAGATCCAGCAGCAAAAGAAAAGCCCGATGCACAAACTGAACTGTCAGAAGAACAACGTTCCGCTATTTCAGCATCTATTGCAGCAGCTCTTTCTACTAAAGGTCATCGTGCAAACAAAGAAACGGAAACTCGTTCAGCTTTTGCGAACTACATTGTAGGTAACATTGATGAAACGGAAGCACGTGCATTAGGTTTAGTGACTGGTAACGGTTCTGTTACGATTCCAGATTTCTTAAGTAAGGAAATTATTACGTATGCTCAAGAAGAAAACTTCTTACGTCGCCTAGGAACAGGAGTAAAAACAAAAGAAAATATTAAGTATCCTGTTTTAGTGAAAAAGGCAGAAGCACAAGGACATAAAAATGAGCGAAGTAATAATGAAATGCCAGAAACAGATATTGAATTTGATGAAATCGAACTATCACCAACAGAATTTGATGCACTTGCTACAGTAACGAAAAAGCTATTAGCACGTACAGGTTTACCGATTGAACAAATCGTTATGGATGAGCTGAAAAAAGCTTATGTTCGTAAAGAAACGCAATATATGGTGAATGGCGATGAAGCGAATAACATCAATGATGGTGCATTAGCAAAGAAAGCCGTTGCCTTTAAAACGGATGAAAAAAATCTCTATGATGCATTAGTAAAAATGAAAAATACACCGGTTAAAGAAATTCGTAAAAAAGCAAGATGGGTGTTAAATACAGCAGCATTAACAAAAATTGAAACAATGAAAACAGATGATGGTTTTCCATTACTTCGCCCATTTAACCAAGCGGAAGGCGGTATTGGCTATACATTATTAGGGTATCCAGTGGAGGAAGAGGATGCAATTGACATTCCTGATTCACCAGATACACCAGTATTCTATTTCGGTGACTTCTCTAAGTTCTATATTCAAGATGTTATTGGATCATTAGAGGTACAAAAGTTAGTGGAGTTATTCTCACGTACAAACCGTGTCGGTTTCCGCATTTGGAACTTACTAGATGCACAACTCATTCATTCTCCATTTGAAGTGCCCGTATATAAATATATCTTGCAAGATGGGACGCAGACGAAACCCTGATGACCCGCTTCCAATTGGAGAAGCGGTAATTGGGAAGAGTTTGATACTTTCATAGGGGGATGACAAGATGGGAAAAACAAAAGAAGCGTTAAAAGAGTTATTTGTAACGGGATATAAGCCAACACAACAAGATTTTGCTGATTTCATTGATGTAGCAGGAGCCCAAGGACCGAAAGGTGAAATGGGAAGTCCAGGTCTGAAAGGAGACAAGGGTGATAGGGGAGAGAAAGGGGAGGTCGGTGTAAAAGGAACCGATGGGAAGAATGGTACAAATGGCACCGGAGTGAAATCTATTTCTTTGACTGTGGATGGTGCTGGGAAAATCACAGGTGGAACGTGGATTGGCACAGATGATACATCAAATAGCATTACCATCAATAGTTAGTAGGGGTACGAACTATGAATGATCTAATTGATAAATTAAAAGCACATATTCACTGGGAAGAGGGCATGGATGAGTCTTTGCTCTCTTTTTATATTGAACAAGCAAAGACTTATGTAAAGAATGCGACAGGCAAACAGACCGAGTATTTAATTATTATGGTCGCCGGTATTATCTATGATTACAGAGTCTCTGAAAAAGAATTAGAACAGGCACTTGATGCTTTAACACCATTCTTTGTCCAGGAGGTTTATGATGCCGAAGAGGAAGACGAATAAACTCAAATGGATGGGTGAGCTACTTCAATTAGGAGAAACAATTGATTCGGAAACAGACCGTGTTGTGATGGGATATCCGTTAGAACGTAACATTCGTTATAACAACATTGGAGTTACGGCCACTGATAAATTTACAACGAAAGATACGAATGAAATTGTAAAGAAAATTGAAGTTCGTATGGATCGAGATATTGAAACCGATCAAAAGAATTATCGTGTAAAAGTGGATGGGCGTATCTATGATATTGAGCGTATTTATGTACGTGAAGAAGATCGATTAATGGAGGTGTCATTGTCCTATGCAAATTAGTTTTCAAGAGTTACGAGATATCATGAGGAAATCTGGAATTCCAGTTTCTCGTGATCGTGCTCCTACAGGGGTAGATTATCCTTATATTGTGTATGAATTTGTGAATGAGCAACACATATGGGCATCTAATAAAGTTTTACAATCCATGCCCCTTTATCAAATTGCAGTTATCACAAATGGAACTGAAAAAGATTACGAGCCGTTAAAGGTTGTTTTTCATGAAGCAAGCGTTTCTCATTCGCAATTTGAGAGTTATCCATACGATGAAAATGACGATACAATCACACAATTCATAACAAATGTGAGGTGTATGCAGTAATGGCCAGTAATCATAATGGTTTTGCTGAAGCCTTAGAAGATATCAATACGCTATTACGGGTGAATAAAACAGTAAGTTTGGATGTATTAGAGGAAGCAGCACAGTATTTTGCTGCAGAATTAAAAAAGCGCATGAAAATATCGGATAAGAACAAGCGAGTCCATTTAAAAAATAGCTTGAAAGTCGTTGTAAAGAATGATCATGTATCTGTGGAATTTGAAGATGCGGCATGGTATTGGTACTTAGCCGAACACGGGCATAAAAAAGCGAATGGAAAAGGGCGAGTAAAAGGTCTGCATTTTTCTCGGAATACGTTTGATGCAGAAGGTGACAAAATTGCCGATAGGATGGCACAAAAAATAATAGATAGAATGTGAGGGTGATGGACATGCCAATTGAAAATAAAGAGATTCAATATACAGTAGGGATTGAAGATTTATATCTATGTATGATGAAAGGGACGGAAACGTCTCAGACGATGCCAACGTACGAGGATACCATTTATCAGCAAACCAACATTACAGATTTAACAATTTCGACGACATCTACTAATTTTACAAAGTGGGCATCTAACAAAAAAATTATTAACATTGTCAAAAATACAGCGTTTGGATTAGCTTTTAATCTTGCTGGTTTAAACCGTGAAGTAAAGGATAAACTCTTCGCCAAAGTTCGTAAAAAAGGTGTCTCTTTTGAAACCGCAAAGCCGAAAGCATATCCGAAATTTGCAGTAGGTGTTGTGTTTCCTCTGAATGATGGAACAAAGCTTGTCCGTTGGTATCCAAAATGTACAGTTGCACCAGTAGAAGAATCTTGGAAAACACAAGGTGATGAAATGACTGTGGATGACATTGCTTACACAATTACAGCTGATCCGCTACTGTACAATGATGTTACGCAGGCTGAATTGGATACAGGTCATCCAGAAGCAAAAGGAATCAAAGTGGAGGATTTCTTAAAACAAGTGATTTGTGATGAATCGCAAGTAGCGCAGCTTGGTGGAACAGTAACACCGAAACCACCTGAAAAATAATAGACGAGGAGTGATCTTATGGCACGTTTAAGCGATTTAGTTAACATTAATATAAATTTGAATAAAATCAAAATACAGGGCGTTGATATCCCTGTTATTTTTACGTTTGAATCATTCCCTTATGTGGAAGAATCTTATGGGAAACCGTATCATGAATTTGAAAAAGAAATGAATGGTATGGTGAGTCAAGGGAGCTTTTCTTTAGGGGAAAAAGAAGCGAAATTGATGCGGTCTTTAATTTACGCAATGGTACGAAGTGGAGGAACGGAGTGCACACCTACTGAAATTAAGCATGCCATTCCGCTTTACGATGCACCGGGTATCTTCCAAGTAGTATGGGATATTTTTAACCATCAAAATTTCCAACACGCGGATATGGAGAAGTTGAAGCAAGAAAAAAAGTAAAAAACATACTAACTAAAAACGAGGAATCTCAGTCTGAATTAGACTGGGATTTTTATTTTTACGTTGGTAATACCTTATTAGGTTTAAGTATGGATGACTTCTGGAACATTACACCGAATCATTTTTTAAAGCAGTTCATCATGCATCTTAGATATACCAATCCAGAAGCACTGAAGGAACAGAAGCCAAAACAAATCTACACGCTAGATCAGACTCCATTTTATTAAGGAACGAGGTGGAAACATGCCAGGGAATAGTAAAGAAAGGAACGTCGTCCTTCATTTTAAAATGGATGGTCAGGTTCAGTATGCAAATACATTGAAACAAATCAATATGGTGATGAATAATGCAGCAAAAGAATATAAAAATCATATTGCAGCAATGGGCCAAGATGCGACGATGACTGATAAACTTCTTGCTGAAAAGAAGAAGCTTGAAATTCAAATGGAAGCAGCCAAGAAACGTACAGCTATGTTACGTGCTGAATATCAAGCGATGTCCAAGGACACAAGTACAACCGCCGAACAACTCAATAAAATGTATGGGAAGTTGCTTGATGCAGAACGTGCTGAAACTTCTCTTGATCATGCAATGAAAAGAGTGAATGAAGGTCTTTCCGAGCAAGCAATTGAAGCCAGGGAAGCACGCGGAACTTTATTGGATTTACAAGAGAATTCTAAGAAGCTTGAAGCTGAACAGAAGCGTTTGACAAGTTCATTCAAACTTCAAAATGCTGAATTAGGTCAAAATGCTAGTGAAGCGGATAAGTTAGAATTAGCGCAGAAACAACTACGTCAGCAAATGGAAATGACGGATAGGGTCGTCCACAACTTAGAACAACAATTAAGTGCCGCAAAGCGTGTGTATGGTGAGAACGCTACTGAAGTGCAGCAACTTGAGGCGAAATTAAACCAAGCGAAAACGACAGTAAAGCAATTTGAAAACTCCTTACAGAGTGTTGGACGAAGTGGTTCACAAGCTGCAGAGGGTATGGCGGAAATACAAAAGAAATTAGATATGCACAATGTAATGGAAGCCGCTGAAGTTCTACAAGGAATATCTGAAAAGTTAATTGAAATGGGAAAATCAATTGTAAATACAGCAATAGAGTTTGATGGATCACAGAGGAAAATGCAAGCTTCATTAGGGTTGACTGGAAAGGGTGCCGAAAACCTTCAAAAGATTGCTGTTGATACTTGGAAAAAAGGTTTTGGTGAAAATCTGGAAGAGGTAGACAATGCACTGATAAAAGTCTATCAAAATATGCGTGATGTACCACATGAAGAATTACAAGGTGCATCGGAAAACGTTTTAACGCTCGCTAAAGTTTACGATGTGGATTTAAATGAAGCGACTAAAGGTGCAGGACAGTTGATGAGTCAGTTTGGTTTATCTACACAGGAAACCTTTGATTTACTTGCTGCAGGTGCTCAAGAAGGTCTAAATTATTCAGATGAGTTATTTGATAACCTCTCTGAATATGCGCCTTTATTCAAGCAAGGTGGTTTTAGTGCGCAAGAGATGTTTACAATCTTAGCAAATGGAACAAAAAGCGGTTCGTATAACTTAGACTATATCAATGACCTGGTGAAGGAATTTGGTATCCGTGTACAAGATGGTTCGAAAGGTGTATCAGAAGGATTCGGTGATTTATCTGAAGAGACACAAAAAGTATGGAAATCATTCAATGAAGGTAAGGGAACTGCAGCTGATGTATTCAATTCTGTATTAGGTGATTTACGTAAAATGGATGATAAAGTAAAGGCAAACCAGATTGGTGTTGCTTTATTTGGCGTGAAATGGGAAGACATGGGTGCAGAAGCCGTACTAAGTTTAAATGATGTACATGGTGGTCTTGGGGATGTAACTGGACGTATGGATGAAATGAAGAAACTTCAGGAAGAATCTTTGGGGCAGCAATTTCAAAAAGCAGTAAGAGAAACACAGGCTGCGTTAGAGCCACTTGGAAAGAAATTTGCAGAATTAGCGAAAGATATTTTACCTCCAATTGTTGATGGAGTTAAATCTGTAATGGACTGGTTCAGTAAGTTGTCTGAAGCTGATCAAACACTTTTAATCGTGATGGGTGCATTAAGTACAGTGTTTATTATTCTAACTCCAATTGTAGCAGCTCTCGCTGTTTCATTTGGTGCGTTGAATCTGGCGTTTTTACCTGTGATAGCTACCATTGCAGCAGTTTCCTTGGTGATAACTGGTATTATCATGTTAATAAAAAACTGGGGTGCCATAACTGACTGGCTTTCTGAAAAGTGGTTACAATTTTCATCCTGGTTTGGTGGATTGTGGTCTAGTATAGTTCAAGTCTGTAGTGATGGTTGGTCTTCTACAGTTGAGTATTTCTCAGAAGCCTGGTCTTCTTTTGTGGAAATGATGCATAGTTTCTTTGACCCCATAGGTCAGTTTTTTAGTGATTTATGGTCTGGAATTGTCGAAACAGCATCGTCTTGGTGGTCGAATCTTGTCACAACTGCATCAAGCTTGTGGGGAGCATTGACACAAGCCTGGCAAGATACTTGGAATACGATACTGACCGTCTTAGATCCTATTATTTCGGCAGTTTCTACGATACTAGAAGCGGGATGGTTGCTGATACAAGCAGGTGCGCAAATTGCTTGGGCTGCCATTAGTAGATATATGATTGATCCGATGGTTGAAGCATATAACTGGTGTAAATCCCAAATTGGTGAGTTAGTTTCTTGGTTAGGTCAGCAATGGGAAACAGTGAAATCTTATACACTTTCAGCGTGGAATCTAATAAAACAATATGTCATTCAGCCTGTTCAAGAATTGTGGAATCTGGCGAAAGAGAAATTGAATGATTTAGCGAATTGGATACTAGGTAATTGGGCTAAAATTCAATCTTACACACTTACGGCATGGAATTTAGTTTATAAATATATCATTGATCCTGTTATTTCAGCTTATCATTCTGCAAAAGAGAAATTCAATGATATGTACAACACAGCACGGGAAAAATTTGATTCAGTAAAAAATGCAGCGCAAGAAAAGTTTGATGCAGCAAAGAGGTTTATCGTTGACCCGATAAAAGATGCGGTGGATAGAGTGAAGGGATTCATTGATAAAATCAAAGGATTTTTCAGTGATTTGAAATTAAAGATTCCGAAACCGGAAATGCCTAAAATGCCGCATTTTAGTTTAGAAACTAGCACGAAAAACATTTTAGGGAAAGACATTACGTATCCATCTGGCATTGGTGTACAATGGCGTGCAAAAGGCGGTATTTTTACTAGACCTACAATTTTCGGTATGAGTAATGGTCAGTTGCAAGGTGCAGGAGAAGCGGGGCGAGAAGCAGTTTTACCATTGAATAAAAAGACACTAGGTGCGATTGGTGAAGGGATTGCAGCAACGATGTCTACTGAACCAACTGTAATTCATATTTATAATCCTTCAGTGAGGGATAATCGTGATATCGACTACATGGTCGGAAAAATAGATGATGCACTTGCTCAAAAAGGACGTAATTCAAAAATAGGAATAGGGAGGACGACTTAATTGTTGGATATAGGAATCGATAATGAATTAGCAAGCAGTTACGGATTAGGTTTAGTAGGTCGTCCGGTGATTCCAACCGCAAAACAAAAGGTAGAACATATAGAAATACCAGGACGACATGGTTCACTTACAAAGAAAGGGACATATGAAAATGTTTCTTTTAAGGTGAAATTTAATATGTTGGAAAGAGAAAATATTAAACCTTTCATAAGACGTGCAAAAACTTGGTTATTACAAGGGAAAACACTCTTTTTCACAGATGACGATGTGTATCGAAAGATTAAGCATGTTGAAATGGGAGACATCATAACTGAGATTGAGGAGCATGGTGAATTCGAGGTAGATTTTACGCTAGATCCCTTTGAATATACAGAAGATGTAAACCTAAAGCTCACCGAACCTGGTGTAATTTATAATCCAGGTACAATTGAATCTGATCCTAAGTTTTGGATTGTGGGAAATGGTACTTTCCGTATAACAATCAATGACGTCTCTTTTCAAATAAAAGATGTGAATGGTTCTGTTGTCATAGATTCAGAAGTATTGGAAGCATATACCGATACCATATCAATGAATCATAAAATGGTTGGGCAGTTCCCTATATTGGGAGTGGGAGAAAATACAATAGAGTGGTCAGGAGCCATTCAATTTATGGAAATCAGGCCAAGGTGGAGATACAAATGATTACTTTATATAAACCAAATGAGACTGATTTTACACACAATGGTATAGGAGCTTTAGATAAAAATATGTATAACGCAACTGTTGAGGAAGAACTCAATGGTTTATTTTTATTTTCATTTAGTTACCCCTTGTTTGCACCACATGGTCTGGAAATAGAGGGAATGAGCATCATTAAAGTCCAAACTCCTGATGGCGAACAACTATTTCGAGTGGCAGCTCCTAAAGTTAGTATGGGTGAGATTACAGCGCAATGTTATCACATTTTTTATGACTTAACAGAAAATCTGATTGAAGATATTTTTGCTGAAGCAACAAATGGTAATGGAGCAATGAATCGTATGTCCGCAGGGTGCCAATACAAGCATCCTTTTACTTTTTATTCTGATGTCCCTACTATTGCAAGTGCGCGCATTGTTCGTAAAAATCCAGTAGAAGCATTACTGGATTCTAGTCAAGACAATTCATTTGTGAATCGTTGGGGCGGCGAATTAAAACGAGATAATTTTGATGTGAAGATGCTACAAAATCGTGGTATGGATCGTGGGGTAGTGATTCGTCATAAGAAAGATTTACTAGGATATGAAGGTAATGTGGATTGGAAAAGTCCTATAACTAGAATCATGCCACAAGGTTTTGATGGGCTATTTCTTCCTGAAAAATATGTGGATAGTCCACTTATAAATAAGTATCCTCATCCTAAAATTAAAGTGGTTGAATGTAAACATATTAAAGCCGCTATTGGTGAAAATGCTGACGATGAAGATGCAGTTCCGTTAGAAGAAGCATATGGGTTATTACGCCAGGCAGCTAAGGATATGTTTGCTATTCAAAAGGTTGATCAGCCCAAAGCAACGTATACCGTTACGTTTCAAGATTTAGCTCAAACAGAAGAGTATAAGGATTATAAGCATTTGCAACGTGTGTATATGGCAGATACCGTTACAGTGATCCATGAAGAAGATGGGATTTCGATTAAAGCGAAGGTAATTGCGTATAAGTATGATCCGGTCAAAAAAGAATATCTGGACATAACGATTGGGAATTCCAAAGAATCTTTTACGGACGTTTCCGGTAGCGTTGACTTGATGCAAAAAGAATTATCCGCTATGCCAAGTTCGATTTTAGATGCAGCAAAAGCAAATGCTACAAGTCTTATTAACTCAGGATTTGGAGGACATGTCCGTATGTATCCAGATTGTATTTTAATTATGGATACGAAAGATGAAAAGAGTGCGAAAAAAGTTTGGCAGTGGAACTTGAATGGACTCGGGTATTCTTCCACAGGGGTGAATGGACCGTATGGAACCGCTATTACAAGTGACGGCAGAATTGTTGCTGATTTTATTACTGCTGGTACGTTAAGTGGGAATCTGGTGCAAGGTGGAGAAATAACAGGATCGACTTTAAAGACATCTAATTCAGCTAACTTTGTAAATATCTCTAAACAATTTATTCGTCTTTATGAGTCTTCGAAAGTAAGGGCATTTATTGGGTACTATAAAAATAGCAGAAATGAAATACAGCCTACTTTTATTTTAGGTGGTGACTCAGATCAAACAGGTGCAAACGGTGCCATCATGTTGTACCAATTCTCAGATACAAATGTGAAGTCTGGTGGAATTGGTTTAACAAAAGGACTCGATGGAAATGGGTACATGAATGCCGCTTCTTTATACTTTTCCCAAACAGGGAATGCCATGCTGGATGCTGATAAATCGATTGTATTGAACGCACAGGGCGATATGAGATTGAAAACAAAAGATCAGGTTCGTTTTTATCGGAATGAGAATTGGATTGCGAGTGTCGGCGTGTCATCTGGTGGGGATACAGACATTATGCTTCCGGCTGCCATGATACGAAATTCCAACTGGGACAATGGCTATCTTCAAATTAAGACAGCACTTGGGACGTATTATCAGGGTGTCATCGCTTCAGATTTCAAAGTAGCTTCGAAAGCAACGTTTAAAACAAACATTAGACCGATTGCAGGTAGCGTACTGAACAAGGTAATGGACTGGGAGATTAAACGGTACAATCTGAAAACAGATATCTCTGCCCTCTATGAAAAACGGTTGAATAGAAAAAGCGGAGAGCCCACAATTACAACAGAGGCCATCCCAACTCATTATGGTTTGGTTATCCCGAAAGAATCGGAAGAAACGGGTGTGGGACTGTACAGTATGTTGTCACAAGTAACAAAAGCGTTTCAAGAATATGTGACAAAAACGAATGCGAGACTGGAAGAAGTAGAGCCGATACCACGAAAAGGAAATATCAAACACCGGAATAAGCAAAAACGTCAAAGAAGACCGCCTAGACGCGTGAAAAGAAATAGTTAGAGAGAGGTGTAGTCATGCGAAATGAGGAAATTATTATAGATTTAGCAGATCCTGTGTTTACAAAAACAATTCGTTCGAGACAAAATGATACAAACGGGTTGAAGCTTACGGTGTATGTAAGAGAAAAGGGGCAACCTATCGATTTAACAGGCTATGCAGTGAAATATGAAGCGATGAATCAAATTGGGAAGTTTGTTCGAGATGATGCGCAAATCGTGGATGCCAAAAATGGAGTGTTTTCCTATACGTTGACAACGCAAGCTGTTTCTACATCGGATGATTGGATAGCTTATTTTGTGATGGAAAAAAGTACAGAACGAATGAGTACACCAGACATTCGGATTACATTAAGACGGGATGTAAAAGAAGGAAATATTAAAATAGAAAACTATATTTCTGAGTTTGATGGGGCAATGGAACGTGTAAAGGGTTATCGAAAAGAAATAGATGAGGCGAATCAAAAAATCAAGGAAATAGCGCCATATATAGACGAGCAATACTTAAAGACAAATAAAAAGATTGAAGAATTAGGTGCAAGTATTGTGGCAAATAGTGTGGTGAAAAAAGCCGGGGATACGATGACGGGGGCACTGGTCATTGAAACACAAGATAGTAAAACTTCCCCTCTGTATCTAAAGAACACTGCTGGTGTGATGCGTATACTGCCATACGAAGGGGAATATAACTACATTCAAAGTGGTACGGTTGATTCCAAAGCGAAAAATCTATTACTTACTGGTATGAATGGTTCGGTGATGGAGAAAGTCCAAGTAAAGACAAAGGAATTATGGATAGAAGGAACAGTAAAACAAGCAGCGGATACAAGGTGGATTCCTCTTCCAATAACTGGTGCGGAGGGTGTGCCGGATAGGATTTTGAAATATAAACGGAGTGGGGATCAGGTTTCCATTATCGGTTCCGTTACAAAGGTATCTAACGTGCAGGTATTTACCACACTTCCAGCAGGATGTAGACCTGTACAAGTTATTGCTTTTCCAGCACTGGCTTATGGGAATCTGCCAGCCATTTGCGAAGTAACCGTAAAAAGTGATGGTGGCATATTTGTAAATGGCGTGCAAAGCGGCAATACCGTGCATATTGCGGTGAGTTTTTCCGTTTGAACCACATATAGCCTCGATACCAGGGATCGCTGTAACTCTTTATTTTATATAGATAGGAGTTGAAACGTATGAGCATGGAAATTGGTGCACTGATTGCAATCTTATCACTCGCCATCAGCTATTTTGGTTATGCACTCAACAGGTCAAAATCCCTGAAAGCGGATGGACAACAAAGTGCGGAAGTAAAAGCAGAACTGGGTTATATTCGAAAAGGAGTGGATGATATCCGGATTGATTTAAAGGCAAGTGAAAAACAAATGGTAGCACTTGGGGAACGTGTGACAAGAGTAGAAGAAAGTACCAAACAAGCGCATAAACGCTTGGATACCATCGAAAAGGAGAATGACTAAACATGAATTTGTCAAAAGAAAATATGAAAAAACGATTCCGCAACTGGAAAACATGGGTTGCGGTTTTTTCATTACTTGGTTTTTTATGTGCGAAATTTGGTTTACCAGAGGCGAAGACTTTTTTAGATGAATTGGCGCCGTATTTGTTAACGGTAGGAATTGCATTAGGAATTTGGTCAGATCATGAAGGAAATGAGAAAGGGGATGTGGAGTAATGGCTACATATAGTTTACATGGTGGTCACAATCGTATTGTACAAGGTGCAAACTGGGGGAATAGAAAAGAACACATCATGGATCGACAGGTGAAAGATGCGGTTGCAGACAGGTTACGGGCACTAGGTCATACAGTGTATGACGATACGGATGAAACTGGCTCTACGCAAGCGCAGAATTTGAATCATATTGTAGCGAAATGTAACTCGCATGATGTTAGCTTGGTCATTTCGTTCCACTTGAACGCATTCAATCGTGTTGCGAATGGCGTCGAGGTCTTATACTACGACCAACAAGCGCTAGCTGCTAAGGTTTCAGCTCAATTATCGAAAGATATCGGTTGGTCTAATCGTGGTGCGAAAGAGCGTAAAGACCTGGCTGTACTTCGAGGAACAAAAGCGCCAGCTATCTTAATTGAATTAGGATTTATCGATAACGATGCGGATATGGAGAAATGGAATGTGGATAAGGTTGCGAATTCAATCGTATACGCTTTGACTGGACAAATTGTTACGGGCGGTTCTAATCATAATGGTGCGGGTACATCTACACAATCATCTACCAATGGTGTAGGTGTCGTGACAATTACAGCTGATGTATTACGCGTTCGTACTGGTCCAGGAACGAACTATGGTGTCGTAAAAAATGTGTACCAAGGAGAACGGTATCAGTCGTGGGGATATCAAGATGGATGGTATAACGTTGGGGGAAATCAGTGGGTTTCAGGTGGATATGTGAAATTTGAAAGGTAACAAAGCCTATATGTATGTGGGGTAAGCAAAAAAAGAGCATTCCTCTGGCGAGTGATATATGATCTTTCATTGTTGGTTTACCAATAGTATTATATGTAACAGTAGAAAGGAATAGGAACGATAAAAATAAAAAAACAGCGTATTCTGGACTAGAGTACGCTGTTTTGTGGTAGAACTATCATAAAGCAGGAGTACTTTATGTCAGATAAAAGTAACATATGCTATCACATAAAAAATTTCCACAGTGGCCGCTATCACTGTTCGGAAATCTTGTAAGATAGGAAACTAGGAATAGATAGCTTGAAAAAGAAGAATTTCTCTTTGCAGGAAATGGAGTAAAAATCATGGCGTAGTGGAGAAAATTTGTCGTTATTTTTATCGTAGTACAAGAAATAGGCCGGACGAAAAATGTAGGCGGGGCAAGCGTTGGACGATGTAAGAAGAATGGGTGAGAGGGGAGTGGCTATGTACGGGTGTAAGGAGCAGGTTGTGTCTGTTTTGGTGGGTGGGATATGGGAATGAGGGATTAGAAGAGTGCGAGTTTGTGTGGATTTGAAAGCTAGGAAAATAGGAATCTATCATGCGTTATTGGGTAAAACTTCCCAATAGGGTGTACCCTAATAGGAAGGATGAAAAATGGTACGTATGGGTCATGTCGTATGCCTCTTGTTACCTGAAAAAGAGGGGAAAAAGGTTCTTTTTGTAAAATTATATCTTTATAATCAAATGTAAAAGTTGTTTTTTTTACAGGAATAGTGGATTCCATATATTGGTGAGTTTCACCATTTCTTTTGGGTGTTACTCTTTCTTTTCCTTTTGTTACCTCCTTTTTTTTGGTGTAAATAACAAAAAAGTATGCACGAAGTGCTACGTTGTTGTATAGAATACAATAAGCAACAAAAGAGAAAGAGAGATGTATGTTTGGATAGTTGTGGAGAATATTCGGCTTTTCTTTCTTTTCTCTGTTGCGGGAGCAACGAACAAAAGAGATTCCTATATCTGTTAGATATTTCTGATAACTGGGGATTAGGAGCATTTTGAATTCTTCTCCTTTGGGTACACCCTATTGGGAAGTTTTTTGTGGTGTGATCCTTCTAGATAGGGGGTTTCTTTTCTTGTTACGTTGTCTCTATTTTGTACAAAAGGAGGGTGTAGGATGACAAAAAAGGGAATGGCCGAATCCATCGTGACCGATTTAGAAATGCTGGCGATCATTCAGCAGCTAGAGTGGACCACGACGGGGCAATTAGCTGCCTATATGGGCGCGTATAGTCGGCGGAGTATCCTGCGTAAACTCGAGCATTTGCGTCCGTATTTGCACAACATTCAAGAGCCATCTCGTCATATTTTTGGACTCAATCGCAAGGGCGGTGCGTTACTGGGGACATCTCATGTCACGATGCTTAGTGGGTTGCAAGACATCTACGATGTCTTATACCGAAATGAAATCTGGGCTTGGTGTGGGTATCCGGCGTGGCAGTGGCAAGAAGAGTTGTTATCTTCTTCGAAACGGGACCCGCTGGTGCCGGCAGCGTATTGGTATGACCGGAAGAAACTGTATATTGTGGAGATCGATACTGGAGAAAATTTGCATTACACACTTTGCAATATGCGCCGGTATGAGGGGCTTGTGAAACATGCAGAAAAAAGGGGGAAGCCTGTACCGCAGGTGTACTATTTTACAAGTGATCGGCAACGTTTGCTTTGGATGGAAGAAGCAATGGGCGGGCATAAGCCGTGGATACAGTGTGTGCAAACGCTCAAAAAAGGAGGAATGTTGGCATGAAACAAGAGAATGGGAATGTGGGACCCCTATTGGTACCGATTATTCCGATTACACCGGCGGAAGAGGCGCAGCTAATCGCGCTGTTTCAACAGTTACAAACAGCGGTTGTCAATTATTTTAATAATCCGACGATATTGCCGAATCAAGCCCTGCAGCAAGCCTGTGATCAGTTATACACGTTTTTACTAAACACGTTTCCCACGGCCGATGGGCGCAATGCGACGCGGTATAGTATGTTTCTGCTGCTTGGCACGAAGGGTGCGTTAGCCAGTTTGACCGCACCGGTTGGACAAATTGCGGAGCTGTTACAGGCACTCTATAACGCATTGTCTGTATTTGTGGCGTCTTTAGTGACATCTTCGCCTGCCATTACGAATCAATTGTTTACGATTTTGACGAATGTAATGGCGGTGACATCGACAGAACTGAACAGCGTACAAGGGGAAACGGGACCACCGGGACCACCAGGCGCACCAGGGGCATTAGGGCCAGCTGGACCAGCAGGGGTACCAGGAGCGCCAGGATTACAGGGACCACCAGGCGTCACTGGACTACAGGGGCAAGAAGGGGACCAAGGACCAGAGGGACCGTCAGGACCACCAGGACCAACTGGGCCGCAAGGGATACAAGGGGCAGAGGGCGACAATGGCGTGACCGGGCCGACAGGGCCTACGGGACCAACTGGGCCTCCAGGACCTACCGGACCGACGGGACCACTTGGCGCAGCAGATACATTGTTCGGGAAGGAACATGGAGGCACTTCCTTTTTGGTGCAACCTAGGAATCCGCACAACAAGCAAGGAGGAAACAGCGATGACAAATGAGCAGAATCATGAAAAAAATGAAAAGCTGGATGCATCCAACATCGTGCCCATGATTACCCCGACTGTTCCGATTACCCCTGCGCAAGAAGCCGCGCTGCTGAACTTATTTGCGAATTTACAAGCGGCGGTTACGAATTATGTGAACAATCCTACGCCAGCTACGCAAGCGCAACTGAAAACAGAACTGGACCTCCTCTACAACTTCTTACTGGATGAATTCCCCACAGCAGATGGCCGAAATGCCACGCGATTTAGTTTGTTTCTCTTACTGGGTACGAGTAATCAATTAAATGGTGTCGCGCAAATCGGGAAAATTTCCAATATGATGCAATCTTTATATAACGCACTTTCCATTTTTGTAGCGGAACTGTTGACATCGAGTGTAGCGGTGAAAAATCAATTGTTTAACACGCTCACGTTTACGGTTACCATTACCTCTCATGTGCCGTCTGGCTCTACTGGACCAACAGGTCCTGCGGGGGCGCAAGGACCACCAGGATCACAGGGGCCAGTGGGTGCCCAAGGAGCAGCCGGACACACAGGACCGCAAGGCGTGCAAGGAGCAGCGGGATCACCGGGGATCAAAGGTGACCCAGGAACGCAGGGGCCACAAGGGGCACAAGGGCCAGCTGGACCAACAGGTATTCCTGGGCCAGAAGGAGACAATGGGGATACTGGACCACAGGGGCCAACTGGGCCGACAGGGGCAACGGGACATACTGGGCCTACGCCTCCTTTGCCGGTGGGGAATGTGTTTGTGACGAACAGCGGAAGTAGCGATGTATCGGTGATAGATGGGACTTCGTTTGAGAAGGTAACGACGATTGCCGTGGGCGCGAGTCCTCGCTATGCGGCGGTGGACGCGGCGAATAACCAAGTGTGGGTGGCGAACAACAGTAGTAACAATGTATCGGTGATAGAGGGATCGTCGTACGCGAAGGTAACGACCATCGCGGTGGGTTCGAATCCTGAAGGTGTGGCGGTGGACGCGGCGAATAACCAGGTGTGGGTGACGAATCAGGTTAGTAACAGCGTATCGGTGATAGACGCATCGTCGTACGCGAAGGTAACGACAATTGTCGTGGGATCGAGTCCTCGCTATGTGGCGGTGGACGCGGCGAATAACCAGGTGTGGGTGACGAACCGCAGCAGTAATAATGTATCAGTGATAGACGCATCGTCGTACGCGAAGGTAACGACCATCGCGGTAGGTTCGAGTCCTCGCTATGCGGCGGTGGACGCGGCGAATAACCAAGTGTGGGTGACGAACTACAGTAGTAACAATGTATCGGTGATAGAGGGATCCACGTACGCGAAGGTAACGACCATCGCGGTGGGTTCGAATCCTGAAGATGTGGCGGTGGACGCGGCGAATAACCAGGTGTGGGTGACGAATCAGGTTAGTAACAGCGTATCGGTGATAGACGCATCGTCGTACGCGAAGGTAACGACCATCGCGGTAGGTTCGAGTCCTTGGGATGTGGCAGTGGACGCAGCGAATAACCAGGTGTGGGTGACGAACTATAATAGTAACAGCGTATCGGTGATAGACGCATCGTCGTACGCGAAGGTAACGACCATCGCGGTGGGCACGAATCCTTACGGTGTGGCAATTAACCCGCCAAGCTTATAAGGGAATCAAAGGGAGGTGTATGCCTCCTTCTTTTTTTATCACCAAAAAATCCTTACGCATGTTTAAAATTGCGTAAGGGCCATGAACCCTTGTTATGAATGGGTTTGTATACCCTGGTAGGTATAATCCTTACGCATTTTCCCCTATATTTCTTTATATAGAGTAAAAATATACTATGTATTATTTTAAATAAGAAACTACGTTTCACTGTAAGGGTCGTAAGGATATCCCTCACGCTTACTCTCCCAAGGGCTCCCGGCCTTACAGTGATGCGTAAGGCCTTACGCATGTGACTGTAAGATGCGCTGTATAGCTTGAAAATGGTCACGATTTTTCGTATGTTTGTGACCCAAAACGGTCACAAGGGTTTGACTGTTTTGGGGTCATGGTTGTGGATTCCTCGTTTTCATTTGTTTCCTTTTTGCTCTCACAAGTGTACGTTTCGAAATACCTGTTTTTTCTTCCACTTCTTTGTAAGAATGAGGATGGAAAAGGAATAAAGCATGTTCTATTTGCTTTTGGTTACATTTTTTAGGTCGCCCTTCTCTAAAATTAGGATGTAGCTTTGCAATTGCTTTGCCTTCTTGTGTACGTTCTACAATCATATCTCTTTCGAATGCAGCAAATGCGCTCATTACATGAAATACAAGCCTACCTGTTGGTGTATCTGCAATTAATCCCATATTGAGTATAGGGACCTTTATCCCTTTTTCAAATAGGGTTTGAATGATTTGTATCGCGTCAACTGTGGAACGGGCAAAACGATCTAGTTTTGTCACAACAAGCGTATCCCCTGTTTGTAAGATAGATACTAATTCCTGAAACTTTGGACGATCTGTTTTTGTTCCCGTAAACTTTTCAGCATACATTTCTTCACAGCCTTCCTTTTGCAATGTTTGAATTTGGGACCCCAGGTCCTGCTGTCATGTACTTACGCGTGCATAGCCATATTTCATGTACATCTACCTCATTTTTGTTCAAATGATGACGATAAGTTGTGATTCTTTTTTCTCAGAATGGTGCTTTCTAGATGGGTAACAGCTACAACTTCAGCATCGACCACCGTTCAACCAAAATAATCATGACTGTTTCACGTGAATCCTACAGCATGGCAATAATGGGCACAGTTATCCTTCCAGGAATCGCTGGAAAATAGCTAGATTACTCGCATGAACACGCGCCTTACGTTGTGAAAGGGTATGAATATCCCTAAAACTGTCGATATAGTGATAGACCATGTTTTTAAACGTGCGTGTAAAGTAACCAACTGGATTTTTCATCAATGTACCGTTATGCTCGTATGTATGCATTTTCGAGAACAAGACAGAAGAAGCATTCGCAAGAAGGTTGTGGAAGATATCCGTATCCGCTAGTAAGCTACACTTTTTGGTAGCTTTCTGTGCGATGTTTTTCGCATTTTTGAAAGACTCATTAATCACTTTTGAATCAAAAGCATGTCCTAATTTCCCACGCATAGATGGTGGTACACGGTAATCGATGAAATCTACATCATGTTGAATAGGTTGTGAAACGTCCTCTTTACGTTTATGTATATGTTTACTCTTTTGTTTTAAGGTTGTAGTAGTTGTTTTATTGATAGGACACTTTGCAGAACATTTTGTATACTCCTTGCCGGACACTTCTTCCACAATGGGTTGAATGATAATCGCATTCGAGGTTTGCAACATATCTTTTTTACGTTTCATAGAAACTTGTTTCACTATACCTAAATCCACAAGTTTTTTCATTAAACGTTGCACGGTTTTATAGGAAACTCCTATCATGTCAGCAATTGAATTTTTGCAAAGGAAACTAACGCCTACATATTTGCAACTATGGCGCTTTAAAATTTCAAGTAATGTAAGGAGTGTAGCTTGTACATCGGAACGTGTAACAGACGTTCGAATGACGTCTCTATATGTTCTAACTACTTTGTTTAGTTCTTCGACATCAGTAAATGTGGATAAATTGTGATAGGACTCTTCTTGAGCTATGACATCAATACACTTTTTTCTCATACTATTAGGCTCCTTTGTCGAAACAAAAAAGCAACAGAATGCCGCAAAATGTAAGCAAACTGTTGCGAGGAGACCCTTATGTACGATAAAATGGGGTACATAAAGAGTTTCAGCAAGTGTTTGCCTAGTTGGTGTAGGCGGACGGTATATAAGGTGCGCTAACACCTTATATACACGCTGTGCTCTTTTGTTTTTAGTGGTCACAATTTGGTATCAAATGAATAAAATTTTGCATTTATTCATCAAATTTTAAAATATACAAACCGTTAATATATAAGTGTTTTAAGCGGTTTTTACAACTTATAATTTAGTAGGTGTTCGACTCCCACCGTCTCCACCAATACATATTTGGTGGTTTTTTTATTTTATATATAACAAGAAGCATAAGGCGGCCGTTTTGGCCAACTTATGCTTCTTTTAGTTTACGGCCAACTTATGCTTCCAATATAAAAAAATGGGTTAATAAGTCAGCTCTTTAGTTCATATAAGGGTCCCGCCAACCAAATGACATACAAAAAACGCCATCCTTTCCTGTGATTCTACAGAAAGAATAGCGTATTTTTTCATTTTTTGGGGTATTTTATTTTGTTAACTTGATAGCGATGTGGTGCTACCCCTAAGTATGAAAAATTTATTTTGGAAGCCTGATTTTATTCTCTAATCCTATAACCCGCATTGGTCCTTGTAAGGTTAGTTTAGTTAACAAAGCGGCCATAAAAGCAGGACTATATTTCATACCATTTTCTAGCCAAGTACTAATGACACCTATATGTGCTGAAGTAATATAGCTAGTAAAAATCTCCTTTGGAATACCTAATTCTTCATCAGATTCTACAATAGAAGATAATAAATCACCATATACTTTTTCTTGAACAATTTGTAACATACGACGTCGGAATTCTGGTAACCCTCCATCCCCTAACATCACTTTAAAAAAATCATGATTTTCGGCTATATATTCAAAAAGCCTTAAAAAAGAAAGTGGTGGATTATGTTCATTAACTTCTTGGATTGTTCCATTTATTTCTTTAGGTTTTACTCGTTCTATTAATTCTTCTAACGTCTCATCCATACTTTTCAAAAGAAAATCCTGCTTATCTTGGTAATGTAAATAAAACGTGCCACGAGTAAGCTCCGCTTTATCTGTAATATTTTGAACAGAAATCGTATTCAAATCTCTTTCTTCCAGAAGCTCAATAAGAGCATCCCTTAAATACCTAGTAGTTCTCTTTACACGAGGATCAATTTTTTTATTTTTAGACATAGTTCCTTCTCCTTGTCTATAATTTCAAATCTTTTGGACGATATGTATCGAATTGTCTTTTATAAGACATTATAGAGTTTTTTGCACATTGACCAAAATCCATAACTTGATAAAATTATTATATACAAAGCGTTCATTAATTGACAATAAGTAAACTAATGAACATATTGTATAAAATACAACATGAAGGGAACGATTTATTATGAAAGCATCACGTCTTATTGATGTTCACCATCACATTATTCCAGAGGAATACAGTTCAACTCTTGAATATTTTGGAGTTGCAAAATCAGGAGGCATGCCTATCAAAAAATGGACTCCTGAAGATAGCATTGCAATGATGGACCGTTTAGGAATTGAAGTTGGTATCGGTTCTATTTCCGAACCTGGTCTAATTCCTGTTGCAAATCCTGATTTAGCAAAAAAACTTGCTCGCAGTATTAATGAATTCCAAGCAGAAATGATTGCTAAATATCCAAAACGTTTTGGAGGCTTCGCATTTTTACCACTTCCACACGTTGAAGAATCAATTGAAGAGTTAAAATATGCCTTAGATGAACTTAAACTAGACGGCGTTGGTTTATTATCTAACTATAATGGTCATTTTCTAGGTGACCCAATCTTTGACGAATTAATGGATGAATTAAACAAACGTAATGCAGTAGTATTTATTCACCCTAGTGCACCAGTTGAAGCAAGCCCACGCGCAAGATTCTTAACAGCGGACTTCATGGCAGAGTTTACATTCAATACAACTCGTGCGGCTGCTAACCTTGTGTTAAGTGGTACAATCGAACGTTGTCCAAATATTAAATTTATCCTTGCTCATGCAGGTGGTACACTTCCATATTTAAAATGGAGAATCGGACAATCTTACCGTTCAGCTAAAGTTTGGATGAATGATCCATTAGTATCTGAAAGATGGACAACACTAACAAAAGACCCTGAAGAATATATCAGCAATTTCTATTTTGAAACAGCAATTTCTACTCAACCAGCAACTTTTGAAGCTTTAAAAGATACAACTGATTCATCACATATTTTATTTGGTAGTGATGCACACTATGCTCCTGAAGACTGGACAAAAGAAATGATTGAAAGAATTTCTAATTATCCAAACTTCGATGATAAAACTATCGAAGACATTTCAAGAAATAATGCTCTTAAACTCTTCCCACGCTTTAAATAATGGTTTAAATACGGGTTTAAATAAAGACAAAAGGTACAGATAAAAATAAACGCTAGTCATAATGAATAGACACCCCGACGAATGTCGCAGGCATTTTAAAAAGCCCAATTTGAACATCACTGTTTGAATTGGGCTTTTACTGTTTATTAATTTGTATAACTTTGGAGCGAATGAAAATAAATCATGAAACAAAGAAAAACCCTGTTATTATTGCATTACTCATTGCAACAGGAATGTTATCTGGTAAAAAAGAAAAACATTTTTTTGCACAGTAGACAAGTTGAAGCAGAAAATTAAGCTAACTTTGTAGAATAACCTAACTACGTTTAGGTTCTAGATGAAAAATTATAAAGAAAAACACGGAGGTGCTCTTATGAGTATACGAAATAAACGATTCGCTTATGGAAAAAATCAGTTGCAGTTTGGGGATCTGCGTCTCCCAGAAGGAAAGGGGCCTTATCCCGTTGCAATTGTTCTGCACGGTGGATTTTGGAAAAATATTTGGGGCTTAGATATGATGGAACCTGTAGCAAAAGATTTGGCGTCAAGGGGTATAGCGACTTGGAACATTGAATTTCGTCGTGTTGGCGATGAAGGTGGAGGATGGCCAGGCACTTTAATTGATGCTGCAAATGCGACCGACTATTTACAACAAATAGCGGAAGAGAATCATCTTGATTTAGGCCGGGTTATTGCTATTGGGCATTCTGCAGGAGGTCATTTGGCTTTATGGTTAGCGGGTCGTAAGAAACTACCGGAAAATAGTGTTTTAAGAATTACTGATCAACCGCTTTCTCTTAAGGGAGCAATAAGTTTAGCAGGAGTTAACGATCTTGCACTAATGGATGATGTCCATCATTTACGTCTATCAGAATTCGGTAAAGAAAATAACCATCCTGTAACTGATTTGTTAGGCGGGACACCGAAAGAGGTTCCAGAGCGTTATGAGGAGGCTTCTCCAATTCAATTATTGCCCCTTCAGGTTCCACAAGTTCTTATTCACGGATCACTCGATATTAATGTGCCAATCGGAATTAGTTATAACTACAAGCGTGTAGCAGATGCTTCTGGGGATCAAGTGAAAATGGTGGAAATACCATCCGCAGAGCACTCTAAAGTGATCGATCCCAATGTGGAAGAATGGTCGTATATCGTCACAGAAGTTATCAACTTATTAGATATGGGGCAATAACACCTAGCCATCAATATAAGTTTGTATGAGCTTAATTTCATAAAGCAGCTTTAGTATTATAAACTTATTTTTAAAGCTTGATTTGTTGTCCTTCCATGCCCATCAAGCTGAAACTTTAATTTGCTGTTTTGTGAATTTTGCTGTCAGCTTATGGGTTAATAATTAATTTACGGCCAATTTATGCTTCCAATTCTGTTGAATAATTAGATAACCATCTACAAAAATAAGTGTTTTCTGGTCAACTTATAGGTAAAGTGACATTGTATGATATGAAACATAATTTTCCGGTTTGGTGAGGTTATGGTTCTTTTTGTTTTGTAATTTTATAAAATGTTTAAGTTGATGGAGCGTTACCCCTGAAATAGAAAATGAAGAAATGGGTATTGATGATAAGCAAGTAGATACTATAGATACTCGTAAACGAGCGATTGGTGATTATTTATTTTTATTATACTTTATTCAAATGTTTATATATTTTGTCTTTTTATCCATACCTATTGTAAGATTATATAGAGTTCTCCTAATAAGCTGTTTTAATGGATTATTTAGGGGTTTTAAATTTATAAATCTTAAATTGTTTTTTCGGGATAATTTTTTATCTAAATAAGTTATATTGAAGTAGAGGTGAACCATCGGTGAAGCAGGTGTTGGTGATTAAAAATGAACGGTCTTCAGCAAAGAAAATCGTAAGCGGTCTAACGCAAGAAGGCGATTTCATTTTAAAACTTCACAATGAAAACGAAGGTTTAAATATAATATATGAACAAGATTGGGATATTATCATATTGGATTGGGATTCATTAAGTATACCGGGACCAGAAATTTGTAGACAAATACGACTTGTTAAAACGACACCGATTATTATTGTGACCGACAATATTTCTAGTAAGGATTGCGTAGCAGGGTTACAAGCAGGAGCAGATGATTATATAAGAAAACCATTTGCGAAAGAAGAATTAGTAGCAAGGGTTCAAGCGATTTTAAGGAGAAGTGATTGTAACCAGCAAAAGGAGATAAACTTTTTTCAGTTTAAAGATCTCTTTGTTGATGCATCTAGCAATATTGTGAAAAAAGGTGGCGAAAAACTCTCGCTTACTAAGCGGGAGTACGATTTACTTGTATTTTTAATCAAGAATAAAAACACAATATTGAGCCGTGAAATGCTTTTGAATCAAGTATGGGGATATAATGTAGTAGTAAATCCAAATGTAGTAGACTTATATATTGGGTATGTAAGAAAAAAGTTAAAGTGCGAGAAGAAAGACAGATATATTCAAACGATACATGGTAGAGGCTATTCAATGATTGAATGATAAAATAAGGTAATAGAAAAAGAGTAAAACTATTTCATTCAGTTTTACTCTTTTTTTTGTTAAATGTGATAATCAAATAGTTTCTGAGAAATATTAATAGATGAAAACTGTAAAAAGAATATTTCTATCAGGCAATGGATTATGAAAACATTAGCTATTAATGAGCATCTTTTAGGTAGTGTGGAGGGGACGAGTTGAGACCAGATCTACTGAAAGTGTCTACTCGAAAAAAATCGACATGCTCTGAAGAATAAAGGTTAATCAACACGCCCGACTTCATATATTACTTTGTTTGCCTGATTTTATGAATTCACACCATTCACAAGATTTTCACAGAATTAATGACTATACTAATTAACAGGATATTCAAATGAAAATGATTATCAATAGCGATTCAATTGAATAAAAGTTACTTTCTAATTCAATCTATGGATGTCATCATTTTCGAAATAAATCACACTATAAGGAGTATACATATGAAAAAATCTATGCTTTTAAAATTAGTGAGTATTCTAGCAGTTTTCACTTTAATGTTAGTAGCTTGCTCAGATTCAAGTAAAGAAACTTCGAAGGCTAATAATAAAGATAATGGTAGTGATAAGCCAAAAACGGTTGAAATCACTGATGCTCATGGAACTGTTAAAGTCCCTGTAAACCCAAAGAATGTAGTTGCTTTGGATAACAGAACGTTTGAAACTTTATCTGATTGGGGAATTAAATTAGCGGCTGCTCCAAAGGATATCATGCCTGCTGATTCAGCATATAAAAAGGATGAAAAAGTTCAAAATATTGGGAATCACCGTGAACCAAATCTAGAAATTATTGCAGCGGCAAATCCTGAACTTGTAATTGTTGGTCAAAGATTTGCTGACCATTACGAAGAAATCAAAAAATTAGTACCAAATGCAGCAGTTATTGATCTTAATTTTGATGTTTCTGAGAAAGCTACTAAGCCTGGCGAAAACTTAGTAAAAGGACTTAAAGATTCTACAATTACTTTAGGAAAAATCTTTAATAAAGATAAAGAAGCTAAACAATTAGTAGCTGATTTTGATAAATCTATTGAAAAAGCAAAATCTGCTTATAACGGAAAAGATAAAGTTATGAGTGTTATCGTTACTGGTGGTAATATTGGTTTTGCTGCTCCACATTCTGGTCGTGTTTGGGGACCAATGTATGAAATTTTCGGTTGGACTCCAGCGTTAGAAGTTTCAAATTCTACTGCAGGTCATAAAGGTGATGACGTTTCTGTTGAAGCTATTGCACAAACAAATCCTGATTGGATTTTCGTATTAGATCGTGATGCTGCAACATCTGATGCAGCTAAGTCAACACCTGCTAAGGATGTTATTTCTAAATCACCTGCTCTTCAAAACACAACTGCTGTTTCTAAAAAACAAGTTATTTATGCACCAGAAGATACTTACACAAATGAATCAATTCAAACTTATATAGAGTTATTTGGAAATATGGCAAAAACTTTAGCTAAGTAGTGTAAAGGGGTACGAAACAGTGTCAAAAAATATGATTTCTAGGGTTGAGAATATTTCTCAACCCCAGTTTTATAATCAAAATAAAATATGGACAAAACCTTTTATAATAGCAGTTATAGTTGTTATAATTTTAGGGATTATATCACTGTTTACTGGAGTTTATGATATACGTGGACAAGAGGACGGGACAGAGATGTTTTTCATAACTCGTGTTCCGAGAACAGCTGCATTAATGCTTACTGGAGCTGCGATGGCGATGGCAGGGCTCGTAATGCAACTCATTACACAGAATCGCTTTGTTGAACCTACTACAACGGGGACTATTGAATGGTCAGGCTTAGGCCTGCTTTTTGTGTATTTATTATTTCCTGCCCCGACTTTAGTTCAAAGAATGACTGGTGCAATCATTTTTTCTTTTATAGGAACTATGATTTTCTTTCTATTTTTAAGAAGAGTTAAGCTTCGTTCGTCTTTAATTGTTCCGATTATTGGATTGATGCTTGGAGCAGTAATTTCTGCAGTGTCTACTTTTTTAGGACTCCTTTTTCAAAAGACGCAAAGTATTGAAACTTGGTTTGTAGGTTCATTTGCTAACATTCAGGTGGGAAGATATGAATATTTATGGCTGATTGTTATCATTACTTTTCTTATTTTTATGTATGCTAATAGATTGACTTTAGCTGGACTAGGAGAAGATGTCGCAACAAGTCTTGGAGTTAATTACAATAGAATTGTTCTTTTTGGGACTGCTCTTATCTCTGTTGCAGTTGGAATTGTTGCAGCTGTTATCGGACACTTACCTTTCTTAGGATTAATTGTGCCAAATATCGTTTCAATGTTTAGAGGTGATGATCTTAGGAGTAATTTACCTTGGGTTTGTGTGATCGGAATGGGATCAATAACTGCCTGTGACATCATTTCTCGAACAATTATACAGCCTTTTGAATTACCTGTTTCTTTAATACTTGCAACAGTGGGAGCAGTCGTGTTTATTACTATTTTATTGAGACAAAGAAAACCAAGGAGGCTACGATGATCACATTAGAATATAGAAAAAAAGAAAATGTCGAAATCGATTCTAGCCTTCATAATGAAAGTAGATCAGCTAGCGCTTTTCGGTCTAAGAAGGAAGCAAGACGTTATTGGATTTTACTGATAACATTGATTGCTTTAGGTCTTCTTTCTTCATATGGACTTTTAGTTTATAACAATCCAGTTCCGATAGATTCACCTTCTTTTATCCCAGTCGTTAAGAGAAGGATAGTAGCTATTGTTGCAATGATTATTGCTGCGGTTTGCCATAGCTTGTCGACAGTTGCTTTCCAATCTATTACGAATAATAAAATTATTACTCCATCGCTTTTAGGTTTCGAATCACTTTATTCAGCAATTCAAACGAGTACAGTATTCTTCTTTGGTGCTAGTGCGTTAATAAATTTTAATGGAATTGGATCATTTTTATTCCAAGTTGTTGTTATGGTCTTCATGAGTTTGATACTTTATGGATGGTTACTTTCCGGTAAATACGGGAATTTACAACTTATGCTTTTAGTTGGAATTATTATTGGTACCGGGCTAAATTCAGTGTCAACTTTCATGAGAAAACTACTTGCGCCTTCAGAATTTGATATTTTACAAGCAAGATTATTTGGTTCTGTTAATCATGCAGATCCTGCATATTTTCCTATTGTAATTCCTATGATCATAATTGTAGCGGTATTAATTTTTGCTCATTCTAAGAATTTGAATGTTTTATCACTAGGAAAAGATGTTGCTACTTCTTTTGGAGTTAAATACCAACCTAGTGTAATTTATACGCTTGTATTAGTAGCTATTTTAATGTCCATTTCAACAGCTCTAATTGGGCCACTTACTTTCTACGGCTTTTTAGTGGCAACTTTGAGTTATCAGGCAGCGTCAACTTATGATCATAGATATATTTTTCCGATGGCTTTTGCTATAGGATTTTTAATAATGACGAGCGCATACTTTTTAATGTATCATGTATTCCATGCTCAAGGTGTAGTTTCAGTTATTATTGAATTATTTGGTGGAATCATATTCTTAACTATAGTTTTAAGGAAGAGGGCTTTATGATAAAAATTGATAATGTTAAAAAGTTCTATACTGATAAGGTAAAAATAGGACCTTTGGATATTGAAATACCAAAAGCAGGCTTTACTTCTTTAATTGGACCAAATGGTGCTGGAAAGTCAACGACACTTTTGATGATTGGCAGACTTTTAGATATGGATGAAGGCCAAATTCAGGTAGCAAATATGGATGTTTCTGAATCCAAATCAAAAGACTTAGCAAAAGTTTTGACTATATTGCGACAAGAAAATCATTTTGTAACTAGGCTTACAGTTAGACAATTAGTTGGATTTGGGCGCTTTCCTTATTCAAAGGGAAGGTTGACTAAAGAAGATGAGGTTATCATTTCTAAATATATCGATTTCTTAGATTTAACTAGTTTAGAGAATAGATATTTAGATGAGCTTTCTGGTGGTCAAAGACAAAGGGCATATGTAGCGATGGTACTGTGCCAAGAGACGGAATATGTACTTTTGGACGAACCTTTGAACAACCTTGATGTTGCTCGTTCTGTTCAAATGATGGAGCATTTAAGACGTGCAGCTAATGAATTTGGAAGAACAATTTTGACGGTTATGCATGACATAAATTTTGCAGCTAAATACTCGGATAAAATTTGTGCTATGAAAGATGGACAAATTGCTGCTTTTGGAACAGTAGAAGAGGTTATGGACTCAACACTTTTGACAGATATTTTTGAAACAAAAATAGAAATTATTAATGGTCCTTATGGGCCAATAGCAGTTTATTAGTTATAAAATGTCTTGCGTAGATTATGCAAGACACTCTAGTTGAAGTTGCTGTCTGTATTTTATAGGCAGTAGCTTTTTTATGTGATTACTCATAAAATGCAAAAGAATGCTTCACCTTTTCAAGTATGTACCAAGTGGAAAAAATATCTCTGTATAATTTTTTAAAAGAATTCAGCTTGTTTTTTTATATGTAATATTGCATATCAGAGTGTATTGATAAAAGTGTAAGGGGTCACTATAATGAGGGCATAAAGATAAATCATATTTTCGTAGCAATAAAAAGGAGGAAATAATATGGAAATCGCAATGGCAGTTTTAAAATTTGTAGGTGGCGTAATCCCGTTAATTCAAGAACTTTTAAAAGCATTTATGTAAATTTATTAGTTAGCAATCATTTATCAATCATTATCATATTTTACTAAAAAAAGAACGGGGTGATTTTTCTGAATATTAAGAAAAACACTAAAAGAAGAAAGTTCCTTGCATGTTTATTAGTTAGTCTATGCACTATTAATTATTCATCTATTTCCTTCGCAGAAACACAAGCAAGTAATGCAACTGATGTAACCAAAAATGCTAGTGGCATTGATACTGGTATAGCAAATCTTAAATATAATAATCAAGAGGTTTTAGCTGTAAATGGTGATAAAGTAGAGAGTTTTGTTCCGAAAGAAAGTATCAATTCAAATGGTAAATTTGTAGTAGTAGAACGCGAAAAAAAATCACTTACAACGTCACCAGTCGATATTTCAATTATTGATTCTGTAGTGAATCGCACGTATCCAGGAGCTGTACAACTTGCAAATAAAGCTTTTGCAGACAATCAACCGAGTTTATTAGTGGCTAAGAGAAAGCCTTTGAATATTAGTATAGACTTACCGGGCATGAGAAAAGAAAATACAATCACTGTCCAAAATCCGACATATGGTAATGTAGCTGGAGCAGTAGACGATTTAGTATCTACTTGGAATGAAAAGTATTCTACAACACATACGTTGCCTGCAAGAATGCAGTATACGGAATCCATGGTTTATAGTAAATCGCAAATCGCAAGCGCTCTTAATGTTAACGCTAAATATCTTGATAACAGTCTAAACATTGATTTTAATGCGGTTGCAAATGGAGAGAAAAAAGTGATGGTAGCGGCGTATAAGCAAATATTTTATACGGTAAGTGCTGAACTACCTAACAATCCATCCGACCTTTTTGATAATAGCGTTACTTTTGATGAGTTAACTCGAAAAGGCGTAAGTAATTCGGCTCCACCTGTTATGGTTTCAAATGTAGCTTATGGTAGAACGATTTATGTAAAATTAGAAACAACATCTAAGAGCAAAGATGTACAAGCTGCTTTTAAAGCTTTACTTAAGGATAACAGTGTTGAAACAAGTGGACAGTATAAAGATATTTTTGAAGAAAGTACCTTTACTGCTGTAGTATTAGGCGGAGATGCGAAAGAGCATAACAAGGTTGTTACTAAAGATTTCAATGAAATCCGAAATATTATTAAAGATAATGCTGAATTAAGTCTTAAAAATCCAGCATACCCAATTTCATATACAAGTACTTTCTTAAAAGATAATGCAACTGCTGCTGTTCATAACAATACAGATTATATTGAGACGACAACTACAGAATATTCAAGTGCTAAAATGACACTTGATCATTACGGTGCTTACGTTGCTCAATTTGATGTATCTTGGGATGAATTCACATTTGATCAAAAGGGTAACGAAGTACTAACACATAAAACATGGGATGGTAGTGGAAAAGACAAAACGGCTCATTACTCTACAGTTATCCCTCTTCCACCGAACTCAAAAAATATAAAAATTGTAGCAAGAGAATGTACAGGTCTTGCATGGGAATGGTGGAGAACAATTATTAATGAACAAAACGTTCCATTAACAAATGAAATAAAAGTTTCAATTGGAGGAACAACATTATATCCAACAGCTAGTATTAGTCATTAAGTATAAAAAAAGCGCCCTATAAGTAGGGCGCTTTTTTACTTAGTCACAAATTTTATTCCTCTATTTGCCGGGCAGCCCGATTGATGAGGGCTGATTAATAATGTAATTCCTAATATAGTTAATCGGCGTTGATTTACTTCTTCACGTAAAATGGATTGAAATGAAATTCCTATTACTTGGACAAGTGTTGCTAAAAGTGTGGCAATTGGAGGAATAAAACTTTATGTTCCTTTGTTTTGGGCCAACTTAAGAAACTTTTGTAAAATGATAGGATTACAAAAATGTAATGTGGGTGTAAGGAAACTGGATTGTACCATCTGTATGGTTAAAGCATACTTAAGGTAAGGAAGATTTATATTTTAACGGGTATAAATCTTACAAGTAGAATAGAAAGGTTAGGTATTATCATATGAAATGGATCATGAGAATTTTTGTGTTATTAGCTATAGTAGGAGGTGCTTTCTACTATATGAAGTCAGGGAATGGATACTATTTGACTAAACAATATTATGTAAAAGTAACGACTGATTCTAAAGTAGAAAACGAAAAATTGAGTAATGGAGAAGTTCTTACGTATCATGTTTACGATGAGAAGGTGTACGATAAAAAAGGGGAAGAAAGAGAACTGAAAATTTCCTTGCAAAATGAATTGGAAAAAAATCAATATTATTTGATTGATTGGGAAGATCGCCGTGGGATTGTTTCTAAAATAGCTAAAGTGAATCAAGCAAAAATAGATAAAGGTATTTTAGATAAGTTGAACGCAAATTCATAATATTTCAGGATAAGTTAATCAAAAGCTGTGTTGGCGTAAGATTTATAAGAAAAAGGTATTGTAGCAAAAATAAAAGAGATTATTATAAAACAAAAAAGACCGAACCGTCTGGTTCTGTCTTTTTTTAGGAATGAAGAATGAATTTTACAAATGATGTGCACAAAGCTGGATTGCTACAATTGGGATGACATGTATGAATAGTGGACTGTAACACTTATGTAGATGGTTTGCAGAGATATAAAATCAATATAGAAGAGGAGTATTATTCTAGATGACTTATGTAACTACAATTTTATCAATAGCGGGTATCGTTATCATGTCTTTAGCGAGGATTAATTTTAAAATAAGGGCGTTTGCTAATAAACCAGCTTGGGGTGGCTTCACTCTTCCCTTAATTCTAATTGGATTTATTTTATTTTGTATCGGTATGTTTTTAGGTTTTGTAAATCATCAACTATAAGGTGGAAATATTGTGAAGACGAAAAGCTACATGTTTTTCGTCTTTTCGTTCTCTTGCTTAATAAGAAAGATCCTGCAACTCAGTACAGGATCTTTAATCAAACGTATTTAAAAACTAAATTGTGGCTTCATATCACCTTTATAAGGTTCATGTTCAACGAATATAGTTATATCCTTACCAGCTTGGTCTTTACCAGTTCTTTTATACGTAAATTTATTCTTATTTAGTTCAGTAAGTTCAAGAGCAGCACCGTATTTGTTATTTCCAATTGAAACATGGGCTCTTATTTTATTTTCGTGTACAACATCGAAGTAGCCATAATCACCGCGGCTTTGACCTGTTTCGCTATTGAAAAACTCATATTTATTAGATTTGTCATCAAATTTTGCTAAACTTATAAAATTCGAATTAAACTGTGTTACATCGTTACCAGCTTCATCTAATACCTTTGTTCCATGCCAAAGGGTACTGCCTAAAATTTTATCTCCATCAACGTTTTTAACAATATCTCCTGTAGTCGTGTTCAGCTGCTTGTCCGGATCAGTGAAAGAAAGTTCTTTTTCTTTATATGGGACATGTTCAACGAAAACTTCTACATCTTTACCGTTAGCGTCTTTCCCCATTCGTTTATAAGTAAATACATTTTTATTTAGTTTTGTCATGTCAACGACAGCTTGATACTTCATTGATTCTGAAATTAATATTCTCTTCTTCCCATCATTTGTGACAAAGAAAGTGCCTTTATCACCACGACTTGCACCTGTTTTAGCATCAAAAAATTCATATCTGCCGGACTTCGCATCATATTTTGCAAGACCAATGAAGTTTGCATTCTCTTTTGTTAAGTCATTCTTATCTTTGTCATACACTCGTGTACCTTGCCAATTTGTCTCGCTAAGAATATTAGCCATTTTTTGCCCTTTAGTTAATTTATTTTCCTTTTTTGTTTCTTTAGCAACTTGTTCTTGTTTTTGTTTCCCATGATTTTCTTCAGCTTTAGTACCAGCACACCCTGTTAATGCTAATGTGAATCCGAGCAGTACGGATGATAGTGCTTTTGCTTTTTTGTTCATGTTTTATCGTCTCCTTATTTTATGATTTCAAGTAGTACGGTTAGCGATTATAGTAGCAGTGCGTCATATATGAACTTAGTTGCTACGTTTCTTATGTTAATCCCCGACTATAAACTGCCTCTAAATAAAACATTAAAAAAAGATAAACTAATTCCTAAAAAATGTTCATATTTATAAAAAGTCGCTAGCTTGCTGTAGTGCCTACGAGTAATCCAAAAAATACATTGTAAAGAAGAAGGAAAGCCGCTAATAATAATGTAATTGCTAATAGAGCTAATCGATTGTAGTGCAAAACTTTTGAGAAAAACTGTAGGGGTGGTGTTTTTGTAAGACTCTTTCGTTAGCAATCGGTTGTACATCATCATAAATTTGAACACCTAATGTATCAGGTAAGAAGAAAGTAGCCCCTTCATTGTTCGCAATATGTTGTACATGAATAACTGTTTTATGTTTTTCACGAAATGCTTTCAAAACTTCTTTCGCTTTTTGTGCGGCTTTTTCAGGTTGATGTAATTCCATATTGCCACCTTCAAAGTAATCATTTTGTATGTCTACTAATAGCAACGCTTCGTTCATCGTTATGCCCCCATACTTAGTGATTCAGCACGTTATTTGTACTGTACCGTTATTATATAAATTGTAGCTATGCGGAAGTAATAACGTTGTGAAACGATTTGGGGGTATATAGTTTCAGTGTGAAAAAAGTGAAAGTTGCTATAAGTACAAATGGATTTTGTGGACTTCACGGCAAAGTTATAGATAGAGTGGCATTGCAGGGTTAAAAACCATAACTTTGCTGGAGGAGCGGGTTATGGTTTTTTTATGAGAAAATACGATTTTAAGTTTTTGCTGAAGGTGTTTTTCTAGGATATGCTGTGAGTGATTGGAGTGAGGTAGTGTCAGATATTGTCGACCAATCGATATATTGGAAAAATCGTTGATATATTGTGAGTTGTGATAGATATATTGGAAAAATCGTTGATATATTGTGAGTTATGATAGATATATTGAAAAAATCGTTGATATATTTGTAAAGGGGTGTTTGAGGTGATTGTGAAAGAAAGAAAAATGCCGATTTATATAAGACAGTTAGAAGCACTGCTTAGAAGGTTACCTGTACATCATCCAAAACGAAATTTAATTGGAGAAAACTTGGCAAAACACATGGCGGGGTATAAAGGGGAGCAAGCAATTGATTATCCACTTAGTTTTATTTCTGAGAAAGAGTATAGTGTTTTACATGATGTTCGCTTATCTAATCATGATCAATACTTTCAAATTGATACTATTATCATTTCCACAAAGTTTCTTCTTTTTCTTGAGATAAAAAATATAGCAGGTACATTAATGTTTGATGCAAAGTTTAATCAACTTATCCGAATAACAGAAGGAAATTCAGAGGGATTTCCAGATCCGGTTTTACAAATAAAAAGGCAAGAAATACAATTAAAGAAGTGGTTAAGCTTACATGGATTTTCCTCTAGTCTTCCAATCGAGTCCCTCGTTGTTATTAGCTCGCCTCGTACCATTATAAAATCTTCAGATGACAATCTTCTTCATACAATTATTCATAGTGCAAATTTACTTCATAAAATAAAGTGGTTTGAAAGTAAATATAAGAGAAAAGTTATAGATAATGTAGATAGGCTCATTCATCAAATAATAACGGAGCATTCTCCACTTCAACAAAATATACTTGAGCAATATAAAATAGAAAAAGAGGAGTTGTTAAATGGAGTACAATGTGAGAAATGCTTAGTTATTCCAATGGTTAAAGTGAAGAAGGGCTGGCGTTGTACAAGTTGTAAAGATTTTTCAAAAGTGGCACATGAGGATGCTATACGAGATTATGCATTGCTCATTAGTACGACATGTACGAACGGTAATTTGAAAGAGTTTCTCCATGTTTCGTCGGGTATGGTTGTAAACAGAATTCTCCACACACTAAATCTCCCCTACACTGGCAACAACAAAGGACGAATATATGATTTAACTTCTTTCCAATCGTAATTTTGCTATAATAAATAAGTACTTATACGAAGGGGAGTCTAAAGAGAAAATGAAGTCATTTAATATCGATCATGTTATAGCTAGTGTTTTGCAATGGATATTAAATATAGCTTTAATTATATTATCCATTGTGTTATCGATTTTCTTAGTGAATGAGACAATTACGTTTGTGCAGTATATTTTTTCGGCAAAAGAGTATACGTCTTATAAATTGGTTGAAAGTATCATCGTTTATTTCTTATACTTCGAGTTCATTGCATTAATTATTAAGTATTTTAAATCGAACTATCATTTCCCGTTACGTTATTTTATTTATATCGGAATTACGGCCTTAATTCGATTGATTATTGTGTCTCATGAGGAACCGATGGAGACGTTATTATACGCAGGAGCAATTCTTGTTTTAGTTATTGCTTTATACATATCGAATATGAGAGATTTGAGAAAAGAGTAGTAGTGCAGACATAAGTTTGCACTACTTTTTTACATCTTGACCTTCAAGTTGCTTGAAAGTTTACAATGAAATTAGGGCGTTTGAAATCGAAAAAAATTGAGAAATTAAGTGAAGAGGTTTCTTTTACTTGGAGGTTATAGGAATGAATCAGGAATTGAAGTTACGTCCATTAGAACGAGAAGATTTAAAGTTTGTACACGAACTGAATAATAATGCGCATATTATGTCGTATTGGTTTGAAGAGCCGTATGAGGCATTTGTGGAGCTGCAAGACTTATACGATAAACATATACATGATCAAAGCGAACGCCGATTTATCGTTGAGAAAGACAATGAAATGGTTGGATTAGTTGAGTTAGTAGAAATCGATTATATTCACCGTAGAACAGAATTCCAAATTATTATTGATCCGAATTATCAAGGATATGGTTATGCAGTGGATGCGACGCGTTTAGCAATGGATTATGCTTTCGCTGTATTAAATATGCATAAGATATATTTAGTTGTGGATAAGGAAAATGAAAAAGCAGTACATGTTTATAAAAAGGTTGGGTTTATGGTAGAAGGTGAGCTTATCGATGAGTTTTTCGTTGATGGTAACTATCATAATGCGATAAGAATGTGTATGTTTCAGAAGCAATATTTTGAAAACAAGTAGTTGAAAGATTCGGAAGTAATGTTGACGCTTCGTAAAAACGTATGCTAAAATCCCTTTTAAGTATTAAGGAAGGTGCAGAATATGCTTTATATAAAATTTGTAAAACTCATTAGAAAACTTTGCTCCGCACAAATGTATACGGTGAAGCGTTGTACGGAGCTTAATCAAGGGGTATAAATCCCCTATATTCATCGGCTGAATAACTTTTCTAAAAAAGTATAGTTTATCTATGCTTATTTCGTTATGGTTTTTCAGCTGGTGTATAAAATAGATTAAGGGGCCATAGACAATGCTTTGTCTATGGCCCTTTGTGTATATTATTCCGATGAGTCTTTACTATAAATTGGAGTAGTATAGGAAAAACCATGAAGCAGAGGGCTAGTGTCGAATGACGCTATCTCTCTGCTTTTTTTAATTTCAGGAAAAGAGGAATAAAAATGAGTTTACTTAAAGTTGAAAGTTTATCACATAGTTTTATAGATAAAGTATTATACGAAAATGCTTCTTTTGATTTGCATAAAGGGGAGCATATGGGAATTGTTGGGCAGAATGGTGCAGGAAAAAGCACATTAATGAAAATATTGGTGGGGGAAATTATTTCTGATAAGGGAGACATAAAGTGGCAACCAAATATTCAAATTGGACATCTTGATCAATACGCAGAAATTGATGAGGGTTATACCATTTCTCAATATTTAAAGAGAGCCTTTTATGATTTGTATGAAATGGAAAAGAGAATGAACAAGTTATATGAAGAAAGTGCGATGACTGGAGATGAAAATCAACTATTGAAAGCGGCAGAAATTCAAGGACTGCTCGAGGCTCATGATTTTTATTCAGTAGATAGTATTACGAATAAGGTGGCATCCGGCTTAGGTATTGATGTGATTGGGATGGATCGTGTTATTGGTGAATTAAGCGGAGGGCAGCGTGCAAAGGTAATTTTAGCGAAGCTCTTATTAGAAGAGCCTAATATTTTATTACTAGATGAACCGACGAATTTTCTTGATAAGGAGCATGTGGAGTGGCTTGCTAATTATTTAATGAATTTTGAAGGAGCGTTTATTGTCATATCACATGATTTTGATTTTCTGGAAAAGGTAACTTCTTGCATATGTGATGTAGAGTTCGGGACAGTTAAGAAGTATTACGGAAAATACTCAGATTTTGTAAGGCAGAAGGAGCATTTGCGAAAAGATTATATTCGCCAATATTATGCACAGCAAAAGAAAATTGAAAAAACGGAAGAGTATATTCGTAGAAATATTGCTGGGGTGAATTCAAAAATAGCGCAAGGTCGTCGAAAACAATTACAGCGTATGGAAAGAATTGCGCCACCAAGTTTTACTCATAAACCGTCTATTCATTTTCAGGAACTTCCCATTTCAGTTCAGACAGTTCTTGAAGTTGGTTACGACTTCGCTCTCTTACCAAAGTTGAATTTTTCAGTAATGGGTAGGCAAAAACTTGTTATTACAGGTTTCAATGGAGTAGGAAAATCTACTTTATTAAAAACAATCGTTGGAAATATTGATAGTATTTCTGGAGAGTTTCACTTTTCAGAGCAAATAAAGATTGGATATTATGAGCAAGATTTAAATTGGAGCAATGATTCTTTAACGCCGCTTCAAATTATTTCAGAACAGTTTCCTAAACTGAATATGAAGGAAATACGCCATCATTTAGCTGCGTGTGGAGTGAAGGATACGCACGTTTCGCAAGAAATTCGTACGTTAAGTGGTGGTGAACAATCGAAGGTGAAACTGTGCGGATTATTATTATCACCTTGTAACTTATTAATTTTAGATGAGCCGACAAATCATTTAGATGCAGAAGCGAAGGAAGCTTTGCAAAAGGCGTTAATTAAGTTTAAGGGCAGCATTATACTCGTATCTCACGAAGCGAGTTTTTATCTTGATTGGGCAGATAGTATCTTTCATATAGAGACGGGATTAGTTAAGGGGGTGTGAAACATATGAGTGAAAACAATTGGAAAACGAAAATTATATTATTTTTGACCGCTCAAACTATTTCGTTGTTCGGTTCCTCTCTCGTGCAATACGCGATTATATGGTATATCACCCTTACAACATCATCAGGAGTGATGTTGACTATTTCAACTGTTTGCGGTTTTCTACCACAAATTGCGATATCTTTGTTTGCAGGTGTTTGGATTGATCGTTATGACCGTAAAAAGATGATTATGTTATCGGATGGAATTATAGCGATTGCGACGTTAGTTTTAGCAATTTTATTTTTAACAGGATATAAAAGTATTTGGTTACTTTTTATTGTGTTACTCATTCGTTCAGCTGGAACAGGAGTACAAACGCCAGCTGTGAATGCATTAATTCCGCAAATCGTTCCGAAAGAGTATCTTATGAAAGTAAATGGAATAAATAGCAGTATTACATCTTTAATTATGTTTCTTTCTCCAGCAGCAAGTGCGATGATTCTTTCTATTGCCAGCATTGAAACAACATTTTTTATTGATGTTATTACGGCTATGATTGGAATTAGTATTATGTTTATCATTCAGGTGGAAGGACATGTGAATGTAGAGAGTAAGCAAAAATCTAATCTACAAGGAATTAAAGAAGGATTCTCTTATTTAAAAGAAAATGTATTTATTAAAAGGCTAATCGTTTTATTAATTATCATCATGATTTTAATAAGTCCAGCTGCTTTTTTAACACCTTTAATGGTAACTCGTTCTTTCGGGGCCGAAATGTGGAGACTTACTGCTAGTGAGATGACCTTTAGTGCGGGTGCGGCAGCTGGTGGCGTATTAATTGCGGCGTGGGGTGGTTTTCGTAATCGTATGTATACAACAGCGCTAGCTTGTGCATTATATGGACTGCTTATGATTGGACTCGGAATAGCACCGATATTTATTATGTATTTAGTATTTAATTTTTTAATTGGTATAACGATGCCGTGCTTCAATACACCAGTTACTGTGTTATTGCAGGAAAAAGTAGAACCATCAATGCACGGACGGATGTTCAGTCTTGTACAAATTGCGAATTCATGCGCGCTTCCTCTAGGAATGATAATATTTGGGCCATTGTCGGATATGTTTAGTGTAGAGATTTTGTTAATTTATGCTGGGATATTCGTGCTATTTTGCGCAATGTATATTGTATTAAGCAAGAGGTTTGAAGTGTAAATATTTATAATACAGAGGGTTTGCGAAGTGATTTAATATGCTTCGTAAACCTTTTTGTTATTATTCTAGTCAATAATTATTTATTGTTAAACGATAAATAATTATTGACTGTTAATGGTTTTTTGGATAATATGATGTTAAGAATCTAAGGAGAATTACATGAGTAGAGGAGAATGTGAAATGAAAAATAAATACGTAGTAGCTATTTCTTTCATGATTTTAGCGATTATTTCTTTAACTATACATGCTTCAAACAGTAAAGTAGGAGCGGATGGATTCCTTGAAGAACCTTTCTTTGTCCTAGTACCGATAAGTTATGTATTGTTCCTTAGTGGTATTGGCGTATTATTATTTGGATTTATTACTTCAAAGCTGAAAAAGGGCAATAAATAGGGGTTACCAATAGGGACAAAATACTCACTATGAAATAGAAACATACCATATGGAAGAAAAAGAATAAGTGAGATGAATCATGATGAACCATCATTTTTATAATGGAAGACAAGTAGGAGCAGCTATTACGCTGGCTGGGGCACAGGGAACAATTCATGCTATGAATCAAGCTATTCAAATGCAACAACAAGCATATTTTGCACAAATGATGCAAAGTCAGTATATGCCGTATTCACAGCTTCCGATGCAAATTGTACATTACGATGTACATCCAGCTGGTTTATTTTCTATTCCATATGGCGGGACATATTTCTTATGAAAGAAAGCGACTCAATAGAGTCGCTTTTTTTCATATTCCGCCTAGCTTCATTCCAAGGAATGCGAAGAGGATACCAATTATGTACGTAGCGCTTAAGTATAAAAGGAAAGTGCTAATATTTTTTCGATTGAGAAGTTGAACGGCTTCTAATTTAAACGTAGAAAATGTAGTGAATGCGCCCATAAATCCAGTACCTAATAATAGCTGCCAGCCTGTAGTAACTCCGTTGCCGATTATATATCCAAGTAAAAACGCCCCTGTTATATTAATAAGGAATGTAGCAAGTGGAAATTGTGTTTTATTTCTTTTCTTAAACCAATTGCTAATTGCAAATCGTGTAATCGCACCGAAAAATCCTCCTGTTGCGACTAATAAGGCTTCTATCATGAGTAATCACCTTCCGTAAGAGATTTCTTAATTAAGAAATCCCCAAGTGTATAGCCAAGGCCAGACATAATGAGGCCACCAAGTATGCTACATGATACATATAAGAAGGCTATGCTCCACTCAGAATGATTGATCAATTGCACAGTTTCTACACTAAATGTTGAAAAAGTCGTAAAGGAACCGATGAATCCAGTTCCGATGCCTGTGATGACCTCTGAAGGTAAGATGTTTAGCCGGGCGATATAAGTAGTTAGCCACGCTAAGAAGAAGCAACCGATTAAGTTAATGAGTAATGTTGCTAATGGAAATGAATGATGCCAAAATGTGGTGATATTAAGACCTAAATAATAACGAGAAAGAGCTCCTAATATACCGGCAATGCCGACGATAATATAAATCAATTTTCTCACCTCTTTAAATAGATTGCTCAAAAAAATAGACTCCTACCAGTATGTATACTGGTAGGAGTCATTAGCTAAGCAGCGTTTATGGCGAACTCCATCGCCTAGGATTATTACATATAGTGTACTAAATATACCGTTTAAATTCCAGTGAGGAGGTGGGTGTAACGTTTCTTTTTTTGATGTCTGAAGGTTTTTCAAGTAATTAAAATGGGATCGATTACTTATCAACTAAATATAGTGATATACGGTTTTAATTATGATAAAATGTTTCTTATGTGTGTCGTTTTGTTTTATTTGACTGAAAATAAAGAAAAATAAATTCGCGTGAAAAAGAGTCATTTATTTGAAGAAATTTTTAAAAATCGTATTTACATGTGTTTTAGTAGTAGCGGGCATTGTAGGAGGATTTCTAGCGTATATGACACTTACTAAAGAACAGCCTGCTGATGTTATAAGCTTGAAGGTGGAGAATAATAAGGAGCGCGTATTAGCGACTGGAAATGAGTTTAAAGTTACAACATTTAATATTGGATATGCTGGGTTAGATAAGGATCAAGATTTCTTTATGGATGGTGGAAAGGGATCTGGTTCAAGTAGTAAAGAGCAAACGGAAACTAATTTAAAGAATATGCTTTCGTTTTTACAAAATGAGAATAGTGATTTTGCACTATTACAAGAAGTTGATATAAAGTCACTTCGTTCATTTGATGTAAATGAACATGAATTTTTGAAAAAAGGATTACCTGATTATGTTTCGTCATTTGGCAAGAACTACGATACGAAATGGGTTCCAGTGCCAATAACAAATCCAATGGGATATGCGGAGGCTGGATTAAGTACGTTTTCTAAATACACTGTTCAAGAAGCGAAGAGGTTCCAGCTTCCTGGAATGGAGCCTTGGCCAAAGCGTTTGTTTGATTTAGATCGAGCAATTGTGGAATATAAAATTCCTGTTAATAATGGGAAACATGTTAGACTCGTAAATTTACATTTGTCTGCTTATGATGAAGGCGGGAAAATTAGAAAACAGCAAGTAGAGTACTTAAAAGAATATATGAACAAGCATTATGAAAATGGTGATTACGTAATAATGGGCGGAGATTGGAATCAATTAGTTTCAAACGCTCAATTAAGTGATCCGAAGTTCGTGAAAGAGCGCCCTGAGTGGTTAGTAGAGTTACCGAAGGACTTTACGGACGGTGGCTTTAAGTGGGCTGTAGATCCGTCTGTTATGACTGTGAGAGATGATGTAAAGAAATATGTAGAAGGTGAAAATTTCGTCACTATTATTGATGGCTTTATCGTTTCACCGAATGTAGAGATTGTAAATGTACAAGGGAAAGATTTAAAGTTTGAAAATAGCGATCATAACCCAGTAAGTGCGGTATTTAAACTGAAGTAATTGATATGTATAAGTAGAAGGTGGGGCTTCATATGGAGTGGTTAAAGAGGACTTGTTTTTCTAACCTTGAGAAAGAATCACAGAAAAATCATTTATTACTGTTTATAACGATTTGTAGTTTCTTTCTTGGGATAATCGCAATTGGGTATTATGGATATATTTTTACAGAGAGAGCAATAGCGTTTTGGATTTGTGGTATTTCTGTCGTTGCATTTGGAACGCTGTTTACTTTTATAAAAAGTATGGAATCAGCGTATAAATATATCATGACATTTATGTTGCTTACAATGTCTTACATTATGGTACAAGCTTTTAATGAAAGCCCGGCTGTATTTCAAATGGTCTATTTTACATTAGCTGTTTCACTTATTTACTTAAGTGAGCGTCTCATTTTAATTCTTGGCGGGGTAGCTGTTGTGATCACATTTATCCTTTGTAGCTATTGGCCGGAGCAATTTTTTGCTTATACAGCCTCGTCTGAAGCTGCTAATTTCGCAAGTTTGTTAGCGATTGTAACAATCGCTATGTGGGGCGTCACGAAAATCGGTTCTAATTTGCTCCTTCGTTTAAGTGATGAGAAGCAAGAAGTAATGAGAAAAGCTCAGGAGTTAGAAGAGACGCAAAGACTTATTGAAGAAACAGTTGTGAAACTAGATAGTAATTTCAATCATTTAAGACAAAATATGAACACGTCGATGGAATCGATGAGTGAAATTAATTTTGCCTTTGAAGAGGTGGCAGTTGGTACGCAATCACAATCAGAGATGATGTATCGTTCGGTAGAAGTATTGAATGATATGGAGAGAAATATTGAACAAATCATCTCTCAAGTAAGAACTGCATCGGCTCGTGTGGATGAAAGCTTAGAAATTTCAAAAGGTAGTGTACATACTCTAAGAAATTTTGAAACTAACATGAGAAGTTTAAATGATGTTGTTTCACAGTCTGGAATTATATTTAGAGATTTAATGATGCAATCGAAACAAATTAATGAAATTGTAGATGTAATAACGAATATTTCAAGTCAGACGAGTTTGCTAGCTTTAAATGCAAATATTGAAGCTGCGAGGGCAGGCGAGCATGGAAAAGGTTTTGCTATTGTAGCGAGTGAAGTGTTAAAGCTTGCTGAAGAATCAAATCGTTCTGCGGGAAGAATTCAAGGGATTTTGAAGGAGTTTAGTAATCAAGCAAGTAAGGTAGAAGTACAAGTAGAAAAGTCAGAAAGAGTACAAGAAGAATGTAACGAGATGTTAGCAAGCGTTTTAACAAATGTAACTGATTTAGGGAAGTTTATTGATGCGATTAATGAAGTAATGCGAGAGGTTGTTGTTCATCAAGAAAGTTTCCAAGTTAAAACGACGAATATCGTAAAGGATGTTACGCATGCTTCTAACGTAATTCAGCAAACTTCTACAGCTACAGAAGAAGTGCTAGCGAGTGTGGAAGAAGAAAAACATCGAAATGATACGTCAGTGAAGACGTTACAAACTGTTAGCGAGCAAGTGAAGTTGTTAGAAGATATTTTAGAAAAGTAATATTGCTTGGAAAGAGCACAAATGATGTGCTCTTTTTTCATTGAAACGAATACTTGATAGGAATTTAATTGCTTTTCTGCGCGTTTTCTGCCAAGCTTAAGGAGATAAAATTCAGCTAATAGCGGAATTAAAATACTTCAAAGAAAGAATTAAATAGGTGACGCATATGATCGAAGTTAAGACTTCTGAACTTAGTGATGGAGAATTTAATAGAGGTGTATTTGCAACTCGTGATATTAAAAAAGGTGAGTTGATACACGCAGCACCAGTTATCTCTTATCCGAATGAACAGCATGAACATATTGAGAAAACATTACTTGCTGACTACGCATTTGAGTATGGAATCAATCATACGGCAATCCTTTTAGGATACGGTATGTTATTTAATCATTCATATACACCGAATGCAACGTATGATATTGTCTTCGAGAACCATACGTTTAACTTCTATGCTTATAAGGATATAAAAGCAGGAGAAGAAATTTTAATCAATTATAATGGTGAAGTTGATAACGATGAGCTGTTATGGTTTGATAAAGAAAAAGAAGAGAACGAAAAGTAATATAGAGAGTATAGAAAGAGCACATTCTGTCGGATGTGCTCTTTTTTTTATTGATGTAAATAAAGTAAAAAGTACAAAAAAATACCACTTTCTTTTTGTGTGGTATAGTAAGATACTGAGGGATAGTGTTTTGAAAAAGTCACATATTTTACAAATTGTTGTCTTTCTGATGACATGTCAAGTTTAGTAGTCCATTTGGGTTGCTTTATTATGCAATATATATTTTAATATGAGTGGCACCTCTTATAAATTAAGAGGTTTATAGGTGTCTCGAATTGATTTTGGGTACACTGTATCCACCACTTTAGGTTCTTTCATGTACGTGGGGATATTATGGGCCCGTATAACGGGATAAAATGAATATAGAAATAGAGGAATCGTAAAATGAATATGCAAGAGGTTTATAAATATTTAAGTACGGTATTGCCTGAAGGACATGTTAAACAAGATGAAATGTTAAAGAATCATACGCATATTAAAGTTGGCGGAAAAGCAGATGTTTTTGTTGCGCCTACAAATTATGATGAAATTCAAGAAGTTATCAAATATGCGAACGAATATAATATTCCAGTTACGTTTTTAGGAAATGGATCGAATGTCATTATTAAAGATGGTGGAATTCGCGGGATTACAGTAAGTTTAATTCATATTACAGGTGTTACTGTAACAGGAACGACGATTGTAGCACAGTGTGGTGCAGCAATTATTGACGTATCACGTATTGCCTTAGACCATAACTTAACGGGTCTTGAGTTTGCTTGTGGTATTCCAGGTTCAGTTGGCGGAGCATTATATATGAATGCTGGTGCATACGGCGGTGAAATTTCGTTTGTATTAACAGAAGCTGTCGTAATGACAGGTGATGGAGAGCTACGTACTTTGACGAAAGAAGCATTTGAATTTGGATATCGTAAGAGTGTATTTGCGAACAACCATTACATTATTCTTGAAGCGAGATTTGAACTTGAAGAAGGTGTACATGAAGAAATTAAAGCAAAAATGGATGATTTAACGTTTAAACGTGAGTCAAAACAGCCTCTAGAATATCCTTCATGTGGTAGCGTATTTAAGCGCCCACCAAATAACTTTGCTGGTAAGTTAATTCAAGACTCAGGACTACAAGGTAAGCGAATTGGTGGAGTAGAAGTTTCTTTAAAACACGCTGGGTTTATGGTGAATGTTGATAACGGAACAGCACAAGATTACATCGATTTAATTCACTTCGTACAAAAGACAGTTGAAGAGAAATTTGGCGTGAAGTTGGAGCGAGAAGTAAGGATTATTGGAGAAGATAAGGAATAAAGAAATACGTATGAAGATATGAATTATTTTAAAATAATATTTGGGTATTGTTGACAATTTGTTTTCAATTCAATATAATGGCTAATAATTTAACAAATAACATACGTTGAAAGAGCCCAGTAGCAGTTTGTCACTGTTAACGAGAGAGCTAGGGGTTGCTGGAACCTAGCACAAACAAACTTGTGAATTACACTCTGGAGTATCTTAGGTAATGCTAAGCGGACTGGCAATCGATATTATTGCTAAGAGTGGTATGAGTAGCTATGCTATTTATACAAACTGGGTGGTAACACGGTGAATAATCGTCCCTATGTCTATCGTAGACATAGGGGCTTTTTTGTTTTTAAAAAATAAAGGGGATGACAAAAGATGAATATTATTGATGAATTAGAATGGCGCGGCGCCGTTAATCAACAGACTGACGAAGAAGGCTTACGTAAGCTAGTAGAAGAGAAAAAGATTTCACTATACTGCGGAGTTGATCCGACTGGTGATAGTATGCATATCGGACATTTGATTCCGTTTATGATGATGAAGAGATTCCAATTAGCTGGTCATCATCCTGTTATTTTAATTGGCGGGGCAACAGGAACAATTGGTGATCCGAGTGGACGACAATCAGAGCGTCAACTTCAAACGTTAGAAGTGGTTCAGCATAATGTAGATGCGTTAACAGCACAAATGAAAAAGCTATTTGATTTTGGTGGAAATAGCGAAGTGAAGATGGTAAATAACTATGATTGGACACATGAAATAAATATTATTGAGTTTTTACGTGATTACGGGAAAAACTTTAGCATCAATAGCATGTTAGCGAAGGATATTGTAGCAAGCCGTTTGGATACAGGTATTTCTTTCACGGAATTCACGTACCAAATTTTGCAAGCGATGGACTTCCATCATTTATACACGAAAGAGGATGTTCAACTGCAAATTGGTGGTAGTGACCAATGGGGAAATATTACGAGTGGTTTAGATTTAATTCGTAAGTTAGAAGGTCATGAGGCGAAAGTATTCGGATTAACGATTCCGTTATTATTAAAATCGGACGGTACGAAGTTTGGTAAATCAGCGGGTGGTGCGGTTTGGCTTGATCCTGAAAAAACGACACCGTTTGAATTTTACCAGTTCTGGGTAAATACAGATGACCGTGACGTAATTAAATACTTGAAATACTTTACGTTCTTAACGAAAGAGCGTATTGATGAATTAGCAACGAAGGTAGAAGCGGAACCTCATAAACGTGAAGCGCAAAAAGTATTAGCGGAAGAAATGACGAAATTTGTTCATGGAGAAGAGGCGTTCCTGCAAGCTGAGAAAATTACAGCAGCGTTATTTAGCGGAGATATTAAATCGTTAACAGCTGATGAAATTGAACAAGGCTTTAAAGAAATGCCAACATTTCAGTCTTCAAAAGAGACGAAAAACATCGTAGAATGGCTAGTTGATTTAGGAATTGAACCATCTAGACGACAAGCGCGTGAAGATATTAATAACGGAGCGATTTCTATGAATGGTGAGAAAGTAACAGATGTGGGTACAGATGTTACTGTAGAAAATTCATTTGATGGACGATTTATTATTATCCGTAAAGGGAAGAAGAATTACAGCCTTGTGAAGTTAGGCAAATAGTTTGTGTGAAAGGATGGGAGTAGGAAGAATACTTCCATCTTTTCGTATACACAATTTGGACATAAAATAATCAGTAAATTTAGATAATTAAAAGGGTTATACGATTCTTCTGCCGAATAAATAAGTTAGAGAAAATTACGGATAAAAATAGCCCGAACCATGCAGGGCATGATTCGGGCTTATATTCAGATTAGTAAGCTAAGCTGAATAGACCTTTAATGTGTGATAAGTAACGAACGTTACTTGCTTCTTTCATTAATGATGCTGGTAAGCCTTTAAGTGGAGTATTGCTTGCTCCAATTGTAGCAACCGCATCTTTACGTCCTAGACTAGCAAGTGTTCCAGAGTTTACAGGTGCGAACTCTTCGAATGCTTTGCCTTCTAGTGCTGCGTATAAGTTGTATCCAATTAACTCACCCATTTGCCAAGCGATTTGTGCAGTTGGTGGGTATGGACGTCCGTCTGGAGCGAAGACAACAGCGCTGTCTCCAGCAACGAATACGTCTTTGTGAGAAGTAGATTGTAGGTATGCATCAACTGTTGCACGTCCACGGTTAACTTCAAGACCTGATTCACCGATTAATGGGTTACCTTGTACGCCGCCCGTCCAAACGAATGTGTTAGCAACAAGTTTTTGACCGTCTTTTAAGTCGATTTCGTTGCCAGCAACGTTTGTTACAGGAAGACCAGTTAAGAATGTAACGCCGCGCGCTTCTAGGCTAGTAGTTGCACGTTCGATTAAGTGGTCTGGTAATACTGGAAGGATTTTTGGACCTGCTTCAACAAGAAGAAGTTTCACTTCTTTTGGATTTACGCCGTGGCTTTTTGCAAGTTTAGGCATAATGTCAGCAAGCTCACCAACTAGCTCAACGCCAGTTAATCCGCCACCACCGATTACGATTGTAGCATCAGCTTCGTTTTTCGTTTTCGCGTATTCACGAATACGGTCTTCAACGTGTTTGTAGATTTTGTTTGCATCAGCAGCAGATTTTAATACCATGCTGTTTTCTTCTAGTCCTGGAATACCGAAGTAAGCAGTTTTACTTCCTAAAGCAACTACAAGTGCATCGTAAGATAAAGTAGTGCCGCCAGCTAGTTTGATTTCTTTGCTATCAACTGAGAATGACTCAACTGTTGCGATTTTAAGATCGATATCTTTACCTTTGAAAAGCTTTGTAAGTGGCATTGCAATTGCTTGCTCAGACACGTTACCAGCTGCAAGGCGGTGTAATTCAGTGATGATTTGGTGTGTTGGGTATTGGTTAATCACTGTAACTTGTGCTTCTGATTTGCTGTAATATTTACGTACGTTTAAAGCGGCAAGAAGACCGCCATAACCAGCGCCTAAGATGACAATTTGTTTTGACATAGTATGATATCCCCCGTCTTTACTAATTGTTGTTATAAGTTAAATTATTTATTGTTACGTTCTGCACTAATTTGAAGATATGCGTTCACAAAGCGGAACATTTTTTGTGCTTGTGGATCTTTTAGTAATTTTAACAGACCGAATAGGCCGATAACTTCGTTGCTTTCGTCAGCACGATCTTTCGCTTCGATTGCAGTTGCAGCCATGCTTTTCACTGTATCTTTTACAGGTTCTACAAGCTCTGTAATTGCACCAACAGTGTCGCTTTTTAATACTTCATCAGTAGCAACAGTTTGAGCGAAGTCATAAGACTTAGTTAAAATGTTAACAAGCTCAGTTAATTTTGGAAGCTGTTCTACTAGTGTTGTTAATGATTCTTGTACCTCAGGTTTTAACAACTGATCAAGTACATCAAGTTGTCCTTGGCTAGCAGAAATTTGTACAGTTTCTTGTTCTGGCTTTGTTTGAGTCATAGTTTCTGGCATCTCCAATTCTCCTTTACGATAGCAATACTCTTATTTTTGATAAGTAAGATAGTAAACGGTTACGAAACTTTATACAAAGTTTCACAAAACACAATAAAATGCCTTTAAATTTATGACAGCAAGTAAGCTGCAAACATAAATCTAAAACCATAACGTCTTACTTATTATTTATGAACTGTCCGATACATGGCTTGTCCGCATAATGGAAAAGCTCCGTTACCGGAAAGTGTATATAATATATATCCTATATTATATACTATATACACCTATGTTAACATAAAAATGATTCCTAATTATTTGATATTGAGTGTATAACGTAGTGCTGACAAGGTATGAAAGCGTATAAAATATTTTGTTCCAGTTAGAAATGTACATATATATAAAGAAAAAAAGGAAAAAATGAACAAATTCATGTTCGTTTTTTCCTTTTTCCTATTATTCACCTTCCGCAATTAGCATCGATGTGTTACCTTCTTTTTCAAGATGGCATTCGCCCCAAGAACAAAGAGAATCAAGAATGGATTCTAAAGACCAACCGTAATCGGTAAGAGAATATTCTACTTTTGGCGGGACTTGATTGTATACTTTTCTTTGAATAACGCCGTCGTCTTCTAATTCACGTAATTGCTGCGTTAACATTTTTTGTGTAATACCAGGCATTGAGCGTTTTAATTCACTCGTTCTCTTTGTACCTTTCGTTAAGTGACAAAGAATAACAACTTTCCATTTGCCGCCGATAACTTCTAAAGTCGCCTCTACAGGAATATTGTATTTCTTCATATGAAATCCTCCCTTTGTGAGTAAAATAAGTTAAATCATACAAATGTTACTTTTTAGTACCTATAGCACTTTAAAGTACGTACTTTTTATCATGTTAAATATGTTTCATAATAGCACATGTAAGAGGCAAATGAGTAGTACGGTACCAAAAAGTGACTATGTTACTTTTTAGTGCCTATCGTACTTTAAAGTGCGTTCTTCAAAAAAGGAATGAAACCATTCATAATAGCATTTGTAAGTATGAAATATATTTTTTAGAAGATAAAAGGGCCTTTTTATCATACTATTATGATTGGATTTCTTGTAATAAGGAGGAATTCAATTGAGTTCATATACAGTACCATCTTCGGAAGCTCAGACGAGCCGAAGAAGTATGTTTGCTTTATTAGCGCTAGCAATTAGTGCGTTTGGGATTGGTACGACCGAGTTTATTAGTGTCGGTTTACTACCATCTATTTCAAAAGATTTAAATGTTTCGGTTACAACAGCCGGTTTAACGGTTTCCTTATATGCGTTAGGAGCAGCGGTAGGAGCTCCTGTTTTAACAGCGTTAACGGCTAGTATGTCGCGAAAGACATTATTAATGTGGATTATGGTTATTTTCATTATTGGTAATGGCATTGCGGCGGTAGCAACAAGCTTCACTGTATTAATTATTGCAAGAATTGTATCTGCGTTTGCACATGGTGTGTTTATGTCAATTGGATCTACAATTGCAGCTGCAATCGTACCAGAGAATAAACGTGCTAGCGCAATTGCGATTATGTTTACTGGATTAACAGTTGCGACTATTACTGGTGTGCCAATTGGAACATTTATCGGTCAACAATTTGGCTGGAGAGCGTCATTTATGGCGATTGTTGTAATTGGAATTATTGCTTTCATCGCAAACAGTATACTCGTCCCATCTAATTTAAAAAATGGTGTACCTGTATCGTTTCGTGATCAATTTAAATTAATTAAAAATGGAAGACTATTACTTGTTTTCATTATTACTGCACTTGGATACGGCGGTACATTCGTAACATTTACGTATTTATCTCCGTTATTACAAGAAGTAACAGGATTTGAAGCAAGTACTGTTACTATCATTTTATTAGTGTATGGAATCGCAATTGCGATAGGGAATATGGTCGGCGGAAAATTATCGAATCATAATCCGATTCGAGCGCTATTTTACATGTTTTTGATTCAAGCGATTATATTATTTGTTTTAACATTTACAGCGCCATTTAAAGTAGCTGGATTAATCACAATTATTTTCATGGGACTATTCGCATTTATGAATGTTCCGGGGCTACAAGTATATGTAGTTATATTGGCAGAGCGCTTTGTTCCGAGTGCGGTTGATGTTGCTTCAGCAATTAATATTGCCGCATTTAACGGAGGGATCGCTTTAGGTTCTTATATAGGTGGCCTTGTAACGAATTCATTAGGATTAATCCATACTGCTTGGGTAGGTGGCCTTATGGTAGTAGCCGCTGTTATTTTAACAGCGTGGAGCATGACATTAGAAAAAAGAGATCAAGTAAAATAAAAGGAGAGAAAATAAAATGAAAAACTTACAAAGTAAAGCAGTATTAAATAACGGTGTAGAAATGCCTTGGTTCGGTTTAGGTGTATTTAAAGTAGAAGAAGGACCAGAACTTGTAGAAGCTGTAAAATCAGCAATTAAAGCAGGATACCGCAGCATCGATACAGCTGCAATTTACGGAAATGAAAAAGCTGTAGGTGAAGGAATTCGTGCAGGTATTGAAGCGACTGGTATTGCAAGAGAAGAATTATTTATTACTTCAAAAGTATGGAACGCAGATCAAGGGTATGAAACAACAATTGCTGCATACGAAGAGAGTCTAAAAAAATTAGGACTAGATTATTTAGATTTATATCTTGTTCACTGGCCTTCAGAAGGAAAATATAAAGATACATGGAGAGCGCTAGAAACACTTTATAAAGAAAAGCGCGTACGTGCAATTGGTGTAAGTAACTTCCAAATCCATCACTTACAAGATGTAATGAAAGATGCAGAAATTAAACCAATGATTAACCAAGTAGAATACCACCCTCGTTTAACACAAAAAGAACTACAAGCTTTCTGTAAAGAACAAGGTATTCAAATGGAAGCATGGTCACCACTAATGCAAGGTCAATTATTAGATAACGAAACATTACAAGAGATTGCTGAGAAACACGGTAAAACAACAGCGCAAGTTATTTTACGTTGGGATCTTCAAAATGGAGTAATCACAATTCCAAAATCAACGAAAGAACACCGCATTATTGCAAACGCAGATGTATTTAACTTTGAATTAACGAAAGAAGATATGGAAAAAATCGATGCGTTAAATCAAAATCATCGCGTTGGTCCAGATCCTGATAACTTCGATTTCTAAGATTAAGGTAAGAAAAAAGAGTGCTTAAAAGCACTCTTTTTTTTTGCATAAAAATAGTTTCTAAATAAATACTACTTAGTATTAAGTTTGTTATTAAGGGGCTGTAAACATGAATATAAAGCAATCGTTCAAACTTTTAGCTATGTTTTTAAGTGTCTTATTTGTATTATTCCCACTTCAAAAAGCATTCGCAGAAGTTATGGATCATACAAAGTATGAAATGAATTGGAGTTATAGTAAGTCAAAGAAGAAACCAATTCGAACAGAACTTATTAAAACGGCAGATGGAAAAATTGCATTTTGCTTAAATGTAGATTTAAAATCTCCGAGTGGTCAAGATTTACCAGAAATGGGTAAAGTGGATATTAATGTGTACCGTGTACTGTTGAATGGATATCCACAAAAGAGCCCACAAGAATTAGGAGTATCTGATTGGAGAGAGGCGCATTACGCAACGCAGCTTGCAGTATGGAATGCGTTAAAACAAATTGATGTTAATGATTTAGATTTCCGAAATAAAAATGTAGAGAAAGTAACAAAAGATATCGTTGCAAAAGCAAACGCTAGCGAAGAGCTACAAGAAATTACGATGAGTGTAACTCCTACAGAAGAACAAGAAGCAGTCTTAAAAAATGATTTCTTTGAAACAGGCTTATATACAGTAGAAACAAATGCAAAAAGCGGAACGTATAAAGTGCAAGCAACAGGTGCACCAGCGGGCGTGAAATTTGCAAATGAAAAAGGCGAAACAAAAACAGAATTTAATGTAGGAGAAAAGTTCCGCATTTTAATTCCGAAACAAACACCAGCTGGTGGATTTAGCTTTAAAGTATCAGGAAATTTAACGAAATTACAAGGGATTGCGCATAAAGGTACACCGACTATTCAAAATGCAGTAGTATTACTTGAGCGTAGTGAAGAAAAAACAAGTCCAGAGTTAGCGGTAAGTTGGAAAAAGGCTGAGGCTCCAAATAAACCAAATAAGCCATATACTCCAAATGAACCGCATAAACCGAATCAAAAGAGATAATGAAAAAGCATTGGTATATGCCAATGCTTTTTCATATGAATTCTTTAAAGGTATATCAAGATAATAATTAATCGAGTGAAACACTATTTTAACGTTTGAAGAAGTATTTAAAAATAATAAAATATGGAGAAATCTAAACGTTACAATAAATGGATTTTATTCACGAAATTGTAACATTATTCTAATTAGAGAGGCTATCAAACAAAGTGTAAAGCGTGTACAATTCAGTTGGAAAAACTACCTATAGATGGTCATATATGAAGAAAATGTAAAAATCTATTGTTGTTCACATTTTTAGATGTATAGATGACAATACTGAAAAATATCTTTTACTATTCTCTTTTTTATGTAGCAAGAGAACTCATCACAAATAGAGAGAAGTGAGGAGGGGATATTACATAAAAATTTTATAATGTAAGAAAGCGAATACATGGAGGGAAATGCGGTAGTAATAGATACAGGTGCGCGAGGTGTTAGTCTATTCATTAAATGTTTTTATAAAGATAATAGGATTTTTCATTAAACGAATATATAGGATGGTTTGTCTAAAAAAAGGACAGGGGACACAGATTATGTCAAAGCAAAAAAAGAGTAGGGTATTAGTTGCTGGTATATGCATATCTACATTATTATCGCCAGTAGCTTTCGAAGCATCGAAAGGATATGCGGCGCCTTTGGAAGAGAATAAAGGTGGGAAATTAGAAGAGGTAAAAGAGAATAAGTTTGAGCAGAGAGTATTTCAGTTGCCGGGGAAAGGTAGCGTAGAAGAAGAAAATAATCGTTTAAGAGTTACTTGGAAACTTTCCGCTGTAACTACTCAGCTTCTTCAAATAAAAAAACAGGCCAAATACATGTTTCCGATTCGAAAACATGAAAAGAAAATACTCCAATCAGAGAAAGAATCTATGCCAAATAGAGAAATTCTCTTATGAAGTCGTGTTATTCCAAGGAACCGTTCTAGTTTCTATGACTTGGTTTATCGCTTGTAAGACCGATTGTTTTTGTTTTTTCATGGTACTCATAAAGCTTCGTATCTGACAAAAAGATTCTGCGCCTTTCTTACTTCGGAAAGTCCCAGACACTTTCTGTTTTACTTTCGTCATCCGAATATCCCGTTCTGCTTGATTGTTATCAAATGGAATGGCTGGATGTTCTAAAAACGCTAGAATTCTGTCAGAATACTTGACGAAGCGATTCCATAAATTTTGAGAAGGCGTCTGCTTTCCTTTCTTCTTTTGTTTCGTGGAAAGAATCTGTTGTTCTTTCAATATGGATTGATACATAATAAACAGATTCTTTTGCGTCGCTTTTGGCATGGTACCTTCGGATTGCTTTTTCATCGTCAACGCTTGCGTTAGAAATTTCTGCATCTGTTGTGCCCATTGTTCTCCAGTACTATCTATAATTCCTTGTAAATCTCGTAAGAGATGGGCATTACATAAAACGTGACGACAATCTGTATACGCATCATACGATTTCCAACCATCATGCATCGCAATTCCAGAAAAAGATGGCAAGATTTCTCCAGCATCCATTGCTTCTTTTCCACGTTTTTGATGAATATGTTGCAATGTCACCTCCGGTGTACTGGCAGTATGTAACCATTGTGTTTTGTTTTCTACACGCATACCAGTTTCATCAAAATGGACAACAGGAGACTGCAGAATCTTTTCCTTTACTTCTTTTATGAATGGCTGCAATTGAGAAGCGAAAGCCTGTGTATGATTTACCAGGGTTCCTTCGCTTATAGAATGTCCAAAACAATCCTGAAAGAATTCTTTTGTTCGCTTCAAAGAAATGCATTGATAATGCGTTAAATAGGGAATCAGTCTTTTTATATTTGGACCATATTGAACAGGACGAGATACTGTCGAAGGAAATTGGGCTTCTTGGATAGAATGGCAATGTGGGCATTCTTTCTGTTCTACTTTATGTTCTGTCACTTCGATCTGAATAGGTGGTAAGTCATACACTTGGCGAATGCGATACCCTTTTACAGGCTCGTGGTTCAAGGAAGTATGACAACAAGTACAATATGTAGGAGAATGTGTAATCGTATGATCTGGAGTCGCTGTCAAACCAAGAGTATGTCCCTTGTGGCCCAACTGGCCACCCGTTTGACGATGAGACGGTTTGCGCAAACTTTTTGTAACGGGCTTACCCAAACCATCTGTAGAAGGTGGCTTATGACTATTTTTGGAGTTTTTTTTTGAAGCATTTTCTAGTTCTTGTATACGTTTTTCTAACTTAGAAAATGTTTCTTCAAATAAAGAAATAACAGCTTCAGGTCCTTTTTTATATGTATCTAAAATAATTTTTCGATCGACCATAAGATTCACCTCCCCTGTTTGATATACTCAGTATTTACAAATGGGAGGCATATGAAACTAGTAAAATTTAAAAAAGACACCGAAAGGTGGCTGAGTAGTTACTTTATTTTTTGTTTTAGTATGCACAGTTAGAGGGAGGGTAGTCAGTCATAAGGACATTGTTACTGTGAACCTGGCTAATATTTGGAAATTGCAAATTGTCGAAAAATGTTGATTTTTGAATGTTTTTTAAATATAATTCGTTTTATGGAGAAAAGGAGGGGTTAATTGTATGAATATTTTAGAGCAATTTATTTCATCAACAAATACAATTCTTTGGTCATATATTCTTATTGCGATGTTAATTGGTTTAGGTCTTTATTTTTCTATTAAATTGAAATTCGTACAAATTACTCATTTAGGGGAAATGGTTCGACTAATGAGTGATGGATTAACTGGAAAGACGCGTAAAAAAGGTAGTGTATCTTCTTTCCAAGCGTTTTGTATGAGTTCAGCAGCTCGTATTGGTATCGGTAACTTAGCTGGTGTAGCATTAGCTATATCTATGGGAGGACCTGGAGCTGTATTTTGGATGTGGGTTATTGCGATTATCGGGGCTTCTTCAAGTTTCGTAGAAAGTACGCTTGCCCAAATTTATAAAGTAAAAGATGGCAGTGGCTTCCGTGGTGGTCCTGCTTATTATATGGAAAAAGGTTTAAATAAACGTTGGATGGGAATTTGGTTTTCTATCCTTATTACAGTTAGTTACGGTTTAATTTTTAACTCAGTACAAGCGAATACAGTAACATTAGCGTTTGAAAATGCATTTGGTTTAGAGCGTTATATTGTTGGTATTGTATTAGCTGCATTAGTTGCGGTTATTATTTTTGGTGGTGTAAAAAGTATTGCACGTATGTCGGAAATGATTGTTCCGCCAATGGCGCTTGTTTATATTGCGGTAGCTATTTTTGTTGTCATTAAAAACTTCTATTTAATACCAGATGTGTTTACGGAAATCTTTAAAGGTGCATTCGGTTTAGATTCAGCTGTAGGTGGCGGTATCGGCGCTGCGATGAAATATGGTATTCAGCGCGGATTATTTGCGAACGAAGCAGGTATGGGTAGTGCGCCGAACGCGGCAGCAACAGCTGATGTAACGCATCCAGCAAAACAAGGTTTTATTCAAACGATCGGCGTTTTAGTAGATACATTCTTAGTATGTACATCAACAGCATTTATCGTACTATGTTCTGGTGCATATAAAGCAACGAATTTAGAAGGTATTGAATTAACGCAAAATGCATTAAGCTCACAAATCGGCCCATGGGCAAGTAGCTTCTTAGCGATTATTATTTTCTTATTTGCATTTAGTTCTCTTTTAGGAAACTACTATTATGGTGAAACAAATATTGAATTTATTAAGCAAAGCAAAACGTGGTTAACAATTTACCGTATTGCGGTAGTTGGAATGGTATTATTCGGTTCTGTTGCGACGCTTCAAGTTGTATGGAATATGGCAGACTTATTTATGGGTCTAATGGTAATCACGAACTTAATTGCGATTACACTTCTTGGCCGATTTGCGTACGCGGCATTAACAGACTATGTAAGGCAAAAGAAACAAGGGAAAGATCCAGTCTTCAGTGCAGATTCTATTCCTGGTTTAACGAATACAGAGTGCTGGGATAAGCCAGTGGTAACAGATAAAGAAAAAGCAGTGTAATTGAAAAGGCGAGCATCGAGGTAAATTCGATGCTCGCCTTTTTTGTTGTAGTAAATGATGAAAAGGGTGAGGGGTAATTATTAATATAACTTTTTTGTTTGTTTCTCTCGTTATTTGTGGGGAACGTACTGTTTTAAAAGTATGGCTGGTCGAATAGGATAAGTTATTAAGTATTGGATAAATGCATGTAATGGCTATATTTTCATGTAAAAAAACACGTATGTTAAAAGAGTTAACGTACTCATGTTATAAAACCTAACATAAAGTTCTTGATTACTAAAAGTTTTTAGAATATAATTTTCTTATTGTTAGGAAGAGGGGGCAATGCAATTATGGATTTTTTAGCTAAGGTAATTGGGGATATAAATAATATCCTTTGGTCATATATCATTATTGCGATGTTAATTGGGTTAGGGCTCTATTTTTCATTTCGTGTGAAATTTGTCCAAGTTCGTTACTTCGGTGAAATGATTCGTTTGCTTGGGGATGGAGCAAGCTCGAAAACGAGGAAAGCGCAAAAAGAGAAGAGCGGCGTATCATCATTCCAAGCGTTTTGTATGAGTACAGCTTCTCGTGTAGGTACTGGTAACTTAGCTGGTGTAGCTATTGCGATCTCAGCAGGTGGTCCAGGAGCAGTATTTTGGATGTGGTTAATCGCGGTAATTGGGGGTGCTTCTGCATTTGTAGAGAGCACATTAGCGCAAATTTATAAAGTAAAAGATGGGAATGCATTCCGTGGGGGCCCAGCGTATTATATGGAAAAGGGTTTAAAGAAACGCTGGTTAGGTGTTGTGTTCTCTGTTCTAATAACAGTAAGTTTCGGATTGATTTTTAACGCTGTACAGTCTAATACTGTAGCGGCTGCCTTTGATGGGGCGTTCAAAACAGATAGTAGATTAGTAGGTCTTGTTATGGCTGGTTTACTTGCAGTTATTATTTTCGGTGGAGTAAAACGAATTGCTCGCGCGGTTGAAATGATTGTTCCAGTAATGGCAATTATTTATGTAGCAGTGGCATTATTCGTTGTTGTAACAAACATTACGGCAATTCCATATGTATTTAAAGAAATTTTCTTACATGCTTTCGGAATTAAAGAAGTAGTAGGCGGAGGATTAGGAGCTGCGATTTTATTAGGGGTAAAACGTGGGTTATTCTCAAATGAAGCAGGTATGGGTAGTGCGCCGAACGCAGCAGCGACTGCAAACGTAACGCACCCAGTTAAACAAGGTTTCATTCAAACTTTAGGGGTATTTACTGATACATTATTAATTTGTAGTTGTACAGCATTTATTATTCTTTTATCAGATGTGCATAATGCAGCTGATTTAAACGGAATTCAATTAACGCAGCAGGCGTTAAGTCAACATATCGGTCCATGGGCTTCTATATTTGTAGCAGTGGCAATCTTCTTGTTTGCGTTCAGTTCATTAGTAGGTAACTACTACTATGGTGAAACAAATATTGAATTCTTAAATGGAAGTAAAGTGTTATTAACAGCGTACCGCATTGCTGTACTTGGTATGGTTATGCTAGGATCTGTAGCGACAATTCAAATCGTTTGGGATTTAGCAGATTTATTTATGGGAATTATGGCTGTTATTAACTTAGTAGCAATTGTATTCCTTTCTAAGTATGCTTTCGCAGCGTTATCAGATTATATTAAGCAAAAGAAACAAGGGAAAGATCCAGTCTTTTATGCGGAGTCTATTCCAGGTTTGAACAATACAGAGTGTTGGGATGAGTCAGCGGTAGCTGATAAAGAAAAAGCGGTATAATGAAAAGGGCATCAAGTGAAACTTGATGCTCTTTTTTGTTTTATTCAACTATTTGCAGATAGTAAAAGACGAACATTCATAGACGTTTTATAATAAAATGTAATTTTTTAAAGAAAAGTGCGGATATGAGTTGTGATTTATGTTAGAATGGAAAATGCCTTTGAAATAAGAGGTTTTATGATCTTTCCTATCCAATTGAAGATTTTGGAGGAGAAATGGAAAGTTCGGATTATTTCTTGTTTTGAATGGTCAGACGTTCAACGTTAATGAAGAGTTAAATGGAGGATTTTATTAATGAAGTTTGTTATGTTCCTTGTAGGATTACTCGTTGTATTTGTACTCGGTTTTCTTATAAGTGCCGATCGAAAGAAGATTAAGTATAAACCAATCGCAATTATGCTTATTATTCAGCTAGCATTATCTTATTTCTTATTAAATACGCAAGTTGGTTATATTTTAGTAAAAGGAATTTCAGATGGATTTGGCGCACTTCTTGGATATGCGGAAGCTGGAATCGTTTTCGTATTTGGTGGTCTTGTTAATAAAGGAGAGGTTTCATTCTTCTTAACAGCGTTATTACCAATCGTATTCTTTGCGGTTTTAATCGGAATTCTGCAACACTTTAAAATTTTACCGATATTTATTCGTGCTATTGGTACGTTGTTAAGTAAAGTAAATGGTCTAGGAAAACTAGAATCATATAACGCAGTAGCAGCTGCCATTGTTGGACAAGCAGAAGTATTTATTACAGTAAAAGATCAATTAAGTAAAATCCCAAAACATCGTTTATATACATTATGTGCATCTTCTATGTCGACAGTGTCGATGTCAATCGTTGGTTCTTATATGAAAATGATCGAACCGAAATATGTAGTAACAGCACTTGTATTAAATTTATTTAGTGGTTTCATTATCATTCATATTATTAACCCGTACGATATTACAGAAGAAGAAGATACACTGAAATTAGAAAATAAGAAAAAACAATCATTCTTTGAAATGCTAAGCGAGTACATTATGCTTGGTTTCACGATTGCGATTACAGTAGCAGCTATGTTACTCGGTTTCGTAGCATTAATTACAGCAATCAATAGCTTGTTTGATACAATGTTCGGTATTACATTCCAAGCTATTTTAGGATATATTTTCTCACCATTAGCATTCGTAATGGGCATCCCGCAAGCAGAAATGGTAACAGCGGGACAAATTATGGCAACAAAATTAGTATCAAACGAGTTTGTTGCGATGCTTGATCTTGGAAAAGTAGCTGGTGATTTATCGGCTCGTACAGTTGGTATTCTTTCTGTATTCCTTGTATCATTTGCGAACTTCTCATCTATCGGAATTATTGCAGGTGCAACAAAAGGTATCGATGAAAATCAATCAAATGTTGTATCATCATTCGGTCTACGCCTTGTGTACGGTGCGACATTAGTAAGTATTCTATCAGCGATTATCGTTGGTGTTATGTTATAAAGTGAAATTTTAATCAGTGGGGGCTTTATTCCCCCTCATTATTAGCCCTCACCAATCGGGGTAAAAAAGGATGGTCCTAGCTCATAGCTAGGGCTATTTTTATGGTAAATTTGCATGAAAAAACCAATTAATTAGGAATATATTAACATATAAAAATCTTTTAAAATTTATATTGCATTTCATCTAGATAACGCTTACAATTTGATTTGTAGGTGGTATCAATTTCAGACTTTCAAGTATGGTAGGAGAGAAGAAGCTACCTTTTATAAATTGCAATTTATGTAAACGCTTACTGATTTTAGATGACAGTTGAATAGTTTTAGGGGTTTTAAATTTTTTTAACAACAATGGTCAGACGTCATTCGTTATACGTTATACGACCAATAACTTGTGGGAGAAGTGGAGGATTCACATATGAAGTTCGTAATGTTTCTAGTCGGTTTACTTGTAGTGTTTGTACTAGGTTTCCTTATTAGTTCAGATCGTAAGAAAATTAAATATAAACCAATTGCACTTATGCTTGTCATTCAATTGGTACTTGCGTATTTCTTACTAAATACAAAGGTCGGATTTGTATTAGTAAAAGGGATCGCAGATGGATTTGGCGCTATTTTAAAATTTGCGGAAGCTGGGGTTAATTTCGTATTTGGTGGTCTAGCAAACGATGGACAAGCACCATTCTTCTTAACAGTATTATTACCGATTATTTTCTTAGCAGTATTAATCGGGATTCTGCAACATATTAAAGTTTTACCGATTATCATTCGTGCAGTCGGTTTCCTATTAAGTAAAGTTAACGGTTTAGGAAAACTAGAATCATATAATGCGGTAGCAGCTGCAATCGTTGGTCAAGGGGAAGTATTCATTACAGTAAAAGATCAACTAAGCAAATTACCGAAAAATCGTTTATACACACTTTGTGCATCTTCAATGTCTACAGTATCGATGTCAATTGTCGGTTCTTATATGAAAATGATTGATCCAAAATATGTAGTAACAGCACTTGTATTAAACTTATTCAGTGGATTCATTATCGTTCATATCATTAATCCATATGAAGTAAAAGAAGAAGACGATATTTTAGAATTACAAGAAGACAAGAAACAAACATTCTTTGAAATGTTAGGCGAATATATTATGCTTGGTTTCTCAATCGCTGTAACAGTAGCGGCGATGTTAATCGGTTTCGTGGCATTAATTACAGCAATTAATGGTGTATTCGATTCAATTTTCGGAATCACATTCCAAAGCATTTTAGGATACATCTTCTCACCATTAGCATTCGTAATGGGCATTCCAACATCAGAGATGTTACAAGCAGGACAAATTATGGCAACAAAATTAGTAACGAACGAATTCGTTGCAATGCTTGATCTTGGTAAAGTAGCTGGTGATTTATCAGCTCGTACAGTAGGTATTTTATCTATCTTCCTTGTATCATTTGCGAACTTCTCATCTATCGGAATTATCGCAGGTGCAACGAAGAGTATCGATGGCAAACAAGCAAACGTTGTATCATCATTCGGTTTAAAACTTGTATACGGTGCAACATTAGTAAGTATATTATCAGCGATTATCGTTGGGGTTATGCTTTAATAAATTAAGAAAAGCAATGAGCGTAGGCTCATTGCTTTTTTTGTTTAACTTGCTTTATCCAAGTCTCTTTTAAAACGTGGTTTCTCTAAATAAGTTCCCAGTCTCCACACATATTCCACTGGCCCCATTCGGTATTTCTGGAGCCAATAGGTGCTAACGAATAATTGAATTGTATAAATTCCGATGGTTAAAAGAATACCGAAGAAATAGCCGATTTTCCCGTATAAGCCAAATCCATATGCGTAAAAAATGGTTGTTGCGATAATAGATTGCGCTAAGTAATTACTAACGGACATTTTCCCCATGCTCGCCATGTATGTTAGTAGACGGGTTGCTTTTTTGTAATGGAATAATAAAATGATTGTGCTTCCGTAAAAGAAGGTCATAGTTACTGGTGTAAGACCATCTTGTAACATAATTAAAACCGGGTGTTTTATGAACATAGCTAAGATTTTAATTGTAAAAGAGAAGAGACCGGTGGCAAACCATATTTTTTTGACAGCAGGTATATGTTTACTGACCTCAAATAGCCAGCCTTTTTTCCCTACATACATTCCGAGTAGGAACAGTGGAGACATAAAAATTATTGCGAAAACTGATATGAAAAATAATCCGAACGCACCGTCAATTCCCATGTAATCAAAAGGATTTTCAGTCAATCTAAAGTTGACGTGATCCATATAGCTTCCAGTTTGATGGACTTTATGTTCTTTTTCAGTATAAGGTGCGAAATCATTTATATTTGTAGATGGATCAGTTTGATAAGACATAAGTGTAATAAGTGCGAGTAGAATAATCGCCCAAATAAGCAAAGTTTTCGGTTTTCGATTGATGAATATCATTAAAAAAATCCCGATTATTCCGTATGCAAATAAAATATCTCCCTCCCAAACAAAAGTGCCGTGAATGTAGCCGAGTAGTAAAAGAATGATAATACGTCTTATGTATGTGGGGAAGAATTTTTTTCCTTTTGCGATAATACTTTTTTGTAACAAAATAATGCTAAGCCCAAATAGAAAAGAAAATAGGGATATAAAGTTATGTGTGCCGAAAAATTGAATAAACCAATTAGCACCTTTATCAAGATCGCCAAATAGATAAGTTGGTTTTTCACTGGTGAAGAACCCAAATTGAATTAATGTCATATTGACTAGTAAAATGCCAAACAAAGCGAAACCACGAATTGCATCAACAGCTTCTACACGTTGATTCATTTTTCCTCTCCTCGTATATTCGTTTTTATATTGAAAATAATACCATTTTATATCTGGCACTATGTCAAATATGAGGAAATTTAAGGTGATTTTAAGATAGAGAGCAAACAAAAAAATCACCTTAATACATGTATTAAGGTGATTGAAATATTACTCAGCTGGAGGCGTAAATGTACGTTTCTCTAATTCAGCATCTAGCATAAACAGTGCGTTTGAATCGCTTGTAATACGTTTTAATTTTTGAATGATGCTATCGAATGAAGCTTCTTCTTCAACTTGTTCGTCAACGAACCATTTTAAGAATGTAATTGTTGCATGTTCACGCTCGTCCCAAGCGATATCAGATAAGTTGTAAATACGTTTCGTTACTTCACGCTCGTGCTCAAGTGCGACTTCAAAAGCATTTAATACAGATTCGTATTCGTTATTCGGATTATCAAATCCAGTAATAATAGCGCGCTCTCCGCGGTCATTAATATAGTTGTAAAGCTTCATTGCGTGGAAACGTTCTTCTTCAGCTTGTACAAGGAAAAAGTTAGCGAATCCATCATAGCTCTCAGCTGTACAGTAAGCAGCCATTGCCATATAAGCATGGGCAGAGTAAAATTCAAAGTTCATTTGTTCATTTAATGCGTCGTGCAATTTTTTTGATAACATAAAATCCCCCTTAGTATTGTGACAAGAATATTATACCATAATTGATAATATTCTCATTTAGATACTTCGAACCTTTTTGAAAGCTTTGCGACGTGTGCGTCCATAATGTCTTGTAAGTCTAAATCATATTTTTGCGAAAGAATAATAAGGTTAGATAGTACATCGCCAAGTTCTTCTTTTAGTTCTTGTTTTAGCTCTTCTTCTGTTTTCGCATCTTCATCAGGGCGATCGCGGCCAATTTCAATAGCACGAACGACTCGTGAAACTTCCCCAACTTCCTCGGTTAAGAAATTTAAGCGAATAAAGGCATTATACTGTGACCAGCTTCGTTTTTCGTAAAATTCCTCAACCCATCTTTGAAATGCAACGATATCCATTTCTTCCTCATCTCCTCAATATGTTGTACAATGTCAATTGTATCATAACAATATATAGTTTCGGGGTGTAGGAATGAGAAAGATTTGTGTGTTTGCAGGTTCTAATTTAGGGGAGAGACCAGAATTCAAAGAGCAGGCAATTCAGTTAGGTAAAATGTTTGTTGAGAACGAGTATGAGCTTGTATACGGTGGTTCATGCGTTGGATTAATGGGAGAAGTAGCAAACGAAGTTCTTCGTTTAGGTGGACGTGTAACAGGTGTTATGCCGCGCGGTCTATTTCGAGGAGAAATTGTGCATACAGGATTAACAGAATTAATTGAAGTAGAGACGATGCATGAACGTAAAGCGAAAATGGCAGAGCTTGCGGATGCTTTTATCGCGCTTCCAGGCGGATACGGAACGTTTGAAGAACTATTTGAAGTTGTATGTTGGTCACAAATTGGTATACATAATAAGCCGATTGGTTTATTAAACATAAAAGGTTTTTACGGACCAATTTTGCAAATGGTTGAACGTGCAGCAGAAGAAGGATTTATGAATCCATCAAATAAAGAATTGATCGTTTCAGCTGAGACAGCAGATAAACTAATTCATGCAATCCAAAATTATGAGCGTCCTGTTTTGGGAACGAAGTGGAAGCAACTATCATAGCAAATACGGAAACACGGAAACACATGTCGTTTTAATTTAAGATGGCATGTGTTTTTAATTTAGTTAAATATGTTAATGTTTAGATGTAATGTTTTGGGGAAAGGAGAAATAGATGGAGGAGTTCGTATATTTACGTCCGGTTTTTAAAAGTATTTTAGCAGCGTCTATTCTTGTTATGCTAATTGTTTTGAGACAGAAGAAAGAGTTGATTAATGAATTTTCGCTTTGGTTTATCTCGGTATTGTGTATCGGTGTTTCAGCGATAACGTTGTTTATGTCCGGATTTATCGTTGATGAGTATAATCTAGGTGGAGATCCACAATCGTTTTGTATGTTTATTGCGATTGGTTGTATTAGTGGTCTGAATTTCATTATTTATTACAGAAGGCAATAAAAGAGGCATTCCATATTACTTTGGAATGCCTTTATCATTTTGATTGCTTTGTTTTTTATACAGGTACCAGCCACCCCAGCCGCCACCAATTGCTACGACAACGAGGAAAGCATAGTCCTTAACCTCGACACGTATATTGAAAATATTAGCCATAAGTAAGAGAATACCAACTGTTATTAACGCAAAAAATGCTCTAATTAAGTAGTCTTTCAACTGAACCACTCCCGTCATTTAAGTAGTAAATGATGAATTTGGAAAAGCTAAAGGGTGTTTCCTATATTTTAACATAGATGAGATTGTAATATATTGATAAAAGTAGGGGAGAGGGGCGCTGATATTGTCGTGATTTGTCGGCAAATTGATATCCTTTGTCAAATCGTTGATATATTGCGGGTAATGATCGATATAATGAAAAAATCGTTGATATATTGCGAGTTATGATCGATATATTTGAAAAATCGTTGATATAATTTCGTGTACCGTTAAGTGCGACCATTACATAAAAAAGCGACTCTAAACGAGCCGCTTCCGCTTTTAAATGATATCCAGCTTCAGCGGCTAGAATCTCCGGTCATTTCGCTCTCTCGCTCGAAGCAAAAAGCGCTTCAAGGTCGAGAGCTCCAATGCCCTGCGATTCTGAGCGAGCCGCTTCCGCTTTAAAGTAATATCCAGCTCCAGCGGCTAGAACAGTCGGTTGTTTCACTCCTTCATTCGAGGCAAAAAGCGCCTCGTAATCAGGAGTTCCAACACCCTCCTGTTCTGAGCGAGCCGCTTCCGCTTTTAATTATTATTGATTCAAGAACGCACGTAGCATCCAAGCGTGTTTTTCTAATTCTGTGTAGATGCCTAGTAGTAGGTCAGATGTCATTTCATCGTCAGAGTCTTGAGCGATTTCCATGCCTTTTTTCAGTTCGACTAGCATCATTTCGTAGTCTTTCATGATTGCTTCGACCATCCCTTCTGCAGTTTCTCCGTATGCTGCTTCTTGAATAGAAGATAGTTCTAAGTATTCTTTCATTGTTGCTACTGGTTTGCCGCCAATTGCTAAAATACGTTCTGCAATTTCATCGATGTGAGTAGCTGATTCTGTGTAAAGTTCTTCGAATTTCTCGTGTAATGTGAAGAATTGAGGTCCTTTTACGTACCAATGGAAGTTGTGAAGTTTTGTGAATAAAACGCTCCAGTCTGCTACTTGTTTGTTTAATACTTCGATTACTTGTTTGTTCATTATGATCAATCTCCTTTTGAGTTGTTATGTGATATCAATTACTAATTTATAATCATTATAATCTAGTAATCTCTATAAATCAACCCTTTTGCTGGAATTAATTTGAACAAATTATGAACTGTTGTAAATAAAAGGCCCTATTACGGTGAAGTAATAGGGCCTTTGTTTGAGATATGGCTCTTGTTCTAAACGAGCCGCTTGTGCTTTTAGTGATATCCAGCTCCAGCGGCTAGAATCTCCGGTCATTTCGCTCTCTCGCTCGAAGCAAAAAGCGCTTCAAGGTCGAGAGCTTGAAGTGTCCTGCGATTCTGAATGAGCCACTTCCGCTTTAAATGATATCCAGCTCCAGCGGCTAGAACAGTCGGTTGTTTCACTCCTTCATTCGAGGCAAAAAGCGCCTCGTAATCAGGAGTTCCAACACCCTCCTGTTCTGAACGAGCCACTTCCGCTTTTATTTGTTAAACGGCCTTTTGTTTTTCTTCTACATCCTGCCCATCCCAGCACTCTGTATTTTTTAAGCCAGGGAAACGAAGACAGGATCTTTTCCTTGTTTCTTTTGCTTCAAATAGTCTACTAATGCAGCGTAAGCAAATTTGCTAAGGAATGAGATGGCAATTAAGTTTGTGAATACCATTAGTCCCATGAATAAATCAGCTAAACTCCAAACTGTTTTAAGAGCAGCGATTGATCCGAAGAATACCATTCCGACAACTGCAACACGATAAATCATTAACCATGTTTTACTTTCTTTAATGAATGCGATATTTGTTTCACCATAATAGTAGTTTCCTAGAAGTGAACTGAAAGCGAATAGGAAAATAATAATCGCTAAGAAAGTGCTTGCCCACGGTCCAATTTGTGAACTTAATGCGTTTTGTGTTAATTCGATACCTTCTAAATTTGATCCTTTGTAAAGTCCAGAACATAATACGATAAATGCTGTTGATGTACATACTAAGAATGTATCTACGAAAACGCCTAATGCTTGAACAAGCCCTTGTTTTACAGGGTGAGATACATCAGATGTTGCGGCTGCATTAGGAGAGCTACCCATTCCTGCTTCCGTAGCGAATAAACCGCGCTGAATTCCGAACTTGATTGCTGCTCCAATACCACCAGCGATGGCTTGGTCTAAACCGAATGCACCGTTAAAGATTTCCATGAAAATGCTTGGTAACATACTGAAGTTGTTAATAACGACAAAAATAGCCACGCCGATATAAACGATTGCCATTGGCGGAACAATCATTTCTGTAATACGTGAAATGCTCTTAATGCCACCAAAAATAATAACTGCAACTAATAAGGCTAATAGAGCTCCTACGATTGTTCGCTCTAGTCCAAAAGCATTTTCAAACGCTATTGTTACTGTATTTGCTTGCACTGAATTGAAAATTAATCCGTACGCAACTGTAATAAGAAGTGAAAACCAGACGCCCATCCAGCGTTTGTTTAACCCTTTTTCCATGTAATATGCTGGTCCACCACGGAACCTACTTCCATCTTTTACTTTATAAATTTGCGCAAGTGTACATTCTACAAAACTAGTAGCTGCTCCGATAATTGCGATAAACCACATCCAAAATATTGCGCCAGGTCCACCCATTGAAATTGCTAATGCTACACCAGCTAAGTTTCCGATACCGATACGTGCTGCTGCACTTAAGCAAAATGCTTGGAATGGTGAGATGCTATCTTTCTTTTTTTCTTTTCGATTAAACCCTTTACTAATTAAGCTGACCATCTCACTGAAATGAGTAATTTGGACAAATTTTAATTTAAAAGAGAAGTAAAGACCGAAGCCGATTAGCATTGCAATAAGAATATATGACCATAAAATATTATTCGTTACCTCAAGGAATCTGCTAAAGATATCAACCATATAATACACTTCCTTTTTTTCGTAATAAGAAAATTATATGCAAAAAATATACGAGAATCAATTTTTCTAAAAAATTATGTTACTTAAATCATTTTTGTGTTATGATTATGTTACATCGTAATATTTTTAGAATTATTTACATTTTAAAAAACTAAATTTAAAGCGAGAAGGTGGGGATAATTTGAAAGAAGATTCTTTATGGAAAGTAAGTCTTGAGAGTTTGAAAATGAGAAGTAATATATTTTTTATCATTACATCTTTAAGTATCTTTTTAGGGTCCACTTATTATTACAATAAAAGATTTCCAAATCACAAATATCCTGAGTGGTTAGAATTTCTAAAGTTGATTGGATGAATAAAAGACAGAAAAACAGAAAATTAAAATAAACAAGTTATGGAGGAGCTAAAAATGAATATTAGAGAAAGTGAACTTCCAGGTATTGGTTATAAGTTTCAAATCGTTACGAAAGGTAACGAAAAGATGGTAATTGTCATTCATGATGATGGTCGTAGAGAAATGTATCATTTTGATTCAGATCATGAAGAAAGCATCTCAAGTATTTCACTACGTGACTCAGAGGCGAGACAAATCGCTGCAATATTAGGTGGAATGGTATATAAGCCTAGGGCGTTAGAAAATGTTGAGATGGTTTTTGAAGGTTTAGCGATTGAGTGGTTCAAAGTGGAGAATACAGCTCCAGCAATCGGAAAAACAATTGGCGATCTTGAAATAAGAAAAACATATAGCGTAACAATAATCGCGGTTATGAAGAAGAACATGAAGAAGCTATTTAATCCAGGACCAGAAACAGTAATTGAAGAAGGAGATATGCTTGTAGTTTCAGGTGAGAGAGAAGAAATTAAAAAAATCATTAATGAATTACTTTCAAATAGGGGGGACTGATTAGATGGATACGTTAATTTTTGAAGTTGGTACAGCTTTAGTTTTAGTGGCAATTGCAGCAGTAATTGCTGGAAAATTTAAATTCTCAGTAATTCCTTTTCTAATCGTTCTTGGAATGTTAGTAGGACCGCATGCACCGACAATAGGTGTTATCGATCTCAAATTTATTGAAAGTGCAAGTGTAATTTCCTTCCTTGGACGGATTGGGGTTCTATTCCTTCTATTCTATCTAGGATTAGAATTTTCAATGAAAAAACTAATTAAATCTGGACGCTCTATTGCGATTGGCGGAACGATTTATATTTTAATTAACTTTTCACTTGGTTTGTTATACGGATTTATAATGGGATTCCCATTACTAGAAATCTTAATTATTGCGGGTATTATTACGATTTCTTCTAGCGCTATCGTTGCTAAAGTGTTAGTGGACTTAAGAAGAACTGGTAATAATGAAACCGAATTAATTTTAGGAATTATTATGTTTGAAGATATATTCCTTGCTGTATATTTATCAGTTGTTTCTGGTTTAGTACTTGGAGATCACGCTTCCTTCTTAGGTGCTCTTACTTCAATTGGAATTGCTTTAGGATATATGCTTCTATTCTTTATAGTAGCTAGAAAGGCTACGCCGTTATTAAATAAATTGCTCAATATTAGCTCAGATGAAATCTTTATTATTGTAGTATTTGCTTCATTATTCTTCATTGCTGGTTTTTCAGAAACAATTCACGTTGCAGAAGCAATTGGAGCACTTCTTCTAGGATTAGTTTTCTCTGAGACAGAGCATAGTGACCGAATTGAACATCTTGTTGTTCCATTTAGAGACTTTTTCGGAGCTATTTTCTTCTTCAGCTTCGGGTTAAGTATTGATCCGTTCTCATTAGGCGGAGCGATATGGTTAACGTTAGGTGCTGTCCTTCTTACGATAATCGGTAACTTTGTAGCAGGAATGATTGCAGGAAGACAAGCTGGATTATCTCATAAAGCATCAACAAATATCGGATTAACAATCGTTTCAAGAGGAGAGTTCTCCATCATTATGGCTAATATCGGTATCGCTGGTGGTTTAATGTCAGTACTGAAACCATTCTCAGCACTATACGTGCTTATACTATCCATTTTAGGCCCACTTTTGACAAAAGAGTCGAAGAATGTATATAAATTCTTAAATAAAATCTTTAAGTGGGATACGAAGACTAACTAAACTAAATTTTAAAAAATAAAAGTACAAGATATTTCCTGCTTGTACTTTCATTTTTGTAATGAAAACAGTAAAGAGAGGTACATGATGTTAGGAGAGTTGATCCATTCGGTTTTAGTTTTTTTAGAAGGACTTGGTTATTGGGGAATTATGCTTGGATTAATGCTAGAGGTTATTCCAAGTGAAATCGTATTGTCTTATGCAGGTTATTTAGTATCAACAGGAAGCATTACATTTTGGGGCGCTGTCGCGTTCGGTACAATTGGTGGTGTAATTGCACAACTATTCATTTATTGGATTGGTCGATATGGAGGAAGACCTGTTCTTGAGCGATATGGAAAATATATTTTAATTCAGAAGAAACATATTGATTATGCTGAAGATTGGTTTAATCGTTATGGAACTGGCGTTATCTTTACCGCACGTTTTATTCCGGTTGTGCGTCATGCTATTTCGATACCAGCGGGTATTGCGAAAATGTCACATGCTAAGTTTATTACGCTAACTACATTAGCTGTTATTCCGTGGTCAATTGTGTTTGTATATTTAGGTTTTAAATTAGGAACAGAGTGGGAAAGTATTAATAAAGTTGCGGGGCCATATGTGAAATACTTTGCACTTGCTGCTATTGTTTGTGCAATTGGTTATTTTGTATTAAAAAAAATGATGAAAAAAAAGTGATTACAGAAAAGGAATTTATGTCGACGTAGATTCCTTTTTTATTGGCATTTTTTCAAGGATGAAAGAATACGTTTAATATTTACCATATTGTGGCATACATATAGAAAAAGGGTGCTTGGAAAGGGGAATAAAGAGAAATGGAACTCCAGTTTCAAAATGTATATCAACAGGTAGAGAATTGGTATGTGTTGGATTGGGAGCTTCCTTGGGATGTCAAAAAGTTGAGAGAGGATTTGTTTTCTCTTATTGGAGTATGTAAAACGCCCGTTATTTTTTGTGATACGTGTGATGCAAATGATGTGCTTCTATCATTAGGGGAAGAGGAAGAAGAGTTCCTATTCCCAGTAGGTGGTTTTTATCATAAAGAAAAGCAATTAATTTTCGTTTGTATGTGGGAAGAGTATGATCAAGTTCTCAAAACGCTACTGCATGAATTCCGCCATGCGATGCAGCATAAGAGAGATATATTATATGTGGGAAGTGAACGGTACGAAGAGCGGTGGATTGAAAAAGATGCGAGGAAGTTCGCGGAGAGGAAATTGGATGAATATAAGAGTAGAAAGTTAATGTAAAGCATAGTGGAGAAATAGCGCTGTGCTTTTTGTACTTATTAAAAATAAGTATTTGACTTTTATTAAGTTTAGTTCTAAACTAATGATATGAAACAAGCGAGATAATATGAAGCGACCTCCTAGATTATCAAGTCAGGGATTTTAACCCATAATAATGAATGAAAACATTATGAATGGGGTTATACCCTATGATAATAGGAGGCCACTATGGAAAATATAATCTATATTGGGATGGATGTCCACAAGGAAAGTTTTAGCTTATGTGCACTACACGGAACAACTGGGGAAATTGTAAGAGAAGCACGATGTGCTTCAAATGTATCTCTCGTAAAAAAATTCGTTGAGAAACTGAAAACAAAATATGGTGAAGATATAAAAATTAAAGCTGGATATGAGGCTGGTTGTTTAGGGTATTCACTTCATAATCTTCTTGAACAAAATGGAATTGATTGTGATATTTTAGCTCCCACAACAATGTACAGTTCATCAAAAAATAAAATGGTTAAAAATGATAAATTCGATGCCAAAATGATTGCTCTTAATTTAGCAAATGGCACCTATAAAGAAGTATATGTTCCAGAAGAAGAGGATGTTGCCGTGAAAGAGTATATCCGCATGTTAGGTGATTTTAAAACATCTTTGAAAAAAATAAAACAACAGATAAAAGCATTCCTTTTAAGGCATGGCTATGTGTATGAAGGGAAATCAAGCTGGACAATCGCTTATATGAAATGGTTAAAGAATCTTGATCTACAAGGATTATTCAAAGAAACGTTAGGCGAATACCTATTACAGTATGATGTTCTAGTCGATAAAATTGAGCGGTTCAGTCTGAGATTAGAAGAATTATCTCATCGTGAAAGGTACGAAGAACCAATCGCAAATTTAAGATGCTTAAAAGGTATAGATACAACATCGGCAATGACTGTTCATGTGGAAATTGCAGACTTCACTCGTTTTCCCACGGCTAAAGCATTTATGGCTTATGTAGGATTGACACCAAGCGAAAGCTCAAGTGGAGAAAAAATCAGTCGACGTTCGATTACAAAACAAGGAAATTCGACCGTTAGGTCTACTCTTGTAGAATGTGCAAATGCGTTGGTAAAAGGAACAATCGGATTAAAATCGAAGCGAGTGAAAGCAAGACAAAAAGGGCAACGAAGCGAAGTGATTGCTTATGCGGATCAGGCTGTAGAAAGGTTACAAAGAAAATATTATCGCATGATATATCAAGGGAAACCTAGAAATGTTGCCGTTACAGCTATCGCAAGAGAACTGGGGTGTTTTATATGGGGATTAGAAACAGGTAAAATTCACCGAAAATAAAGAGGGAAGGATATGAAGTTGATTGATTCATTCATAGTTAGAAACCAAAGGTATCAATTGATGGCATAGATGAGCTTCAGAGATAGTGAATTACAGGTCTGGCTATCTATGACTCACCTCTTCTGGCATGGCTGAAATTCTGATAAACAAGCTATTTATTAGAATTTGAAAAGGTGTGATCCACGCAGTGAGATTATAAGAGCCTAACGACGAACCATTAACCTGAGGTAACCAATCCACGAATAACAGAGTGGTTAACTGTCGATAGATCTTATTTCTGAAGCTTTTGTATGCCATCAAGAAAAATATTATGGGTGAAAAACTATTGACAAAGGTCACTTCATAACAGGTGATGAAATGAAAACAGAAGATAGACTAGGGCTACTATTATGGTTTCGTTTGTCACGCTTTTATAATAAGAGTATTCGTGAGACGAATCAGCATTTGAAAAAATGGAATATATCTGCCGCCCAGTTTGATGTGTTAGCTCAAGTTGGAGGACATAATCGTTTAACGCAGCAAGAACTTGGAAATAAGCTATTTGTTACGAAAGGAAATGTAACGCAGCTTTTAAATAAAATGGTAACTACTCAGCCACCTTTCGGTGTCTTTTTTAAATTTTACTAGTTTCATATGCCTCCCATTTGTAAATACTGAGTATATCAAACAGGGGAGGTGAATCTTATGGTCGATCGAAAAATTATTTTAGATACATATAAAAAAGGACCTGAAGCTGTTATTTCTTTATTTGAAGAAACATTTTCTAAGTTAGAAAAACGTATACAAGAACTAGAAAATGCTTCAAAAAAAAACTCCAAAAATAGTCATAAGCCACCTTCTACAGATGGTTTGGGTAAGCCCGTTACAAAAAGTTTGCGCAAACCGTCTCATCGTCAAACGGGTGGCCAGTTGGGCCACAAGGGACATACTCTTGGTTTGACAGCGACTCCAGATCATACGATTACACATTCTCCTACATATTGTACTTGTTGTCATACTTCCTTGAACCACGAGCCTGTAAAAGGGTATCGCATTCGCCAAGTGTATGACTTACCACCTATTCAGATCGAAGTGACAGAACATAAAGTAGAACAGAAAGAATGCCCACATTGCCATTCTATCCAAGAAGCCCAATTTCCTTCGACAGTATCTCGTCCTGTTCAATATGGTCCAAATATAAAAAGACTGATTCCCTATTTAACGCATTATCAATGCATTTCTTTGAAGCGAACAAAAGAATTCTTTCAGGATTGTTTTGGACATTCTATAAGCGAAGGAACCCTGGTAAATCATACACAGGCTTTCGCTTCTCAATTGCAGCCATTCATAAAAGAAGTAAAGGAAAAGATTCTGCAGTCTCCTGTTGTCCATTTTGATGAAACTGGTATGCGTGTAGAAAACAAAACACAATGGTTACATACTGCCAGTACACCGGAGGTGACATTGCAACATATTCATCAAAAACGTGGAAAAGAAGCAATGGATGCTGGAGAAATCTTGCCATCTTTTTCTGGAATTGCGATGCATGATGGTTGGAAATCGTATGATGCGTATACAGATTGTCGTCACGTTTTATGTAATGCCCATCTCTTACGAGATTTACAAGGAATTATAGATAGTACTGGAGAACAATGGGCACAACAGATGCAGAAATTTCTAACGCAAGCGTTGACGATGAAAAAGCAATCCGAAGGTACCATGCCAAAAGCGACGCAAAAGAATCTGTTTATTATGTATCAATCCATATTGAAAGAACAACAGATTCTTTCCACGAAACAAAAGAAGAAAGGAAAGCAGACGCCTTCTCAAAATTTATGGAATCGCTTCGTCAAGTATTCTGACAGAATTCTAGCGTTTTTAGAACATCCAGCCATTCCATTTGATAACAATCAAGCAGAACGGGATATTCGGATGACGAAAGTAAAACAGAAAGTGTCTGGGACTTTCCGAAGTAAGAAAGGCGCAGAATCTTTTTGTCAGATACGAAGCTTTATGAGTACCATGAAAAAACAAAAACAATCGGTCTTACAAGCGATAAACCAAGTCATAGAAACTAGAACGGTTCCTTGGAATAACACGACTTCATAAGAGAATTTCTCTATTTGGCATAGATTCTTTCTCTGATTGGAGTATTTTCTTTTCATGTTTTCGAATCGGAAACATGTATTTGGCCTGTTTTTTTATTTGAAGAAGCTGAGTAGTTACATAAAATGGAGCAGCTTGAGTGGATTTTGCGTGAACAAGAGGGTACTACGAAATATATTTCTTTAACAGAAAAGGGAAGAGCTTTATATGAGGAAATCGTCCCACCTCAAGAAACGTTCCAAGCAGAGAAGTTTCATAATTTAAATATAGAGGAACAAAAGCAGTTATTAACACTATTAAAAAAGTTACAGTAAGAAAAAATTTTAAAATAAATCTCGAATTCGAGATAGTATGAGGTGAAGGATATGTTTAGAAAAGTTGATCATAAAAATATGGGCAGAGCAAATCATGGTTGGTTAAATACACATTTTCATTTTTCTTTTGCCAATTACTACAATCCAAATAACATGAACTTCGGAGCGTTACGTGTTATTAATGATGATCTAGTAGCGGCGCAAACTGGTTTTGATATGCATCCGCACCGTGATATGGAGATTATTTCTTACGTTGTAGATGGTGCTTTAACACATGAAGACAGCATGGGAAATCGCGGAACAATTGAGCGTGGACATGTTCAATATATGAGTGCTGGCACGGGTGTATTTCATAGCGAGCATAATTTAGGCGATGAAACGCTGCGTTTATTACAAATTTGGATTTTACCAGACCGCGCAGATCATAAACCAAACTATGGTGAGTTTAAATTTGATTGGAGCAAGCGTGAAGATGAATGGTTCCATATGGTATCTTCAGTAGAAGGAAATGCACCAATTCAAATTCACCAAGATGCGAATTTATATTCTTTATCATTAGAGGCTGGAAAAGAAATTCATTTTCCAGTGAAAGAAGGCCGTCAATTGTACCTTGTACAAATTGAAGGAAGCAGTGTAATAAATGGTGAAACGTTTGTTATGCGGGATGCAGCAGAATCTGTAGAAGAAGATATTCACATTCAAGCGAAAGAGCAATCACACTATTTAGCAATTGAATTGAAAAAACAATAAAAGGTTTATAGAAAAGAGGACATCCGATAGATGTCCTCTTTTTTTGATTGGAATTGTCTGAAAAATGTTTCTCAAATTTTTGGTAGAGGTATCGGCTGGGAAAATAAGAATTGTATAAAAGTGTCAAAAATCTTTATGGGAATGGGGAATGTTATAGTGAAAAAGCAAGTCATTTCATCAGCATTAGCGTTAACTGTTATCGCCGGGGGATTTGGAGCGTTTGGGGCAACGACAACGAAAGCGGAAGAACAAAAAATTCAATATCATCAAGAATTTAAAACACCTGCATACATAGGTGAAGAATGGAAAGCACCGGAAGGACTAGATAAAAAAGAGACAGTCTTTCAATACTTAGAGAGTAAGAAAGATATGTTTAAATTAGCAGGAAATATTGAAAAGCATTTTAATATCGTTGGGGAAGAAAAAGACGCTGAATCTGATACGACACATGTGAAGCTAGTTGAGAAACATAATAACATTCCTGTGTACGGTTCTGATCAAACTGTTACACTTGATAAAGAGAATAATGTAAAAGCATTCTTCGGACAAGTTATTCCGAATTTAGATGATAAAAATATTCCTGCAGCTGCAAGCATTACTGCGGAACAAGCAGAAACAATTGCAAAGGCAGATATTGAGAAAGAAATTGGTAAAGTAAAGAGTTATGATGGTGTGAAAAAAGATTTATTTGTATATGAAAAAAACGGTAATTACTACCTTGCATACTTAGTTAAGGCATCGATTTCAAAACCAGCTCCAGGGTATTGGCATTATTTTGTTGATGCAACGAATGGAAATGTTATTGAGAAATATAACGCTGTAGATAACATTACTGGATTTGGTTACGGAGTATTAGGTGCTAGACAATCATTTGAAATTGCTCAAGATACGAAAACAGGACAATTCAACTTGTTTGATGGTAAACGAGGACAAGGTGTTCATACATTTGATGCAGAAAATATGGACGAGAACTGGTTTAATTTATTCTCACAATGGCTTGGATATACAGGAGAAGAAGTTGAAAGTAAATCTAAGTTCTTCGAAGATAAAGCTGCAGTTGATGCGCATGTAAATGCAGGAAAAGTATATGATTACTACAAAAAGACATTTAATCGTAACTCTTTCGATGATAAAGGTGCGAAGCTTATTTCAACTGTTCACGTAGGGGAGAGCTGGAATAACGCAGCTTGGAATGGTGTGCAAATGATGTATGGTGATGGCGATGGAAAAACATTCATTCCATTATCTGCTGGACTTGATGTTATCGGTCACGAATTAACGCATGCTGTAACTGAACATACAGCAAACCTTGTTTACAAAAATGAGTCAGGGGCGTTAAATGAATCGTTATCTGATATTATGGGTGTTATGGTTGAGAAGAAGAGCTGGGATTTAGGTGCTGATATTTATACACCTGATAAACCTGGTGATGCACTTCGCTCTCTTAAAGACCCAGCGTCTATTCCAAATCCATTAAAACCAAGTGAAGGTTACCCAGATCACTATAGTAAACGTTATACTGGAACAGCTGATAATGGCGGTGTTCATATTAACAGCAGTATTAACAATAAAGCTGCATATTTAGTATCTGAAGGCGGAGATCATTACGGCGTGAAAGTAACTGGAGTGGGCCGTGAAGCGACAGAAAAAATTTACTACCGTGCTCTTACGAAATATTTAACTGCAAACTCTGACTTCAAAATGATGCGTCAAGCTGCTCTTCAGTCAGCTGAAGATTTATATGGTAAAAACTCTAAAGCTGTACAAGCTGTAACGAAAGCTTATGATGCAGTAGGTGTAAAATAATAAGAGAAAAGACCTGACATCCTAGTCAGGTCTTTTCTTTATCCCGCTATCCGCAAATGATGAAATTTCCACTTTATTTAGTCGCGAATGCCTAATGCGATTTTCGCCATACGTGACATACGTTCTTTCGACCACGGTGGATTCCAAACGACATTTACTTCTATTTCATTAACTTCAGGTACGTTTGTTGATAATACTTTTTTAACGTCTGATACGATTTGCCCAGCCATTGGACAACCGATAGAAGTCATAGTCATCGTAATGACAGCATTATTATTTTCATCTGCTGTAACATCATAAACTAATCCAAGATTAACGATATCAACACCTAGTTCAGGGTCAATAACAGCCTCTAAATTGGCAAGTAATTTATTTTCAAATGCTTCTTGTGACATAAGCAGCCCCTCCTACACTTTAATGATATCGATTCTCATTATAACGGAAATGAGCATAATGTGCAGGAAATGAGCTCAAAAAAATATCCCTCTTTCAAAGAAGGGATATTTTTTGAACATCTATTCTGTTTTAAAATGAGATACGAGTTGATCTAACTCTTCAACTGTTTGTTTCATTTTTCCAGCAGTTACTGCCATTTCATTCATAACGATAACTTTTTTTTCAGCAGATTGTGCCGTTGCGGCAGTTTCGCTCGATACTTCAGTAGAGATAGAAGCGATGTTATTAAGTGAAGCGTTCATTTCTTCAGCACTTGCAGCCATTTCTTCAGCAGTTGCTGATATATCTTGCATTTGAGTAGATACTTTATTTACTTGTTCTACAATTGTTGAGAAAGAAGTACCAGCTTCACGAATAACATTAATGCCTTCAAATGCTTCAGAACGGCCTTGAGACATCATAGAGCTAGCAGTTTCTGTATCATTTTGAATTTGATGTAGTAATTGATTAATGTCTGTTGCAGCTGTTTTAGATTGTTCAGCAAGTTTTCGAACTTCGTCAGCTACGACAGCAAATCCTTTTCCTTGCTCGCCAGCACGAGCTGCCTCAATAGAAGCATTTAAAGCAAGTAAGTTTGTTTGCTCAGCAATATTAGAAATAGATTGTACAGCAGTATCAATATATTTCGTATGAGTGATTAGACGTTCAACCACTTCTGACGTAGCATTTACAGCTTCGTGTATCGTTGTCATTTGTGAAACAGATTTTTGGATAACGGTACTTCCATCGCTAGCATGTTCAGATGTGGCAACAGCAAGTTCCGCTACAGATGAAGCAGATTCAGCAATGCGCTGAACACTTACTGCCATATCATCCATTGCAGTTGAACTTTCTTCCATACTAGAAGTTTGTGATTGAATACTTGCATTTAAGTTGGACATCGAGCTTTGGACTCTTAATGTCGCCTCACGTGATGTATTCGTTTTTTCTAGCATATTTTCAGAAGCGGTTTGTACTTCCACTGATGTTTTTTGAACACGATTAATAATATGTTGTAGGTTTTCTAACATTTTATTAAATGATGCTGCGATGGCACCGATTTCATCGTTGCTATTTACTTGTAGACGTGCTGTTAAGTCACCTTCTTGAGAGGCTAATTCTTTTAGTTTCGTGTCAATTTGTTGAATTGGTTTCACAAGTTTACCAGAGAACCACCATGCAAGAATAATTGCAACGACAATACAAATAACAAGTGATAGAAATACTGCATATTCAATTCCTAGTGAAGATTGATCAATTTTTTCAATAGATTGTTCACGTAATTTAGCTTGTTCATTACTGTAATTTGTGAAATCACCAATTACTTTATAGACAGTGCCATTTTCTGAAGAAGCTACTTGTAAAGCTTCTTCCCATTTTTGTTCTTTTGCAAGAGTAAATACTTTTTCTTCAACGAACTTTCTCCAAGTAGACCCTAATTCCATTGTGCTTTTCACGGACGAAGAAACATTTGGATTAGAAAGAAGTTTATCTTTTGAATCCTCAAGACGTTTACTCATCTCATTAAACTTGTCTAATTCGACTTGATCATGTTGTAGTAAATAACCTCTTAAAGCAGAGAGCTGTACTTGATAAGCGTCTCCACGCTCTTTCAATTCTGTTGCCAGTGGAGAAATTTCTTTTTGTAATGTTTCAGCTTTACGAGATTGGTCGATAGCAAAAAATAAAATAAATGCTAAGGCGATACCAAATAAAGCGCAAATCGTTCCCATCATGAACATAAGTTTTTTTCTGATACTTACAAAATTCATATGATAAAAAGCCTCCTTTGTGAAATCTTAGTATTAGAATTAATAAATGTAAAAAATTGAAAGAAAGCTTTACTCCAGTTGGAATAAAGCTTTCTTATTTCCTTTAGGAATTATAGCAGACGGAATGAGAGATAGAAAGAGATATTTTAAAGTGAAAAAAGAGAGACTGTAAAACTTGCTTTCCTATACCTTTGAGTTCGTGTCATTTTCACTTTAAGCGTTTGTTTTGAAATGAGAAACGAGAACTTCAAGTTCTTGTACGATTGGTAACTACTCAGCTTCTTCAAATAAAAAAACAGGCCAAATACATGTTTCCGATTCGAAAACATGAAAAGAAAATACTCCAATCAGAGAAAGAATCTATGCCAAATAGAGAAATTCTCTTATGAAGTCGTGTTATTCCAAGGAACCGTTCTAGTTTCTATGACTTGGTTTATCGCTTGTAAGACCGATTGTTTTTGTTTTTTCATGGTACTCATAAAGCTTCGTATCTGACAAAAAGATTCTGCGCCTTTCTTACTTCGGAAAGTCCCAGACACTTTCTGTTTTACTTTCGTCATCCGAATATCCCGTTCTGCTTGATTGTTATCAAATGGAATGGCTGGATGTTCTAAAAACGCTAGAATTCTGTCAGAATACTTGACGAAGCGATTCCATAAATTTTGAGAAGGCGTCTGCTTTCCTTTCTTCTTTTGTTTCGTGGAAAGAATCTGTTGTTCTTTCAATATGGATTGATACATAATAAACAGATTCTTTTGCGTCGCTTTTGGCATGGTACCTTCGGATTGCTTTTTCATCGTCAACGCTTGCGTTAGAAATTTCTGCATCTGTTGTGCCCATTGTTCTCCAGTACTATCTATAATTCCTTGTAAATCTCGTAAGAGATGGGCATTACATAAAACGTGACGACAATCTGTATACGCATCATACGATTTCCAACCATCATGCATCGCAATTCCAGAAAAAGATGGCAAGATTTCTCCAGCATCCATTGCTTCTTTTCCACGTTTTTGATGAATATGTTGCAATGTCACCTCCGGTGTACTGGCAGTATGTAACCATTGTGTTTTGTTTTCTACACGCATACCAGTTTCATCAAAATGGACAACAGGAGACTGCAGAATCTTTTCCTTTACTTCTTTTATGAATGGCTGCAATTGAGAAGCGAAAGCCTGTGTATGATTTACCAGGGTTCCTTCGCTTATAGAATGTCCAAAACAATCCTGAAAGAATTCTTTTGTTCGCTTCAAAGAAATGCATTGATAATGCGTTAAATAGGGAATCAGTCTTTTTATATTTGGACCATATTGAACAGGACGAGATACTGTCGAAGGAAATTGGGCTTCTTGGATAGAATGGCAATGTGGGCATTCTTTCTGTTCTACTTTATGTTCTGTCACTTCGATCTGAATAGGTGGTAAGTCATACACTTGGCGAATGCGATACCCTTTTACAGGCTCGTGGTTCAAGGAAGTATGACAACAAGTACAATATGTAGGAGAATGTGTAATCGTATGATCTGGAGTCGCTGTCAAACCAAGAGTATGTCCCTTGTGGCCCAACTGGCCACCCGTTTGACGATGAGACGGTTTGCGCAAACTTTTTGTAACGGGCTTACCCAAACCATCTGTAGAAGGTGGCTTATGACTATTTTTGGAGTTTTTTTTTGAAGCATTTTCTAGTTCTTGTATACGTTTTTCTAACTTAGAAAATGTTTCTTCAAATAAAGAAATAACAGCTTCAGGTCCTTTTTTATATGTATCTAAAATAATTTTTCGATCGACCATAAGATTCACCTCCCCTGTTTGATATACTCAGTATTTACAAATGGGAGGCATATGAAACTAGTAAAATTTAAAAAAGACACCGAAAGGTGGCTGAGTAGTTACGATGAAAATGCGCCTTATATAGGCGTATTTCTTTTTAAACAAACGTTTGATTAGTCGGCTTACATATACATAAACACAGTTAAACAAACGTTTGATTAATATTTTTAACATACTAAGGGGAATGGAAATGAAAAGGGAACCGAAAGTGAAAAATAAGGGGAAAGTAGTGTTATTTTTATTAGCTGCGGGAGGCGTATTTCTTGTTAAATTAGCATTTAAATTTGGAACAATACATATGATTCGAACTTGGTTTGAAAGTACGTTTTCTTAAACAAGGAATATAGCCTCTTGCGATAGAGGTTTTTGATTTGTTATTATTAGACTGAACGGTCGGTTTAAAGAGGTGTGAATATGAGAAGAAGCGCAGAAGAGATAAAGAAAGAAATTGCATACAAAGCAGAAAGTCTATTTTCACAGAAGGGCTATGCAGCTACATCTATGGAAGAGATTTGTGAAATTACAGAGCGAAGTAAAGGAAGTATTTATTATCACTTTAAAAGTAAAGAAGAATTATTTTTATTTGTAGTGAAACAGCATACGTATGATTGGCTTGAAAAATGGAATGAAAAAGAGAAGTTGTATAGCACTAGTACTGAAAAACTATATGGTCTCGCGGAATATCATGTAGAGGACATACAGCAACCAATTTCAAATGCCATAGAGGAATTCTCTATGAGTCAAGTTGTAAGTAAAGAGATTTTGGAGGAACTATTAGCTTTAACTAGAGAATCATATGTTATGTTTGAGAAATTAATTGAAGCAGGTATACAGTCTGGAGAGTTCCGTGAAGATAATACTCGTGATCTTATGTATATTGTGAATGGATTATTATCAGGGCTTGGAGTACTTTACTACGAGCTAGATTATAAAGAGTTGAAGCGTATTTATAAAAAGGCAATAGATGTATTGTTAAAAGGAATGGCAGCTGAATAATAGGTCAGTTGCTTTTCTTACAAAATAAATTAGACTGAACGGTCGGTTTGTGAAAGGGGAATGAAAATGAACGCTTTATTTAAAAACCGAGCATTTATGCTCGTTATGGCATCTGATATTTTACAACAATTTGCAATTTGGATCAGAAATATGGCTCTTTTATATTTCATAATGGAGCGGACAAATAATGATCCAGTTTCAGTGTCTCTATTATCTGTCATGGAGTATGCACCTATTTTTATTTTCTCGTTTATCGGTGGTGCGCTAGCTGATCGCTGGAATCCGAAAAGAACAATGGTCGCTGGAGATGTGTTGAGTGTACTGTCTATTATAGGAATTGTCCTGTTGTTAAAGCTGGATTATTGGCAGGCTATATTTTTTGCGACACTCATTTCCGCGATTGTAGGTCAGTTTTCTCAGCCCTCATCTTCGCGTATATTTAAGCGCTATGTAAAAGAAGAAGAGATAGCAAATGCGATTGCATTTAACCAAACATTACAGTCATTATTTCTGATTTTTGGACCAGTGGTAGGATCGCTTGTGTATACACAACTTGGTTTATTTACGTCACTATATAGCTTAATCATTTTATTTTTGTTATCTGCTATCGCCCTTTCATTTTTACCAAAATGGGTTGAAAAAGAGCAAGTGGCGAGAGATTCATTAAAAAATGATATAATAGAAGGTTGGAAGTATGTTCTTCATACGAAAAATTTACGTATGATTACGATCACTTTCACCATTATAGGCTTAGCTGTTGGATTAACAACTCCATTAGAGGTGTTTCTTGTAATAGAACGCCTTGGAATGGAAAAGGAAGCAGTTCAATATTTAGCTGCAGCTGATGGAATAGGTATGTTAATTGGTGGTATTGTTGCTGCAATTTTCGCTTCAAAAGTGAATCCGAAAAAAATGTTTGTATTCGGTATGGGCATATTAGCAATGTCATTTTTAGTAGAAGGGCTATCTACATCATTTTGGATTACTAGTTTCATGAGGTTTGGAACAGGTATTTGTTTAGCTTGTGTTAATATTGTTGTCGGTACGCTTATGATTCAACTTGTACCAGAAAATATGGTTGGAAGAGTAAATGGGACGATTTTACCACTGTTTATGGGGGCAATGCTAATTGGAACTTCACTAGCTGGAGGATTAAAGGAACTAACTTCACTAGTTACTGTGTTTTGTATAGCAATGGCACTTATTTTATTAGCGATAGGGCCAGTTCTACGTATGCAAATAAAAAAAGAAGATGTTGCTAATAAAGAGGCACTAACAAATTCGTTAGCTTCGAAATAACTATTGTAAGGGAGCAATATTGCTCCCTTTTTCTTTGAGGAACTTTTGACAACTATATGAGCCAATTATATACTGATGTTGTAAAAACGATTTTACAGGTTAGGAGCAATGGTGTGAAAAATCAAATCTATGAATTACGCACTGAAAATAATATTTCACAAGGCGCATTAGCTGATAAATGTAAGGTTTCTAGACAAACGATAAATGCAATTGAGAATAATAAATATGATCCAAGTTTAGCGTTAGCATTCCGTTTAGCTGAAGTATTAGGAACAACTGTTGATAAATTATTTTTGTACAAGCAGTAGAGTCGTTCATTATAAGTCGGACCTTTAAAAATAAAAAAGATCCTCTTCTTATGAGAAGAGGATCTTTTCTTATAGCGTTTTAGTCTTTGGACTAGGTGGTGTAACGGATGTATTATTTTCTGGAACTCTAGTTAGTAAAAATCCTCCGATAATAAACAGAACAATAATACTAAGAACACCAGCGTTTGTTTTTCCTGTTAATTGGGTTGTAACACCGACTAATACCGGACCCATAATTGCGGCAAACTTGCCAAATATATTATAAAATCCGAAGAATTCATTAGCAGATTCTTTAGGTACTAGTTTTGCAAAGTATGAACGACTTAGTGCTTGAATACCACCTTGAGATGTAGCAACTAACATTGCTAAAATCCAAAAATCAAGTGTCGTTTTTAAAAAATAAGCATATGTGCAAATAATGATATAAATAATGATACCGACATATAACATTTTTTTACCAGTAAATGTTTCAGATAATTTTCCGTATAGTAAAGCAAATGGACAAGCGACAATTTGTGTTACAAATAATATGATTAATAGATTCGTTGCACTAATACCGAGATCGGTTCCGTAAGCGGTAGACATAGTAATAATTGTGTCGACTCCGTCAATATAGAAAAAGTAAGCGATTAGAAACATAAATACAGTTTTATATTCTTTAATATTTTTAAAAGTATCAGCAAGACGTTTGAAGCTCATTCTAATAGGTCTTGGATGACGCTCAATATAGTGTGTTTGCTCTACGTTTTTTAGCATTGGAATTGTAAATAATCCCCACCAAAGAGCTGTTATTGCAAAGGAAATTTGACTAGCAATGCCGACCGATAAGGGAATAGTTCCTTTTTGGGAAAGAATAATAAGAGCGATACAACCGATAAAAGGAATTGTACTCCCGATATAACCTAATGCAAATCCTCTTGTAGAAATTCGGTCCATTCTATCTTCAGAAGTGACGTCTACTAAAAATGCATCATAGAAAATGTTTGCTCCAGCAAAGCCGATTAAGGCGAGCATATAGCACCCTAGCAATAAGTACCACTGAGAGGTTGGAACGACTGCTAACATACTTGTAAATACGATACCGAGTCCAAAGAAGAATGTGAAAAAACGTTTTTTAAATCCTTTATAATCAGCAACTGTGCCAAGAATAGGAGCAAGTATAGAAATTAAAAGTGTTGCGAATGAGTTTGCATATCCCCAATATGCTGTTGAAGTTGCCCCAGATAGTCCAGCTTCTTTTGCAGCTGCTTTAAAGTAAATTGGAAATAATGCAGTTGTAATGACGAGCGAGTATACAGAGTTCGCCCAATCGTATAATATCCAGCTTTTTTCTTGTCTGGACATTTTTTTCATATAATGTTCCCCCTTAAATTTGTTTTACTAACAGTGTACAAAAATAAAAATTATAAAAAGAGAAACAGTGATGAATTTTACATAACTTTTACATATATACACTGTTCTTTACAATTGGAGTAAATCCTCTACAATTGCTCCGTCTGTTTCACCTAAGTGTAAACCGAGTAGTCTAGCGATAGTTGGACCTTCATCAATAAGTCTCATATACGGGACGGTAACGCCACTTTTTATTCCTTTCCCAGCAGCGATAAAAATTGTTTCATAGTTAGGTTTTGTTGGAGAGTATCCATGCGTACCAAATGTATATTTTTTACTAGGCGTAACATCTTTTTCGGTAATTTCTTTTATAAAATCTCCTGTATAGTTTTCAGTGAAATAATACCCTTCTCGTGCTTCTAACATGAATAAACAATTACCGTCTGCACCGCAGTCTTTCGCAGCTTCGTCATGAAGTATAAATTCAATTCCGTTTTGTTTATTTTGAAGTAGCTCTTCAAGGAGTAGTTGTACCTCCCGAATTGTATCCGTATCATTTTTGTCCTTTACATATACATAGGCAGAGCCGTCGCAACTTTGGCAATAGGCTTTCCAGTCTACTAATTTTCTTTTTTTATTAAAAGATATAAGTCCTCTTTGATGGAATAGCACATTTAATTGTATGGATTTGTTTTCACTTAAAGCGCTATGATCACCAAGGGCAATAATTGTACTTTCTTCGTATAAGTCACTTTCTTTTAGTGCTTGAATAATTTTCCCTAGACGTTCGTCGTGTCTCTGGATAGCAGCTATTGTTTCGTTAGATTCAAAGCCGTGATAGTGTCTTTGTGTGTCTAGATCGGTGAAATGTACGAACATGATATTAGGCTTTTTCGTCTGGATTGTATGCACAGCAGAGGCGAGGACGAAATCATCCAGCTCTGGTTGTGATAAACCATTTCTTATATGGCCGAAACGACGATTTAAATCTAATTGGTATAGTGGGCTACCGCTAAATAAGGAAACTAACACTTGATTTTGCCAAGGTCTATTTGGAAAAATTTCTGGTAAATTGTAATCGATGTTCGCTCTTCCAGTAACAGGCCATAGAAGGGCAGCTGTCGTTAAATTTGCTTTGCGCGCTTCATCATACAATGTTGTTCCTTTTATTGATTTTCGGTACCAATGCCAATCAGGTGATTCACGCCCTGGTTGAAGTAACGTATTGCTAACAACACCGTGCTTGTTTGGGTAATTACCGGTTACGATTGTTGAGTGGCTTGGATATGTTACAGAAGGATAAATTGGTTCTACTTTTTCGACAACCGTGCCCTTTTTTATTAGAGATTCGAAATGAGGTAGTTTTTGTAGTATAGGAAAATCTAAAGCTGATAAACAGTCGAATGATAAAATAATGACATGGTTTGTTAATGCTTTATCCATAAAGTTCCCTCCTGATTATATAAAACCTATTCTTATATATTACTATTAATACCTAGTAATAAAAATATATTGTAACTACTCAGCCACCTTTCGGTGTCTTTTTTAAATTTTACTAGTTTCATATGCCTCCCATTTGTAAATACTGAGTATATCAAACAGGGGAGGTGAATCTTATGGTCGATCGAAAAATTATTTTAGATACATATAAAAAAGGACCTGAAGCTGTTATTTCTTTATTTGAAGAAACATTTTCTAAGTTAGAAAAACGTATACAAGAACTAGAAAATGCTTCAAAAAAAAACTCCAAAAATAGTCATAAGCCACCTTCTACAGATGGTTTGGGTAAGCCCGTTACAAAAAGTTTGCGCAAACCGTCTCATCGTCAAACGGGTGGCCAGTTGGGCCACAAGGGACATACTCTTGGTTTGACAGCGACTCCAGATCATACGATTACACATTCTCCTACATATTGTACTTGTTGTCATACTTCCTTGAACCACGAGCCTGTAAAAGGGTATCGCATTCGCCAAGTGTATGACTTACCACCTATTCAGATCGAAGTGACAGAACATAAAGTAGAACAGAAAGAATGCCCACATTGCCATTCTATCCAAGAAGCCCAATTTCCTTCGACAGTATCTCGTCCTGTTCAATATGGTCCAAATATAAAAAGACTGATTCCCTATTTAACGCATTATCAATGCATTTCTTTGAAGCGAACAAAAGAATTCTTTCAGGATTGTTTTGGACATTCTATAAGCGAAGGAACCCTGGTAAATCATACACAGGCTTTCGCTTCTCAATTGCAGCCATTCATAAAAGAAGTAAAGGAAAAGATTCTGCAGTCTCCTGTTGTCCATTTTGATGAAACTGGTATGCGTGTAGAAAACAAAACACAATGGTTACATACTGCCAGTACACCGGAGGTGACATTGCAACATATTCATCAAAAACGTGGAAAAGAAGCAATGGATGCTGGAGAAATCTTGCCATCTTTTTCTGGAATTGCGATGCATGATGGTTGGAAATCGTATGATGCGTATACAGATTGTCGTCACGTTTTATGTAATGCCCATCTCTTACGAGATTTACAAGGAATTATAGATAGTACTGGAGAACAATGGGCACAACAGATGCAGAAATTTCTAACGCAAGCGTTGACGATGAAAAAGCAATCCGAAGGTACCATGCCAAAAGCGACGCAAAAGAATCTGTTTATTATGTATCAATCCATATTGAAAGAACAACAGATTCTTTCCACGAAACAAAAGAAGAAAGGAAAGCAGACGCCTTCTCAAAATTTATGGAATCGCTTCGTCAAGTATTCTGACAGAATTCTAGCGTTTTTAGAACATCCAGCCATTCCATTTGATAACAATCAAGCAGAACGGGATATTCGGATGACGAAAGTAAAACAGAAAGTGTCTGGGACTTTCCGAAGTAAGAAAGGCGCAGAATCTTTTTGTCAGATACGAAGCTTTATGAGTACCATGAAAAAACAAAAACAATCGGTCTTACAAGCGATAAACCAAGTCATAGAAACTAGAACGGTTCCTTGGAATAACACGACTTCATAAGAGAATTTCTCTATTTGGCATAGATTCTTTCTCTGATTGGAGTATTTTCTTTTCATGTTTTCGAATCGGAAACATGTATTTGGCCTGTTTTTTTATTTGAAGAAGCTGAGTAGTTACAATATATTTTTATGTGAAAATTTATTATTTATTTTCAGAAAAATTAAACATATAATTAAGTATAAGGGAATCTATGGAAGGAGGAAACACTATGGATTGGTTAGATGGATTTGGTATCTTTTACATCATTGGCGGAATCACGATTATCCTTGTATTTGCTATTTCATATTTACTAAAGAAACGGTTTCCAGACAAACAGTTCGATATTATATTTGCACTTAGTTTAATACTTCTTTGCTTAGCGTCCTTTCCCGTTACAATGATTGTTATTGGTGGGTGGGAAGGAATGGGATATGGATTTATTGGTTTCTTCGTTCTACTTGGTACACTTATCGGTATGATTGCACATCAACTTGTGAAAATTACGCGGAAAAGCTACGTATAAAACTGCAAAAAATGAAAAGAATATATAAAAATAAGAAAATTAGCTATTGTTTTAAAAAAGAATTTGTATTATGATAATCAACAAATTTATTTCGTTATAACGATGAAAAAGGACTAGTACATGTTCAACCTTTTTAGCAGAGAGAGAATCCGTCAGGCTGAAAGATTCTTAAAAAGGCAATATGGAACCTGCCTTTGAGTTCTGCATATGCAGCGGGAATTTCCCGTTATCAAAAAGAGAGCATGCGCAATTTTTGTGCATGAATCAGGGTGGTAACGCCGACAAAGCTCGGTCCCTATTTAGGGACGCGGGCTTTTTTGTATTTTCTAGAAGGAGGAAGACTGACTATGGCAAAAGAACAAGTGCAAGCCATTACGAAGATGGAAGAGGACTTTGCGCAGTGGTATACCGATATTGTAAAAAAAGCCGAACTTGTTGATTATTCAAGTGTAAAAGGATGCATGATTTTACGTCCGTATGGTTATGCCTTATGGGAGAATATGCAGAAGGTGATGGATGAGAAGTTAAAAGAAACTGGCCATGAAAATGTATATATGCCAATGTTTATCCCAGAGAGTTTATTGCAAAAAGAGAAGGATCATGTTGAAGGATTTGCTCCTGAAGTAGCATGGGTTACGCATGGTGGAGATGAAAAGTTAGCGGAAAGACTTTGTGTACGTCCTACATCTGAAACTTTATTCTGTGAGCACTTTTCAAAAATTGTGCAATCCTATAATGATTTGCCAAAGTTATATAATCAGTGGGGTTCAGTAGTTCGTTGGGAGAAGACAACTAGGCCGTTCCTTCGTACGACTGAATTTTTATGGCAAGAGGGTCATACAATCCATGAAACGGCAGAAGAATCGCAGGCTGAAACATTAAATATTTTAAACTTATATGCTTCTTTCTGTGAGGATTATTTAGCAATACCAGTTATTAAAGGACAAAAAACAGAAAAAGAGAAGTTTGCTGGAGCAAAGGCAACTTATACAATTGAAAGTTTAATGCATGATGGAAAAGCACTTCAAACAGGAACCTCTCATAACTTTGGGACGAATTTCTCAGAAGCATTTGATATTAAGTTTTTAGATCGTAACGGTAAGTGGCAATATGTGCACCAAACATCTTGGGGTGTATCAACAAGAATGATAGGCGGGCTAATAATGGTTCATAGTGATAATAATGGACTTGTAATGCCACCAAAAGTCGCTCCAGTGCAAGTTGTTATTGTACCAATTGCTCAGCATAAAGAAGGAGTTTTAGCAAAAGCAACAGAGTTACAAGCACATATTCAAAAGGTTGCACGAGTAAAAATAGATGCTAGTAATAAAACACCAGGCTGGAAATTTAATGAGTATGAAATGAAGGGGATTCCAATTCGATTAGAAGTTGGCCCTAAAGATATTGAAAAGAATCAAGTTGTACTTGTAAGAAGAGATACGAAGGAAAAAGAGTTTGTACCAATGGATCAATTAGAAGAACGTATTCCAGCATTACTTGAAGAAATTCATATTGCTTTATTTAATAAAGCAAAAGCATTTCGCGATGAGAATACGTATGTTGCGACAAATTTCGAAGAGATGAAAAAAATAGCTGATGAAAAGCAAGGCTTTATTAAGGCAATGTGGTGCGGGGAATTAGCTTGTGAAGAAAAACTAAAAGAAGAAGTTGGCGTATCTTCACGTTGTATGCCTTTTGAGCAAGAGCATTTAGCTGAAGAATGTATTTGTTGTGGTAAAGAAGCTAAACAAATGGTGTATTGGGGAAAAGCGTATTAATACTTTTTCTGATAGGTGATAAAAGGACTTTGGGCTGCATAATAAAATGTAATCCAAAGTCCTTTTTAGTTTTATACAGTATTTCATGTACTTTTTAGATGGAAGGATGTTGTTTTTATTTTACGTTTTTACGACGAATAAACAGTAACATACCAATTAGGAATGTTGAAAGCCCCATTAAAATAGATATAGGGTAATGCGTTGCAGTATTAGGTAATTTATCACCTTGTTTTTTCGTATTATCTTTTACATTACCCCCTTGAGAACCGTTGCCCTCCTGAGAATTGCTATCGCCTTTAACACGATTGCCACCTTGAGAGCCATTACCCCCTTGAGAACTGCTATCACCTTTAACACGATTGCCGCCTTGAGAGCCATTGCCGCCAGAACCGTTACCACCAGAACCGTTACCGCCAGAACCATTGCCACCAGAGCCATTGCCGCCAGAACCGTTACCGCCAGAACCATTGCCACTAGAGCCATTGCCGCCAGAACCGTTACCGCCAGAACCATTGCCACCAGAACCGTTACCGCCGGAACCATTACCGCCAGAACCGTTGTCACCAGAGCCACTGCCGCCAGAACCGTTGCCACCAGAACCATTGCCACCGGAACCGCTGCCGCCAGAACCGTTACCGCCAGAACCATTGCCACTAGAGCCATTGCCGCCAGAACCATTGCCACTAGAGCCATTGCCGCCAGAACCGTTGTCACCGGAACCATTGCCACCAGAGCCATTGCCGCCAGAACCATTACCGCCAGAACCGTTGTCACCAGAACCGTTACCGCCAGAGCCGTTGCCACCAGAACCATTGCCACCGGAACCGCTGCCGTCAGAGCCACTACCACCAGAACCGTTACCGCCGGAACCATTGCCACCAGAGCCACTGCCACCAGAACCGTTACCGCCAGAACCATTGTCACCAGAACCAGTATCGTCCTGAGAACCGTTATTTCCTGGAGGTATATTATTATCCTTTGAGTTTCCTTCTGCAAAATGATCGCTATTTTGTACAATAGCGTTTGTTAATGGTTGGAAGTTTTCAGTTGCAGCATTACCGATATTTAAACCGCTAAAAAAAGATAAAGAGAGTGTTGATGCTAAAATGAAGATTTTCGTCATGGTTTTCCTCCTAAGAGATTAATGTTCCATCTAAAATACATCCCTTTGTAATATTTCTTAGGAAAAAGAGTTTTATGCAAAAAAAACTATATATAGAAAAAGGTGGTGTATTTGTCAAAGCAGAAAAGAGTTAATGTAGATTTCCTACAAATAGTAGAGGGGGAGAGTTTACATTCATAACGGTAGAGGAAGTGGCAGCAGATGAAAGAGTATATAGCGTTTGATATTGGCGGTACGCAAATTAAGTATGGTATTGTTTCAGAAATAGGGAGAGTATTAAAGCGTCAAACAGTTGCAACAGAAATTCATTTAGGCGGAGAACAAATTATTCAAAAACTTATATATGTATCCAAAAAAATAATGAATGAACATACTATTGCCGGAATCGGTATTAGCACTGCGGGAATTGTTGATATTAATAAAGGAATTGTGACGGGAGGTGCGGATCATATTCCGGGATATAGTACTATTCCTATTATTGATAGATTGCAAGAGATATTAAAAGTTCCAGTATCGATTGACAATGATGTGAATTGTGCAGCGTTTGGAGAAAAGTGGAATGGTAGTGGAAGAGAGAAAGATAACTTTATTATGCTCACCCTTGGAACAGGGATTGGGGGAGCAATTTTTATAGATGGAAAATTGTACCGAGGACATTCATTTAGTGCTGGTGAATGGGGGAATATGTTAATAGAAGAAAAAACGTTTGAAGAGGTTGCTTCGATTTCAGGATTAATTCGACTTGTAAGCAAATATAAAGGCAAAGGCAAGTGGAATGGGAAAAGAATTTTCGAGTTGTATGATAAAGGAGATAGGGAAGTTGCTCAAGCAGTTGGGATTTTCTTTAAACATTTGGCAATCGGAATTAGTAATCTTGCTTATATTTTTAATCCAGAAACGATTATTATTGGTGGAGGAATTACCGATAGAGGAAATGAGTTTTTAAAAGAAGTAAAAGAAGAGGTCAGTAAATACTTAAATCAAGAGATTTATAATAATTGTGAGATTGAACTTGCGCAAAACGGTAATTGTGCAGGAATGATTGGTGCTATTTACCACTTCTTACATCATCATAAGTAAATTATATGAATGTTTTCATATAACTGAGAATTTATCCTTTTTATCGCTAGGTAAATAATGCTACAATATAAGAGAAGAATACAATATTTTCCGATTCGGAAAATGCTTTGTAGAAAGGGAGAAACTTCATGCCTATTATTTTAGAAAAAGGTCAAAAGATCGATTTAACGAAAGGACAACCAAAAGTAGCAAAACTACAGGTTGGCTTAGGCTGGGATCCAATTGGGCAATCAGGTGGATTTCTGTCTTCATTATTTGGAAGTAAACCAAATGTAGATTGTGATGCATCTGTTGTTATGTTAGAAGGAGATCGTTTTTTAAACAAAAATGATTTAGTTTACTTCGGAAATAAACTTTCTACTTGTGGTAGTATTATTCATTCAGGAGATAATTTAACAGGTGAAGGCGCTGGTGATGACGAAACAATTTTCGTAGAATTACATAAAGTTCCAAGCCGTATTAATCGTTTAGTATTCGTTGTAAATATTTATGACTGTGTAAATCGTCGTCAAGATTTCGGGATGATTCGTAATGCATATATTCGTATTCAAAACCCGCAAACTGGTGAAGAATTAGCACGCTATAATTTATCGGATAATTATGCTGGCAAAACAACTCTAATTGCAGGTGAAATGTATCGTCACGGAAGTGAATGGAAGTTTTCAGCAGTTGGAGAAGGCACGCAAGATAAAAACTTAAGTGAGATTGTATCACGTTATCAATAAAATAACCGAGGAGGAATTGTATATGGCATCAATTTCATTGAAAAAGGGACAAAAGGTAGACTTAACAAAAACGAATCCAGGTCTTTCGAAAGTTCTTGTAGGACTTGGTTGGGACACGAATCGTTATGACGGACAAAACGATTTTGACTTAGATGTTAGTATTTTCTTAGTAGGCGCGAATGGTAAAGTTTCAGGAGCTGAAGATTTCGTTTTCTATAATAATCCAAAAGGTGCGAATGGTGCTGTAGAGCATTTAGGAGATAACCGCACTGGTGAAGGTGAAGGCGATGACGAAGCGATTAAAGTAGATTTGAAAAATGTTCCTGCTCACATCGAACGTATTTGTTTCACAATTACAATTTATGATGGAGAAGGCCGTAGCCAAAACTTCGGACAAGTTTCTAATTCTTTCGTACGTATTCTTGATGAAGAAAAGAATGCAGAATTAATTCGTTACGATTTAGGAGAAGATTTCTCTATTGAAACAGCCGTAGTAGTAGGTGAATTATATCGTCATGCAGGTGATTGGAAATTCAATGCAATCGGAAGTGGATTCCAAGGTGGATTAGCGTCTCTATGTAATAACTTTGGTTTAGATGTAGAGTAATAGATTTGATTTATATATCCATCGGTGAAATGTATGTTTACTGATGGATATATTTTTAAAGATAAAAATATAGAGGTGAATATAGATGGTTATTCAATTACAAAAAGGCCAGAAAATCGATTTAGGTAAGACAAGCCCTGGTTTAACAAAAGCAGTAATTGGTCTTGGATGGGATATTAAATCTTATGACGGCGGAGCCGATTTCGATTTAGATGCATCTGCCTTTTTATTAGATGCAAACGGAAAATGTACGAAGGAAACTGATTTTATCTTCTATAATAATTTACAGTCTCCTTGTGGATCTGTTTTACATACAGGAGATAACCGTACAGGTGAAGGTGAAGGTGACGATGAGCAACTTGTTGTGGATTTGAAGAAAGTTCCAGCAGATGTGCACAGAATTGCTATTACAGTTACGATTTATGATGCAGAAGGCCGTAGTCAAAACTTTGGGCAAGTAGGAAATGCGTTTGTTCGTTTAGCGAATGAAGAAACGAGTGAAGAAGTTCTTCGTTTTGATTTAGGGGAAGATTTCTCCATCGAAACAGCAGTTGTCTTTTGTGAATTATACCGTCATAATGGACAGTGGAAGTTTAATGCAGTAGGAAGTGGATTCCAAGGTGGTTTAGGTGCGCTTGTAAGAGCGTATGGCTTGGATGCATAGAAAGGAAACGATATTCGTTTCCTTTTTTTGACCTTTCTATAAATCTAGCAAAGAATAGGGGATAAAGGTAAGATGAGTATTTTGCAAGGAATCCTTGATACGTATGCTCAGTTTTTCGACTTGGACATGTGGATTAAAGTGTTGCAGGATCCAGTATCTTGGGGATTAATTGGTACACTTGTTGTACTTGAAGGATTATTATCTGCTGATAACGCACTTGTGTTAGCGGTAATGGTAAAACATCTTCCGGAAGAAAAACGTAAAAAAGCATTATTCTATGGACTTATTGGAGCTTATGTGTTCCGCTTTATTGCGATTGGAATCGGAATGTTCTTAATTAAATTATGGTGGGTAAAACTTCTTGGTGCACTTTACCTTGCTTGGTTATCAGTAAAATACTTTATTGATAAGCGTAAAGGTGCAAGTGAAGAAGACGAAGCTCACGGTATGAATCAAAATAGTATTCTCTTTAGAATGTTTGGTGTCTTCTGGGGAACAGTTGCAATGGTTGAATTAATGGATATCGCATTCTCTGTAGATAGCGTACTTGCTGCATTTGGTGTATCTAATGAAGTTTGGATTTTACTATTAGGCGGAATGCTAGGTATTTTAATGATGCGTGGTATTGCTGGTGTATTCTTAAAATTGTTAGAGCGTATTCCAGAGCTTGAAACGACAGCATACATTTTAATCTTAATTATTGCAGCAAAAATGTTACTGTCTTTAATCGAGATTGAGATTAGTCATACACTATTCTTTATTATTTTAGTTGTAGCATTTGGAGCAACATTTATACTTCACTACATGAAGAATTCTGGACAAGCTAGAGAAGAAGTTGCAGCTACTAAAGAAGACAATAAATAATTGAAATGGGTTTGCTCGTTTTGCGAGCGCCCATTTTTTATAACCAAAAATAGTTTATAATAGAAGAAGGACTTAGAAAAAACGTAAATGTTTTTGGAGGTGAACTGTTGTGTTTTCACGTTTTACACTTCAACCATATGCATTAAAAGATGAATCAGATTTAAAGCAATTTGAAACGCTTTTAGAAAAACGCCCACAATATGAGCTGACAGAGAATGAGATGAAATTTAGTTATATAGCATGTCGAATCCTTGGCGTTCCTAATGATGTAGATGAATATTTTAATGAACTGTTTGATTATAGTGAAGCGAAAGGAATCGAAGTTTTACACGAACAAAATTTAAACAAAGTGATTGATTCGGAAAAGCTTCGTCATATTCAAGAAGTGTTCGGATTACATCAAGAAGCACCAAATGGTCTGACAGTAAATAGGCTAGTTGCACACTTATCTGGGAAACAACTTTTACCGAAAGTAGACAATCCTGATTTACAGCATTACATACATACGACGTTTATTTCACTATTGAAATTATATGAGAAGCAACATAATCAGTCGTTAAAGACAGAAGGCTTCCGTCGTTTCTTAATCGACATAATTAAACTAAGCGAAAATTACGTAGCGAAGTGGTTCTCTACGATTAATTATAAGAAACAAATGCCGCGTATCATTTGGTACGGTGATGCACAGGAAAGCCGTATATATTTCTTATACTTTCTTATTATGCTCGGTTGTGATGTGCTTTATTATCACCCAGAAGGAAAAGATGGATTTGAAAATATTGATGAAGAGGGAAGAACTTTTGTTGTATCTCATTCAAGTCGCATTTCGCTTGAACCATTCCCTGATCGTCGCCGTGAGCGTGTTGCAACAGTAGCGTATCAAGCTTCGAAAGAAATTGAACAAGTACTTCACCACGATAATTCACTGCTGTACAAGCCGTGGCAATTCCGTTCCTATACGCCTGTAGCTCGTACGTTAAAAACGACATATGATGAACTCTTTTTAATTACGAAAGAAAAGGCATTTGTACGCCCAACATTCTTTGTTGAAAATAAACATATTTATATTCCTTCTTTATTTGCGAAAATATCAGGCGTTTCAAAGAATGATAAAGAATATTTTCAACGATTAAAGGCTGTTACATCATTTGATAACAGTTTATTAATTAATACATTCCCGTTTACGAAAGAGCAAAAAGCAAACTTCCAATATCATTATCGAGATGCATTGGACCGAGCTGGAAAATTGCATCCTGATCTAATTATGAATAGCCATTGGTGGCCGCATAAGCGTTTACCGGAAGGTTTACAGCATGGGATTGCAGAGGCGATTATCCATACGTGCGAAAGTGAAATGTGCAAACCAATTGCGAAAGAGACGAAACAAGATGTAGCGCTATATGTTTTCGCACAACTTTCTCAAATACCACCGAATATTTTAGAACAGCTTGAGAAATTTGATTATTCACAAGATGTACCGAAAATTGTTATATTTAATAATGAGAAGAGCGGAGAATTAACTCGTTCTGACGCTGTTTTATTACTATTTTTGAATCAAATTGGAGTAGATGTATTCCATTTCAATCCAACGGGAAGAAACGATATTGAACCGTATATTGAAGCGGGGGCATTTGATTCACATTGGCTTGAAGAGGTTAATTTCGATCTTGAGTTTCATGGTTCATCAGCCTATAAAAATTTATCACAAACAATAAAAGGACTATTTCGTCCATTTTTATAAGGAAAGGGAGAATACCATATGAATAACCCAGTCGTACTAGATCCGAAAACAGAATTAAATGAACAAACAGCACAAGATGTTCGCTTACAACTTAGACAAGATGCGGATGTACAACGTATTTATAATGCGGTAGATATTAAAGATCAATTAGAATTAATTGAACTTGGAAAAGAACCTTCTATGGAAATTTCACGTTTTGCTGATCAAATTTTACATACAATGTCATTATCAAAGATAGAAGATTCTGGTGAATTATTAAAACAGCTTGGTAAAATTATGGACCGATTTGACAGTAAAGACTTTGCGGAAGAAAAAAGTGGTTTCTTCTCACGTATGTTCAAAAAAGCGGATAAAATGATAGAACACATCTTTAGTAAATATCAAACGATGGGCCGCGAAATTGATAAAGTTTATGTGGAAATTACGAAGTACCAAGATGAGATGAAAAAATCAATTGGTACGTTAGATGGCTTGTATGAGCAAAACTTAAAATATTATTTAGACTTAGAGAAGTACGTAGTAGCAGGAGAAATGTTATTAGAGCGTTTAAATACAGAGTTAGTTCCGATGTATGAAGAGCGTGTACGTAATAATGATCAATTAGCAGGCATTGAATTAGAGTCGCTTAAAAACTCTGTTGAAATTTTAGAACAGCGTATTGACGATTTAGAAAAAGCACGTATGGTTGCGTTACTTACAGCACCACAAATTCGTATGATTCAACGTGGTAATAATAAATTAATTGGTAAAATCAATACAGCATTTATTACAACGATTCCTATCTTTAAAAATGGTATCATTCAAGCGGTAAATGCCAAGCGCCAAAAGCTTGTTGCAGATTCTATGGCTGAACTGGATCGCCGTACAAATGAATTACTTAAGAAAAATGCACAAAATATCGCAACGCAAAGTGTAGAAGTAGCGAGATTATCAGGTTCTTCTAGTATTAAGATGGAAACACTTGAGGAAACTTGGAACATTATTTCAAGAGGTATGCAAGAAACACAACAAATTGAAGAGCAAAATAAACGTGAGCGTGAAGAAAGCCGCAAACGTATGGCTACATTAACAGAGAACATCAAAAAAGAATTACAAGGATAAAGTGAAACTTTAATCAGTGGGGTTTTGTTCATCCCCACCGATTATTAGCCTTCACCAATTGGACATTTATGGGCAGTTAATCCACCACCTAACTTCTTTGCTCAAACTGAATTTTGAGGTGGGAGTTTTACTGCACGGAAAATAGTAGGATAAATGAAAAGGCAATGAGGACTATTCCTCATTGCCTTTTAGTTTCTCTTCACTAATTTAATAATCTCATTCACAATAAGTGGAATGATACTTAATAAGAGAACAAATCCCCAATCTCGCATCGTTAATGCATGTACACCGAATATATTTGCAAGGGGCGGGATGGAGATGATACAAACTTGCATAAGAACACCGATAAGAAGGGAGAAAACTAAATATTTATTTGTAAAGATCCCAATTGAAAAAATTGATTTCGTTCTTGAACGCAAGTTAAATGAATGAACGAGCTGAGAAAAACTAAGAACGACAAATGCCATCGTTTGAGCATGTAATAGAGCATCGTCATCAATTCGCTCTGGGAAAAGAGGGAATAAATTTGTATCTCCAGTATAGAATTTTGCTCCGGCGATAAAAGCTATTAGCGTTAAAAGTCCAATGATAACTCCATTGAAAATCAGGAAAGGAACGCTGCCACTAAATAAGCTTTCTTTCGCATGTCGTGGTTTTTCCTTCATCACATCTGGATCTTCAGGATCAACCCCAAGTGATAATGCAGGCAGTGTATCTGTAATTAAATTCACCCACAAAATATGAATAGGTCGTAGTGGTGTTGCCCAGCCGAGTAAAATCGCTAAAAATAAAGCGATAATTTCTCCGAAGTTACAAGAGAGTAGGAAGAGAATTGATTTTTTTATGTTACGATAAATATTTCTACCTTCTTCAACGGCTTTCACAATAGATGAGAAATTATCATCTGTTAACACGACATCTGCTGCCCCTTTTGCAACGTCTGTTCCTGTAATGCCCATCGCTACGCCAACATCAGCTTGCTTTAAAGATGGAGCGTCATTGACACCATCACCAGTCATAGAAACGATATTTCCTTTCGCGCGTAATGCTTTTACAATTTTCACTTTATGCTCTGGAGAGACTCTAGCGAATACATTTAAATGATTAATTTTGCTAGCTAGTTCTGTATCAGAAATGTTATCTAATTCAGTTCCAATCATAATTTCCGATATTTCTTCAGCAATGCCAAGTTCTTTGGCAATTGCAAAGGCGGTATCTTTATGGTCACCAGTAATCATAACTGTGCGAATACCGGCTTTTTTACATTCTTTAATTGAATCTTTCACTTCAGTTCGTGGTGGATCAATCATACCGACAAGACCAATAAAGATAAGACTTTTTTCAAGATGATTTATATCCACATCGTTTGAATCGTATTGTTTAAATGCGAATGAAAGTACTCTTAAAGCTTCTTGAGACATTGCTCCGGCAGCTTTTAATATTTGATTTTTATCAGAATCAGTTAAAATCTCGATTTTGCCGTTTTTAAAAATATGGGTACATCGGGGTAAGAGCTTATCAATAGCGCCTTTCGTCATGCTATAGTAGCTTTCATCGTATGTATGTACAGTTGACATCATTTTACGATCTGAATCGAAAGGTACTTCGTTAACACGTTCATGTATTTTTTCTAAATGATCTTTTTGCATGTTAAAAGTGGTTCCAGCAACGAGAAGTGCAATTTCAGTCGGGTCTCCCGTTTGTGATTCGTTATTGTAAGACGCATCATTACATAGCACCATATTTTCTAACAATAGACGTTGCGCATCATTATTTACATTTAAACTTTCTAAGCGATCGTATGTGTTATCACTATAAAAGTGAGTAACGGTCATTTTATTTTGCGTTAACGTACCTGTTTTATCTGAACAAATAATTGTGACAGAACCGAGGGCTTCAACAGCTGGTAGTTTGCGAATGATAACGTTTTGTTTAATCATACGTTGCACACCAATTGCAAGAACGATGGAAACGATAGCTGGCAAGCCTTCTGGAATAGCTGCAACGGCTAAACTAATAGCAGTCATAAACATTTCTAACGTATCCCGGCCTTGTAAAAAACCGATGAGGAACATAACGATACAAATAGCTACAGCGACAAAGCCTAAATATTTTCCGACTTGTGCTAAGCTTTTTTGAAGTGGTGTCATATCATCGTCTGCTTCATGTAAAAGGGTAGCAATCTTACCAATTTGTGAGTTCATTCCAGTTTCAACAGCAACACCGACGCCTCTTCCGTATGTTACAAGAGTAGACATAAAAGCCATGTTTTTTTGATCGCCGAGTGGTACTTGCTCATCACGTTGCATAGAAGGGTGATAGATTGCATCTTTATCAACAGGGACAGATTCACCAGTTAGAGCAGATTCTTCAACTTTTAAATTTGCGGTTTCGATAAGGCGTAAATCGCATGGGATATATCGTCCGGCGTCGAGCATAACGATATCCCCTGGAACGACGTGCTCAGATGGAATTTCTTTTAGTTCACCATTTCTCTTGACGATAGCTTTAGGTGTTGCCATCTTTTTTAATGCCTCTAAAGCTTGTTCTGCTTTCGATTCTTGGACAACACCAATAACAGCATTTAAAACTACAACGAGCGCGATAATACTGGCATCCGCCCATTCACCTACAAAGGCAGAAATAAGGGCAGCAATAATAAGGACATATACGAGGACGTCATTAATTTGGGCGAAAATACGCTGCCATAAAGTGCGTTTTTGTTTTGTAGCTAACTCATTAGAACCGTATTGCTTTAAACGTTCACTTACAATTTCATCTGTTAAACCGTGTTGTTCGTTTGTTTCTAGGTCAATTAATATTTGATCTTTCGTCTTACTGTACCAATTGCTCATAAGTAAGCACCTCCAGTAAAAACAGTTAGCAATGGTAGTGTTGCTATTATTTGTGAGTAGTATGTATGGAGAAAAAATCTAAGATGAGGTTCTACTTCTATTGTACAATATTTTACAGTTGGTTGAGGGAAAGAGATGAGTTGTCATGAATTTGTTGGAAGTAAAAAAGAGCCTCATATAAGAGAGGCTTTTTTACTTTTTAATTAATGTACCTAATTCTTCTGTAATGGCTTGCATTTCACTAATGCTGAATGTTTCACGTTTCATAACATGATCATAAATGTCACGTAAATCTTCGTACATTTCTTCGTTAAAACTAGCAGCTCTCATCGCTCCAGCATTAACCATACGTAATTTTTCTTTAATAGCTTCGACCATATATTCAACGTTTTCTTCTGACTTTACGGATAAATCCACCGAAGTGTCCCCCTTTAAAATAACATAAGGCTATCTTAACATTTTTTATCATTTTCGTTAATGAATCTTTTCAATCCCATTAAATTAGTAGGGATTTCCTTTATATTTAATAATTGGTTGTTTATACTATAAGTATATATTAAGAAATGCACCAAGAAGGGAAGAAACAAAAATATGGTTCAAGTATTGTTTGTTTGTCTTGGGAACATTTGCCGTTCTCCGATGGCAGAAGCGATTTTTCGAAATCTTGTCGTAAAAGAGGGACTTGAAGAGAAAATTGTCATTGATTCTGCAGGAACTGGAGATTGGCACGTTGGCCATCCGCCACATAAAGGAACACAAAAAATTTTAAAAGAAAATGCAGTCACTTTTGAAGGAATTAAAGCAAGGCAAGTAGAAAAAGAAGACTTAACAAAGTTTGATTATATTATTGCCATGGACAACAAGAATATAGCAGATTTAAAAAGTTTAGGTAAAACTGGAGGCTATATTGGTAGGCTGTCCGACTTTGTTCCAGACGGTGGCTGGACAGACGTTCCTGACCCTTACTATACAGGGAATTTCCAAGAAGTATATGACCTTGTAACAGAAGGGTGTGCAAAGCTATTAGCTTTCATTCGAAATGAACAAGGAATATGAGGAAGCTTAGAAAGAAATACTTTCTAACATAAGAAATGAAAGGGTGAAGGAATATGGCAAAGAAAAATAATATTGCTCGAAACATTGCGATTGGTGTAGCTGCAGGTGTAGCTGTATCCATGTTAAAGAAAGAAAACCGCGAAAAAGTAAAAAATACAGCAGAAAAAGCAAAAACAAAGATGATTGAAATTGGTGAAAATGCAAAGATCAAAGAAAAAGTGCAAACTGTTACAGATAAAGGACGCGAACTTGCAGATTTCAATGTGGTAAAAGCGAAAGTAGCAGAAATTAAAAAATTAACGCCATCTGTTGTAGAGACGTTAAAAGAAACGAAAGAAATTTTTAGTAAGAAAAAAGTTGAGCCAGAAGAAAAGCCAGAAACGATTGAAATTCAAGCTGTATCTCCAAAGGTAGATGAGTTGAAAGTAGAAGAAGAGCCAATAGTTGCTGAAGATGGTGGTATGAAAGAAGCGCGTGAATTATTTATGAAAGACTCAAATGCAGTGGAAAAAAAAACTGAAGCGTACATTGAGTTAAAGCAAGATAAAGAAGAGAAGAAAAGCGTTTAAACATATATGAGAAAAATTTTAGAAAAGGTGAGAAGAAATCGTACTTATTCGTTTGGTAAAGATTTATATGACCGGACGATGCGCGATGATGTAGCGGGCTTGGCAGCACAGCTCGCTTATTTCTTCTTGCTTGCAATTTTTCCTGGGCTCGTTTTCTTAATTACGCTTCTTGGATTTATTCCCATTCAAACAGAGGATGTGCTTAGTTTATTAGAGGTTTATGTACCAGATGATGCAATGAACTTAATTGAGGTAAATGTAGATAAAGTTGTAAACCAGCAAAATGGTGGTTTATTATCATTTGGTTTATTATCCATGTTATGGTTTGCCTCAAATGGTGTTAATGCGGTTATGAATGCTTTTAACCGCGCTTATGACGTGAAGGAAACACGTTCTTTTATTACAACAAGAGCGTTATCAATTGTGTTTACATTAGCTATTATTTTTATGATTGTCTTTGCGTTAATTGTTCCGGTATTCGGACAAGTTATTGGAGCAGCAGTGTTTAAAGCACTCGGTTTATCAGATAGTTTTTCTTTCGTATGGAGCATTACACGATTAGTAGCGAGTTTCTTCGTGCTATTTGCTTTATTTAGTTTCTTATATACATTTGCACCAGATCGAAAGTTAAAAAGAAGAGAAGTTATTTCAGGGGCGTTATTTGCTACTGTAGGATGGATTGTGGTATCGTACTCATTTGCTTATTATGTAGATAAGTTTGCGAATTACGCCAATACATATGGTGGTCTCGGTGGTATCATTATTTTAATGTTATGGTTTTACTTAACTGGATGGGTAATTTTACTTGGCGGTGAAATTAATGGTTTACTCCACCATTATAGAACCGGTGACAATAATTCCCGTAATGAATAATGAGCTCTTGTTCCATAATAAAAAGGAACAGGGGGGATATTTCATGAGTAATAATAAAAAGAACCATAATAATAAAAGTAATAATAAACAAAAGAGCAGTTCGCATCCAAAGCATAAAACGAGTAGCAGTGCGAACGGTCATAATAGCTATCATTAAAAAAAACGGGTCCTCTATGAGGGACCCGTTTTATTTGCTTCCTTTTAATAATCGTAAGCCATTCAAAATGACAAGAATCGTACTTCCTTCATGGCCAATAACACCGAACGGAAGAGCTAAAAATTGCAAGAAGTTTGAACAAATTAGCATGGCAATAACGGCTAGCGAAAAGATTACGTTTTGCTTCACAATACGATTCATTCGTTTTGATAGACGGATCGCTTGAGAAAGACGAGATAGTTCGTTCTTCATCAGTACAACATCCGCAGTTTCTAAAGCTACATCTGTTCCTTCTCCCATTGCGACACCAATGCTAGCAGTAGCTAGTGCAGGTGCATCATTTATACCGTCTCCGACCATTGCTACTGTACCGTATTTTTCTTTTAACTTTTTAATCGTTTCAACTTTTGTTTCTGGTAAGCATGATGCGTAATATTCCTTTATATTACTTTCAGAGGCAATTGCTTTTGCCGTTTCTTCATTATCTCCAGTAATCATAATTGCTTCGACACCAATGCTTTGTAAATCACGAATAGCAGCTATTGTTTCTTGGCGAAGCGTATCTTTTAAAGCGATAAGTCCAAGAATGCCTCCCTCATCACTAATATAAACGACAGTTTTACCTTCCTTTTCAAGTGAGGCAGAAATACCATTATGAAATGTTTTTGTTTCTTCACCGATAAAATCAGCTTTACCTATTTTATAAGCGTTGTTTTCGAATATTCCTTTTAGCCCAAAACCAGTTACATCTTCAACCTTTTCTGGTTTTTTTAATGTAATGTCGTACGCATGTTGTGCATATTTAACAATAGATTCAGCCAAAGGATGTGTAGAGTGACTTTCAATTGATGCTGTAATAGAAAGTACTTCTTTTTCTGTCATATTTTCTCGAACATATATATCTGTTACGGTAGGTTTTCCTTCTGTTAATGTTCCTGTTTTATCAAAGGCGATTGCTTTTACTGAAGCGAGACGTTCTAAATGTATGCCACCTTTAAAGAGAATCCCATTTCTTGCTCCGTTAGAAATGGCTGATAACGTTGCTGGTGTAATGGCAGCAACGAGTGCACAAGGAGATGCGACTACAAGTAAGATCATAGCGCGATAAAACGTTTCATTCCAGCTCCAGTCAAGTAAGAAATGAGGAACGAACATCATAAGCGCAACAACGAGTAGTACACCTTTTACGTATGTTCCTTCAAATTTTTCGATGAATAGTTGTGATGGTGATTTTTCACTTTGTGCACTTTGTACGAGACGGATAATCTTTTGGAATAATGTTTGATCGCTCGGCTTCGTAATTTTAACTTCGATAGCACCACGTAAATTTACAGTACCTGCAAATACTTCATCGCCATATCTTTTCTCATTTGGAATAGGTTCTCCCGTGATTGCTGCTTCATCGATATTTGTTTCACCGTTATGAATCGTACCGTCAGCAGGAACACGTTCACCTGGTTTAATTAAAATAATGTCGTTAATTTGTAACTCTCCAACAGGAATACGTTCCTCTGTTCCGTTGGAAATGCGTAATGCTTCTTCGGGTTGTAAGTCAAGAAGAGCGGAAATTTCTTTTTGGCTCTTACTTAATGTATAAGATTCCATAGCACCGCTGAGCGCAAAGATGAAGATTAAAATAGCCCCTTCTGCCCAGTAGCCAATAATTGCAGCACCGATAGCTGCAAAGAGCATTAGCATTTCAACATTTAGCTCTTTTTCTTCAATCGTATCTTCAATTCCTTCTTTTGCTTTTGCATATCCACCAACTATATAAGCAAGGATATAGCAAGTAATACCTACATTCATTGCATCGTTCTTTGTAAATAACCAACCAACTAAAATAAAAATACCAGATGCTACTGCAAATACAAGTTCATAATGTTTTTTTAATGTGTCCCATAAAGAGGGATGAGAAATTGTTTCTTTTGCGTGTAACGTTTTTACTTCTGAGTTCATTACTACTCGCTCCTTCCGAATTCTTATTGAGAAAAATAATCAAAATCGAAACCCCTATAAAACGACGAAAGCTGCCATCCATAATGGATAGCAGCATTTCTGTTGAATCTGTTTTTAATCGTTCTTATGTTGTAATTATTCTATAGTATATCATATGTTTTTATGAGATGGTACGGTTTTGTTTCAAGTATAAACGGAAAACTTGTGTTTTCGCAATTCCTTTGGTATATATGAATATTGTTCATAAAAAGGTCGGAAAGGAAGACAACAAGTGAAGACAGAGAAATTTTTTACCCATCCGATTGGCGTATTTATTGCTGCAATAGTAGCAACTTTTTTATGGGGAAGCGCATTTCCTTTTATTAAATTAAGTTATGTTGAACTTGGAATTCAACCACAAGAAGTTGGAGAGCAAATATTATTTGCCGGTTATCGTTTCTTTTTATCTGGATTCATGCTCTTATTATTCTTTAAAGTGTTAGGAAAAGATATGAGCTTCAAAAAAGGAACGGGGAAACAGTTAATACAAATTGGTTTATTCCAAACGTTTCTTCAATATATCTGTTTTTATATTGGAATGAGTTATAGTTCGGGAATTGAAGGAGCTATCATTTCAGGGACATCATCATTCTTTCAAATTTTACTCGCCCATTTTTTATATAAAGATGATGCCCTCAATATGAGAAAAATAATTGGCGTATCGATTGGCTTTTGTGGCGTCGTTTTAGTAAATATGCCGAGTGATGGTAGCTTATCATTTCATTTTGGAATTGGAAGCTTATTACTTCTTAGTGCAGCAATGCTGTATTCATATGGAAACATATTAGCGAAAGAAGGTAGTAAAACGTTAGATGTTGGCTATATGACAGCATACCAAATGATGTTTGGTTCTATAGGATTATTATGTATAGGGGCTTTACAAATTGGATTAATGCCATTTACATTTAGTCTACATGCACTAATTATGCTGATTTATTTATCTTTCTTATCTGCAGCTGGTTTTTGCATTTGGAATACAATTATGAAGTACAATAAGGTTGGAAAAGTATCTATGTATATGTTCTTTATACCCGTATTTGGTGTGTTATTATCGAGCATGATTTTAGGTGAAGCAATTCATTCATTTGTGTTACTCGGTTTAGCATGTGTAGCCGCGGGAATTATTGTGGTAAATCGGACGCCAGCTAAGCAAAAAATAGAGAAAGAAAAACAAGTAGCATAGAAAGCAGAAAAGCGATTACAATGGAAGAACAGTACTGTTCTTCTTTTTTTATAGAAAAAGGATAATAGACTAAGTATAACGAAAAAAGATACAAAAAGCATTTATTGAGGAGAACATATTATGAATCTACTTTACGTGGTGTTAATTGGGCAAATACTTCTTTTTTTAATTGGTGCAATTTATGCAATGCGGCAGACAAAAAGAACGAAAGATAATATGCCGTTACCTTTAGCAATCCGTCTTATTCTTAGTTTTTCTTTAACAGGTAGTGCAATTTGGATATGGTTACAAGATCCATCTGTAGAGTATAGTACGTGGGTTGCACTTGGTATGACTTTATCGACTGTAGGAGATTTGTTTATGGCTGGGCTGATTCCAATTGGTCACAGGTTAATTGGTGGGATGGTTACTTTCGCTCTTGCTCATTGTTTTTATGTAAAAGCATTTTTGCAAACAGGAATTTCGTGGAATGGTTTTTGGATTGGCTTACTCGTATATGGGCTCTTTCTAATTGTAGGATGGTTCTTCTTTATCCGAAATGATAAACAGGATAAATTGTTTACGATAGGAGCTCTAATTTACGGATTGTGGGTTGGAGGAATGGCTTGCTTTGCATTCGCCTTATATTATGAAAATACAGGAATATGGTGGATACCAGCGTTTGGTGGTTTACTGTTTGTGATTTCTGATTTTATTATTGGCGTGACAGATATCGGAGGACGTAAATTGAAGTATGAGCCACTTTGGATTTGGTTTACATATGTAGCTGCTCAAATGTGTATTGTATATGTGGGATTATAAAAAGATACTCTCAAAATAGTGAATAGACTATTTTGAGAGTATCTTTTTTGCTTGTTTAATTTGATCAGTATTACCATTTTGAAATTTCTAATATTATAATTTTATAATTCAGAATTTTGTAGAAAATCATCGGTCGTATTATTTATAATGAAAGTAAAAAGATGATGAGTTGGTGAAATGATGCAAAAGAAAAAACGTTGGCGTGAATTCTTTGGAACTATTGCAATTGCATGTTTATTGGTGTTTTTGGCGAAAATTTTTGTGTTTTTTCCGACGAATGTAAAAGGAGCATCCATGAGGCCGACGTTGCAAGATGGAGATAAGGTGATTGTTAATAAGCTAGCAAAACAATTTGAAAGCTATGGGAGAGAAGATATTATTGTTATGAAAACAGATAATTTTTATGTCAAAAGAGTGATTGGATTACCTGGAGATATAATTGAGATGAGAAATGATCAATTATATGTAAATTCTGAAGTGAAAGATGAAGAGTATTTGGATAGTAATAAAAAACAAGCAGAAAAAAAACTTATGAATTTAACAGAGGACTTTGGACCAATTACAGTTCCCGAAAATAAGATTTTTGTTATGGGAGATAATCGCTTAATAAGTAAAGATAGTAGAAATGGTTTAGGTTTTATTGATAGAGAAGATGTGTTAGGAAAGTTAGCAGGCATTTATTATCCGTTTGAACATATGAAAATAATAAAGTAAAAAACCAAGCAAATTTTAGTTTGCTTGGTTTTTTTTGTTAAACAGTAGGAGATTCGTTTGATACAAAAATATCTTCATGTTTCTTTGTAGTACTTAAAACGAATTTATGTTGTAGCAATTGTAGTTTAAATAACGCCAAAGGATCATGATATGTTTCTGGATTGCTTCTTAGCGTTGCTAATGTTTGCTCGTCTTCCTTTATCTCAAGTTGAGCTGCATCTACATTTTGTTTCAATATATTAAGTGGATCTTTGAAGAACATCATGATATCACGTTCTAATGCACCTTCAAATACTTCAAATTGAAGGAAGAATTGTTTTGAAATTGTGTGAGCAATTTCTGTATAGTCTTCTGTTTCAATATATTGTTTATATTTGTTGGCGAGCATAGATTGGTTTTTTTGCATATTACCAAATAATTTTCCGGCACTTTTTAAGAAAAACTGTGTCGGTGTAAAGCGTAATAAAATATTGATGTTCGTTACTGTAATTCGATTTGTCATTCGTACAACATCTCGATTCCAATCATCTAATAATTTGAAATCGCAAGGAAGTTTCATACGTTCTTCTTTATATAATTTATTAAACGTTTCACTCATTTCATCTAAATAAGCTTGAGCTTGAATAAATTCATTATGTGCTGTTTCAATCCATTCTTGAATAGACCCAGTAAATTTAGGAAGAAGTACCTGTTGTACATGCTTTTGAACTCGTTCATTCATTGCAGCATTTAATTCTTCATGAACTAATTTGAAATCACTATCTTCTTGAACAAGATCAGAGCAGCTCTGTAATAATTCAGGAATTTGAGAATGTATATCTCGTGTAATTTCTTCTTTCGTTAAAAGATAGGATTCGGTAATAGAACGAATTTTATCTTTTTCAAGAGCAGTAAGGTTATTAATAAATCCAGTAAGTTTCACTGAGATGTGTTTATTCCAGCGTACGGATTTTACTAATGTATTTTCTAATTCCACACGTTCATTTATGAGATAAGCAATTGTCTTTTGCGTAAACCATATTAGCTTTTCTATACGTTCTTTTTCTATATCACGTTTTGCAAGATTAGAAAGAATAGATTCTGTTACATCTCCAAGTTGCTGGCTACTCTCTTGCGAAGGAGAGTATGGGAAGAATTGTGCATCTGGAAAATGTACTTTAAGTTTACTAATTAGTTTTTCATCAGTAGTCGTATTATTTGTGTGTGATACGAAGTGAATTTGTAAGTTTGGTACTTGTTCACGTAAATAAATTAACGTATCAATTTCTTGACTATGCAATGGTGAAGAAGAATTTAATACGTATACAAGGCTATCTGCTGCTTGTAAGTATTCAAAGTATGCATTGTTTTTATCCAATTGTCCTTGAATAGATGGTGTAATAAGAAATGTAAACTTATTTTTTCTTAAAAACCTACTTGGTAGCTTAATTTCTATACATTTTTTCTCAAGTTCTGACTGAGCAGATGTAGCCGTTATTTGATGGAATTCATCAAGGTTAGGGATATTTCTTATATCTAACTCGGTAAATTCTGTTATTTCAGTTTGACTAGCGTCTTTAAATAGAATAGGAGTTGTTAAAGTTTCAGTTAAGATGTTCTCTCCCAATATTGAATTAACAAATGATGTTTTATCATGGTCACTAGTTCCAGCTATTAGTATTGGTGTGACATTTAAATCACATAGTTCATGGACGAGTAGCGTAAATTGATGACTTAAATCTACATCATTTTTCTCAGCCCATACAGCGATTGTTTCGAATAAATGAGAAACTGTTTCCATATTTACATCTGCTTCAGCTGATGTATTAGAAAGTAAGGATCCAGCACTTTTTACGAGTAATGATTCTAAAGTTGTAGGTGAGACTTCATTCCATGCTAACACTGCTGCAGAGACAACTAGAGAATCTTTTGCTTTCGTTAAACTGAACCAATTTGTTAATAAATTTGGTACAAGTCCGTTTAATTCATGCATAAAATGATTTCCGGTAATTAATGCAAAGTATGTTTCTTGGTAGCGAGTAGAGATTTCATTCCAATCGTCATTATTGTCTGTTTCAATATGCAAGAATAAATGATTAATACTTTGAATCCAAGGAAGGTATAAGGATTCATGTTGATAGCTATTCCAAAGAGCAATAACAAGTTCTTTAAATTGAGCTTGATCAACAGCATATAGAGCTTTTAAAGACTCATAGAAATATTCAGGCTTAATATTTTTTGTAAATCCTTTGTTTATGTAAGTTATTAACGTATCAAACCAGTGTAAAGATTGTGTTCGGATACCTTCTTGAACAGCTAGTTCGATAGCGTTGTTCCAATCTTCTTGTTTTTCATAGAAAGAACGTGCAATTGCAGTAATATTTGGGTAATCCGGTTGGAATGCAACAGCTTCACTAATCGTCTTAAAAGCGAGTCCTAAACGATCTTGTTCGATATAAAGAGAAAGAAGTTGTAAGGAAACCTCCATCGTAAGAGTCGTATCTTCCGTTTGGATAGATTGATAAATTTCTTCTGCCTTTGGTAAGAATCCTAGTTCAAAATAAGCATCTGCAATATTTTTTGTCGCCCAAAGTGCAAGAGCATTATTTACTTTTTCCCATTTAAATATAGCTGCTTCAAAATCTTTATTTTGATAATAAAATTCACCTTGAGCAAATCGAATATTAGAAATGTTGGAGAATTCATTTTTAGATTCATTTATATATGCTTCACCGAGTACTTCCGATGCAGGAGTAGAAGTTTCTTCTGTTAAAAATGTTTTATAGTAAACTTTTTGAATAAATTGATTTTCAATGGTCATGTTCGTTCCCCCCTGTATAATTTAGAAAAATGATGTTGTATGTAAAAGGGTGTATGTTCTTTTAATAGGTAGAAGTTGCATTATATAGACCAAACTATGTTTTTGCTAGATATATCATTTTTCTTGAGAGTTAAACCGTTGCGAAAAGTAACTTTCCTTTATTGTAACAAAAAAACACGCATATGAATTTTTATTTTTTATCGGGTTATTTGCGGGCAATAAGAATCTAATCTCAAAATTGGTGAATGTAAGTGAGTTATGTGGAGTCGGGATTTCTGTAAAAGCAAGATTGGCATAGGTTAATAATTAGTAGAGGATGAACAAAACTCCCACTGAGTAAAGTTTTTCTTTATCTCTGTTAAAGGAAAGAATAGAAGTAGAGTTCATTATAAAAACAATGTATAGTGAATATGTATACCATGTTTGCCTTAAAGATAGAAAGGGTACAATGTGGAATAACGACCGTGCATAGGATGTGTCTTCCGAATGGAACAACATATTGGCGAGTTAATCGCGCATTATGGCTATTTTGGAATTGTTATAGCTTTGGCTGGTGGGATTGTTGGATTACCGATACCAGACGAGTTTTTATTGACCTTTGTTGGTTATAATGTTTCAAAAGGAGTTATGTCAGGAACTGCTGCTTTTTTAAGTGGGCTGGCTGGTGCGATGTTAGGGATCACGTTAAGCTACATATTAGGTTTAAAACTTGGGCTCCCTGTTTTAAAGAAATATGGGCCGAAAATTAGAATTAAAGAACATCATATTGAAAAAACACATATTTTATTTGAAAAATATGGGCCATTTCTTTTAATGATTGGTTATTTTATACCGGGCGTACGTCATTTAACAGCATATTTTGCTGGGGTATCAAATTTGACACTTTGGCGTTTTTGTTTGTACGCTTACGGTGGTGCGCTCATTTGGATAAGTGTTTTTATTGGGCTTGGCTGGAAGTTAGGCGAGAAGTGGCGCTTCGTTGAGTATAGTTTACATCATTATGGAATATGGATTTTATTAATTTCAGCAGTTGTTACATGTTTTGTATGGTTGTACATAAAGAAAAAGAAAAACCGCTAATAGCGGTTTTTTTAGCTGAAAGCAATAAATAATACACCAGCTGTAATAAAGACTACACCAACGCCGGTCATAAAGTTTAACTTTTCACCGAGGATAATCATAGCGAGAATGATAGAAAATACGACGCTTAATTTATCGACAGGAGCTACTTGTGAAACCTTTCCTGTTTTGAGGGCAAGAAAATAAAATAGCCATGAAGAAGCACCTGCAATCCCACTTAATGTGATAAATAGCAGTGCTTTTTTATTTAGCAGTACGTCGCCGATATTTTGAAATTTACCTTGTATGATAATAACGCCTATCATAAATAATGCCATAATAATAGATCGAATTGTTGTTGCAACGTTTGCATCGATGCCGTCTAAACCAAACTTTCCAAAAATCGATACAAGGGCAGCAGCAATTGCTGATAATAGTGCAAATAAGAGCCACGAACTCATAGTAAAATTCCTCCAATCTTACAGTATTATACATGAAAATGATTCTCATGTATAAAGTTGAAGCAATTGAGCTTATAGGAAGCACGACTTCAACTTAACTTCTTGCTCCACCTGAATTTTAAGGTGGGAGTTTTACTGCCTGTAAATAGTGGGCTAAATAGCGAAATAATCCCCACCTTATATTTTTAATAAGGTGGGGATTATTATACTACTCTGCAATTTCCTCATATAAAAAGTACGTTACATTATAAATATGTTCTACTTCATCGTCTGTCATAAACAGTAATTCGTCACGCTCAATCCCTTTTTTCTTTTCAATAAACTCAATCATGTTTTTGCGTTCTTCTCTCTTCATCAATTTTATTTCTCCTCTCAATCTGTTTTAATACAGTTTATTTAAGTTAATACTATTATATAACAGGATCTTTAGAAAGTTCCACCTATTTTATTGTTTTTTTCAAAAGAACTTTTCGACAAAACAAGCCCACCTAAGGGGGGCTTGTTTTATTTTATAGTCGTAAAAACTCAGGCTCCGTCGTACCGGCACCATCGATGTAATAAATTGTGTCGGGGTTGATTTTTATCAATACGTAATTAGGGTCTTCAGGGCCGAGTAACCAACGTTTTAAGCTATTATTCCAAAACTTGTTTTTTAATGTCGAGTCTTCCTCAATTGAAGCCAATCCTTCAACTTCAATATAATCTTCATCTAATTTTTTCCCTTCTCGTCCGAGTAGTACATGGACATTAGGATTTTGTTCAATATCTGTTATCTTTTTTGATTGTCGATCTGTTGCAACATACAGTACAAAATCTTCATGGAAAAACATCATAAAGGCGCTATGAGGTTTCTCGTTTCGTACTGTAGATAATACACCAGTACGTTGACCTTGAATAATAGTTGCGATTTTTTCTTTTAAGTGCATATTTTTTACCTCTTTTCTTAATTTACATTTTCTTTATTTAAACAAGATGATTTAAACATCTTTCATACTGTTTTCTTCAATTCAATTTTTTAAACGCAATTGTGATGAAATCGGACAAGTTAGGAGAAGAATAATAATAATATCGAGGAGAAATACATACGATGGAAGGATGAAAAGCATGTTTAATAAAATATTTCTTATCGTGGCTCTTATAGGTGTACCACTGTCTGTACTTGGGAAAACACTTCATTGGCCTCAAACAATTATGTTTGCTGTGTATTGTATTACGATTATCGCATTAGCGGGTTTTATGGGGAGAGCGACAGAAAGTTTGGCAATTGTATCTGGTCCTAGAATAGGTGGATTATTAAATGCTACTTTCGGTAATGCCGTTGAACTAATCATTTCAATTTTTGCACTTCAGGCAGGATTAATTGAGGTGGTGTTAGCCTCTTTAACGGGTTCTGTACTTGGAAATTTATTATTAGTAGGAGGGCTATCCTTTTTTGTAGGAGGGCTTAAATACAAAAGACAAAGTTTTAATGTGTATGATGCAAGGCATAATTCAGCTTTATTAATCTTTGCTGTAGTAGTAGCATTTGTTATTCCAGAGATTTTTTCAATGAAGATGGATGCTGGAAAGACGTATCAATTAAGTATTGGTGTCTCAATTATTATGATTATTATGTACCTTGCTGCATTGCTATTTAAGTTAGTTACGCACCGTGGTGTATATCAGCATAAAAGTGATGAAGTCGCTCATGAGGAAGAACCAGAGTGGTCGAAAGGGAAAGCATTACTCATTTTAGCGATAGCAACAATTGCGGTAGCTTATGTGTCAGAGGCGCTCGTGCATACATTTGAGACAGTTGCAAAATCATTTGGTTGGTCAGAACTATTTATAGGGGTTATTATCGTCGCAATTGTTGGGAATGCAGCGGAACATGCATCTGCAATTATTATGGCATATAAAAATAAAGTAAATATTGCAGTTGAGATTGCAGTTGGTTCTACATTACAAATTGCCATGTTTGTTGCTCCTGTATTGGTACTGCTTTCTATGTTCTTCGCGCAAAGGATGCCTTTAGTATTTACAATACCAGAACTTGTTTCTATGATTACAGCTGTTTTCTTAACGATTGCGATTTCAAATGATGGAGATACAAACTGGTTTGAAGGCGGTACTTTATTAGCAGCGTATGTCATTATGGGAATTGGTTTTTATTTATTATGAAAAATAGGCATAACAATTGTGCCCAGAGAAAACAATAAACGAAGTAGTATATATACCTTTACGTAGGAAGGAGCCAGACAGGTGAAACGAGTATACAGCATATGTCTTTCAACTATGGTCTCGTTTATTCTATTATTTCCTAACATGAGTTTTGCAAAGACAACGGTAGAAACAAAAATGCCTTCATCTGTTTTAAATATTTCTAAAGACAATACGTTTCCAAACGATGCGCAAGATTTACCGCGTTTGCAACCGAGTAAGTTTGCTCAAGAACTATTGAAAACAGCAAATATTAAAATTGAAAACCCAGACTTAATTCGAATGTTTAATGAAACGACAATTTCGAATGCGCCGCTTGCGGTAGGGTACCGAGCGAAGATTTATTTAGGTCAATGGGCTTTACATTATGAATCGATTGATACATCGATTAATTGGGAATATAAACAAGTGAATCGAAATGTGTATGATAATCGCGGAGGAGACCGTTTATATCCACTTCGCTATAAGCAAGAAACACAAAAGACGGTTGAAGGCGATTTAACAGCAGATATGAAAGATGCTGCAGATGTGAAAAAAATGATGCTTCTCAAAGCACTTGAAAAAGTACAATTACCTCTTTCGTTTAAGACAACTATTGGTTATGGTACTGGACATGAGCGTGTGTATAATATTAGTCCGAGTCAACTTGGATATTTATACGCTTATACACCAGCAGTAAATGAAAAGGGAAAAGTAACATTTGGAGAAGTGTATCTTGTATTAAAGGGAAATCAAAAAAGACTTGTTGTGAAAAATATTACTTCTCAAGGAATTGGAGCGGCAATTCCAATTCATGATCATTTGTTTTTTAAATTTATTTCTTCTTCTCACTCGCAATAACATAAAAAACGTCAGCTTATAAGCTGACGTTTTTTTATAATGTAATGTTTGCTGTTTTTGATAAGAAATCTTCTGTCGGATAGTAGCTGTTTTTTACAAGAACATTTGGTCCAAGACATTTTACTGCAGGACAGTGGCAGCTTAATGATTTTGCTGTTTTTGAAGTGCTCCATTTTTCATACGCTTCTTGTAATGTGTTTGTTTGTATGTTTCCTAGAAGTGGAACATCACCAAAGTCCGTCACAATAATATTTCCATCGAAAATATTTACATTTAAACGAGAACGGCCATCTGGATCATTACGAACAGTTACATTTTTGCTCTCTTGCAATTTTTTAAATGTAGCTATGTCTTTTTCGTCATCGCTACAAGCATAGAAAGGTAAAGTTCCAAATAGCATCCATACATTTTCATCGCGAATTTCTAGTAAATGTTCAATCGCATCACGAATTTCAGCTTTTGTTAAAATCTCTAGATTACTCGCGAAGTCACTTGGATACATTGGATGAACTTCATGACGTTTACAGCCCATCTCTTCGACGATTTGGCGGTGAATATGTTCAATATGTGGTAGAGTTCTTTTGTTTAGCATTGTTTCGGCCGATACAAGTACACCTGCATCTGATAGAGCCTTACTATTTGTAATCATTCTTTCAAATAATTTTGCACGTTGTTCGTAAGTAGGCTTACGCTCCATCATTGCAAATCCGCCTTCAACGAAGTCATCAATTGTTCCCCAGTTATGAGATATATGCAATACGTCTAAATAAGGAATAATCTGTTCGTAACGTGCTAAATCTATAGTTAAGTTAGAGTTGATTTGAGTGCGAACGCCTCGTTCATGGGCATATTTTAAGAGTGGTGTTACATAGTTGTCGACGGATTTTTTTGAAAGCATAGGTTCGCCGCCAGTAATACTTAAAGAACGTAAATGAGGAATCTCATCTAATCGTTTTAATAAAAGATCCATCGGAAGCGGATTTGGGTCTTTCGGCTGTAACGTGTAACCAACAGCGCAATGCTCACAGCGCATGTTGCATAACGTCGTCGTTGTAAATTCAACATTTGTTAATAGTAGTTTGCCGTACTCTTCAAGGTCCATATACGCTTCCCATGGATCGTAAGAAGGAGTAATCGGCTTCATTTTTTGTGATATCGTCATATGAAATACTCCTTTGACTATTGAAATAACAATTTGTCCATTCTCTATAATAGAAGAATATGTGCTTTTTATAAAGTGAAACTTTTTAGCATGGAAAGAGAGAGGGCTTACATTATAGTGGATGACTGTGACAAAATTGATGAAATTTCATGCCCATAGCAATCGTTTTTGCGGTATAATAAAAGCAACTCGAATTAAAAGGAGAGTGCCTTCATGGGAAAAGCAATTCAAGATAAAGATACACAATTAGTATATTTAAAAGAACGTTTAAATATGTTCATTGAAGTAATTGATACAATTGAACCTGAAGAAGTAGAATTAGAAGATGTAGATCGTCTTCTTGCAATGTTAGATGAATTAGAATTAAAATGTGAGCAATTTAAAAAAGACGAATAATATATTAAAAAGGCTACCAATTCCAATTTGGTAGCCTTTTTCTGTTCGGGTAATAGAAGGACGATAGAAAAAGAGGTATAATCAAGTTGTGAAAAATTTCATTTATGCTCTAATAGCGTGAAACAAATAAATAGCTAAAGAGCATAACAATTGAATTTTCAGCTCATAACGTTTTGGTAGCGTTCACAATTGAGGGGGAAGTAACAATGGAAAAGCTTCAAGAAAGCATGTATCAACTAATTGTTGAAACGTCAACGAACTTACCGAAAGATGTTCGTCGTGCGATTCAACAAGCGAAAGAGCGAGAAAATGCAGGGACTCGTTCTGCGATGGCACTTGGCACAATTACAAATAATATTAAAATGGCTGATGATAACATCTCGCCGATTTGCCAAGATACAGGGATGCCAACGTTTAAAATTTATACACCAGTTGGTGTGAATCAATTAAAGTTGAAGGAAGCTATCTATAATGCGCTTGAGCGGGCGACAAAAGATGGTAAACTTCGTCCCAATTCTGTTGATTCTCTTTTTGGAGATAATAGTGGAAATAATTTAGGACCAGGTACACCGGTGATTAAGTTTGAACAATGGGAAAAAGATTATATTGATGCACGTTTAATCCTAAAAGGTGGTGGCTGTGAGAATAAAAATATTCAATATAGCTTACCGTGTGAACTAGAAGGACTTGGACGAGCTGGCCGTGATTTAGAAGGGATTCGTAAATGCCTTCTTCATGCAGTATATCAAGCACAAGGGCAAGGATGTAGCGCTGGTGTAATTGGTGTTGGTATCGGGGGAGACCGCACATCAGGTTATGAATTGGCAAAAAATCAATTATTCCGTACATTAGATGATGTCAATCCAGTACCAGAGTTACAACATCTTGAAGAGTACGTATTAGAAAATGCGAATAAGCTTGGCATTGGTACGATGGGATTTGGCGGAGAAACAACTTTACTTGGTTGTAAAATTGGCGTCTATAATCGTTTGCCAGCTAGTTTCTATGTATCTGTTGCGTATAATTGCTGGGCATATCGTCGCCTTGGTGTGAAAATCCATCCTGAAACAGGAGACATTATGGATTGGCTATATCAAGAAGGTGAAGATACACTTCAGCATGAAGTACAAGAAAAAACAGAGCAACGTGAGATTGTATTACAAGCACCAATTACAGAAGAGCAAATTCGTGAACTTCGCGTTGGTGATGTTGTAACAATTAATGGCATGATGTATACAGGTCGTGACGCAATCCATAAGCATTTAATGGATAATGATTGTCCAGTAGATTTAAATGGACAAATTATTTACCACTGTGGTCCAGTTGTTGTGAAAGATGAAAATGACAATTGGCAAATTAAAGCGGCAGGTCCAACGACAAGTATTCGTGAAGAACCGTACCAAGGCGATATTATGAAGAAATTCGGTATTCGCGCTGTCATTGGAAAAGGCGGTATGGGTGCGAAAACATTAGCGGCTTTAGAAGAACACGGCGGTGTATATTTAAACGCAATCGGTGGTGCAGCGCAATATTATGCTGAATGTATTAAAGAAGTGAAAGATGTTGATTTCTTACAATTTGGTATTCCGGAAGCAATGTGGCATTTACGTATCGACGGGTTTAAAGCAGTTGTAACGATGGACTCTCATGGTAATAGCTTACATGCAGATGTTGATAAAACATCACTTGAAAAATTAGCTAGCTTTAAAGAGCCAGTATTTAAGTAAATAAAAAATGCATCTCGAATGATTCGAGATGCATTTTTTTGGTATATATAGAAAAACATGTTCAGCATGAAAGAATGTGTAGCAACAGAAACTACAAGTACGATTATATATGGAAAGGAGACTATTTATGAAATATAAATGGTTATATATCGGTCTCATTTTTTCAATTATGATGGCACTTGTTCCAGTTTCAGCACTGGCTTATACAAATACTCCACATAACTGGGGAATCCCGCGTCCTAAAAATGAAACAGTACCAGATGCAGGAAAGTTATATACAGATTTACTACAAAAAAATGGCGGGTTTTATTTAGGAGATACGAAGAAAAAAGATATTTATTTAACATTTGATAATGGATATGAGAATGGATACACAGGGAAAATATTAGATGTATTAAAAGAGAAAAAAGTACCAGCAACTTTCTTTGTAACGGGGCATTACATTAAAACACAAAAAGATTTATTGTTAAGAATGAAGGATGAAGGACATATTATTGGAAACCATTCTTGGAGTCATCCTGATTTTACAGCGGTAAATGATGAGAAACTTCGTGAAGAATTAACAAGTGTAACGGAAGAAATTAAAAAAGTAACTGGGCAAAAAGAAGTGAAATATGTACGTCCTCCGCGCGGTGTATTTAGTGAAAGAACGTTAGCTCTTACGAAAGAAATGGGCTATTATAATGTATTTTGGTCACTTGCATTTTTGGATTGGAAAGTGGATCAGCAAAGAGGATGGCAATATGCGCATAATAATGTTATGACGATGATTCATCCAGGATCTATTTTATTACTTCATGCAATATCAAAAGATAATGCAGAAGCACTTGCGAAAATCATTGATGATTTGCGCGAGAAAGGGTATCATTTTAAAAGTCTAGATGACTTAGTAAAAGGCAATCAACCGTAAGCAGGTATGCTTACGGTTTTCTCATGCTATAATGATGTGTAAAAAGGATGGGGAAACGTATGTGGAGCGAACATGTTACGTTAGAGTATCCGTATCATTTTGAAGAAGTATTAAAACGTTTATCTTTTGATCCTCTTAACGTCATTCAATTAGATGAGAAAGTTATTTATATCCCGCTTTGTATAGACGAGGAACAGGTTGTTGTTCGCTTACAAGGGATTGGTACTGTTCAAAATCCACAGTTTTGGATTTCTAGTCAGACAGGAGATCCAGAGAAAGTCATGAAACGAATGAGGGCCATTTTTCATTGGAATGAACCGTTTCAAGATATACAAAATCATTTTTTAAACACATCATTACGTCCACTATTTGAAACATATGCTTATACTCCAATTATTTTAGAATTTGATTATTTTGCTTGTCTGCTTCGCTGTATCATTCACCAACAAATAAATTTGAAATTTGCTACTGTGTTAACAGAACAATTTGTGAAACGGTATGGAACAGAGAAGAACGGTGTATTCTTTTTCCCCACTCCGGAAATAGTAGCAAATATTTCAATAGAAGAATTGAGAGAGCAGAAGTTTAGTCAGCGAAAGGCTGAATATATAGTAGGATTAGGTCGAAGTATTGTCAGTGGTACATTAAATTTAGCGAGTATAGAAAATGGGACGGAAGAAGACATTTCAGCACAATTGTTGCCAATTAGGGGAATTGGTGCATGGACAGTGCAAAACTTTTTAATGTTTGGGCTTGGACGGAAAAATATGTTCCCGAAAGCGGACATTGGGATTCAGCGTGCAGTGCAAGGTATATTTCAATTAGATGATAAACCTGATGATGCATTTTTAGAAAAAGTGAAACAAGAGTGTGAACCATACTGCAGTTATGCAGCGTTATATTTATGGAAAAGTATAGAGTAGAGATAATATGAAGCGACCTCCTAGATTATCAAGTCAGGGATTTTAACCCATAATAATGAATGAAAACATTATGAATGGGGTTATACCCTATGATAATAGGAGGCCACTATGGAAAATATAATCTATATTGGGATGGATGTCCACAAGGAAAGTTTTAGCTTATGTGCACTACACGGAACAACTGGGGAAATTGTAAGAGAAGCACGATGTGCTTCAAATGTATCTCTCGTAAAAAAATTCGTTGAGAAACTGAAAACAAAATATGGTGAAGATATAAAAATTAAAGCTGGATATGAGGCTGGTTGTTTAGGGTATTCACTTCATAATCTTCTTGAACAAAATGGAATTGATTGTGATATTTTAGCTCCCACAACAATGTACAGTTCATCAAAAAATAAAATGGTTAAAAATGATAAATTCGATGCCAAAATGATTGCTCTTAATTTAGCAAATGGCACCTATAAAGAAGTATATGTTCCAGAAGAAGAGGATGTTGCCGTGAAAGAGTATATCCGCATGTTAGGTGATTTTAAAACATCTTTGAAAAAAATAAAACAACAGATAAAAGCATTCCTTTTAAGGCATGGCTATGTGTATGAAGGGAAATCAAGCTGGACAATCGCTTATATGAAATGGTTAAAGAATCTTGATCTACAAGGATTATTCAAAGAAACGTTAGGCGAATACCTATTACAGTATGATGTTCTAGTCGATAAAATTGAGCGGTTCAGTCTGAGATTAGAAGAATTATCTCATCGTGAAAGGTACGAAGAACCAATCGCAAATTTAAGATGCTTAAAAGGTATAGATACAACATCGGCAATGACTGTTCATGTGGAAATTGCAGACTTCACTCGTTTTCCCACGGCTAAAGCATTTATGGCTTATGTAGGATTGACACCAAGCGAAAGCTCAAGTGGAGAAAAAATCAGTCGACGTTCGATTACAAAACAAGGAAATTCGACCGTTAGGTCTACTCTTGTAGAATGTGCAAATGCGTTGGTAAAAGGAACAATCGGATTAAAATCGAAGCGAGTGAAAGCAAGACAAAAAGGGCAACGAAGCGAAGTGATTGCTTATGCGGATCAGGCTGTAGAAAGGTTACAAAGAAAATATTATCGCATGATATATCAAGGGAAACCTAGAAATGTTGCCGTTACAGCTATCGCAAGAGAACTGGGGTGTTTTATATGGGGATTAGAAACAGGTAAAATTCACCGAAAATAAAGAGGGAAGGATATGAAGTTGATTGATTCATTCATAGTTAGAAACCAAAGGTATCAATTGATGGCATAGATGAGCTTCAGAGATAGTGAATTACAGGTCTGGCTATCTATGACTCACCTCTTCTGGCATGGCTGAAATTCTGATAAACAAGCTATTTATTAGAATTTGAAAAGGTGTGATCCACGCAGTGAGATTATAAGAGCCTAACGACGAACCATTAACCTGAGGTAACCAATCCACGAATAACAGAGTGGTTAACTGTCGATAGATCTTATTTCTGAAGCTTTTGTATGCCATCAAGAAAAATATTATGGGTGAAAAACTATTGACAAAGGTCACTTCATAACAGGTGTAATAATGATACAAAAGCAACATGAGAGTAAGTTGGAAGTTGGTCAAACGTTTCCTGTGACAATTAAACGTCTTGGGATTAACGGAGAAGGCGTTGGTTATTTTAAGAGACAAGTTGTTTTTATTCCAGGGGCATTACCAGGAGAAGAAGTTGTTGCAGAAACAACGAAAATTCAGCGTGGCTTCGCTGAAGCGAAAGTGAAAAAAGTTCGTAAAGCTTCACCGCATCGTGTGAAAGCACCGTGTCCAGTATATGAGGAGTGTGGCGGTTGTCAGCTGCAACATTTAGATTATAAAGAACAATTGAATCAAAAGCGTGATATCGTTGTACAAGCATTTGAGAAGTACATGAAAAATAGTATGGAAGAGAAAATTCGCCCAACGCTTGGCATGGAAAATCCATGGCATTATCGTAATAAGAGTCAATTACAAGTGGGGCGTAAAGACGAAAAGGTTATTACAGGGCTGTATAAACAAAACTCACATCAGTTAATTGATATTGCTCATTGTATGATTCAACATAAAGCAACGAATGAAGCGACAAAAGTTGTAAGACGTATTTTAGAAAAATTAAATGTTTCTATTTACAATGAGAAAAAACAAAAAGGTTTAGTACGTACAATTGTGACACGTACTGCAGTTCAAACAGGGGAAGTACAAGTTACACTGATTACAACAAAAGAAGAGTTGCCAAATAAAGAACAATTTATTGCCGAAGTACAAAAACAGATGCCAGCTGTTAAATCGATTATGCAAAATGTAAACTGGCGTAAAACATCTGTTATTTTCGGTGATAAAACATTTAAATTAGCTGGAAAAGAAGTCATTCAAGAAACACTTGGTGATTTATCATTTGAACTGTCAGCACGTGCATTCTTCCAGTTGAATCCAGAACAAACGGTTGTTTTATATAATGAAGCGAAAAAAGCGGCTGCTTTAACAGGAAATGAGAAAATTGTAGATGCGTATTGTGGTGTTGGTACAATCGGACTTTGGCTTGCAAATGATGCAGCGGAAGTACGTGGTATGGATGTAATTCCAGAAGCGATTGCAGACGCAAGAAAAAATGCGAAGCGTCACGGATTTACAAATACGAAATATGAAGCAGGTAAAGCTGAACAATGGTTACCGAAATGGGTAAAAGAAGGATGGCGTCCAGATGTAATTGTTGTCGATCCACCTCGTACAGGTTGCGATGATAAATTACTGGAAACAATTTTAAAAGTGAAACCGAAACAAGTTGTTTACGTATCTTGTAACCCTTCTTCATTAGCGCGTGATGTACAAGCGTTAATGAAGAGCTATGAAGTGGAATATGTACAACCAGTTGATATGTTCCCGCATACAGCTCATGTAGAAAATGTAGTGAAGCTTGTTAGAAAGTAAAGTTTATTAATATTCCCTCATGGTATGAGGGAATATTTTCTATGAAGGAGAATGAAATGAACAATTATAAATTAACGATTCAGTACGATGGTGCACGTTTTAAAGGATGGCAACGTCTCGGAAATAACGATAATACGATTCAAGGAAAAATCGAAAGTGTCATTTCTGAAATGGTCGGAAAAGAAACTGAAATTATCGGTTGTAGTAGAACAGACGCTGGTGTACATGCTTTGAATCAAGTTGCTAACTTTCAAAGTGATGAGAAGTTAGTGGAACATAAAGTGAAAAAATATTTAAATCAATATTTACCTAACGATATTAGCATTACGAATGTGGAAGAAGTACATGATCGTTTCCATGCTCGTTACAATTCTAAAGCAAAAACATATCTGTATAAAATTTGGAATGAAGAGCATACAAATCCATTTATGCGTAAATACAGCATGCATGTGAATAAAAAATTAAATGTGAAAAGCATGAAAGCAGCTGCAAAACATTTAGTTGGTTCACATGACTTTACTGCTTTTTCAAATGCGAAATCAAAGAAAAAATCTATGGTTCGAGAAGTATATACACTTGATGTGATGGAAGAGGCAGGGTTTGTACAAATTAGAGTAAGTGGTAACGGCTTCCTTCATAATATGGTAAGAAAAATTGTCGGGGCATTAATTGAAGTTGGATTAGGACAATTAGATGCTGAAGCAATTCCAAACATTTTAGAGGAAAAGCAGCGCAATCAAATTAATTGTCTTGCTGAGGCAAGTGGGTTGTATTTAGAGAATGTTGAGTTTTAATGGCAAATAAAAAAATCGGGCTAAGTAGCTCGATTTTTTTAGTATTAAGAAGATTTTTCGTTTTTTATACGTATCTTCAAATTCCAAAAAGCAGCAAGCATAATAGCTGCAAAGGAGCCAAAAATTGTTCCTAATAGCTTTGCATAAGGAGAGCTGCTTACATCGGCATTAATGAATAACATCATACAGAGCATGGCAGGGAAAAAGTATAAGTATTGTAATAACTTTAATTTTTTATCATTACTCATATATATAGCCCCTTTCTAGCATGTTATATATTTATTATAATATATTTTACCAAGTTATTTTTACACTTGGAGACATGTTTATTTCATATGTGTAAATGCAGTTTTTTAATTCGATATTGTAAGTTTTGCCTACTTAATCCTAAAAATTTTGCAGCTTGTGAGATGTTGCCATGATTCTCTTTAAGAATTTGGTTAATGTAGTTCTTTTCCATTTTTTCTATTGTGTGTTTTAAAGTTTTAGGTGCATCAGTATTGTGAGTAGTTAGTGCATGTTGCATATTGAATTCTGTTTTTATTCGTTCGCGAAAGCGAGTAGGAAGATGAAACGCTGTAATGATGGTTTCATCTTCTATCAAGTTCATGGAACCTTCAATTATATGTTCCAACTCCCGTACGTTTCCAGGCCAATCGTAGGCATAGAAAAATTCTCTTACATTTACATCTACATCGGTTACGTTGAGCCCGAATTGAGTATTATATTTTTCAATAAAGTGCTGAACAAGAGCTGGAATATCTTCTTTTCTTTCACGTAAAGGCGGAAGACATAAAGTAACGACGCTTAATCGGTAATATAAGTCTTCTCTTAATCGATTATGTGCGATGGCTTCAAAGGGATCTTCATTGATAGTTGCTATAATGCGAACATCAATTTCTTTTTCGTGTGTACCTCCGATTCTTCGTATTGTTTTTTCTTGTATAGCCCGCAGCAACTTAGCTTGAAGTATTGGGCTTAATGAATTGATTTCATCTAATAACAAAGTTCCTCCGTTTGCTTCTTCGAATAAGCCTGATTTATCTATTGCTCCTGTAAAGGCACCTCGATTTGTGCCAAATAGTAGGCTTTCCATTAAGGTATCAGGTATAGCGGCACAGTTTTGTGAAATAAAGGGTTTTGTTGAACGCTGACTTTCATTATGGATGCTTTGTGCAAATAGTTCTTTACCAGTGCCTGTTTCTCCTACTAGAAGTATGGAGGAAGATGTACGAATTACTCTTTTTCCTTCTGTAATGATTGATTGAATGGCTTCAGAATCACCAATTATGTGATCAAAGGTAAATTTAGTACTTTGTTTTCGAGAAGGACCTATTTTTATCGTTTGCTTTAAGTTACTAATTTCTTTTGATATTTCAATAGCGCCTTTAATTTTTCCATTTTCTATTATAGGGAAAGTATCGTTAATCGTTGTAATTTCTTGTCCTTTATTGTTAAAATACGTTTGTTTTATATTTTTCTTTGTTTTTCCAAATTTTAATGCCTCTATAAGAGTACTATTTTTATTTTCCTCAAATGCGAATACTTCTAAAGGACTTTTATATAGCACATCTGAGCGCTCCATTGATTCAATTTCCATCATTTTGCGGTTATAGATAATCGTCTTACTTTCCTCGTTAATAATATGAATTCCGATGTCGAGTTCATTGAGTAAAGTTTCATATAGCATATTCATTTCAATGATCTGTTTTAAATTAATTTCTTCTGTACGCATAGATTATCTTCTCCTCATTCCACCCTATGAAGACTGACTTTTTATAATTTTATTAAAATTCTTATAAAATCGCAAAAATTTTTTGCTATTTTCCTTTTAAAATCTCTGAAATGATAGAAAAATTTTGCGGTTATGAAGTTTTTTTTTTGAGAAACCTTCATTTTAAATAGGAATTGGAGATTGGTACGCATTTTGCATAAATAATAATTGATATATCTAAAGGAGGGATATGCAACGTTTCAGTACCAACTAATAAGAAGGAGGAGTGTATAAAGTGAAGACGGTTATAGAATGCGTGTATAGTCCTTGTTACGGGAAAGTAGAGAAGTTATTTGTTACGGAAAGTTCTTACGTATACGAGTGGGAGAAATTAGCATTAATTGAAACAATAGATAAACAGAAAGTAGAAATTAAGATAGGGATCAGTGGTTATATTGAATCATTAGAAGTAGTAGAAGGACAAGCTATTGCTGATCAAAAGTTATTAATAACAGTAAGGGATGACCTTTTAGTAACAGGCAGTGATTAATGTAAGTGACGTGTATTTTTGCTCTTTTAAATCATTATTTTTACGGTGAATAATTTTAAAAACGCTTACATTAAATGGGTTTACAAAGTGAAAAGGGGGGATTTATATGATGAATCAAAATCAAGGATTAAAAAGAGAATTGAAAAGCAGGCACATATTTATGATTGCACTTGGAGGCGTTATTGGTACCGGTCTTTTTTTAGGATCTGGGTATACAATTCATGAAGCTGGGCCTGGAGGAGCGATTGTAGCATATCTTGTTGGAGGATTTGTTATGTATTTAACGATGCTCTGTCTTGGAGAGTTAGCTGTTGCAATGCCTGACGCAGGATCTTATCAAACGTATGCTACGAAGCATATTTCCCCTGCAGCGGGTTATGTAGTTGGATGGATGTCATGGTTAAACTGGTCAGCTACGATAGGGATTGAACTAATTGCAGTTAGTATTTTAATGAAACGATGGTTTCCTGATGTACCTTCATGGATTTGGTGCGTAGTGTTTGCGGTACTCCTCTTTGCTATTAATGCGTTATCTTCAAGAAGTTTTGCGGAAGTTGAATTTTGGTTTGCAAGTATTAAAGTAATTACGATTATTGCATTTATTATTTTAGGTGGGGCAGCAATGTTTGGTTTTCTAGATATGAAAGGAAATGAACCAGCACCGATGTTCTCTAGTTTTACTGATTATGGTGGATTGTTCCCCAATGGATTATCAGCCATTTTAATTACGATGATTGCAGTTAATTTTTCTTTCCAAGGAACAGAATTAGTTGGTATTGCAGCAGGTGAGAGTGAAAATCCAGAGAAAACAATCCCGAAGGCAATTAACAATACAGTTTGGCGTATACTTGTTTTCTTTGTACTATCTATTTTTATTCTTGCTGGACTATTCCCTTGGCAACAAGCGGGAGTAATTGAAAGTCCATTTGTAGTTGTATTTGATAAAATTGGTATTCCTTATGCAGCAGATATTATAAATTTTGTTATCATTACAGCAGTGCTATCCGTTGCGAATTCAGGGTTATATGCAACTTCTCGTATGCTATGGTCTATGTCTAATCAAGGAATGATTAGTCCGATTTTTGGTAAGTTATCTAAAAACGGTGTTCCTATTTATGCATTGATTGTAAGTACAATTGTAGGCTGCCTTTCATTACTATCAGGTATTTATGCGGAAGATACAGTTTATTTATGGCTACTTTCTATTGCCGGGTTCGGGGCGATATTAGTTTGGGCATCTATTGCTCTATCTAACTTATTAGCTAGAAGGTCATACATAAAGCAGGGCGGGGATGTGAAAGAATTGAAATTTAAAACACCATTGTATCCATTTGTACCACTTCTTGCATTAGTATTAAATTTAACAGTAATCGTTGGAATGGCCTTTATTCCAGAACAAAGAATGGCATTGTATTGTGGTATTCCATTTATGATTGTTTGTTTACTGTTTTACCGTGCGACAAGAAATAAGGCACGTAAAGTAGAACATATTGAAAAGACAAATACGACGGAAGTAGAGAGCTTATAATATGAATTAATTTGGAGACTGTAAGATTTGTAAACAGTCTCTTTTTTTGTGAAAATAAAGCTGGAAACATACTATGTATGCAAAGGGGAATTAGCGATGAATCCAGAAGTTTCGCAGTTGTTAAAACAAATAGATTCAAGGAAAGAGGAATTGTTAGAACTTACAAAAACATTAATTCGTTTTGAAACACTAGCACCACCAGCGAGAAATACAAATGAAGCGCAAGAATTTGTTGCAGATTTTTTAAGAAAACGAAATTTTAGTATTGATAAATGGGATGTATATCCTAATGATCCGAACGTTGTTGGCGTGAAAAAAGGGGCAAAAAGTGACTCATATAAAAGTCTTATTATTAATGGACATATGGATGTAGCTGAAGTATCGGCAGATGAGGCGTGGGAAACAAATCCGTTTGAGCCATTTATAAAAGATGGTTGGTTAGTTGGACGTGGTGCAGCTGATATGAAAGGGGGACTAGCTGGAGCGCTATTTGCTATTCAGCTATTACAAGAAGCTGGTATTGAATTACCTGGAGATTTAATCTTTCAATCCGTAATTGGAGAAGAAGTTGGAGAAGCTGGTACACTTCAATGCTGCAAAAGAGGTTATGATGCTGATTTTGCAGTCGTAGTGGATACGAGTAATTTACATATGCAAGGACAGGGCGGCGTAATTACTGGCTGGATTACTGTGAAAAGCCCTCAAACGTTTCATGATGCAACGCGTAGGCAAATGATTCATGCTGGAGGACGTTTATTTGGAGCGAGTGCAATTGAAAAAATGATGAAAATTGTGCAAAGTTTGCAAGAATTAGAGCGTCATTGGGCAGTTATGAAAACATATGAAGGCTATCCGTCTGGAACAACAACAATTAATCCAGCTGTTATTGAGGGTGGAAGACATGCAGCTTTTATTGCGGATGAGTGCCGGTTATGGATAACAGTGCACTTTTATCCGAATGAAACACATGAACAAATAATAAAAGAAATTGAAGAGTATATCGGTAAAGTAGCAGCTGCCGATCCATGGCTAAGTGAAAATCCACCACAATTTAAGTGGGGCGGAGAATCAATGATTGTGGATCGTGGCGAAATTTTCCCTTCTTTAGAAATAGATAGTGAACATACAGCTGTAAAAACGCTTAGCTCAGTACATGAATCAATTCTTTCTAAAAATGCAATTTTAGATATGTCTGCAACGGTAACGGATGGTGGTTGGTTTAGTGAATTTCATATTCCAGCGATTATATATGGACCAGGTACATTAGAAGAAGCACATTCTGTAAATGAGAAAGTTGAAGTTGAACAGTTAATTGAATTTACAAAAGTGATAACAGCATTTATATATGAATGGTGCCACACGGAAAAATAGATTTGTACAGTAAAATCGTACGAGTATGTATACTTGTACGATTTTTTATTGAACTATTTCAGTGTTGAATATAAACAACTGAAATAGTTCTTTATTTTTCTATGTCTTTCGTTTTAGTTCAATTAATTTCTCTTTCGCTAATTCAACGGCAATCGCATCATCTAAATAGCCAATTGGAAAGAGATAGTCGGGAATAATATCTGTCGATAATATGAAATAAAGTAATGCGCTCCCAAGAACTGCACGTTCTTCTTTTGAAATGGTTTCATTACAAAATTGTTGATACATATCTGTTAATTGTTCAATAAAAGGACCAGCACTATCAATTTGCTCTAATTTGCTTGCAAAACTGTCATGAATACGTTTTTCGCCTTCTGTTGTCTGGGCATAGCGTTCGTAATTTTCGAGTTCTTGTTTTACGCGAGTTGTAGTGTAATCGAAATCGAATAAGTTAGAGGATTGCAGAGTTTGCTGAATGGTATCAAGAGATGTGTACATATCCGTCTTTTCTTTATTAATGTGAGGAGAATCAGGATACATTTCATCAAATAACAATTGGGGTGGAACTTGTAGACATTCTGCGAATTTTTGTAGGTGTTTTTGTTTTGGCGGTTGTTTACCATTCATAATTCTTGAGATTGTTGCGGGATCAATATTTGTAAGCATTCCGAGTTGGCGCATAGATAAGGCACGTTCTTTTAAAAGTTTTTTTATTAATCTACTAAGCCGCTCATTTGGATTTTCTTTAGGCATAGCGAAGGCACTCCTTTTTATTGTTGAAAAAATGTTGAGCATTTATTACATGTATATGAAACAGACAGGCACAGTTGCTCAACATTTTCATAAGATGCATGGAAAAGTGAGGAAAAGGGGTGGCTATTTATGAGTACGGCAGGTCTATTTTCAATTTTTTTAATCGGGATTGCTTCTAATTTAGATAATGCAGGTGTTGGGATTGCATATGGCATTCGTAAAATTAGAATTTCGTGGTTCAACAATTTTATCATCGCATTTTTTGGGTTTTTATTTACTTTATTAGCTGGATTTTTTGGGAACTGGATTGCGTTATTTATTTCAGAGTTTACAGCAAACCTGATTGGAGCGATAGTTTTAGGGATAATCGGGGTGTTTATTTTGTGCCAGCCTTTCTTGGGGCAAAGAAATACCGTAGGCTCTAAAGATGGTAATGTACTTATGGGAATTTTACGTGATCCAGAAAAAGCAGATTTTGATGGTTCTAAAACAATTAGTTTTTCAGAAGCAATTGTATTAGGGATTGCGTTGTCTATTAATAATATTGCAGGTGGATTTGATGCTGGGATAACAAATTTAAATCTTTGGCTTACAGCGACTATTTCTGGGGTGTTTAGTTTTATTTGTATTAGTGGTTTTGCGTATGTAGGAAAACGATTTTTAGCAGAATACTTAGGGAAATGGGCGACAATTATCGCAGGAGTATTATTAATTCTTATTGGGATCGATCAGTTGTTGTAAGGAGAGTAGAAAACAAGGTTCGAGTATTTCCTTGGAAATACAGCAAGGGATTGCATATATCGACGTACTTTTCTCCATACTAATACGGATTTCTTTTAAGAAAGGGGGATTTGTATGGGACGCGGGAAAGCATTTGATCATAAGAAAAAAGGGCATGATCATCAACCACCTAAAGGTGCGTTCATTCATAAAGATGTAAATGAACATACTTTGGAAGAGGAAGAGCTACCAGTAAATATTGAGGCGTATAAAAATAGTTTAAAAAAACATTAAAAGCACCTACATAGGTGCTTTTTTACCGTATATCTTCAATTAATTGTTCCGATTCTTCATGCATACTGTACTCACTTAATACTTGAATGCAAAGCCATTTTAATTCCTCAATCGTATGCTCAAGTTCTTCAGGAAGCACGTGATAAATGTCTTCAAGTCCCATCCCGAAATGAATAAGTTCAAGTACTTGATCATCGATGTTCCGATCCATTAATAATTCAAGTACTTCTAAATTGAATATGTATCGGTGAGCTTCGTCTAGTGAAACAACTTTTAACTTCAAGCTTTCTACAATACTCAATATAAAAAGAAGGATTGTTTTTTCAAGAACAGGTTGTTTTCCCATTTGAAATATTAGTTTCATCTTTCACACCTCCACATATAGCGCTAGGTTGTACTATATTATTCAGGAGGGGGGAACAAATATGCATGATATAGAGAAACTTTCAGCACTGTTTTTATAAGAAGATTGATAACTCGCAAAATTGAGGTTTTGGCGAAATAAAAAATCCTGCTAGTATAGCAGGATAACTCGCGATTAAAAAATGCTCCAACCTTCTTGAGCAGAAAGAAGTTCAAGAATTTTAAAACCAGCAATACTATTTCCGTTTGCATCTAAAGCTGGTCCGAAAATACCGATTCCCATGTCTCCTTTTACGCAGCCAAAAATACCACCGGCTACACCGCTTTTTGCAGGAATACCAACACGAATTGCAAATTCACCAGATTCGTTATACATACCACATGTGACCATAAATGTTTTGCAAATTTTTGTAATATGTTTAGGGATGATTTGTTTCTTTTTATATGGATCATATCCATCCATTGCAAAAATTAAGCCGATACGTGCTAAATCGATGCAGTTTACTTCAACTGCGCATTGACGAGTATATAAATCCATAAGTTCTTCAATATCACAATCGATAATTCCGTTTTGTTTCATATAATAACAAAGTGAACGGTTTAGGTAAGCTGTCTCTAGTTCTGAATCGGCAACTTTAGAGGAATAATTAATAGTAGGATTATCTGTTATTTCACGTACAAAATGAAGAATACGTTCCATTTTTTCCTCGTTATCTTTTCCTTCTAACATGCTTGTAATAGCTAATGCTCCTGCATTTATCATTGGATTAAGGGGTTTGGACGGACTTGTCGTTTCTAACTTAATAATAGAATTAAATGGGTCACCCGTTGGTTCCATTCCAACTTTAGAAAATACATATTCTTCACCACGGTCTAAAAGGGCAAGGGCAAGTGTAATTACTTTGGAAATACTTTGAAGAGTAAATAGTGTTTGTGAGTTGCCTGCATGGATATATTCTGTTTCTTTATGGAAAATGGCAATCCCTAAATCGTCTGGATTTGCATTTCCTAGTTCGGGGATATAAGTAGCAAGTTTTCCTTTTTTTGTATATGGTTTTACTTGTTCTAACAACTGTTGTAAGTTGTTTGTTTCAATGCACTGCATAGTACCAACGCTCCTATTTTGAATTAACTAAGTTTACTTTTCCCGATATGCTCGGAAATAAATAATAACATGAAAAAGTGGAATGATAAAACGAAAGTTCAATGTGCTATAATAGGTCTTTCGTTTCGAGTATTCTGTATTTTAAAAAGGAGAATTTTCCTTTTATATAACAGTTTGGAAATAGGAGATTTATCCATAAAAAGTTCGGAAATAAAAACTACACATCTATACAACTATATGTTATTATGGTTATGTAATAGAAAGCGTTTTCTAAAGCGCACTTATAATGATAACGATTTCATAAATTAAATTAGGGGGAATTAAAATGTTGCAGTTTTTACAACGTATTGGTAAAGCTTTAATGCTTCCGATCGCAGTACTACCAGCAGCAGGATTATTGCTTCGTTTAGGGCAACCAGATGTATTTGATATTCCTGTTATGGCACAGGCCGGCGCAGCAGTTTTTGATAACTTAGCACTTATTTTTGCAATTGGTATTGCAATCGGTCTTTCAGTGGATGGTAGTGGTGCAGCAGGTCTTGCAGGTGCAATTGGTTATCTTGTTATGAAAAATAGTATTGATGCACTTAGCAAAGGGTATTCAACTGCTGAATTACAAGGTAAATTAGGTAAAGTCCAAGATTTAATAGGTAATAGCGCAAATGTAGATCCATCTAAGCTTGCGGATACAATGACACAAGTATCTAAGGCTGCTGAATTATCGACTAAAGTAGATATGAAAGTTTTAGGTGGTATTATTGTTGGTGTTATAGCAGGACTTCTTTATAATAAATTCCATAAGATTAAACTTCCAGAATGGTTAGGTTTCTTTGCTGGAAAACGTTTCGTTCCAATTGTTACATCAGTTGTGATGCTGATATTAGGAATTCTATTTGCACAAATTTGGCCAACAATTCAAAATGGTATTGATGCATTAGCTCATGGAATTGTTAATTTAGGTGCAATTGGTTCAGGATTATTTGGTTTATTAAACCGTTTATTAATCCCAATTGGTTTACACCACGTAATGAACACATACTTCTGGTTTGTATTTGGGGACTTTACAAATGCAGCAGGTAATGTTGTTAATGGTGATATTGCTCGTTTCCTTGCAGGTGACAAAACAGCAGGTATGTTTATGACTGGTTTCTTCCCAGTTATGATGTTCGGTTTACCAGCAGCATGTTTCGCAATGATTGCAGCTGCTAAACCAGAAAAGCGTAAAGCAGTTACTGGTATGTTAGCTGGTCTAGCATTAACTTCATTCTTAACTGGTATTACAGAGCCTATTGAATTCTCATTCATGTTCTTATCACCAGTATTATATGGTATTCATGCTGTACTAACAGGTCTTTCTTTATTCATTACAACATCACTTGGCATTCATGATGGTTTCTCATTTAGTGCCGGTGCAATCGATTATGCTTTAAACTTCGGTATTGCAACAAAACCAGTCTTACTAGCAGGTATCGGTTTAATTTACGCAGCAATTTATTTCATAGTATTCTACTTCTTAATTAAGAAGTTCGATTTAAAAACTCCTGGTCGTGAAGATGACGATGAGTTAGTTGAAGATGGTGATGCACCAGTTGCAGGTTCAATTGGTGAAACTTACGTAGCAGCTTTAGGCGGAAAAGAAAACTTAACAGTTATTGATAACTGTGCAACACGTCTACGCTTACAAGTAAAAGATGCTGGTCAAGTAAATGAAGCAGCATTAAAACGTGCTGGTGCAAAAGGTGTTATGAAATTAAGTAATACTAGTGTACAAGTTATCGTAGGTACAAATGTTGAATCTGTTGCCGATGATATGAAAAAACACGTATAAATAATGAGATAAGAGGATGTCCCAAAAGATTGATAACATCAATTTTTTAGAGGATATCCTCTTTTTTTTGTTAATAATTTAACGGGAATCTTACTTTTGTAAATTTTCTTTTTCTTTTTTGTACATATAGGTTGGTAATATGTGCAGTGCGTGATAAAGTAGGGATGATATAGAATGGATTATCCATAATCTACTAAAACGAATCTTTAGTAGAGGAATTAAATTATTGGTGAGTAAGGGGAAAAAAGCAATTATGGATCAGGAAAAAAATAATGCGAATGGGAAAGCACATCGGCCGATTGTATACATAAAAAGAACAATCATTCTCGTCTTACTATTATCACTTGTATATTTCATGTATACAAAAATTGTTGCGCATAATAAGAAAGAAGAAATTTTAAAAGCGGCAGCAGAAATGAAGAAACAAGAAGAGTTAAAAAAGAAAGAAGAAAAAAAGAAACAAGAAGCACAGAAGCAAAAACAAAAAGAGCAGGAAGAACAAATGAAGCAAGCGCAAGCAGCGGAGAAACCTGCTGAAGGACCACCTCAAGAAATTAATGAAAACGCTCAATTGGACCAGTATTTACAAAACGCAGGATTTAGCGGGACAGCTGTTATTGTGAAGAACGGAAAAGTTCTTCTGAATAAAGGGTACGGTATGGCAAATAAAGAGCAGCAAGTACCGAATAATTCAGAGACGACTTTTTATATTGGTTCTATTTCAAAGGCGTTTGTAGCAACTGCTATTATGCAATTGAAAGATCAAAATAAATTACAAGTAGAAGATACTGTTGCGAAGTATATTCCAGATTTTCCACAAGGTAATAATATTCAGCTAAAACATCTATTAACACATACATCAGGGATTCCCGAATATGAGCAGGGAAAAGAAGATATTTCTCATGAAGAACTGATAAAGCGGATAGGAAATCAAAAGCGTATTGGTGGTCCGGGAGAGAAGTGGAAGTATTCTGATTCGAACTACTCTATACTTGCTTATATTGCAGAGAAGGTAAGTGGGCAGTCACTCGAAGAATATATTAAACAACATATTTTTGCTACTGCGGGTATGAAACATTCTGGCTTTGGCACAGCGTTAGAACAAACAAGATTCCCATCAACGGGTTATAAAATAGTAAATAATAATATGACAACACCTAATATTCCAAGCATGTCACAACTTTATGGTTGTGGTGATATATATACGAGTGCACATGATTTATATTTATTTAATGAGGCGTTATACTCTGGAAAATTAATTTCAAAAGAGAGTTACGATCAAATGTTTACGGGTGGAAAAAAGGATTACGGGTTTGGATGGTACGTAGACCCAGGAAGCTATTCGAATCATGGTGTAATGCCAGGTTGGAATTGCTTAAACGGATTTAGTAAAAATGGTAGTGTATATGTTGTTTTATTATCTAACATTCAAAATAATATTAAATCATTTGGTAAAGTGAATAATGACATTTATTCGATATTGCGGAATATTGAAGTGTAAGAAACTATCCTTTTGGATAGTTTTTTTTATGCTCTGAAACAAATATTTCTTTTAGAAAATGTATGTCTTACCTATCACAAAAATATCCATTTTGTATACATTAAGATGTATGGATGTAAAATTTTATAATCTAAAAATAATAGGAGGAGAAGTGTATGTGTCTGTTCAGAAAATATTGGCATAAATTATCAAGATTGTTTAATAGACAATTAGATTATTTTTTAGATAATAAGTTATTGCCTGCTGTGGAAAGACTTTTATTTTCACAAAACTTCGCGAGATTTATTCAAAGAAACTCTAAGCAAGCTACGGAAGAAGTTATTGAATCAAGTAGATTTCAATCTATTATTTGTAACATTTTAAAAGAATGCAATACATCACCTTTTAAAGAAATTGCAAAGCAGTATTTAGGTAAAAACGTAGAAATTACGGTGACAGTTGGACAATTAACAGGTGTTATTGTAGCAGTTGGTGATGACTTCTTAACATTGCAAGAAGGAATAGGAACAGAGGTTTTATTACCATTTATAAGTATTATATCAATTAAAGAAGCGTAAGAAAGGAGACTTATATATGTTATTTACTGATGAATTACGTAACCATGTTGGCGAACTAGTGCAAGTTGTGACAGCTGTAGAAATCATTGCAGGCGTTCTTTTATCTGTGACGGATGGGGCAGTAATTGTTCGTACTTCTCCTTCTTATGGACCACCAGAAGATGTAGTTGTGCGTATTCCTATTATTGCTTATGTTCGCTTGGAAGGGTAAGAGTGATACAAGTATGAGAGTGTCAGTTGTTATTCCAGTGCATAATGAAGCAAGTACTTTATCAAAAGTTTTAGTAGAGGTAAGAAAACTCGAACCATATGAAGTTATCATAGTAGATAATGGATCTACAGATGGGACGAAGGAAATAGCATTACAGCATAATTGCCGTGTGATTTATTATAGAGATTCTCTTGGTAATGATGTGGGACGGGCAATTGGTGCTAGAGAAGCAAAAGGTGAGATTGTTTTGTTTTTAGATGGTGATATCGTCATGAAAAGTGAAGAATTATACAATTTTATTAAAGGAATACGACAAGGGCATGAGATTGTTTTAAATAATTTAACATGGTCCGTTTACTTGAAGATGAGACCGCATTATACGACGGTTGGAAAATATATGTTAAATCGTTATTTGAACAAGAAAGAGTTTGTTGTAGGATCTTTAATTGCAATACCACATGCGATAAGTCGTAAAGTGATTGAAAAACTGGGGTGGTGGAATTTAGCAGATCCAGCATTATTTCAAGCGATGGCGATGTCTAGAGGAGTAGATATTTCTGATATGGCTTCAGTTGATGTCATCTACACAAATAAAGTTCGACCTGTGCATACTGGTACATCACCTGGCTCTCCTTATCCGAAAGCGACTAGTCGTATTATGGGTGATCATTTGCGAGCTTTACAATACGTAATCGAAACATATGGTAAACGCGGTGGTTTTTCAGAGAACAATAGAGATAGAGAGTTTGTAGGAAAGTATAAACCAGTTTTATTACAAAAGAATAAAGCGAAATATAGTGCCATTATCCCAGTATCAGAAGAGAAAATAACCATAAGGTCTGTTATAAAAGAAGTGAAAGAAGCAGGTGTAGATGAAATTATAGTTGTCGCGAATGGAGCAGATGTTGAGACTGTTAAACAGGCAAAGCTAGAGAATGTTATTGTTGTTGAATTTACGAAGGCGCTTGGACATAATGTAGCACGAGCAATAGGTGCCATGCATGCTACGGCAGATATTTGTTTATTCGTTGATAGTGATCTTGTTATTCCAGCAAAAAAACTCACTCTATTTTTACATGCTGTTGAAGATGGAAATGACGTGGTGTTAAATGATTTACAATGCTTATTAGATATGTTTCATCCAGCAGATCCAATTAGTATGGGAAAATACTTTGTGAATTTGATAGCGAAACGACCAGATTTATGGAATAACTCACTAACTGCTGTACCACATGCCATTCATAAGAAGGTAATAGAGAAAATAGGATATGATTCCCTTATCATTCCGCCATTAGCACAAGTGAAAGCTATTTTAGAAGGATTCTCTATTACAACAGTAGAGTTAGTAGATGTTATAAAAACAAATCGCGTACGTCCAGAGCAACACGAATTTGTAAATGGGCGTATTTCAGCATTTGATCGTATTTTCGGTGATCAACTTGAAGCGGTTGCGTATTTATTACAATGTACGGACGAACGTGGTGGTTTTACAGATGGAGATAGAGATAGAGATGTAATTCAACAATTGAGAAGGGAAGAAGAGAATACAAATGAATAGTAGTAAAGTAGCTATTATTGGGCTAGGGTATGTTGGCCTTCCTTTAGCGGTACATTTTGCAGAAAGAGGGCATACAGTACTTGGATTAGATAAAGATATTAGAAAAATAGACTCAATTATAAAAGGAGAAAGTTATATTCCGGATGTTTCTTCTAAAGAGTTACAAAGTTTATTGACGAAAAAAAAATTAACAGTAAATACACCGGATCAAGGCATTGCTGATTTTCAAAATAGTGATTATGTTATTGTCACTGTCCCGACTCCAATTAATGAACAAAGAGAACCAGACTTAAGTGCCCTCATTTCAGCTTCGCATTATATACAACAAAACCTTCAAAAAGGACAAACCTTCATTTTTGAAAGCTCCACATATCCAGGCACACTTGAAGAAGTCATCCTACCTATTATTTCTCAAAATGGTAAAAAGGTAGGGGAAGATTTCTATATCGGATATTCCCCTGAGAGAATTGATCCAGCAAATAGTCAATATTCAGTTCAAGCTATTCCAAAAGTTATTAGTGGACAAACAGAAAAGTGTAAACAAAAGGTACAGGATTTATATAGTACCATTTTTGACGAAGTTGTACCTGTTAGCTCTCCGAAAGTAGCAGAGATGTGCAAGCTATTTGAAAATATTCAGCGCTTAGTTAACATTTCTTTAGTAAATGAACTAAACACACTATGTGAAAGTTTAGGCATTGATTTTTATGAGGCCATTGAAGCGGCATCTACAAAACCATTTGGGTTTACTCCGTATTGGCCAGGGCCAGGGATAGGGGGACACTGTATTCCCGTAGACCCTTTATATTTTCAATGGAGAATAAAAAAGAATGGGGCAATTAGTCAATTAATTGAGGCTGCACATATAATTAATGAAGAAATGCCAGAGAAAATGGTCCGGAAAGTAAAAAGTGTGGTGCAATTACCTGCAACGGTGTTAATTGTAGGGATTGCGTATAAAAAAGATGTAAATGATTTGAGAGAATCACCAGCGTTACCGATTATTCAATTATTAAGAAATCAAGGATACGAGATAGAATATCATGATCCTTATATTTCTTCCGCAGAAATTGGAGATAAGGTGTACCAATCTGTTTCTTTAGATGAAGAAAAAGTTAAAAAAGCGGATTGTATTTTAATTTTAACGGATCATTCTAATATTGATTGGAAGCTTTTTAAAGGAATGGATCGAGTAATAGATACACGCGGGATTGTAAAGAAGGTGAGTAAATGAGTAAGAAATGTTTAATTACAGGTGGGGCCGGATTTATCGGGTCGCATTTAGCTGAAGAGTTGATGAGAAGAGGTTATGAGGTCACTGTTGTGGATAACTTTTATAAAGGTAAAAATAAGTACCATAAAGAGTTAATGAAAGAAATCCGTGTTATTCCAATAAGTGTTTTAGATAAAAATTCTATTTATGAATTAGTAGATCAGCATGATGTCGTGTTTCATTTAGCAGCAATTTTAGGTGTGAAAACAACAATGGAAAAAAGTATAGAGCTCATAGAAACGAATTTTGATGGGACAAGAAATGTTTTACAAGCAGCGTTAAAAGGAAAGAAGAAAGTAGTTTTTGCTTCTACTTCAGAAGTATATGGTAAGGCCAAGCCGCCTTTCTCTGAAGAGGGAGATCGATTGTACGGGGCAACTTCTAAAATTCGTTGGAGTTATGCAGTTTGTAAAACGTTGGAAGAGACATTATGTTTAGGGTACGCATTAGAAGGTTTACCAGTAACGATTGTTCGATACTTTAATATTTATGGTCCAAGAGCGAAAGATGGTCCATATGCAGGAGTAATCCCGCGATTTATCCGCGCGGCACTGCAAGGAGAAGACATTCTCGTATATGGAGATGGAAAGCAGACACGTTGTTTTACGTATGTAAGTGATGCGGTAGAGGCAACGATTCGGGCAATGGATGAGAAGGTAAATGGTGAGATTATTAATATAGGTTCTGAGAATGAAAAGAGCATAAAAGAAGTAGCAGAAGTAATTAAAAAATTAACGAATTCTTCTTCGAAGATTGTCCAAGTGCCTTTTGAAGAAGTATATCCTCATGGTTTTGAAGAAATTCCAAATAGAAGACCAGATGTAACAAAATTAAAAGAGCTTGTTCAATTTCAGGCGAAAGTAACGTGGGAAAACGGATTGAAGGAAACAATTAAGTGGTTTCGTGAACAAAACAATGGCTAAGTCATTATCTGTTATTATTCCTGCATGTAATGAGGTCGATACGATTTCAGACGTTATTCAATCGGTAAGACCATTAAATCCAGTAGAAATCATTGTAGTAGCAAACGGTTGTAATGATGGAACAGAAGATGTTGCAGATCGTTTAGGGTGTAAAGTAATCAAGCATACAGAGCTACTAGGGAACGATGTTGGACGTGCAGTCGGCGCAAAACATGCGATAGGTGATGTATTACTATTTATAGATGGTGATTTTGCTATTCCAACTTCAAAATTAAAATTATTCCTTAATCCGATTTTATACGATCAGGCAGATGGAGTTTTAAATAATTTGGATGCATTATTTTTAAAAAGGCAAAAAACCACTTCTATTACAGTATGGCGCCAAATATTAAATGCAATGTTAGAGCGTGAAGAATTAAAAATGAATTCTTTATTAGATGTACCTCATGCGCTGACGAAAGAAGTCGTTCAAAGCATCGGATATGAATGTTTTGTTAATCCTATTGTGGCTCATTTACGCCTAGTTCAAAGTAAATGGAGAATTAGTCGTCATTGTGCTATTGACGTTATTACGCCGAATAAATTTCGTCCATTCCAGCATGCTGCATATGGGACAAATCTTTCCCAATCTGAAAAAAGAATGATAGGTGATCATATAGAAGCAGTAGCAGAACGGATATTAAGCAGTGATGAGCGCGGAGGATATTATGATGGAAATAGGAAAAGGGATAGTGTCTATCATACTTTAAGTTTTGAAGAGTTTTATCAAGGGTGGGGTGTTACATCTGATTTCTATAAAGGAAAGCAACTATCGGTTGTTATTCCCGTACAAGATGAAGAGAAAACAATTGGAAACGTTATAGAAGAGCTTCGCAAAATTGAACCCTTCGAAATTATCGTTGTCGTAAATGGTTCGTCAGATAAAACGAAAAAAATTGCAAAAGACAAAGGGGCAACGACAATTGTATATAAAGAAGCACTCGGAAATGATGTGGGGCGCTCACTTGGAACGTATTTTGCAAAAGGAGAAATTGTGTTATTTATAGATGGCGATTTTGTTATTCCAGCGAGTGAGCTATATCCTTTTGCGAAAGCTATTGCAGATGGAACAGATGTTGCATTAAATGATCTAAATCATTATTTAGATTTAAGAGTACCGCTTCATCTTGTAACTGCATTTAAATATGCATTAAATTTAGCTTGTGATAGAAAAGATCTAGGCGTAGGCTCTCTTATCGCTGTACCGAATGCGTTTAGCCGTAAGTGTTTGAAAGAAATTGGGTATAGATCTTTACTGGCGCCGTGTGTAGCCCAAGTGAAAGCTATTCTTTCAGGATTTGAAGTTGCATGTGTAAGTCGTGTTGAGGTCGATAAGATGAACCGTATTCGTCCCAGTGAACATTTTGCTAAAATAGGTCATCCACCAGCTGTACTTCGAATTATAGGTGATCATATAGAAGGACTAGATCAAATAATTGCAATAACAGACAATCGTGGCGGATTCTATGATGGCAATAGAAAAAGAGATGTTTTATAGAAGTAACAAAAAAAGTGTACAACATGTGTACACTTTTTTGTTCTGTTATAAAAACTATAACAGATTAGGAGATAAGAGTATTACAGCTCTACAATGGGTATTGTTCTTATATTACAAAATAGGACTCGTATATAAGGATACCAAAAAAATACAATTAAGGAAAGGGTTAATTTTAAAGACTTTTAAATGAAGTTAACACTATATATATAGTAGTTTGCTCAATATTTCACAAACATGTCACAACTATTTCGTTCACTTTCGTAAAAAAGTAGTATTCTAAGTGTGTAAGCTGTTATATAAAAAATCTTAGTCCTGTACTAATCAAAAATGGAGGAGATTAGGATGACTCAAGTATTAGAAAATGTTAAAAACGCATGGGAAAACTTTAAAGGTGAAAAATGGAAAGCAGAGATTGATGTTCGCGATTTCATTTTAAATAATGTAAACGTTTTCGAAGGGGACGAATCTTTCTTAGCAGAAGCAACTGAAGCAACGAAACAACTTTGGGATCAAGTAATGGATTTAACAACGAAAGAACGTGAAAACGGTGGCGTTCTTGATATGGATACAAAAATTGTTTCTTCTATTACATCACATGACCCAGGATACTTAAATAAAGATATTGAAAAAGTAGTCGGTTTCCAAACTGATAAACCATTTAAACGTTCTTTACAACCATATGGTGGTATTCGTATGGCAGAACAAGCTTGTGAATCTTATGGATACGAAATGGATAAAGAACTTAGTCGTATTTTTAGAGAGTGGAGAAAAACTCATAACCAAGGTGTATTTGATGCATACACACCAGAAATGAGAAATGCACGTAAATCAGGTGTTATTACTGGTCTTCCAGATGCATACGGACGTGGACGTATTATCGGTGACTATCGCCGAGTAGCGTTATATGGTATTGATCATTTAATTGAAGCGAAAAAAGCTGATTTGAATTTAACTGGTGGTGTAATGAGCGAAGATACAATGCGTTTACGCGAAGAGTTATCTGAGCAAATGCGTGCACTTCAAGAGTTAAAAGAAATGGCTGCTTCTCATGGCTTCGATATTTCTAAGCCAGCAACAAATGCACAAGAAGCATTCCAATGGTTATACTTCGCATACCTTGCAGCGATTAAAGAGCAAAACGGAGCTGCAATGAGTCTTGGACGTACTTCTACATTCTTAGATATTTACATTGAAAGAGATTTAGCAAATGGTACTTTAACAGAAGAAGAAGTACAAGAAATTGTAGATCACTTCATTATGAAATTACGTCTTGTGAAATTCGCAAGAACACCTGATTATAATGAATTATTCTCTGGTGACCCAACTTGGGTAACTGAATCTATCGGTGGTATGGCATTAGATGGTCGTCCATTAGTAACAAAGAACTCATTCCGTTTCTTGCATACATTAGATAATTTAGGACCAGCTCCAGAACCAAACTTAACTGTTCTTTGGTCTAAACAATTACCAGAGAACTTTAAAAACTACTGTGCGAAAATGTCTATTAAAACATCAGCAATTCAATATGAAAATGATGACATTATGCGTCCTGAATACGGCGATGATTACGGTATTGCATGTTGCGTATCTGCAATGAGAATCGGTAAACAAATGCAGTTCTTCGGAGCTCGTGCAAACTTAGCGAAAGCATTATTATATGCGATTAACGGTGGTAAAGATGAAAAGTCAAAAGCACAAGTTGGTCCTGAGTACGCACCAATTACTTCTGAAGTATTAAATTATGAAGAAGTTATGCATAAGTTTGATATGACAATGGAATGGTTAGCGGGTCTATATTTAAACACATTAAATGTTATCCATTACATGCATGATAAATATAGCTATGAACGTATTGAAATGGCACTTCATGATACAAACGTTCTTCGTACAATGGCAACAGGTATCGCTGGTCTATCTGTAGTAGCAGATTCATTAAGTGCAATTAAGTACGCAAAAGTAAAACCAATTCGTGATGAAAATGGTATTGCAGTTGACTTCGAGATTGAAGGAGATTTCCCTAAATACGGTAACAATGATGATCGTGTAGATGAGATTGCTGTAAATCTTGTAAAAACATTTATGAATAAACTTCGTAAACATAAAACATACAGAAACTCTGTTCATACAATGTCAATCTTAACAATCACATCTAACGTTGTTTACGGTAAGAAAACTGGTAATACTCCAGATGGCCGCCGTACTGGAGAACCATTTGCACCAGGTGCGAACCCAATGCATGGACGCGATACAAAGGGTGCATTAGCTTCATTATTATCTGTGGCTAAATTACCATATGAAGATGCACAAGATGGTATTTCTAATACATTCTCTATTATTCCGAAAGCACTTGGTAAAGAAGATGATGTACAAGTACGTAACTTAGTATCAATGCTTGATGGCTATGCAGTAAAAGAAGGGCACCACTTAAATATTAACGTATTTAACCGTGAAACATTAATGGATGCAATGGAACATCCTGAGAAGTATCCACAATTAACAATTCGTGTATCTGGTTATGCTGTAAACTTTATTAAATTAACTCGTGAACAACAAATTGATGTAATTAACCGTACAATGCATGAAAGCATGTAAATGAAAAAGGTTTCCCTTCGCTCTTAATATATAGCGAAGGGAGGCTGTTTCAATAAAGGAGGAAGTAACATGGTAAAAGGAAGAATACATTCTGTAGAGTCTTGTGGTACTGTTGATGGCCCGGGGATTCGTTATGTCATATTTACACAAGGGTGTTTATTACGTTGTCAATATTGTCATAATGCTGATACGTGGGAAATCGGTAAAGGTAAAGAAATAACAGTTGAAGAAGTGATGCAGGATGTGACATGTTACCTTCCATTTATTGAAGCTTCCGGAGGCGGTATAACAGTTAGCGGTGGAGAGCCATTATTACAGCTAGACTTTTTAATTGAGTTGTTTAAAAAGTGTAAAGCGGCTGGTATCCATACAACAATCGACTCTTCTGGTGGTTGTTATTCTGAGGAACCAGAATTCCAAAATAAGCTAGATATTTTAATGGATTATACAGATTTAGTTTTATTGGATCTGAAACATATCGATTCCAAAAAGCATCGTAAATTAACAGGGAAATCAAATGAACATATTTTACAATTTGCTCGTTATTTATCGGATAAGAATAAACCGATTTGGGTACGACACGTATTAGTTCCTGGTGTTACGGATAATGAAGAGGATCTACAAAAACTATCTAGCTTTATTCAAAGTCTGTCTAATGTTCAAAAAGTTGAAGTGTTACCATATCATAAGCTTGGTGTATATAAATGGGAGGCGCTTGGACACAAGTATCCACTCGCAAATGTAGAACCACCTACTGAGAAAAATGTAGAACATGCTAAATATATTTTACAAGCGGTCTAATCCAAATATTGGATTAGGCTTTTTGCTTTCTTTACAATAAAATCTAGAGTATATATTGATAAAAGAGTATACTGAAAGTAGAATATCCATAATTTTGTACGGAATAAATGGAGAAATTTACATAATTGTAAAGGGAAATCAAAATAGTAAAAAGAATTAAGAAGTAAAAGAGTGAGTATCATGGAATAGAGAACATTTGTAAGTTATTGCGAAAGCTCTTATAGGAAAGTATAATGTAAAGATATGAGCACAGATAGGATTAAGGGGTCAATCTTATATGCTTTGCATATCCACGACAGGTACATAGCTGAAAGGGAATTATTAGAATCTGTTTATGTAATTTTTAAGGAAAATGTTTTTCCTATTGTCGTATATGCAATATGGAGAAACAAAAAGCTAGGAGTGGATTTGTTTGATAAAAAACCCCAAGGTTTTAATATTAACTGCACATTACGGTAATGGTCATGTGCAAGTAGCAAAAACATTAGAACAAACATTTCGCCAAAAAGGAATTGAAGATGTTATTGTATGCGACTTGTTTGGAGAATCACATCCATTTATAACTGACATTACAAAATATCTATATTTAAAAAGTTATACAATAGGAAAAGAATTATATCGTTTGTTTTATTACGGGGTAGAAAAAATTTATGATAAGAAAATAGCATCTTGGTATGCGAACTTTGGAAGAAAACGTTTGAAAACACTATTACAGGTGGAGAAACCAGATATTGTAATTAATACATTTCCAATTATCGCTGTACCAGAATTGAAGAAACAAACAGGTATTTCAATTCCTGTCTATAACGTATTAACGGATTTTTGCGTGCACAAAATATGGATTCATCGAGAAGTAGATCGTTATTTTGTTGCAACGGATCATGTGAAAGAATTGATGGTTGATATCGGTGTACCTGCGGAACAAATTGTTGAAACAGGAATTCCAATTCGGAGTAGTTTTGAGTTAAAGGTAAATCCAGAAATCATATATACTAAATATCAGTTATGTAAGAATAAAAAGATTTTACTAATTGTAGCAGGTGCTCATGGGGTATTAGGAAATGTAAAAGAACTATGCCAATCATTTATGTCAGTGCCTAATTTACAAGTAGTTGTCGTTTGTGGGAAAAATGAAGCTTTAAAACAGGATTTATTAAGTTTACAGAAGCAAAATTCCGATGTATTAAAAGTGTTTGGGTATGTTGAAAATATTGATGAATTATTCCGTGTTACTTCTTGTATGATTACGAAGCCAGGCGGAATAACATTAAGTGAAGCAGCAGCGTTGCAAGTACCTGTCATTTTATATAAGCCTGTTCCAGGACAAGAAAATGAAAATGCGATGTACTTTGAAAGAAAGGGAGCAGCAGTTGTCATTCGCGATGATAGTGAGGTTTTTGCAAAAACAGAGGCATTATTACAAGATGATGTGAAGCTTCTTCAAATGAAAGAAGCAATGAAAAGCATCTATCTTCCAGAGCCAGCTGGTCATATTGTAGATGCAATTTTGGCAGAAAATCATGCAGAACCGCGTCATATACCTATTAAATCACCTGCTCTTGCACAATCTTTTACTTAATATGAAACCCTCTTTGTATATGTAAAGAGGGTTCTTTATTATTTTCAAAGAAAATTCAGCCAGTTATCCACAAAAGGATTGCGCTTTCATTAAACAGTAAAGTCGGAATATTAACAACTATATCCACATTGTCCACAATTTTTAGAAAAATATCCACAATTAAAACAGCTGATATATGCTTTAATATAGAAAAATATTAAATGTTTTTGAAAATTACTAACAATTCTGTTGGTTTTGTGGATAAAGTTGTCCACAGCAAAAAAAGCCCATTATGTATAAGGGGCTTTTTTGCTTACTTCTATCAATCGAGAAAATTATGTAATGAAAATGAATAATTAGGGGGGAAACTTCTAATTATTCATTTTCACTTTAAATGCTTTTCGAGCGATATCCTGCTGCACGATCTGCTTTTTGAAATTCGCGTTGATAGAGAACTTCTTGTGTACTAGATAATGTGTTTTTTGCTTTATCACGTTTCTTTTTATCCATTACAAATCACCTCGTGTCTTAAAGTTACTATTTATCGTTTCCAAAGACATGAGGGGATATACGCATATGGAAAATGTTAATGATTGATTATCATTTCAGAAAATTTAGATTATGCTTCTTTTAATTGATGAGCATCTTGGAAGGTTGTATCTCGCATTGTAGCAAGTGTGTATTGATCTTTTGGAATTTCATATAAGTTATATACTTCTTCGTTTGCGTTAATTTCATCATATACGGCTTTTCTTGTTTCGTTTGCTAGATTCACATATTGCAGTTTTTCTGCAGCTTTAATAGAACGAATATTTATTTTACGAATACGCATGAAAATTGTTTCAATATCTAATTCATAGAAAAGTTCACTAAAAAATGAATCTTTTGCCAATTTATTATAGCCTTTTCCATGATATGGTTTGCCAAGCCATGTCCCGAGAAATCCAGCTTTTTCTTGCACATCAAATAAAGTAATTGTTCCGATAGGGTTACCCCATTCATCTAAAATTGTGCGTGAAATTAATTCACCACGCTCTTCAGCTTCAATCGTTTGTTTTGTTAAGAATAAATATTCTTCATAAGAATAAGCCTTTTGACGCACAAAAGGGAAGACAGCTGGATCCACCATTAACTCGTATAGAACGTGGCTGTCGTGTAAGTCGCGTTTTTTCAACATACTAACTCCTCCTCACACGAGGGTAGCATGACGAAAAAACACCCCACCCTCGAAATTTTTATATCAATCTTTAAAAAATTTCGGGGTGGGAATCGAACCCACTAGAACCAGTTTCTAACGCTGGTGGCGCACCATTTGCCTTCCCCATTCATCAATTTGAAAATGATAATCACGACACAAATTGATTATGGTTTCATTCAGTTTATAATCGTATAATACTTTATCTAGTCAAAAAAATAAACTAGTTTTTTTTATTTTTTTTGTAAATTATTTTTCCATCAATCATAGTTAGTACAGGCTTGGCTAAATAATGGAAAGGATGATGAGTCCATAACACGAGATCGGCGTCTTTTCCAACCTCGATGCTTCCAATTCTATCCTCTAAACGCAAATTTCGCGCTGGGAATATGGTGATTCCTTCTAGTGCTGTTTTCTCGTCTAATCCTTCTCTTACTGCGACAGCGGCACAAATATTTAAATATTGAATGGGTGTATAAGGATGATCTGTTGTTATAGAAACTTCCACACCATTTTTAGATAATATATGGTAAGTATCCCATGTCTTGTTTTTTAGTTCGATTTTAGAACGACGTGTCAGAGTGGGACCAACTGAAACCTTCAAATTATGTTTCGAAAGCTCTTCAACAAGAAAGTGTCCTTCTGTACAATGTTCAATACGTAGATCGAGGTTGAATTCCGTTGCAAAGCGTAGCGCAGAACTAATATCATCTGCTCGGTGAGCGTGGATACGTACGGGTATTTCACGACGTAATGCTTTTAAAATAGGAAGCATTCGAAAATCAGCTTCGTGCCCGTAGTGTTGTGCTTCATAGAATGATTCCCGAAGTAACCCCATAATCCCCATACGTGTAATGGATTCTTTTGTTCCATTACTATGGACTTTTTTAGGATTTTCTCCAAAGGCAATCTTTAAACCAGCAGGTTCTTGAATAATCATATGATCAATACAAGTTCCAGCTGTTTTTATTACACAAGTAGTCCCCCCGATAATATTTTGACTGCCAGGCATAACGTGAACGGTTGTAATTCCGTTTTGTACAGCGTCTTGAAAGGCGATATCCAAAGGGTGGATTCCATCTAAAGAACGAATATGTGGTGTTGAAACTTCAGATGTTTCATTGGCATCATTTCCAGCCCAACCAGTGCCTTCATCATAGAGACCAAGGTGAGTATGGACATCAATAAAGCCAGGTAAGAGATGGAGTGCTCGTGCATCTATAACGGTCATATCTTGAGTAGGTTGAATAAAAGGTTTGACCTCGGTAATTCGCTCTCCTGTAACGAGTACATCGCCTTGAAACTTTTGAGATGTAATAGGGTATACAATGGCTTGTTTGAGCAATATTTTCATAGGTACCTCATTTCTGTTACTTTATAATGCTAATGGAAGTTAAGGGAAAGTAACTGAAAGGTTATTTGTATGGTAATGCTTCGGATCCTAGAAAATGAAAGTTTTGAAAGAGCCCATGTAAAATTGTGTTTTAGAAGTACTACATTGTATGCGAAAGTATATTTTGTAATGCATGGTCTATTGCCGGAAATGTGTATTGGTATCCATGTTCAATTGCCTTAATGGGTAATACACGTTGCCCTTCTAGTACAAGTATGCTCATTTCACCTAATAAAGTTTGAATGATAAATGAAGGTACAGGCAACCAATGAGGCTTGTTCATTATAGTTGCAATGTTTTCTCCAAATTCCTTCATTCTTATGGGTGTTGGTGCTGTCATATTAAGAGGACCATCAATTTCTTTTTTGTGTATGATGAAATCCATCATACGAACGACATCGTCTATATGAATCCATGATAACCATTGTTTCTCAGAACCAATGGTGCCGCCGATATAGAATTGATAGGGAAGTAGCATTTTTGGAAGAGCTCCTCCATTTGCACCTAATACGACTCCAAATCTTGCGTAGATTGTTCGTATTCCGAGAGAACGTGCTTTAGATGCTTCTTGTTCCCATGAATATACTGTATTTGCTAAAAAGTCATTTCCAGGAGTCTCATGCTGTTCTGTAAAAGACTCTATTTCAGATGTTCCGTAGTATCCAATAGCACTTGCGTTAATAAATGTGTGTGGCTTTGTATGGAGTCCCTGCAATTGTTTAATGAGTCCTTTTGTTGTTTGAATTCTACTGTTTAAAATGGCTTTCTTTTGTTGCTTTGTCCATCTACTATTAATAGACTCTCCGGCTAGATTAATAACTACATCAATAGAAGAGAGGGGGAAGGTTTGTAAATCTGGTGTCCATTGAACATACTGAAGGTTAGGGTCGGAAGTTTCAGTAGTTTTTTTTCGTGTGAGAATGTAAACAGTATATCCTTTTTGAATAAAAAAAGTAGAAAGGGATTTACCGATAAAGCCTGTACCACCAGAAATTGCGATTTTCACAAGTATTTCCTCCTCATTATATATATTCTTGAAAAGAAAAAATGTTCCTCGACTATGTTAAAATAATAGAGAGATAATATGAAGCGACCTCCTAGATTATCAAGTCAGGGATTTTAACCCATAATAATGAATGAAAACATTATGAATGGGGTTATACCCTATGATAATAGGAGGCCACTATGGAAAATATAATCTATATTGGGATGGATGTCCACAAGGAAAGTTTTAGCTTATGTGCACTACACGGAACAACTGGGGAAATTGTAAGAGAAGCACGATGTGCTTCAAATGTATCTCTCGTAAAAAAATTCGTTGAGAAACTGAAAACAAAATATGGTGAAGATATAAAAATTAAAGCTGGATATGAGGCTGGTTGTTTAGGGTATTCACTTCATAATCTTCTTGAACAAAATGGAATTGATTGTGATATTTTAGCTCCCACAACAATGTACAGTTCATCAAAAAATAAAATGGTTAAAAATGATAAATTCGATGCCAAAATGATTGCTCTTAATTTAGCAAATGGCACCTATAAAGAAGTATATGTTCCAGAAGAAGAGGATGTTGCCGTGAAAGAGTATATCCGCATGTTAGGTGATTTTAAAACATCTTTGAAAAAAATAAAACAACAGATAAAAGCATTCCTTTTAAGGCATGGCTATGTGTATGAAGGGAAATCAAGCTGGACAATCGCTTATATGAAATGGTTAAAGAATCTTGATCTACAAGGATTATTCAAAGAAACGTTAGGCGAATACCTATTACAGTATGATGTTCTAGTCGATAAAATTGAGCGGTTCAGTCTGAGATTAGAAGAATTATCTCATCGTGAAAGGTACGAAGAACCAATCGCAAATTTAAGATGCTTAAAAGGTATAGATACAACATCGGCAATGACTGTTCATGTGGAAATTGCAGACTTCACTCGTTTTCCCACGGCTAAAGCATTTATGGCTTATGTAGGATTGACACCAAGCGAAAGCTCAAGTGGAGAAAAAATCAGTCGACGTTCGATTACAAAACAAGGAAATTCGACCGTTAGGTCTACTCTTGTAGAATGTGCAAATGCGTTGGTAAAAGGAACAATCGGATTAAAATCGAAGCGAGTGAAAGCAAGACAAAAAGGGCAACGAAGCGAAGTGATTGCTTATGCGGATCAGGCTGTAGAAAGGTTACAAAGAAAATATTATCGCATGATATATCAAGGGAAACCTAGAAATGTTGCCGTTACAGCTATCGCAAGAGAACTGGGGTGTTTTATATGGGGATTAGAAACAGGTAAAATTCACCGAAAATAAAGAGGGAAGGATATGAAGTTGATTGATTCATTCATAGTTAGAAACCAAAGGTATCAATTGATGGCATAGATGAGCTTCAGAGATAGTGAATTACAGGTCTGGCTATCTATGACTCACCTCTTCTGGCATGGCTGAAATTCTGATAAACAAGCTATTTATTAGAATTTGAAAAGGTGTGATCCACGCAGTGAGATTATAAGAGCCTAACGACGAACCATTAACCTGAGGTAACCAATCCACGAATAACAGAGTGGTTAACTGTCGATAGATCTTATTTCTGAAGCTTTTGTATGCCATCAAGAAAAATATTATGGGTGAAAAACTATTGACAAAGGTCACTTCATAACAGGTGACTGCATAAGCTGCATAATGTTCTCTACTTTCCATATCCCCATTCCAAAATTCATTCATGAATGAATCTGATAAGGCATTCCATGCAGCAGGAAGTGTTTCTTCATAGTTTACAATCGCATCCCGCATATTCAACCAAGTCTCTTTATCTCCCAAAGCAACAAATCCGTCCCATGCGTCTACAACGCCATCTACTACCCCAGTGGAAATACCAGTCCAGGCATCGTTCAAATCCTTTTTATTTCTATCCCAAAAGGATTGTTCTGATTGTGGTGGGATTTTGCCACACATTGCACCTTCTTCAATTGAATTATCAGCCTGACGCTTCCTATCTTGTGTAATCGATTGAATTGAAGTCGCCCACTCCATATTTAATCCTTGTGTACTAAATGTGCCACTTGCTGGACTAAAACCTTTCCCACTTTGGACTTCAGCAAGACCCGTCGCAATGCTAGCGGCTAATTGAATTGCTGTATTATAGTTATCGCTAGATGTTTGATTAAATTCATATAGGTGTTCTAATTTTTCTTGCAGTTTACGCCTCATGACAGCAAAAAGATTTACCATAGCGTCCATGCCCGAGATTGGTATAGCTTGATTGAGTGCTTCCGTACTTGCTATCATTCGATCAATTTCTCGAATTTGTTCTAATATTTCTTGTTCAATAACATCTGTTGAAGCTACCTGTGATTGAAATTGACTTGGAAAGGCATCGTTCTGACGGATTAATTCTTCACATAAGTAAATGATTCCTTGTGCTAAAGGGCGAAAAGTTTCTGCAAAAAACGCTTTTGCACTATCGTAAGTTTGCCCTTGTAGAACGGTATCACTTGTAAAAGCATCAATCGATTGAATAACTTGTTCCATACCTTGAATGGTAGCGGTACATACAGCATTCATACTTTGTGTTTGGTTATGTACTTCCCCTAAATACATGTTTAGACTCAAAAATCTCCCCCCTTTATTAATAAGTAAATCATACCAATTTTACGTAATAACTGTAAATATTGGTTTCTGATTCATTGACAAAACAGAACATTTGTTCTAATATTTAATTACGAACAAATGTTCTTTCGGGAGGTCATCTTATGAATTATTTACTTACATGCTCGTTTAATCAAAAAATACCAATTGAATTAATTTATTTAAACGGTTCAGGAGATTTCTCTCAAAGAACTGTTATTGTTAGAAAGATATATGAAGATCGTATATTGGTGTATTGCATGAAAAAACAACAAGTTAGAACGTTGAAATTAGCCAATATACTATCAGTTGATAAAGTAAGAAATAACTATCAATACGCTTAAAACGTTTAATGAGGTGATATTACATGTCAACAGCAATTCCGAAACCACCAAAGAAGAAAAGTACTTCAAAAAAGGAACCTAGACCATACATGGATGAATTCGAGCAACAAGAAGCTGCTGAACTAATACAATTGGCAGTACAGGATGATATAGAATTAGTGTTTACAGTGTATCGAAAATATAAAGAACCAGATATCATTCAAGGGAAAATTGTTAAACTTGAACAACAAATGGGTAGAATTGTAGTGAGTAATGGCCCGAATATAATACATAAAATTCAATTCATGGATATTTTAAAAATCGAAACGCCTAGTTAATTTAGCTAGGTGTTTTTAGATGGCCATAAATTCTTTATCAAAGTAGAACTTGTCCATTAAGTTGTTTACAATTCCGTTGAAATAAGCGAATTTCCCTTTCTTCATTTTTACTCCGGATTTAATTTTCATAACAAGCTCTTTAATAGCTTTTAAGCCAATAGTAAGTTCTTGGTCCTTATTAAATGCTTTATCTCCTGTTGTATGATTAACAATGTTATTACACTGTCTTACAACCTTCCACAGTTCTTGAATTGTTTTAGAATCACCATAAAAAGAGCGAACTAAAGAAATAAAACGCTCTGGTACCCAGTGAGCAACAAAATCAGCTTGTTCAATATTCTCTTCTGGAGTATTGCTATTCTCATTACTATTACGTTTATTTATATCTTTTATATTTTGTTTTAAGGAAACAGGTTTTGTTTTAATGGTAGGACACTTTGTAGGACGTTCACCTTGTGTCTTGTTGGACACTTCTTCCACAATAGGTTGAATAATAATAGCGTTAGAAGTTTGAAGCATATCTTTTTTACGTTTCATTGCCACCTGTTTAATCATCTCTAGATCCACAAGCTTCTTCATTAAACGTTGTACAGTTTTATAGGAAACTTCCATTTTTTCAGCTATTCTGTTTTTGCACAGGAAACTCACACCTACATATTTGCAACTGTGGCGTTTTAGAATTTCAAGTAATGTAATGAGTTTAGATTGTACATCGGTACGCTTAATAAGCATACGGATAGAGTCTCTGTACGCACGTACAGTTTTGTTTAGTTCTTCTACTTCTATAAATGGTGATAAATTATGAAATGACTCTTTACTTGCTACAACCTCAATTCTTTTTCTTTCCATATATATGTGTCTCCTTCTGGGAAACAAAAAAGCAACAGAATGCCAAGTATAAGCAAACTGTTGCTAAGGAGCCCTTACGTACTGTAAAATAGTTCGTAAAAGTACAGCAAGTGTTTGCCTAGTCATGATAGGCGGACGGTATAAGGGTGTTGGTAGCACGACTTATACACGCTGTGCTTTTTTGTTTTTAATTTTTTTGTGATACCATTTGTGATACCGTTTTGTAAAATAAATAACGAAAAACATCAAAAAACAAATTTCATTAAACTCCTAAAACATTGATTAGATGCGGTTTTCTACGTTTTATTCTTTTATATATAGTCGAGATGGAAGGTTCTATTGGTTAAATAGAAATGCGGAGCCGACTGTTCAGACCGGTTGGCTAAGGTTCTTTCGCACAGAAGATGCTTTTTATCTTCTCGTACGGAAGGTTCTTAGACATGAGGGTCTAGGAGGCGAAGCTGGACATATTTAAAGTGGAAGCGGCTCGTTCAGAATGTGAGGGGGATGGAGCTTCTGACGTAGAGGCGCTTTTTGCCTCATAGGAAGAAGTGAAGCCACCGAACATTCTAGCCGCTGGAACTGGATAATATATGTATGAAGAAAGCGTCCTGCTGTGCAGGGCGCTTTTTTGTTTTGCGGATTTGTCTTGGCTTGGGAGAGTATACCCGGGTGGGTGTTCAGCTAAATATATCAACGATTTTTCAAATATATCGATCATAAACGGGAATATATCAACGATTATTTCAATATATCAACGTTTCGACAAGGAATATCGATTTGTCGACAAGATAAGACAAAAGAAAATCCTCACATACCCCAAATATTTTATAAGAACAGAGAACGACTAGGTTTAAGACAAAGATACTGACAAATCCACTTGAACAACCACCCACTGAATTCTCTATTAAACTTTTTGACAAATCCACCCCTTCCTCCACTATCTGGAATTCTTTCCTGCATTAGCAAAAGTTTCTCATATAAAAAGGACAATCTTTTGCTTTTTCTCACAATGCGAGTACAATGTAAAATAGCAAGAAAAGACGAAAAGTATTTACAGGATTATTGTGTGCGCATAGCGTAAATGGCAGTAAGGAACTGAGAGGAGGTTTTTTCTCTGAATACAAATAAAGAAACAATCATCCACCTTTATCATACAAACGATATACATAGTCATTTTGAAAATTGGCCGCAAATTTCTCGGTTTGTTCTAGGGGAGAAAAAGCGAAGACAGGAAGCGGGAGAGACTGTTTTGACGATTGATATCGGTGATCATGTGGATCGTTTTCATAGTATTTCGGAAGCGACAAATGGGCTTGGGAATACGAAGCTTTTAAATGAGGCGTTATATGATTATGTAACGATCGGAAATAATGAAGGCATTACGTTAGCGAAAGAGCATTTAAATCGGCTCTATGATGATGCTGGATTTGAAGTACTTGTCGCAAATTTATTTGAAAAAGAAGGTGTACGTCCATCATGGGCAAAGCCTTATAAATTACATACAACGACAGATGGGATTACGATTGCTTTTATCGGGTTAACTGTTGCGTATCCAGAGTTTTATCAAATGCTCGATTGGCATATTGAAGATCCGCTTATCCATTTAGAGTCTATTTTAGAAGAAGTGAGAGATGAGGCACATATTACAGTTGTCCTTTCTCACCTTGGAAAAAGTATGGATGAGTATATGGCAGAGCATTATGATATAGATGTTATTTTAGGGGCACATACGCATCATTTATTTGAGCGTGGTGTTCTAATGAATAATACTTTACTTTGTTGCTGTGAAAAGTGGGGACGTTACGTTGGGCACGTGCAGCTTACTGTGGATAAAGAGACGAAGAAGCTGTTGAAAAAGGACGGTAGAGCGATTAAGACGGAACGGTTAGGTGCTTATAGCGAGCCGTTATCCACAATTGAAATACTGCAGGAAGAAAGTAAGCATATAATGGCAGAGCCTGTCGTTCATTTAAAAGAGTCATTACAGGTTGATTGGTTTCATGAGACGCCGTTTTCTTATATGTTAGCAAGTGCGCTGAAAACATGGTGCGGTGCAGAAATTGGCATGGTGAATGCTGGTGTACTTCTTGAAGGGTTAGAAGAGGGTGTCGTAACGCGCGGAGATATTCACAGAATTTGTCCACATCCAATTAATCCGTGTGCTTTGAAAGTTCCAGGAAAGATATTAAGAGAAGTTATTTTGAAAGCACGTAAGCCGAATATGGAGAATCTTGAGGTGAAAGGATTCGGATTTCGTGGGAAAGTGATGGGGAAAATGATTTACGCGGGTGTAGAAGTAATTCCAGATACGATTCCTGGGAATAAAATTTTACTCGAAGATGTATTAATTAACGGGGAATCGCTGGAATTAGATCGTATATATACAGTAGGAACAATTGATATGTTTACATTTGGCTACTTATACCCAGAGCTATCCACACTTTCTGACAAACAATATTATATGCCAGAACTACTTAGAGATGTGTTAACAGATATGTTAATAACTTATACTTCTTCTGTTAAACTATAGGCTAGTTAACTTGTAACACTCATTTTTCTCTTGTCATACAGATAAGAAAGAGAGGAGTGTGAACTATGGTTAATGTGGAGCCAATTATAATTGATAATTATACGTTTATTGCGGTTAGCGTGAAACTTCCAAAGACAAATTTGCTAGCTGTAATGAGCGATAAAGGATATATTATGTGTGGTGCATTAGATGTAGGTCTTTTAAATGAGAAATTAGGTGATCGAGGAATTATTGCTGGCCGTGCGGTTGGTGTAAGAACGATTGAACAACTTCTTGAAGCGCCGCTAGAATCGGTAACGACTGGAGCTGAAGCATTAGGCATTCCAGCAGGAACGATTGGAAAAGAAGCATTATTAAAAATGAGATAAGCATATATCGTCCCTCCTTCTTGCATAGAAATGATATAAGAAGGAGGTTTTTTTATGAGTATATTTCGCTCGAAAAACTCGCGGTTTCGAAGGGGACCTATTGCCTTTCGGTATATACTGCTTATGTCGTTTATTCTTTTTATTATATTACTTACGCAAGGGTTGTGGATTGTGAATAATAATATTCAGCCGACCTTAATTAAATATGGGGAAGTAGAGACGCATAAAATGGCGACGGCAATTATGACGAAGGCAGTAAAGGATCGAATTAATGAAGGATTCGATGTAGATTCATTAATGAAAGTACAGAATGATAAAAACGGAAAAGTATCTACAATTAATTTAAATACAAAGCAAGTAAATGAAATCGTAACGTCAACGACCACGTACATAGAAAAATATTTGCAGCAAGTAGAACAAGGGAAGTTGAAGGAGCTAGGTATTTCTGAAAAAAACGGGGCGACTATGGCAGTTCCTTTTGGGCGTGTAACTGATAATGCGCTTCTTGGTAATATAGGACCAGATATTCCGATTCATTTCACGCCAATTGGGCATGTGAATACAGATATTAAACAAAAAATTGAGCCGCATGGGATTAATACTACAGCGATTCAAATTGTTATGGAAATGGAAGTAACATTGCAAGTAATTATTCCATTTCATACGAAAGAGATAACGGTGAAACAAAATGTTCCGATTGCGACGCGTATCGTTCAAGGGGAAGTGCCTACGTATTATGGAAGTGGAAGTGTTGCTGTACCTGATAAAAAGAAAACAGATAGTTAGTTGTAAATAAAGTGAAACCCGGATCAGCCAGGTTTTTAATGGATAAAAAATAACCGTAGCAATGCAGCTACGGTTATCGTTTTGTATTTGCTCGTTCTTCGCGTTCCCAAAGGCTTAAATGCATGTATGGATCGAAGGCCCATTCTGTATAGCCATTGTCTTTATATATGCCAAAATGTAAGTGGGGCGGAAATTTTCCGGCTGTACCAGGAGGTCCATAACCAGTGCTACCAACAAATCCGATTACTTTCCCTGGCTCAACAATTTGTCCAAGCTGTATTTCTTTTGAGAACCCGCCTAAATGAGCGTAATAATGGTAATTGTTATGAAGGTCGCGAATACCAATGCGCCATCCACCAAGGCGGTTCCAACCTTTCGTTTCAATAATGCCATAGCAAGTCGATCTTACTGGCACGCCATATCCGGCGAAAATATCTGTTCCTTCATGAATCCTTCTGCCGCCAAAACTTCTTCCAGCGCCGAAAGTACTACGGTAGCTATGGTCACTACGGATCGGAAGAGGAAAAGCATTTCCCTCTAAATTAATACGGCCATAATGTTTATAAATTTGGGCATATTCGCTAATTAAATCAACTGTTTTTGCACGTCTATAATATTCCCAGAGCATAATTTTAATACGGTCTTCTGACGTTCCTTGTTTCCTTAAAATAGTCGCTGCGGTATGCAGAAGATCACGGTCGCTATTTGCATTTGCAAATCCATCTTTGTCACCATCTAAACCTATTCCGCCAAATAGAGAAATTGTATGGGGGAGAGTATCGTTACTATTAATAGGTCCAGCCCATATTTCTGGTTTAAAATAAAGGGAAATGATGGCATCTGGTTTTTTCGGAATATCTTTTCTTACGCTCCGTATATTTCTTTCATATTGATCCATTGCAGCTAAGTAATACCATGGAATGCCTGAAGACTGCTCGGTTTCTTTATATAGTGCCATGCGCTTTTCGTATATGCTTTGCTGATTATCTTCACCGTAAGCGATGTTTTGGTGGAGAAGAAAACAAATAGAAAGCAAAAGAGAAATTTTTCGAAGCATGAAATAGACTCCTTTCACAACATCACTCTTTTTAGTGTGGGATATACGGAGTATTTCATTATAGGGAACGATTGGAAAAAATCTTAGAATCTTCATTTGAGCAAATCGCTTTCATACGTTAGAATAGATATGTTACATTGAAAGAAGCGAACACGGTAAACTATTTCATATTGTGCGGAGTTGATAACCATGACAAAACAAACAGAATATAAGCGCAAGCCCGAATGGTTGAAAATTAAGTTAAACACGAATGAAAACTATACAGGCTTAAAGAAAATGATGCGTTCTAAGAATCTTCATACCGTTTGTGAAGAGGCAAAATGTCCGAATATTCATGAATGCTGGGCTGTAAGAAAAACAGCAACATTTATGATTTTAGGTGCGGTTTGTACACGTGCTTGTCGTTTTTGTGCGGTTAAAACAGGCTTACCAACTGAGCTTGATTTACAAGAACCAGAACGCGTAGCAGATTCAGTAGTACAAATGGGCTTAAAGCACGTTGTTATAACAGCGGTTGCACGTGATGATTTAAAGGACGGGGGAGCAGCTGTTTTTGCTGAAACAGTACGCGCAGTACGTCGTAAAAACCCATTCACGTCTATCGAAGTATTACCATCTGATATGGGTGGAGTAGAAGAAAACTTAAAAATGTTAATGGATGCAAAACCAGATATTTTAAACCATAACATTGAAACAGTACGTCGATTATCTGACCGAGTTCGCGCTAGAGCAAAATATGAACGTTCATTAGAGTTTTTACGTCGAGCGAAAGAAATGCAGCCTGATATTCCAACTAAATCGAGCATTATGGTGGGCTTAGGTGAAACGAGAGAAGATTTAATTGAAGCAATGGATGACTTACGTGCAAACAATGTGGATATTTTAACTCTTGGGCAATACCTACAACCATCTAAGAAGCATTTACCAGTTCTTAAATATTACCCACCAGCAGAATTTGCAGAGCTTAAAGAAATTGCACTTAGCAAAGGATTTAGCCACTGTGAAGCTGGCCCACTTGTGCGTTCTTCTTACCATGCGGACGAGCAAGTACGTTCTGCAAAAGAAAAAACAGCAGAAGCTAAATAATGAAAAAAAGAGAGCTAATGATTAGCTCTCTTTTTGTTTGTACTCTAAAACGGTATTTGGACATGTTAATAAAATCTTTTTTAATTCTTCTGTGGATAATTCAATTGTAAATTCAGGAACACCAGGTGTAATTAAAATTTTATCGTACGTATAAATAGCGTTATCCACAATAATTGTTACATCGTGTGAATATCCGAAAGGAGCCACACATCCCGGCGTACAACCAGTTTTGTCTCGCAGTTCATCAGGAGAACAGAGAGATAAGCGTTCTCCTGATAGTTCTTTCATCTCTCCCCGGTTGAGCCTTGTGCCCTCTAACGTAAAAAATACGTAATAATCTCCAGACTTTGATTTTAAAAATAAGCTTTTACTTGGAGTGCCTTGTAAGCCAAGTCTCTCGCGTACGATCCGATCGGTCTCATAATCGAGTACTGGTTCGTGTTCGAATTTTTCATAAGAAACATTTGTTTTATGTAGTAAAGCAAGTACGTCTTCGTACATATGAAATGATACCCCTTTCTATTGTTAGAACAGTCTCTTCTCGTGGCGTCAACTGAATGTTTTGGAAAGGGATATTACTTGGACGATGCTTCCCATAAGCGTTTTATGATACATTGTTCGTCGATTGTAATTTCGTAAATATCAGGATTCGTTAGAGTTCTCCATTCATTAAAGCCAATCGTATGATCAAAATGCTTTAAAATGAGCGTAAGTAAATTGCCATGTGTAACAAGTAGTGTTGTCGTATGGTTTAATTGTAAAACGTCTTGAATAAGCGATAGGGCCCGGTCTGTTGCTTGTTTTGTTGACTCTCCGCCTGAAAAGGCAATATCTATATTTGTAAAAGTAGATTCTAGTTTTTGCATCCAATCATCCATTGGAATGTTGCTCAATATGCGTTCAGTTAATCGTTCATCTTCTTGGATAGATAAGTTAGCTTGGAGCGCATAGGGCCGAATGGAATCGATAGCTCGGACAAATGGGCTTGAAATAATATGATCGATTTGTAGATGATTTTCTAAGAGGAATGTAGCAAGGGTGTTTGCTTGGTCTTTTCCATCGGTCGTTAATTCATCATCACGTTTTTGCCCAATTGCTGAACAATGTCGTATTACAATAATTTTCTTCATAATTCATCCCCATCTTTCAAGTTGACGCTATATACTTCGACAAATGTAGAAATAATTCCTTTTTATTGGAAACAGCATATTGATTTAAATATGTGGAAAAGTAATGTGGATAATGAACATTTGAGGTGCAATCATGAATAAAATGATATGTATTGTATTTAGTCTTTGTTTTTTTATACACTTGTCCACAACTTATGCAGAGTCGAATCAAAAACTAAATTATCCAAGCAATCGAAATAAGTCATTTGTGAGTGAGGATGTTTTTTATAAACAGTTAGATAAGAAAATCTATAAAGAATACAATAATGCAGCATATAGTGTTCGGAAAAAAATCTTATTTAAAGAAGTGCCTGATGAAGAATTTTCTTTCCTACAAAAAACAGCTGTCGGTTGTCGAGGTAGAGTGGTACTTCAAGATTTTTTTGTTCACTCTGATCGCCAAGTATACTTTTTCGCTTCTTTTATTCAAAATGAAGTAGGAGAGTTTCATAAATATATCGTTATAGATGCAGAAACAAAGAGGGAGCTGCAAGAGGGCAAAAGTTATCATCCATATAAAAAATAAACCACCAATTTTGGTGGTTTATTTTTTACTCCGGTACACTCATTAATTTCTCTTTCATTTTGCGAATAAGAACGACAGCGCCAATTGTACACAGAAGTGTAATTCCTTCGGCAACGAAGATGTTGATTGTTTTTGTTTGGTAAAGTGCCGCGAAAAAGTCTACAAATGCGTGGAATAGTATAGCGTATACTAGGAAGATATATTTCTTCTGTTTGACTGCGTATAAAACAAGCATTGTAAAGGCGATTTGAAGCACGAGTGCCATAATTCTTTCTAAGCTACCAAGGAAGTATAAGTAGGCAGGTTGCTGAATTAACATGTCCTGTAAAATGCTAAGCTCGGGTTTTTGTTCAATCAGTCGAGCGAAGCTACCATCGTTAATAGAATTAGCAAAGATTAATGCTTGTAATGCAGAAAAACCGCCAATTAAAATAGATTCAATTCCGCCGTGACCAATTCCATAAGCGAAGCCATCTTTATATTCTAGATATTTTTTTAGTAAGAAGAAGAAGGCAACGAAGCGTCCTAATTCTTCAAAAATACCAGCAGTCAATCCGCCATAAATTGCGAAGACAAACGGATTTTCTAAAAATGGAGCGATTGTTGGATTACCGCGCATAAATAGGTGGAATGGTGTTTCAAGAATTTGGGTGAATCCGATAAAGATAAGAACACCAACGCCGACCACTTTCCAATTCATATTATATTTTTTACGGAAATAAACGAGTACGATAATTGGGACCAGAATCGAGACAATGAGTTGAAAAATGATGCTGGCAATTACAGTATTTGAAACCATACTTTCACCGCTTTCTAATATATGTACATATCTATTATGCATGAAATAGGGGAGAGATGAAACTTTTAGAAAGAAAATGAATTTACTTATTGACTCTAACGTTGCGTCATACTTTATCGTATGTACTAAGGGGGAGATACAAATGACAATGAGAGTAAAAGAAGTAGCTGATTTAGTTGGAATTAGTGTGCGCACACTGCATCATTACGATGAAATTGGGTTGTTAACCCCAGACGAGACGACAGAGTCTGGATATCGTCTGTATTCCAATGAAAATTTAGAGACATTGCAGCAAATTTTGTTTTTTAAAGAGCTTGGCTTCCCTTTGAAGAAAATTAAAGAGATTATCATGAGTCCATCATTTGATCGCGAAGAGGCACTACAGCTTCATAAGAAGATGCTTCTTGAAAAGCGTGCCAGATTAGATAAGGTGATTGCGACGATTGATAAAACAATTCAGCATACAAAAGGAGAGATTGAAATGACGAATAAAGAGAAATTTGAAGGATTCGATTTCAGCCATAACCCATATGAAGAAGAAGCACGTGAAAAATGGGGAGACGCAGCTGTAGATAAAGCGAACGAATACGCAAAAGGTATGTCAAAAGAGAACCAAGAGGAGTTTAATGCTATTTATAGAAATTTAGCAACGCTTAGACACGATGCACCAGATTCTAAAGAGGCGCAGGCAGCTATTAAAGTATGGTACGATTACTTGCAAAACTTCGGTGAATATTCGTTAGATGCTTTTAAAGGACTCGGTCAAATGTACGTCGCTGATGAGCGCTTTACGAAAAATATCGATAAGTTTGGTGAGGGATTAGCGCAGTTTATGTGTGATGCGATGGAGGTTTATGCGGATCGTAATAAAAAATAAAAAGTAAAACAGGTGGAGATTTTCTCCACCTGTTTTACTTTTTAATCATATCATTCAAAGTCTGATCTCCCGTATTGTTCAAATGAGGATTTTTACTCATTTCTCGTTTTAACATATCGAGGCTTTGTGTATATTCTGTATCATTTAATGCGCCAGATTGAAGCCCTTGAATTTGAGAAATCAACTTTTGGTCTGTTGATACATATGCTTTATAATAGCGAGGAACGATGGACAAAGCAGCTCTATATACTTGATCCGCTACGAGTTTTGGATCCGTTGTGTTTGCACGGTATACAACGAACACTTCATCATCAGTAACGAGTGTAGCAGCGTTTGTAACGTCAGGAAGTTTGACTGTCATGCTTGTAATCATTTCAGCGACCTGCTCGCGATTAATGGCCCCTACTTGTTTGTTAGATACTTCATGCTTTTGTTTAGAAGAATAACCGACTCTTGTGAGTCTTGTATTTGTATTTTCCGTATGATACATGTCGTTTTTATTGGAAACAAGAACACGGCTTCCTTCTTCACGTTCCATTTCAGCTTTGTTCGCTGATTGGCAGCCTGCAAATAAGGAAAGAGTGAGAAGGGAAAGTAAAATTTGTTTTTTCACGATGTATCACCTCCTTCTCCATAGCATGTACTAATTTGCAATTTTTTGTATTTGAAATTGTTGGTTGTTATGCTTTGTGATACGATAAAAAGAAGAATGCTTAGAGAGGAAGTTAATGATGGAGCAAAAGCAAGAGATTCATGCTACGGTGAGCATTAATAATGTTCAGTACGAAGTAATTAAAAACTTTCGTGACGGTTTTAGTGAAGAAGCATTTAAAGAGCGCTATGCAGAAATTTTAAATAAATATGATTACATCGTTGGGGACTGGGGATATGAGCAACTTAGATTGCGCGGATTCTTTGATGATAGTAACCAACGTGCGACATATGATACGAAAATTAGTACGTTAACGGAGTATTTATACGAGTACTGTAACTTCGGTTGCGCACATTTTGTATTACGAAAAGTGAAGAAATAAAAAAATCCTCTTACAATTGTAAGAGGATTTTTTGCATATTTTTGCTTACAAACAAATCGAGATATGATCGCCTTCAGAAAGTATTGTATTTGGCTTCATTTGTTGTCCGTTTAATTGAATATCCCCATTTTTAATTTTATCCACAATGCGTGTACGGCTCCAGTCGGAAATATATGTGGATAAGGCTTTATCGATGCGGTGGGAACCGAAAACAATATCTAATACGATCGTGATTTCGGTTATGCCGCTTTCTTGATGTTGCGTAATGGAAATGGTAGTAGTTGTTTCTGGCTGATCCTGCTGCGTCATATCGACTGTTTCAACGTGATCAGTAAATGCTTTATAAATACGAAGTTTTTGATTCCACGTATGGTCTTTCGGACATTTATAAATGGCAAAGCGGTATATGTTTTTTCCGTTGGCGTTATGCCTACGAATATTTGTGTCGGTAAATAGGGTAGTACGTCTGCAATTTTTACAATATTTTTCGATTGTGTTTTGCTCGTTTTCATATAAACTCCAAGAAAGTTGTACTTTCTGCATTTTCCTTCACCTCTTATAGTAGTGGTAAAGGAACGTAATACAGCTATTTGGATGTCTTGTAGTATGAAGGCATGAGAAAAAGACAAGAATAAAAGGAGGTCCCCAAAGAGGAACCTCCGTAAACATCATACTACAGATGCAATACGCTCCTTTGTAATGGGAATGGGCAGACTACTCCCTTGAAAAAGCACGGTGCTTTTTTGAGAGTAATGCTATCCAATTGCTGGTCCATTACAAAGTAGTTGTTGGCATACGTAGATAACGTCCTTTCTATCCAAATAGATTTATTCTTAATTATAACACAAAAGATTGAAAATTCTAAATACTAATGATGAAAAAACACCAGCTAAAATAGCTGGTGCATACGATAAATTATATAAGTTCAAATAAAAATGAGCGTAGTTCTTCTGCAATTTCTTCAGTCATAGAAAATGCATGCTCTAAGTAGCCTGGTTCGTTTAAATCGTCAGCACCGATGATTGCAAATTTATTGCGTTGCATATCAAGGACAATTGTTTTACCGTAATGACGATCGGAGTATAATAGCGCTAAATCGTGACGCTCATTTTCTCCCATAAAGCTAACGAAACGAGTTTTTGTAGCGACAGTATCGTCGTACAGAAAGAAACGTTCTTCCATACACATGGCTCCTTTATTAAATATCTAAGTTTAAGTGTGGTTTATGATCTAAATGGTGATGCGTTTTAATGAATCGTACTGTTCTTGTTTTGTAACGCATTACGATAGAGTATGTTTCAGCTAAATCTCCGCCAAGGAATTTAACACCGTCTAATAACTCACCAGCAGATACACCAGTTGCTGAGAAGATTGCATCATCCCCAGATACTAAGTCATCTAACATAAGAAGTTGACGAGGATCTTCTAATCCCATTTCACGACAACGAGCTTCTTCTTCTTCGTTCATTGGAACTAAGCGAGCTTGCATTTCACCTTCAAGGCACTTTAATGCTGCTGCAGAAATAACACCTTCTGGAGCTCCGCCAATACCTACGAATAAGTCGATACCCGTTCCAGGTAGTGCTGTTGCGATTGACGCACCAACATCACCGTCACCAAATAATTTTACGCGTGCACCTTTTGCACGAACACGGTCAATAATATCTTGATGACGTTCACGTTCTTGAACGATAACTGTTAGATCGCGAATCTTTTTATTGTTAGCTTCTGCTACAATTTCAATTGTTTTTTCAATTGGATCATCTAAGCTAATTTTACCAGCTGCTTTTGGACCAACCGCGATTTTTTCCATGTACATATCAGGAGCATGAAGAAGGTTCCCTTTGTCTGCGATTGCAATAACTGCCATTGCATTTGCAAGACCTTTTGCAACGATGTTTGTACCTTCTAATGGATCAACGGCGATGTCTACTTCTGGACCGTTACCTGTTCCTAGTTCTTCACCAATATACAACATCGGTGCTTCATCAAGTTCTCCTTCACCAATTACAACTGTACCTGCCATGTTTACTGAATCGAACATATCACGCATTGCTGTAGTTGCTGCATCATCTGCTTCATTTTTCTTTCCGCGGCCCATCCACTGTGCGGATGCTAAGGCAGCTGCTTCTGTTACACGGACAATTTCTAGTGCGAGTTCACGTTCCAAGATTCCATTCCTCCAATTTCAAAAATCATACAAATATAACTATAACAAATAACGGAGAAAAGGTGAATTCGAAAAATTGTCGATTTTTTCAGAAGAAAGCGTTACAATTAAAATGTAAATGCTTTAATTTCCAGGTAGGTGACATTCATGTATTTTGTAGACAGAAAGAAAATAGAACAAATGCTAGTATGTTTAGAACGAGCAACAAGTACATTTCAAGAGAAAAAGATATATGAAACCGAGTTTGAATTTTACGCATTAGAGCGCATAGCCCATCTTATTATTGATTGTGTATTAGATGTAGGAAATGCGATGATTGATGGATTTATTATGCGCGATCCAGGAAGCTATGAAGATATTATTGATATTTTAATGGACGAGCGAGTGATAAGTGAAGAAGATGGACAAGGGATGAAAGAAATTATCCTTCTTCGAAAAATGCTTACGCAAGATTATATTCAAATGAATCATGATGAATTATATAAGACGATTCAAAAACATATTGCAGTGGTAGAAAGGTACCCAGCAAATATTCGCAGTTATTTAGAAAAGGAATTAGGACCTGTATCTGCATTTGTACCAGAATAATTATGCTTATAAGATCCCCAGAGAATGCCTTTTGGGGATCTTATATTGTATGTGAGAAAGAAAAGGGAGAAGGGTGAAGTATGGGGGAAGCACGTACTACGAAAGACGAGATTGTACAATTGTTGAAAGTAAAGGGAGAGCACACGGTAGCGGAACTAGCTGACGTTTTAGAGATTACAGAAATGGCGATTCGAAGACATTTAAGTAATCTTGAGAAAGACGGACTCATTTATTCTAAGATGGTAAGGCAACATGTCGGAAGACCAACTTATTTGTATGGATTAAGCGAAAAGGGAGAAGATACATTCCCGAAAGAGTATAAGCAATTTGCGATTGATATGCTAGAAGATTTAGCTCGAATGGGCGATGAAAAAATACTTCGTTACGTTTTAAAAGAGAGAACGAAGCGAATGGAAGAACAGTTACAAAAGAGAGTGAGTAATCAAAAGAATTTAGCATATAAAGTGCAAGAGATAGCAGCTATGCAAGAGAAAAATGGTTATATGGTTCAAATAAAGAGAGATGGAGAGAAATCTTTCGTAATTGAAAAACAAAACTGTCCGTTAAAGGAAATTGCCGAGAGATTCCCGCAAGTGTGTGAAGATGAAAAAGAAATGTATAAGCGTCTATTTACGAACGCAGAAGTGAAAACGCTAGCAAATATGTGCGAGGGCGATTGTAGTTGTTCTTACCAAATAAAAGAGAAAAAATGAACGTTATGGGGCGCTTTAAGGTAAAGCGTTTTTTTCTTTTGGAAAAGCGGGTAATATAAGAGTGGTATGATAAGGTGAGAACGTTAGCATAGAAGGAGAGACATAATCGATGTATAAAGGTTACTTAATTGACTTAGACGGTACGATGTATCGCGGAGAAGAACAAATTGAAGAAGCAAGCGACTTCGTAAAAGCATTAGGAGAGCGCGGCATTCCATATTTATTCGTTACGAATAACTCAACTCGCAAACCGGAACAGGTAGCAGAAAAGCTTGTTCGTTTCGATATTCCAGCGAAAGCAGAGCAAGTATTCACAACGAGTATGGCGACTGCGAACTTCATTTATGAACGTAAACAAGACGCAACTGTATATATGATTGGTGAAGAAGGCTTACACGATGCACTTGTGGAAAAAGGATTTGAACTTGTGGATGAAAATCCTGATTTCGTTGTTGTGGGTTTAGATCGTGACATCACATATGAAAAATTAGCAAAAGCGTGTCTTGCTGTGCGTAATGGCGCGACGTTTATTTCTACAAATGGGGATATTGCCATCCCAACTGAGCGAGGATTATTACCAGGTAATGGTTCATTAACATCAGTTGTAGCAGTATCAACAGGTGTGGATCCAATCTTTATCGGAAAACCAGAATCAATCATTATGGAACAAGCTTTGAAAGTGCTTGGCATAGAAAAGAATGAAGCATTAATGGTTGGGGATAACTACGATACAGACATTTTAGCAGGAATAAATGCTGGTATGCATACGCTTCTTGTCCACACTGGAGTCACAACTGTGGAGAAGTTAACAGAATACGAAGTACAACCGACGCAAGTTGTGCATAACTTGACGGAGTGGATTGAGAAGATGTAATGAAGAAAGCTGTTCCAAACTTTGGAACAGCTTTTTTTCTGATATTTGTTGGCAGCCCGATTGGTGTGGGCTAACATTCAGTTGTGACTAGTGTTGATTTTTATCGGTAAGTCGATATATTTGAAAAATCGCCGATATAATTTTGTTAGAATGCACGATTCACAACGTCTTTCACTTCTTCAAGATATTGCTTACGCACACTGTCATCCACAGAAGGAACACTTGTATAGAATGTATGCTCAATTGTTTCAATGCCTGTAAATTCAAAAATACCAACATCCGCTGTTTTCTTCATTGCATCAAACATGCCACCTGCTGTGTATGCTTCTTTCGTATTTCCCATTGTAGATAATAACAATCCTTTTTTACCGCTTAATAACTTTTCAATACCGTTTTCACCGTAAGCATAAGCGAATCCGTGGCTAAATACACGGTCAACGTATCCTTTTAAAATAGCAGGAAGTCCCGCCCACCACACTGGATAAATGAATGTAATGCTATCAGCCCAAGAGATATGCTCTTGTTCTTCTTTAATATCTTCTGGTGTATTTCCTTGAGAAAATGAGATGAAATCGGAAGCGCCTAATACTGGATTAAAGTTTAATTCGTATAGATCGCGAACGCGTACTTCGTGACCTTTTCCTTCTAATTCACTTTTTACCGTTTCTAAAATCGCATGGTTGAAGCTTTCTGTATTCGGGTGTGCATAAACGATTACATGTTTCATTTTTCTTCCTCCTATTTGTGGATATGTGAATAGCTTTTATGTATTCGTGTAACTATTATGGTTACTTTTTTTGCGAGAGTCAATTTTTCTGACATGAGAAATATTAGTATGTGACAAAAAAATACAAAATAGTAGGAAATTTGTATTTTGAATAGAATATATAGATTGATAAATAGAGAGAGAAGGGGATATCGGGATGAATATTATTGAAATTGAAAGGTTAGAAAAATCGTTTGATATTGGGGATAGTAAAGTGAAAATACTAAAAGGTATTAATATTCAAATTCAAAAAGGAGATTTCGTTTGTATTATGGGGGCAAGTGGATCGGGTAAAACGACCTTACTTCAGTTGTTAGGTGGATTAGATATTCCATCGGTAGGTAGTATTCGAGTTGACGGTACAGAGATTTCAACATTAAAAGAAAAAGAGCTCGCTTTATTTAGAAGGCATAAAATCGGTTTTATTTTTCAGCAGTTTAATTTGATTCCGGTGTTTAGTGCGGAGGAGAATGTAGGATTACCTTTATTGTTAGATAATGTCTCGCAAAAGAAGGCAACCGTGACAGCGACTCGTTTATTAGAGCTTGTTGGGTTAAAAGGAAAAGAAAAACATTTACCAGCACAGTTATCAGGCGGGCAACAGCAAAGGGTTGCGATAGCAAGAGCTTTTGCAAATGAACCGGCAATTATATTAGCGGATGAGCCAACAGGGGCATTAGATTCGGAAAATAGCAAAAACATAATTGCGGTACTTCGCAATGCGTGTGATGAGTTAGGGCAAACAGCTGTTATTGTAACGCACGACCCGTTCGTAGCGGCTCATGCGGATAAAGTTGTTTTCTTATTAGATGGTGAAGTGATTCATGAACATGCTGAAAGTAAAGGGTGGAAGTTTCGAAATATCCCACAACAAGTTACTCACATTCAAGAGATTATGAATCGCCACTTTAAAGTAGGGGGTAAAGGTGATGCGATGGGTAATTAAGTATGCAGTAAAATCGATGAAACAAAATTGGCTGCGAAATATGTTGATTGCTCTCGGTGCAGCTTTAGGTGTTATGTTAGCGACGATGTTATTGCTAGGAAATCAATCAGTAGAGAAGAGTGTGAAGGAACAAGTAGTAAGCCGATATGGAGATTATAATTTACAATTTGGCTATATAAAAAACGATATGTATTTAAATAATGAAAGTTTAAAGGGAATAGATGGCTTAGAAAATGCTGAGAAAATATCAAAAGCACTTATACCATATCCTTTTCCGCATTATAAAGAGTTATCGGGAAAGCCATCTTATTGGGGTGTTGAGCAAGATTCTCCAGAAATGCATTCTTATAAAATAGTAGAAGGGCGATATCCGAAAAAAGGTGCTGAAGTAGCGCTGACAAAAGGGTATACAGAACGTGAAAATATACGATTGGGAGATACGATTAAACTGCCATTCCCACAACATGGAGAAAAGACTGTGAAAGTCGTCGGCATTTTAAATCCGCCGTTAATGGCGGCAATGGGGCATGGGGCTTATTTTCCAATCCAGTGGCTTCAAAAAGAATTAAATCTACCAAATCAGTTTAATCTCGTTCAAGTGAAAACAGCCGATGTAAATGTGAAAAGGGCGATTGCTCTTGATGTAAATAAGAAGATAGAAAATATAAAGGTGGATCAACGTACTTATGTCGATAAGGCATTTGAACGACTAAATGTAATGAAGCCTTTAATTTTTAGTTTAGGTGGTATTGCCTTATTTGTAGTAGCCCTTTTAATAATGGGAAGTTTCTTCTTATCTGTCAGAAGTCGATTTAAGCAATGGGCATTATTACGTGCACTCGGTAGTAACCCAAATCAAATTATAGTAGTCGTTTTATTAGAGGCTTTATGCATCGGAGCGATCGGATCGTTAGCAGGGGTTATTCTTGGGGCAGGTACGCAAACAATTGCAGCATCATTCATTAACAAATGGGTGAATATTGAGGGGGCAGGGGAAGCATCATTCTCGATTTTAAGTGAGATTTTACTCATTACTTTTTTACTAGGGATTGTTATGTCTATCATAGGGGCTATTATACCAGCTTTCATGGTTAGAAAGATTCCACCAGTTCAAGCACTCCGCCCAGGTCTTCCTAGTAATGAGAAGAAAGAAAAAAGATGGAGTGCTTTTAGCCTTAGCATTTTAATTATTGGTACTGTTATTGGGCTAGCAGGTAGCGTATTAGAGGAGTATATCGGTTTTAATCCAAGTGCGATAGGAGCGCTTTTATTCGCGGTCGGTTTGTTATTTGCGATCCCGTTATTTATTTGCGTGATAGCACCAGTGATTGCAAAACCGATTCAAATGATATTACGAATTGAAACGACGATTAGTAGCCGGAATGTCATTCGTTATCGAAATAAGGCAGCTGTGTCGGTTGCTATACTAGCATTTGGTTTTATGTTAGCACTTGTTGGAACGATGTATGTAAACTCTATGTATGAAGGTATGAAAAAAGGATTACAAAAACATTTACCAGCGGACTTAGTAGTAAGAATTCCAGTAGAGTCGCAAGGAATAGGAACATTACCGTTTAGTTGGATGGAGAAGGTTAAAAAAATTGATGGTGTAGAGACGAGTGTTGGGAATGCTACTGACTTTACAGCAAAGCTTGTGAATTATGACTTTAAAAAAGCGAATCAAGAATGGTATGAATTTATGAAAAAAAACAATTTGAACTCTGATTCAATGGAAGTTGTAGGTAATGATATTGTAGCGTATCAGAAAGTAACAAAGGCGAAAGTGATTGCAGGACAAACTTTAAATAAGCCATTAGAAGATGGTGAGGGAGTCATTACGAAGGAAGTGGCTAAAAATTTAGGGCTTCAGTTGCAAGATACGTTTGAAGTACAAGGAAAGGGAAAAGAAAAACAAACGATTAAAGTCGTTTCAATTATTGAGCAAGGATTAAGGTTAAGAGGGTTAGATGTTTTTGTAAATGAACAATGGGCTCGCGATAAGTTTCACGTACAAGGATATGAAGCGATTCAAATTATGACAAATTCTAATCAGTCATTTGAAGCAATTAAGAAGCAAGTAAAAGAAATTACAAAGAATAAAGAGAATATAGAAGTTATAAACAGTTATGATTTATTGAAAGAACAAGAGCAGTTATTATCGCAAATGATGATGTTAATTAGCTTGTTAGTTGTAATTGTTTTCATTATTTCTGGTATAGGATTAATGAATGCGATAGTAGCAAGTTTACATGAAAGACGTGCTGAAATTAGTATGATTCGTGCGGTAGGAGCTATCCCAAAGCAAATGAGAAGGATCGTTTTATTAGAGGGAACTTTACTTGGAGCGATAGCTGGTTGCATTGGCATTTTTGGTGGGATTTTGTTTAGTTATATAGTGTTATCAAGCTTAGAGTTAACGGTTATTATTATTCCGTATAATCAAGTGGTCATACTGGCTTTAGCTAGCGTGATGCTTGGAGCGGGGGCAGCATTGATTGCGTCATTACAATTAAGAAAGTTCAAATTAAGTGATACTTTAAAAGAGTTATCAGCATAAAAGACGGTTCTGGTGCAAAAAAGCGAAATGATTTGAAAATGCTCTTTCAAACTTGGCAATACTGGTGCTATTACTAAAAAAAGGTGTGTGATCAGTATGGAAAAAGAAAATATATTCAAATGGAAACAGTATCAGCCTGATATCATTGTATTAACCGTACGTTGGTACCTGCGGTACAACTTAAGTCTTCGTGATTTAGTGGAAATGATGGAGGAAAGAGGATTATTCTTAGTACATACAACAATTATGCGATGGGTGCATCAATATGGACCAGAATTAAATGAGCGTATTCGAAAACATTTGAAACCAACCAATGATTCTTGGCGTGTGGATGAAACATACATCAAAATCAAAGGAGAGAAAATGTACTTATATCGCGCGATTGATTCTGAAGGAAACACGATTGATTTTTATTTAAGTCGTAAAAGAGATGCGAAGGCTGCCAAACGTTTTCTAAAGAAAGCCTTGGCTTCTGTTCATGCCACAAAACCTCGTTCGATAACTGCTGATGGCGATAAAGCCTATCCTGTTGCAGTACGTGAACTAAAGGAAGAAAAGTGTATACCACACGGTATACCACTTCGTGTAAAAAAATACTTAAACAATATCATTGAGCAAGATCATCGGTTTATCAAAAAACGGATTCGGAATATGCTAGGATTGAAATCATTCCCTACAGCTATAAAAATGATTACTGGAATAGAAGCTATGCATATGATCAAAAAAGGACAAACTCTCCAAGGGGAGAAGTCTGTCCAAAAGCAGATATATCTTATCAATGAACTCTTTGGTTTAACAGCATAAAGTTCCATTCCGTTAGGAATCTTCTATTCTTTTTTCACATTCCACTATTGTTGCACCAGAACCTAAAAGACTGTTACACACCGCTCATACAAAGTACAAAGAAAACAAATAAAATGATAACAATACCAATGCCAAAGTTAAATACGAGAGTACTATCCATATATGTAGCCTCCTTGTTTGAAAGTAAAAAGCACTCTAGTTAAGAGTGCTTTTTTATTTTGAATCTACTTTATAACTTTTAGAAAGTGATTCATGCGTGTCATGATTTACATTATTTTATGTATTTATACTTTGAAATGAGTAAGTCCTTGTTGGATATAGAAAAAAAGACACTCGTTGGAGTGTCTTTTAAGATGACAAAATGTGCCAATTGCTTGAGGTTGATAAGACGCTAATTTCCGTTTTAACGCCTTTTCTCTAATCAAGAAGTGTAGCAACAGCGATTCAAATAAATTGTACCATCTGTTTAACCGCGGTGCGTATGCAATTGTGCATATGATGATCATGAGGTAGGTAATGAACTGTGAATAATTTGAAGTGATTTATTTACGATTTCTTCTGCGGCATATATGCCGATTGCGTCTGTTTTTAAAATATGGGGTTGTAAGTTATCATGCATTGCCCCTAACTCACCGTGAAGTGGTGCGAAGGCATGGTTCGCCTTTTCAAGCATGCATAAATCAAGTAAAGAATCCCCAGCTGTAATAATCGTATCTATTTGCAAAATTTCTTTTATATATTGCACGGCGTCCCATTTATTAATTGGTTTTGGTACAAAGTATAGCTTTCTACCTTGAAGTGAATGATTCCAGCCTTGTTTGTCTAACCAGGAAGTGAAGGATGATAATTCATCATAAGGAATGTTCTCCCGTTTAATAATGCAATAATGGAATAGATCATCAGCTGTTTTTTGCGATATAACCCAATCCTTATGAGCTATTTGTCCAAATTCCTTTAGTATGTCGTTTCTCTCTATACATTCAACCGATAGTCTTTCTTTTACTTTCCTGTTCCAAGTACCATCTTGTTTCCCGTTATGAAGGATATTGCCGCCGTTACTTGTAATGGCGTATTCGGGAATGATTTCGTTTTGGAATAAAGCAATACGCTGAAACTGCTTAATAGTTCTTGTTGTAACTGGGATGAAATGTGAGTGCAGTTGTAATTTTTTTAGTAGTAAAATGGTTTTATGTGATATGAAAGAAATTTCTTTCCCATCTATAGTTTCAATGGGTTGAATTGATTCATCTTCTATAGGGGCACGAAACGATTTCCGGGAATAAATAAGCGTCTGATCAAGATCACTGGCGAAAATCATCTTGTTTCCTTCCTAAGAGGCTTAATGAGCCCGCAACATGAATAAGCCATATTCTCATAGATTTCAATTGGGGCATTCTTTTCTTTAGCGAGAAGTAAAATATGCTTTAAATCGGGATTGTTTTGCTTACGTATTAAAATTTTCCACGGTATTCTCCGGAGTAATACACGAGTTGTTTCACCGACTCCTGGTTTAATTAAGTTAATATCGTCAATTTCAAAGTGATTTTGGATAGACTGTATATCTTTTAATCCTTGCCAAGAGGGATCAGTGTAAGTTGAAGTAATATAACGTAATTGATTATCTATATGAGAATGAACAGAAGGGAATAACTCTGTTACCTCATCAACGAAGAAATTTGATAAGTCTTCTTGTTCTAGCTCTTTATAATATTTAACACCATGAAAATCATTTGGACCGATATAGGTGTCATTTAGTACAGTGCGACTAATTAGTCCAGAGACTGTTGCATTTAAGCAAGCGCTAGGAATAAGAAAATCTTCACGTGTACCGTAAATTGAAGTACAGTAACCGGGATCAGCAAGCACAGCCATACAATGAGAAATGTGTGTATTATTTCGTTCGTTAAATGTGTGTACTGCATATTCTAATTCTTTTTTTATTGCACCTTTTCCAGTCCACCCATCAATGAATTGAATTGTTTCTTTAGGGTGATGTTCCAAAATATAATGGAGTGCATTTTCATCAATACCGCGTCCGCGAACAATAGAAATACAATAGTGAGGTACATCAAGGTTGTATTGATAGCGTATGTAGCGTTTGATAAGAATGCCAATAGGTGTACCAGCACGAGCTAATGAAACGAGGACAAGGTTAGTTCCTTTAGTTTGTATAATCTGTTCGGCGACAACTCCAACAGCGATGGCTAGTTTGTGTTTATATTGTTGCAGGGAAGAAAAGAATAAATCCATATACGCTTTAGATGGTTTATATTCCATTGGTAACATTTCGGAATAGTGTGTGCCAGCTTGAATTGCTTGTTCTCTAGTTTCCGTGGAACTTTCTTTCATTAAATCACTAATATCTTTTAATAGAAAAATAGCATCATTTGGATTGTAACTACTAATATGAGAATTTACTTTTACCATAATTATCAACCTTCCTTTTCTATGCTATTTGAAAATGAGACGATATGAATAAAAGGAATAACTGTTTGTAACTGCTGTAGAAGAGGAAACAGGGCTTCTTCTCCTAAATCACGCTCAATAAAAACAAATACTTCATCGTAATCATGAGATAATATGAAGCGACCTCCTAGATTATCAAGTCAGGGATTTTAACCCATAATAATGAATGAAAACATTATGAATGGGGTTATACCCTATGATAATAGGAGGCCACTATGGAAAATATAATCTATATTGGGATGGATGTCCACAAGGAAAGTTTTAGCTTATGTGCACTACACGGAACAACTGGGGAAATTGTAAGAGAAGCACGATGTGCTTCAAATGTATCTCTCGTAAAAAAATTCGTTGAGAAACTGAAAACAAAATATGGTGAAGATATAAAAATTAAAGCTGGATATGAGGCTGGTTGTTTAGGGTATTCACTTCATAATCTTCTTGAACAAAATGGAATTGATTGTGATATTTTAGCTCCCACAACAATGTACAGTTCATCAAAAAATAAAATGGTTAAAAATGATAAATTCGATGCCAAAATGATTGCTCTTAATTTAGCAAATGGCACCTATAAAGAAGTATATGTTCCAGAAGAAGAGGATGTTGCCGTGAAAGAGTATATCCGCATGTTAGGTGATTTTAAAACATCTTTGAAAAAAATAAAACAACAGATAAAAGCATTCCTTTTAAGGCATGGCTATGTGTATGAAGGGAAATCAAGCTGGACAATCGCTTATATGAAATGGTTAAAGAATCTTGATCTACAAGGATTATTCAAAGAAACGTTAGGCGAATACCTATTACAGTATGATGTTCTAGTCGATAAAATTGAGCGGTTCAGTCTGAGATTAGAAGAATTATCTCATCGTGAAAGGTACGAAGAACCAATCGCAAATTTAAGATGCTTAAAAGGTATAGATACAACATCGGCAATGACTGTTCATGTGGAAATTGCAGACTTCACTCGTTTTCCCACGGCTAAAGCATTTATGGCTTATGTAGGATTGACACCAAGCGAAAGCTCAAGTGGAGAAAAAATCAGTCGACGTTCGATTACAAAACAAGGAAATTCGACCGTTAGGTCTACTCTTGTAGAATGTGCAAATGCGTTGGTAAAAGGAACAATCGGATTAAAATCGAAGCGAGTGAAAGCAAGACAAAAAGGGCAACGAAGCGAAGTGATTGCTTATGCGGATCAGGCTGTAGAAAGGTTACAAAGAAAATATTATCGCATGATATATCAAGGGAAACCTAGAAATGTTGCCGTTACAGCTATCGCAAGAGAACTGGGGTGTTTTATATGGGGATTAGAAACAGGTAAAATTCACCGAAAATAAAGAGGGAAGGATATGAAGTTGATTGATTCATTCATAGTTAGAAACCAAAGGTATCAATTGATGGCATAGATGAGCTTCAGAGATAGTGAATTACAGGTCTGGCTATCTATGACTCACCTCTTCTGGCATGGCTGAAATTCTGATAAACAAGCTATTTATTAGAATTTGAAAAGGTGTGATCCACGCAGTGAGATTATAAGAGCCTAACGACGAACCATTAACCTGAGGTAACCAATCCACGAATAACAGAGTGGTTAACTGTCGATAGATCTTATTTCTGAAGCTTTTGTATGCCATCAAGAAAAATATTATGGGTGAAAAACTATTGACAAAGGTCACTTCATAACAGGTGAAATATTATAAAAGTAATTTGTAATAGTAGAATTTTCAGGACTTGGATATGAGAAATGATTATGAATGGCGTAGTTTACATCATTTGAAACAGGATGGATAGGGCTTCTTGTTGTAGATTGGTATAAAATATTTTCACCCATTTCAGCAGCAATTTTCATTGGGATATACATAAATTCACCCGTTCCGAGACAGAGTGTTCGTTTTCCCATTCTTTCTCTTTTTAAAGTTTTTCCTGCTTCTTGAGCGAAAGAATGAATGTGCTTTTGTTCATATGCTGAAATGCCAAATCGCCCAGTATATTTTATATAATTTGATGTATAGGGTGATTTTGGACAGGTAAGGGTATGCTTTTTGAAATCAGGTTTTGTTTCTTTAATTTGAATATCTGTTTTTGCAATATTTAATGGTTGACCAGTTGTATGAATACTGCCTTCTAATAAAGAAATAACATGAATCTTAATTTGAAGTTCTTCTTCTAATTGTTTAAATTGTTTTCTATTAGTATGAGAACGCCAGTCTAATAAAGAAGCAATTATATATTCTTCTCGTGGGAATTTATTTTGAATAGATCTAATAATATTTAATGCTGTTTTTCCTGTTGTCATCTCATCATCTACGAGAACAATCGGGTTGTTGTTTTGAAAAAAGCTTTCATCTACATAACAACGGTGCGATGTTGCATGAGAATGTTCTTCCTCAAATGTAATGACAGATTCTAGGTGGGGTATCGATTCCCTAGTTGTATGCACATACTTTGCATTTTGAAAGCATTGAAACATAGAATGACCAAGTGCTGTCGCTGTTTCAGCGAATCCGATGAACACAACTTCTTCTTGCAGAGGATATTGATAACGAAATACTTCCTCTGGGATTTCATCAATTTCTAATGAAATGAGATTTAAAATTTCTTTTTGAAATGGATGAGAAATATTATGTAGTATTTCCAAATATCTTGCAGCGAGAGCAACTCCACTTGATAGAGAGACTGCAGGTTTAATAGGAAGATGCTTTCCAAGGATTGTACTCACAAATAAAAAACTACGTTTCTTATTTATTCTCGCAGCCATTTGAAAAAGATTGTCTAGCGCTAAATTATATGGATTATCACGTACTTCTACATGGACTTGTATATTATTTAAAACGTTATACGTGTTGCTTTGCGTTTGTAATAAGGAGATCGGTGAATTGTTTGTTTTCATGTAGCACCCCGTAAATATTAGATTTTAAAATGGTTTTGCGAGCCCAGCCATAATGAGGTTTTACTTCATTCATTTTGTTAGAAAAACTGCTTTTTAGCACTCCATTATACGTATCTGCATTTTGTAAAATTGATCTCGCATCTAAATAATCTTCCATTGTGACAATGTGCATTGCCTGTACAACTTTAATATGAGATGGGTGAATAACTGTCTTTCCGATTAAGCCATTTGCATGGTCAAGTGATACCTCTTGAATAAGCCCTTCTTCATGATCATTAGAAAAATATTCCCATACACATCCTGAAATAATATATTCATTTGTTGCCCTTGAGAAAACGTTAATAATGTCTGAAATACAATCACGGACAACGGTAATATGATAGATAGGTGTGTATTTATTGCGCCGAATACTGAATAGACTTGAAAAATCAGTAGCACCAATACGTACATTTAAGATGTAATCGTGATAAGAATCTAGTAAATCCTTTATTTGTAATAATGATTCTGCCCGTGTTTCCTTATACATAATTTCGGGGGATTCTAAAATCGGCATGCCATATAGCGATAATGAGTATAACTCGTTTATATATGCAAGCTGATCGATATAAGTCTTTCCGTTAATCGGTGTGAATTTTGGAAAGACAAAACCACATAAACAATGAACAGCACTACCTAATTCAGTAACAATTGTCTTCAGTTGACTTGGCTGTCGAACTCTAATAAAAAGAAGCGGGATGTCTGCTTGATTTAGTATGTTGGCACTGACTAAGTTAGCGATTTGCTGTATTTGAACGACGATGTTTTGCTCTGCAAGTTTTACTTCCTCATCGCTGATAGCGTCCTCTAGACAAAGAATAATTGAGGTAGCATCCACATGTTTCTTTCTAATTATATCTTCCGCAATCGTTTCTTTCGTGCCAGGAGTATATAGTGTGGCGCCTAGTGCGTAAGCTAGTTGTTCTTTCCCTATATTTTTTGAAAAACTAAGAGGTTCTTTATAGAAAAAATTTTGCCGTTCTTCCGAGGAGAGATAAGAAAAGTAATTCAAATTGTCACCACCTTATTTGTAATGATTCTGTTTAATCGTAACATAATAAGAAAAATCTTCCATAAAAATGAAGCGATAAATTTAAAAAATATATTGAGAAAGATGAATTATAAGATGAATATCGAATATTGTTAATAGAAATATAATAGGGGGAAAGAGAAAGTGGATATACATAAGTTAACGATAGAAGAAGCAAAGAAGATAAATACGTGGACGTACGAGGAACCTTATAGTTTATATAGTTTTTCAGGCGAGAAAGAAGTAATAGAAGAGCTATTAGATGGAACGTATTATGGCTGTTGTGACGATCAAGGAGACCTCATCGGTTATTTTTGTTTTGGAGCAAATGCACAAGTGCCAGGTGGAAGAGATGCTAATTTATATGGTGGAGAAGATGTGATTGATATCGGACTTGGCATGAAGCCGGCGTTAACTGGGAAGGGAATAGGGAAAGAATTCTTCCAAGCTGGAATAGCGTTTGCCACGAAAGAGTTTAATGCAAAAATGTTTCGATTAAGCGTAGCAACATTTAATACAAGAGCGATTACGTTATATAAAAATATCGGATTTAAACAAGGGACTATTTTTTTGAGTCGCGGAAGAGAATTTATGCTTATGGAATACGAAAGGCCGTCAGCATGAAACTGACGGCCTAGAAAACATTATTATTCTGAGTGCTCAGCTCGGTGCGCTAAACGGCTTGAAGCAGCGGCAGCGATTCCGCCAACGATATCATCAAGGAATGTATGCACCTTTCCAGTTGATTTATCATTTAAGTATTCTAAAATACCAGGTTTTAATTTATCAATATATCCAAAGTTCGTGAAACCGATAGAGCCGTACACGTTCACGATAGAAAGTGCGATAACTTCATCAATTCCGTATAAGCCTTCATCACGTTTTACAATATCTTGTAACGGTTCACTTAGCATTCCCTTTTCAGCAAGGACATCAAGCTCGATACCAGTAATCAGTGCGTTTTGTACTTCACGTTTTGATAGTACACGTTCTACATTGTAACGGCATTCTGACATCTCTAAATTTGGATGATATTTTTTTTGAAGAAAATGAACAAGTTCAGCAATATCGTCAATTGTTACACCACGTTCTTGTAATAGTTGTAATGCTCTTTCTTGTAGTTGATTTGATTCTTTCATGTTTATCACCTTTTTTTCTTTTTAGTATTTGTATACGTTTCGTTGCTTTATCATGTGCATAGGAATGAAAGGCGAGCACAAGCTCATATATATAAAGAAAAACCATAGGTGGCGACTGCGATGATTCAGCATATTTATGAGCATTATCACATGCATGTTAAAGAATTAATCCCCCTTGGCCCCTATAAAAGCTTTTGGATTCGCAACAAAATTTATGTACTTGTTCCAATTGGAGAAATGGAGGAAGAAGTACTTGTAGAGATGAAAAAGCTCAGTGACTATATGAACCAGCAAGGGGATATAACTGTAGCGACTTTCGTTCCAACTATACACGGCTACTATGTAAGTGAGATAGAAGAACAAAATTACTGCTTATTAAAAGGTATGCGAGCGTTAGAACGACATGCTACGTCATTAGGAAGTGAACTTTCTATATTCCATAAACGAGGTGCATTCTTTCCAGAAGAAATCGAGCAATTAAGCCGCATTGGTGAATGGAAAGCGTTATGGGAAAAGAGACTCGATCAGTTAGAAAAGTTTTGGCAATCACAAGTGATGAACCACCCTACAGACGTATTCGATCAATTGTTTATTGAATCCTTCCCGTATTACTTAGGAGTTGCAGAAAATGCCATTCAATATGTTGTTGATACAGAAATGGATGATACGCCGCAACTAACGGATGCAGCGACAATTTGCCAAGAACGATTCACACCTTTATTATGGCATCAAACGAAGCGTCTCAAACTCCCTTTTGATTGGGTGTATGATCACCCAACTCGAGATATAGCAGAATGGATTCGCTATATGATGATTGAAAAAAAGAAAGACTGGGATCAAACAATCGTTCAATTTGTTACAGATTATGAACGGAATTACTCGCTGTCCTCATTTGGTTGGCGTTTATTATTTGCAAGGCTCCTGTTCCCGCTTCACTATTTTGAAACGGTCGAACGATATTATCAAACTGGAAACGAAGAACAAAAAAGCATATATAGAGATCGCTTAGAAGCCATTTTACACGATGTAAACCGCTCAGAGCAATTTATGAAGTACTTTTATGGCTCACTTCGTTTACCAGTAGATAAGCTCGGGATTAGAAAATTAGATTGGTTATCTTAAAAATATAAAAAAGAGACCGAGTGAGGTCTCTTTTTTATATACCACAATTTTATGTAATACATTATGCCCCTACCTGTTGATCTGTACATATATTTAAAACGAATTGATGCCTTTCGAGCTTTTCATTTACTTTACCCAATAATTCTTGCTGGATTTCTTTAAATAAAAATTGATAGCTTGTATTCCATGTTGGTATAACGGATGAAAGGCCTAATAAATACTCTTTTTTCTTTTCTAGTTCTTGAATTGTTACAAAAGTGTTCCCCATTTTTGGCATCTGTCGTCCCCCTATGTTTTTTTACTGTATATGTGTGAACGATTCACTATATAGTATTAATTATCGCATTTTTTGAGAAGGATTTCCAATTTTGTTTTATGATGTTAACGGATAAATGTGATTTGAATAAAAAAGGAGACCAAATTTGGTCTCCTTTTAGAAGGCGATTCTGAACGAGCCGCTTCTGCTTTTAGATTAATATCTAGCTCCAGCGGCTAGAACAGTCGGCCATTTCGCGCCTTCCTGTGAGGCAAAAAGCGCCTCTTCGTCAGGAGCTCCAATGACCTCCTGTTCTGAACGAGCCGCTTCCGCTTTTAATTAAAATACTTGTTCTACTTCGATAACGCCTGGTACTTCTTCAAGTAACGCGCGCTCGATACCAGCTTTTAGTGTGATTGTAGAACTTGGGCAGCTTCCGCATGCACCCATAAGGCGTAGTTTTACGATACCTTCTTCAATGTCTACTAATTCAACGTCTCCGCCATCGCGAAGTAAGAATGGACGTAATTTATCTAATACTTCTAATACTTGTTCTTGCATATGTGGGTTTTCCATTTTTATCGACTCCTTTCATCAGTTTTATTATAATCAAGATAGAGGGGAAAATCTATTTTTTCTCTTCTTGTTTTATTGTCGAAATATTGTATCGTGTTTTTTCAGTATAGGGGTATGGAATAAGTTTGTAAAATGATGTGCTTATGTAATAAGACATCTGAATATACTGTTGGGACAAGAAGTGGGGGAGAAGAAATGGTTAATGTGCAAGTGTATGGGACGAAAGTAATTTGTGCGAGCTGCGTCGGAATGCCATCTTCAACAGAAACGTTTGAATGGTTACAAGCGGCAATTGGTCGTAAATATGAAGGACAAGAAAATAAATTTAATTTCGAGTATATTGATTTCCAAGAAGAACAAGAAGATGCAGATAAAAAAGCATTCGCTGAGCGCGTAGTGGAAGAAGATTTATTTTATCCGGTCGTTCTTGTAAATGGAGAAATTGTTGGAGAAGGAAATCCTCGTTTGAAGGATGTTTATGAAGAAATCGAGAAATATTTATAAAACAAGAAGTCTTTGCGAATTTGCAAAGGCTTTTTTATTGGAGGGATAGATATTAAAAATGGAGTGAAGCATGCGTTACCAACGGAAGTACAACAGTTAATGGAGCGGTACACAGTAGAATTAAAAGAAATTTTTTTGGATGAAAAAATAGTCGGGGTATATATTTACGGATCCATCGCACTAGGTGCATTTCATAAGGAAACGAGCGATGTTGATTTTGTTACAGTGATAAATGATTCCGTGAATGAAGCTGAAAAACAGCAGCTTGTGGAACTACATAAGAAACTTAGTGACAATACGCTAGGTAAAAGAATGGACGGTATGTATATTCCGCTTGCTGACTTAGGGAAATACAATGATGAAATGAACGAGTACGTGTATTGTGCAGATGGTAAAGCTAATGTTGGTCATTGGGACATTAATGCGGTCACATGGTGGACGTTGAAAAATCAAGGCATTACAGTTACAGGAAAAGAAGCAGAAGATCTTCCGCTGCAAATACAATGGAATGATGTAGTAAATACGATGAAATACAACGTAGAACAGTACTGGAGTGAAAAGGCGAAGAAGCCATATTTATTTTTTATAGAAGAGTGGGTAGAATCAGCTGTCGTTACGATGGGACGCATTTTATATACACTAGATTATAAAACAATCGTTTCAAAAGATAGAGGATTGCAATACTTGTCAGAACGTTCAGCGGAAGAATGGGAGCTCTTATTAAAAGAAGTAGCGAGAATACGGCACAATCCAAAAGAAAAGCGAATGCTCTCAAGGTGGAGAAGAGCAGATATGACGAAGAGGTATTTACTGCATTTAATTGAGACGTGTAGAGAGAAATGGTAGGGAAGAAAATGGACAATACAGTGGGGGGTATTGTCTTTTTTATTTTGTAGTAGATAGAAAAGTATTTACAAGTATTGTGTAGAGGAAAGATAATAGAAAAAAATATGCGCATGGGGGAAGATGATGAGTAAATATAAATTACATATAGATAGAGAACAATTATGGAAAGGATGCGTTTTAAATTCGATTGCCCATGCAATTAATGTAGCGCATTGTCCAGATTTCTCACATGAAAGTTCATGGGATGGATTTAACTATAGTATGCAAGATAGCCAAGGCGGACAAGGGACAATTACGTTTCATCCGAATTACACGATTGTATGTCTTCAAGATGTGAATAGCGAGAGAATTGATGAGTGGATTGATGCGAAAAATTATTTTGAAGGGGCACCTTCGGAAGTAATAGATATTGCGAAAGAAGAAGCACTTCAATACGTATTAGAAGAAGTAGAAGGCGAAACAGTTCCTTTTATTACAACTGCATTTTGGATTGAGGATAGCGGTGCGTATTCAATTGATTCATTTGAAGAGATGGAAGAGCACGGCGGATTCTTATTAGAAATTCCATTACTTGATACAGCATCAGCAATAGAAAGACTAGAAGAAGAGTATGAACTGACAGAGGAACAAATAGAGCTTTTACAACTCGTGTATAAGAAAAAAATCCAAAGTCCAAATGAGGAAATTAAGTTGTCCAAAGAAGAAGTAGCAATGATTGGAACGGAAGATAGTGAAGGATTGGAAGTTAGTAAGGATTCATTTGAAGAAATGAATATTACTCGGGAGTTGTAGGGGGATAACATGTTTCCGATTTAAAAAGTTACAAGAGGAATATAAAGCACTAGTAGAAAGTACAATGTGAAATTACATTGTACTTTCTACTAGTTTTTTCATATACATATCAACTTCGTGAAAGAATATGGGCTCTTTTTCCTCGGTATTCAGATGCACGGTGCAATGTAAATATTGCTGGAAGTAGCGATTAGCTTGTTCGTACTGTCTTAATTTGTAGAAAGAAAAACAGGTAAGAAGTAGAAACGCTTTTTCTTCTAATATTGGAACGACAGCTAGTACCGGAGTAATGGAATGTATATTTATTTCCACTAAATTTTCATAAGATGCCCACGTTTGAAACCAGTCGAAAATAGTAGAAAGGTAATTCGGAATGTTGATAGTTTCATGTGAAACATTGTGCAATAGCTGGTTCTGTTTGATATGTATAGGCTCTATTCTTGTTTGTAGAATGCAAGCGAATATTGAAATGTTTTCTTTTATTTGTAATTGGTTCGTAATAAGCTGCGGGAGACCGATAGGGTGAACTCCTATATTTATATAAAAATCATCTCCAAACTGGCTTTTTTGTATGTTAATGAGCTTATAAAATCCGTTTTCAGCTTTGAAAAATGTATGTCTTTTTTTCTTAAAGCCGAGTGGTTTTAAAGTGGCGTGTAAATTTGTAATAAAATCTTGCTCCTTTTTAGAGCCAGGCTTATTCTTCGTCATATTCATAAGTAGTTAAGTTTTGTAAGAAACTTTCAAAGTTAGGTGCTAATTCAATAATTTCCTCAAACTCATTATCGATAAATATAACTGGAGGATTTTCAGCTACATTTCGATAGTCTAATGCAATCCATGTATGTCCATCACCAGATAAAAGTACGATATTCTCAGGCATTTCCCATTCTCGAATTAAATAGCGGCTCTCTAAAATACTAGATTCATTTTCATTAAAAGAAATACCATATAAACCAGATACATTAACGTGATCGTCTGCCCAAGAATTTGGCTTTGAAGTAGGGTGAACATCGAGACGAAGAGTTCCCCCATTTTGTTCTTTTAGAAGGGTTATATATGATTCTGGAAGCTTTACGTTCAGTACTTCTTCTGCTTTTTTGATTAGTTCATCGTTAATGGGTGCTAGTTTTAAATAGTCATCGTCTGCCCAAATTGTACTCTTCATATTCGGTCACCTGTTATGAAGTGACCTTTGTCAATAGTTTTTCACCCATAATATTTTTCTTGATGGCATACAAAAGCTTCAGAAATAAGATCTATCGACAGTTAACCACTCTGTTATTCGTGGATTGGTTACCTCAGGTTAATGGTTCGTCGTTAGGCTCTTATAATCTCACTGCGTGGATCACACCTTTTCAAATTCTAATAAATAGCTTGTTTATCAGAATTTCAGCCATGCCAGAAGAGGTGAGTCATAGATAGCCAGACCTGTAATTCACTATCTCTGAAGCTCATCTATGCCATCAATTGATACCTTTGGTTTCTAACTATGAATGAATCAATCAACTTCATATCCTTCCCTCTTTATTTTCGGTGAATTTTACCTGTTTCTAATCCCCATATAAAACACCCCAGTTCTCTTGCGATAGCTGTAACGGCAACATTTCTAGGTTTCCCTTGATATATCATGCGATAATATTTTCTTTGTAACCTTTCTACAGCCTGATCCGCATAAGCAATCACTTCGCTTCGTTGCCCTTTTTGTCTTGCTTTCACTCGCTTCGATTTTAATCCGATTGTTCCTTTTACCAACGCATTTGCACATTCTACAAGAGTAGACCTAACGGTCGAATTTCCTTGTTTTGTAATCGAACGTCGACTGATTTTTTCTCCACTTGAGCTTTCGCTTGGTGTCAATCCTACATAAGCCATAAATGCTTTAGCCGTGGGAAAACGAGTGAAGTCTGCAATTTCCACATGAACAGTCATTGCCGATGTTGTATCTATACCTTTTAAGCATCTTAAATTTGCGATTGGTTCTTCGTACCTTTCACGATGAGATAATTCTTCTAATCTCAGACTGAACCGCTCAATTTTATCGACTAGAACATCATACTGTAATAGGTATTCGCCTAACGTTTCTTTGAATAATCCTTGTAGATCAAGATTCTTTAACCATTTCATATAAGCGATTGTCCAGCTTGATTTCCCTTCATACACATAGCCATGCCTTAAAAGGAATGCTTTTATCTGTTGTTTTATTTTTTTCAAAGATGTTTTAAAATCACCTAACATGCGGATATACTCTTTCACGGCAACATCCTCTTCTTCTGGAACATATACTTCTTTATAGGTGCCATTTGCTAAATTAAGAGCAATCATTTTGGCATCGAATTTATCATTTTTAACCATTTTATTTTTTGATGAACTGTACATTGTTGTGGGAGCTAAAATATCACAATCAATTCCATTTTGTTCAAGAAGATTATGAAGTGAATACCCTAAACAACCAGCCTCATATCCAGCTTTAATTTTTATATCTTCACCATATTTTGTTTTCAGTTTCTCAACGAATTTTTTTACGAGAGATACATTTGAAGCACATCGTGCTTCTCTTACAATTTCCCCAGTTGTTCCGTGTAGTGCACATAAGCTAAAACTTTCCTTGTGGACATCCATCCCAATATAGATTATATTTTCCATAGTGGCCTCCTATTATCATAGGGTATAACCCCATTCATAATGTTTTCATTCATTATTATGGGTTAAAATCCCTGACTTGATAATCTAGGAGGTCGCTTCATATTATCTCAAATAATAGTTTTAAGAATCTTATGTCATATATTATAGTTAGTTTAGATAACACGCAATAGAGGGAGGGACGGAGTATGGATGTGTATGAATACCTCGATCACGTAAATTCTAAAGAAGATTTATTAAAATTTCTTGTATACCTCCAAAAGGATTTTAAAGTGAATAAAGATGAATGGGAGAATGTAGAGGTAGAGACTTATTTAGAGGCATTAAATAGTTGGTTAGGTTCTTGTGAATCGGTTTATATAAATCAAGGAGAGAAGTTTCCAGAAAATATTTCATGGAAGTTTATTGCTCAAATGTTACTTGCGGCAGCTCATTATGAATAAAATTAGATTTTTAAAAGATAGAATGGAGAAGATATCATGATTAACCATAATAAAATTAAACAACTTTTAGCACATGTAGATCGTGCTGAGGATAATGAAATTGAGCTAGAGTATGAATCTGAACCTATGACGATAGAATTGTTTAATAGTGAAGAAATAGAAGAAGGGCAACTTGGTTATAGTTTTGATGAAGAAGGACAAAGCTTAGTCGGGAATGAAGAAGGAGATTGGAAAGAAGGATGGATTGTAATAGGGATAGATTCATATCTTGGAGACCCGATTTTTGTAGATAGTAATGATGAGAATTGTCCAGTTTATACAGCTATGCACGGTGAGGGAGAATGGGAGCTGGAATGTATAGCGGAACGTATAGAAGATATTATTGAGAAAGTGAAGGGGAATGTGGGGGAAAGAAACATAGTATTCCAACGTGATTAAGAGGGAGGAAATAATGAAAAAGTTTCAAATCGAACTAAATAAACTGCCGACAGAAAATGCTGGAGAAATAGTACTTAGTATAGATGAGAGAATTGTGTTTCAAGAAAAAACAGACATAATAGGACCGATTTGTCAGCTGTTTGATGCTTGTATCGAGGTTTTTAAATATGATGACGCTACAATTTTCTTAAATGAATATGAAAAAAAGATGGAATTTAAGAAGAAAGATGGGGAATTTCTCATTATTAATCAGAGAGGCAAGAAATTAGCTAGTGTTGATAGCGAGCAATTTTTACGAGTACTTTTTTCGTTTCTTAAAAAGGAGATAGGGCAGATTTACATGAGTGGATTTGATTCTTTTCGAATCAAAGATGCTTACCATAGAATGTTAGAAATTGATCCATTTGTTCCTAAACTTGTAAATGGAAATGACGAAATTATGTATCGAACTTATCATTCTACAAGTGACAAGTATGAATTAAAATGGAAGTATTTAAAAGGGAGAGAGGTTGAACCGATATTTACTCCAGTACTATCTCATGATAAGAAGAGTATCTTTTATGTAGAGGAAAATAACCACAGAATTCGTAAACTCGATAGTGAAACGAAAGAAGAGATTTGGCAGTGCCGTATTCCAATAGTAGAAGATTGTAATTGCATTACTGTGAATGGTGTCGTAATTATTTGGCATGCAAATAGATTTGGAGAAAGTATGGCGAAATTGTACGCTATTTCATCAAGTTGTGGGGAGCTTCTATGGGATTTAGAAATAGAAGGGCATATTATACAAGATGTAAAAACTACGGGAGAAGAGTTACCACGTTTACTAGTTATTACACAAGAAGGCTACAATGTTTTATTAGAGCTTGAAAGTGGAGTAAAAGTATGGGAAAAGAATGTTCGAGTCGGAGGAGAAAAATTGCAGTGCCATCTTGGCACAGATTACTATGTATTAGCAGGGAATCCTTTTGATGAAGATGGGGAAGTTGATGCATATAGTAATGTTGCAATTGCCATTCAATTATTAGATGCTTCTACACGATGGAAACAAATGATGGAAGATTGTAATCCAAATGAACCAGTTACTTTAACTAATGAACATTTTATATGTGTAGCAATGGAGGTATTACAAAAGTGGGAATATGGAAAAGAAGGCTGTAACTTAATTTTTGAAAAAGCTTTTGATGAGGTATGGTACTCTTGCATTGAATCAAAGGAAGCAAAAATACTATTAACAAGAACTGAGTATGGATATGAAGGGGTAAGTAGACAAATACAATGTTATGATCATAAGAGCGGTCAAAAGTTATATGAAGTAAATATGTCTTTTGAAATTGAATTGCCTCCATTTCTTATCGGAGAGATGATGGTATTGTCCTTAGGAGAAGGCAGAATTTGTGGTATTAATATTCAAACAGGTAAAGTGCTTTGGAACAATACTACTCTACATGATATTACAGAGGTTCTGTTATATAAAGATGGAGAAATTTACATTGCAACTTCAAATTTAGAATTGATAATACTTGATGCTGAATGTGGCGAAGTAAAAAATATAATTAAACTTCCTAAAAATGTTGTTGTAATAGATTTTATTGTATCAATTGAGGAAGGTAATAATGGACTATTCATTAGTTGTGTAAGTGGAAATATGTTTGAAATAGTAGAAGGCTAATTTGTGAGCGCTCTTAAGTCGAGATGTTTGTTTTAAAATAGTAGTATATATTCACTAAAAAAGATGTATAAAAATGATTTTGATGCATCCTTTTTAGTGAATATATAAAATAATTAACTTAGTGTATTAAAGATATGATACATGATTATTTTAATATATTTAAAAGTAAAATGAAATAAGAAACGGATAATTGTCGGAATATATTCGATTTCCGTTCATTTTTATGAAATATGTGTACTTTTTGTTAGATTCCTTCATTTTGTCCATATACAATAAATGTATATAGAAATAAGAAAAGGATGATGTACGTGAAGGACACGGTTTTACAAGAAACGATTTCTCCACAAGAATTACATAAAGTTGTTCAAAAGAATACAGCTTATTATGACTTTAAGTGGGGTAAAGTAGAAAATCCAGCGCAAGGGAATACATGGAATTGGGTAGCCTTTTTCTTCCCAACTTTTTGGTTAGCTTATCGTAAAATGTATAAGTTATTTATTATATTTGCGTTATTGGCTATACCTAGTATAGTTATACCCCCTTTTATAGATATTCCAGATGGGATTTATGTAACATTTAGTTTAGCTCTTCAATTAGGAATGATGATATTTACTGGATGGCAAGGAAACCGTTTATATTATAAGCAGGCTGTTCGTGTTTTTCGTAAGGGAGAAGATGCGTCTGATCATGAGAAGGCGTATTTCTTACAATCAAAGGGCGGCGTGAGTATTGCTGGTATGATTGGTTTACAGATTATAGTCGGGATTGTGTATGGATTAGCTGCGTTCGGGCTGTCCTTTTTACCAACTGAGCCGAATATTAAAAACGTTGTTCGTTCAAGTGGCGAAGGGGTTACTTTAGAGATTATGACTGATAATCCAACTTGGAAGTTTGTGAAGAAAGAAAAAGATTATGACGTAGTAGAGTTTACTGGTTATGATTATACAGAGAAGAAAAACGTGAAAATTAAATTTGCTGTTTATTTCGATGAAGATTATTTCGAGTGGCAAGAGGTATATGAAAATAATAAGAAGTTAAGTGAAGAAGAAGTAGAAGAATATCAAATTTACATTGAAGAAAATAATTGGGGTTTCTAGAGGGAACTCGTTCATTTTGAAAAGAAGAATCTTGTGAAGGTTCTTCTTTTGTTTATTAGGGGGAGAGAAATGATTTCAGTATTAATAGAAGCTCTAATAGGATCTATTAGTTTAAGTACGGGTTTACACACGAAAAAGATTGATGCTAACATACTTTACTTGCAGCAGTATGAATGGTTTCGAATGATATATGAAGACGAGAAGTATCGAAAGTTATTTATTACGAACTACAAAGTTCGCTCATATTTACAAAGTAAGTTAAGAGTTCGATTGCTCGTAAAAAATAAAAATGCACAACGAAGATTTTTAAAATTAGTAGAAGAACAAATAGAAAAAAGGCATACGAATTGAAATTTTGTAAAATACAATAAAAAATGAGAATTTGAGGTAGGCTTGTCAATAACGTGAGACTATGGCACTATAAAGAAATGCTATACAAATTTTATTTATCGAGATGTAAACATCAATTTTGATTTTTACGTATAAATAATGAACGGAGGAAATGAATTTATGGCTACTTTACCAAATTGTCCAAAATGTAATTCAGAATATACGTATGAGGATGGCGTTCTTTTCGTATGTCCAGAATGTGCTCATGAGTGGGGCCAAGAAGCAGAAGCTGAAAATAATGATGGTGCAAAAGTTGTAAAAGATGCGAACGGAAACGTTCTGCAAGACGGCGATGCAGTTACTGTTATTAAAGATTTAAAAGTAAAAGGAACTTCTTCAGTTGTGAAGATCGGTACGAAAGTAAAGAGTATCCGTCTAGTTGATGGCGATCACGATATCGATTGCAAAATCGACGGTTTCGGAGCTATGAAGTTAAAATCACAGTTCGTGAAGAAGGCGTAATACAAATAAAAAGAGGAGGCAAATAGCCTCCTCTTTTTATTATGTCACTTTTTGTCGGTAAATCGATATTTCGTACAAAATCGTTGATATATTCTGAGTTATGATAGATATATTTGAAAAATCGTTGATATATTGCAAGTTATGATAGATATATTTGAAAAATCGTTGATATATTGCAAGTTATGATAGATATATTGAAAAAATCGTTAATATAATTTCATTCATCGTGAACTACGCACGATTCACCGTGCACCATAGTCAATTTCTTTCAATTGACATCGCTTATTAAAGAACGTTTTATATCCAAGCTGTAAAAAGATAATGATAGCAAAGGCAGTACTTCCAGAAATACCGAGTATGATGGCGATTTGATATTGAATGGCTGTGAATGGTGATATACCGGATAATATTTGACCAGTCATCATGCCTGGTAAGCTTATAATTCCCATTCCGACCATAGAATTAATTGTTGGTAAAATAGCAGAGTCAAAAGCGTCTCGAATGAGCGGAGCAGCTGCTTCTTTCGGTGTTGCGCCGAGCATAAGTGCACCTTCAATTTGACCTCTTTGCGATTTCATATTGTTTAAGAACGTATTTGCGCCGAGAGAAACACCAGTCATGGCATTCCCAACTAACATTCCTGTAATAGGGACGATATATTGCGGAGCATACCACGGATCATGTCCGATAATAACAAAGATAAATAGTAGAAGTGGCCCAATTGATCCAGCGACCATGGAAAGGGCGGCTACTCGTTTTAATTCTTTAGACATTGGGATGTTAACTCGTTTATAAATATTAAAAATTGCAAAGGTAGTAATAGAAGTAATGAGAGCAATTGTATAAAATGGATTACTGTTTTCAAATACGTATGTAAGGACATATGCAACAAGTACGAGCTGAATCGTCATACGGAATGTTGCGAGCGCGATTTGTTTTTCGCGAGGTATTCCTTTTAATTTTACAAGTCCAATTAAAATAAGAATGAAAATATAGGCAGCTGCAAGTTGCCAAATTTGGAGTTCAATAACGCCCTTCAACAGAGAGCACTTCCTTTCTAGTTGCACCGTTTGCTTTACTAATCTCAATAATGTCGTCTGCAACTTCTTCTGGAAGTTGTTGTGAGTGTGTGATGAAGATAATTGTTTTTTTCTTTTTTCGTGCTAGTTCAGTAAATTGTTTCATAACGTGGCGTTCTGTATCACTGTCTAATGCTGAAGTAGGTTCATCTAATAAATAGACAGGCGGATCCATAAGTACGATACGTGCAAAGGCAAGTCTTTGTTTTTCACCGCCAGATAGTGAGGAGGCGCTATCTTCTAATTGCTTGTCTAAGCTAACGGTTTGTAATGCACTCCGCAGGGCATCATCATTTGGAAATGGTTTTTCAGAAAGACGAAGTCCCATTAATAGGTTGTCTTTAACGGTTCCATCAAAAATAGGTGGAGTTTGCCCAAGCATAACTACGTCACGACGTAATTGAATAGGGTGATAATCAGAAATTAATTTTCCATTATATTCAATTGTGCCGGATGTTGGAGATTGTAAATCGTTTAACATGCGAAGCAACGTGCTTTTTCCGCTTCCGCTTTCACCGATAATGCAAGTAATCTTTTCTTTTTGAATCTGTAAATAAGGAATGTATAGTATATCTTTATATATAACGTTTTTTAATATAAACATAAATCGCTCCTTTCTGATTCTAGTTATATCGTATCAAAAAAGAGAAGATAACGGTTATAAAGAGCAACGTTTTTTCTTCGTCTTGAGTTTTATTAATAAGTTAAGTAAACGATCTAATTCTTGGCTGAAAGAAATCACTTTATCATGAGTCAATCCGTATCGTTCAACGAGATAGATTAACTCTTTCTTTTTCGCTTCTATTCGATTGTTTAGTTTCGATAAGTTCATAAGTGGAATGTAATGCCTCCTACAAAAGTATTTATCACATAAAAAATAAGACCGAATGAATTCGGTCTTCAAGGAAATAATAAAACAACTTACAAATAGCATACAATGTTTATCAATATTTTTTAATATAAAAATGAAAAATAAATCATTATAAATATTGAGAAAGATGTGTCTGATAATTTTTAAAAACTGATGCAAAGAGGCTGCCTACATAGTAGACAGCCTGTAAAGTATTAACCTTTATGATATTTGTACATCCAAAGAAGACCAGATTTTAATAATCTCGGTACACGTCCCATTAATGGTTGGTTTGCGAGTAAACCGAATCCATGCTTCTTACCAAGAGATCCTAGAACACCTTTTAATTTAATAACAGGTAGTTCATCCGGGAGTGGTTCATTATTCCAACGTTTTAATAATATTTGGACAATTTGTTCTCCTTGACCTTCAGCAAGTTGGGCAGATGGTGCATGTGGAAGTGCTGCGCAATCTCCTACAACGTAAACATGCTCGTTGTTTGGAATATTGTGATATTTCGTTAAGACAACCCGTCCGCTACCATCTTGTTCAACTGGAAGGTTTCGAACAACTTCATTTGCTTGAATACCAGCTGTCCAGACAATTGCATCACATTCAAGTGGTTCATCGTGATTATACACAATATTTGGTTCCACTTTTGTAATGTTAGAGTTTCTTATAATATTAACTTTATGTTTTACGAACCATTCTTCTACGTATCTACTTAATTTCTCTGGATACGGGAATAAAATTCTATCTTTTCGATCAAATAAATAGATTTTTAAATCAGAACGGCTTTCACGAAGTTCACTTGCTACTTCAACGCCACTTAAGCCAGCACCAACAACAGCTACTGTTGCATTTGGTTCTAGACTATTTAATTGTTCATATGTTTTACGTGTTTGTTCAATTGATTGTAGACTATGTGTATATTCCCTAGCCCCAGGAACGTTATGATATTTATCTTCACAGCCAAGTCCGATAATTAAGTCATCATATTGGATTGCTTCGCCGCCATCGAGATGAACAGCTTTTTCTTCGAGGTCAATATTTGTTATTGTGCCGTATTGAATATTGAGGCGTGGGTGTTCAGGAAACGGTATACGAATATGCGTTTCTGAAATAGTACCCGCAACTAATGCATAATATTCAGTTTTGAAGCAATGATATGGTACTTTGTCGATTAATGTCACTTGTACATCATCTGGAAGTTGGTTGCTTGGAAGTAGCCTTTGCAGAATTCTCATTCCACCGTAGCCGCCACCTAGTATTACGAGGTGTTTCATGATGGATTACCCCTTTTCTGTTGAAATATCCCCTAATCATAAAATTTTATATTAATAAAATATTTTGACTTTACTCAATCAAATTATATCGAATTTGTGAACAAATAACAATGCATGAATGAATACTCTGTTGTACAATAAGAAGAAAAGTAAAATAAACTGTTTTTCCTTTGTAGTTACTATTTCATTGGAAGTAGCATGTTATATAGAAGAAGTCATCTACTTTGAAGTGAAGTAATGAAGTAACTAAATAGTTTAGACTGTGTAACGAAAACAACAAGAAACAGCTTAGTTTTCTTCTTATAGATAAAGTGAAAAGGTAATTTGTTTTGTAGTACAGGGGGGAGAATTTTGATTAAACCATTAATTGAATTTTGTGTAGGTAACCTTGCAAGTGGTTCACAAGCAGCTCTAGAAAAATTAGAAAAAGATCCGAATTTAGATGTAATGGAGTACGGTTGTCTAGGGTATTGTGGTATTTGTTTTGAAGGACCGTTTGCACTTGTAAATGGTGAAGTTGTACAAGGTGCAACAGTAGAAGAGCTTGTTAATAATGTATATGAGTATTTGGATGAAAATCCAATGTTTTAAGGTGTTGCGAATTAGCAGCACCTTTTCCATTAGATAAAACTTTATTTTGTGGGGAAGGCTAATGCTGATTATTAGCCTTCCCCAATTGAAAATAGTGGGATAAATAAAAAAAGGCCCTTTTTAGAAGGGCTTTTTTCTTACACAAATTGTGTAAGAGTGGCTCATCGCCAAACGTTGTCAAATATGAGAAACGGGGGACATTCATATTGTGTTCTAAAAGCATGCATTCTATACTTAAAATAACAAATTATTTTTGGAGTGAATACAAATGAGCCAATTTTCTTTTACAAAAATGCATGGTCTTGGCAATAGTTATATATATGTAAATATGTTTGAAGAGCAAATTCCTAAAGAAGATTTAGCTCTTGTGGCGGGAAAGGTTTCAAATATTAATACTGGTATTGGAGCAGACGGGATGATTTTAATTTGCCCTTCAGACGTAGCTCCGGTGAAAATGCGCATGTTTAATAATGATGGTTCTGAAGGAAAGAGCTGTGGTAATGGTTTGCGCTGCGTAGCGAAATATGCGTATGAGCATAAACTAGTAGAAGAAACAGTTTTCACAATTGAAACGTTAGCTGGTATTGTAACGGCTGAAGTAACAGTAGAAGATGGTGTCGTGACATTAGCGAAAATTGATATGGGGGCACCGCGTCTAACACGTGCAGAAATACCGATGCTTGGTGAAGGTGAAACGCCATTTATTCGTGAAAACTTCTTATATAATAATCATCGTTATGCATTTACAGCTGTTTCAATGGGAAATCCGCATGCGGTTATTTTGGTTGATGATGTAGAAAAAGCACCTCTTACAACACTTGGACCAGTCCTCGAGACACATGAAATGTTTCCAGAGCGAGTAAATGTTGAGTTTATCGAAATTTTGAATGATGACGAGATGAACTTCCGCGTTTGGGAACGTGGATCTGGTGTAACGCAAGCTTGCGGAACAGGAGCGTGCGCTGCAGTTGTAGCTGCTATTTTAAATGGAAAGATGGAACGCGGTAAGGAAATTACTGTTCATTTAGCTGGTGGCGATTTAATGATTGCGTGGACTGAAGAAGGAAACGTGTTGATGAAAGGACCTGCGGAAGTAATTTGCCGCGGAGTGTATGAGTACAAGATAGAAGCGTAAAGATGTATAATGGACTAAGAACAGAAAGGAAGGTGTATTTCATGATTGAAGTAACAGAACAAGCAGCTTTTCAAATTAAAGATATGTTAAAAGATGCTGAAGATGGAGAGAAGTATGTGCGCCTTGCTGTACACGGCGGCGGATGTAGCGGTCTTTCTTACGGCTTAGGGTTTGAAGTAGAACCAAAAGAAGACGACACAGTTCTTGAGTTTTTCGGTGTTGAATTTGTTATCGATACAGAAAGTGCTCCAATTGTTAAAGGAGTAAAAATTGACTATAAACAATCTATGCTTGGCGGTGGATTCACAATCGACAATCCAAACGCAATCGCATCATGCGGATGTGGATCATCTTTCCGTACAGCGACGAATGCTGGTAAACCAGAAGAGTGCTAAGTTTTTAGCCGAAATAGAAAAGGCCTTTTTAGCGATGGAATAAAATCGTTAGAAAGGTCTTTTCTTTTGGCGTTAAAACAGAAAATGCATGTAAAGTTACTTTGGAATTTAATTTAAATGTTATTATATGTAGTATATGTGATTTATATTGTGAATTCCAGTTTCATATTGCTCGTTTTAAGATAAGATTTCGTAACGGAAATGTAAATAAATAGAAGAAATATACTATTTATTAGTTGTATTTAATGTTAATATTTGTAACGAAGATGATTGGCGATCGTGTTCGGACTAGCTGTAGTTTCACCGGTTATTACTAATAGGTAGATTTATCCCATAAAAGCCCGATTGGTGAGGGCTGATTAAAGTTTCACTTTATATAAAAAAGGTGTATGAGGGAGAAGGCTATAGCAAATTGTATAGAACTGAATAGTTCCGTATTCATTAAAATACGTTGATTACTAGATATTAAAAAACACCGGGGGGATTAGAATGAAGTTATTTAAGAAAGTACTTATAGTAGGGGTGGCGTTGACTACAGTATCGATTTTGGGAGCGTGTTCTAGTGATACAGACGTATTAACAAAAGTAGGAGCAAAGCAACCAGCGAAGGCCGAAGGTGAAGAAGTATTAAAAGATCAGAAGAAAACACCTATGACCACGAGTAAACGTGAAAGTATTAAAAATGAGGATGCTCCATCATCAAAGAAGCGTTATATTTCTCATGATGAATCTCAAAAGATTGAGGAAGGTATGACGTATACGGATATTCTTAATACGATTGACTACGGTGGTGAGAATATAAAACATTATAATAATAATGAAAAACGCGTATTTTATACTGAAAAAGATACGGATGGTACATATGAAATTATGGTTGAATTAAATACATATGGTTACGTTGTGAATATTGAACGTACTGCTATAAAGGATACAGATAAAGATAAGGAGAATCGGGTATCTACGAAACGTATTGAAGAGCCTGTAAAGGAATATGAAGAAAAAAACGATCGTGTACCGTGGTATAAAGATGTAAATAACAATTCGGCAGCAGTAAGTTACAATCACTATTTGAAAATCAAAAAAGGTATGCCCGCGAATCAGGTAAAAGCTGCAATTGGACAGCCACATGTGATTGAGAAATATAAATCTTATTCAGTATATGACTATACTGGTTATGGTGGAGAAGGATCATTACGTGTAATCTTTGAACCGAATGGAACTGTTACGGATGTAGTGGAAGACGGTTTACCACGATAATAAATTAGTTACGGGAAGAGTTGTAGTAAAGTTGTCTTTGATTTTATAAAGTTTTTGGGAGCATCCCCAAATATAGATGAAAAAATAATTGTTTTAGCCATGTTATAGTATTAGTATTTACCGAAGTTTCTTCCAAATTCAATAGCGTTATTGTGGATGTTGTTGACGTATTAGTTTTGTTGATATATGCCGCAGTAGGGCAGCAATTGTAATTGGACGTAAAAGGACGCGGAGGAGTAGCAGCTTCCTTTTGAAAAAAAGGAGGGAAATATGATGGAGGATATTCTTGAATTCATAAGGAAATACGTAATTAAACCTATTATTAATTTAGTAAGATATCTTGTAATAGAGATTATAATTGAGGGCATAATAGAAGGCGTAATAAACGGTATAAGGAAATTACGTGATAAGTGGCGAAATTGGCGTGAAAGACGTTATTGGCGGTAGTGTAGCTGATGAGCGTGCGAAACAAAAACGTTATACAGAAGTTATGAAGAAGTTTAATGAAATGATAGCAAACGACCCGCATTTACAATCTGTACTCGTTCCAATTGGTGATGGAATGACGATTTCTAAAGTGAAGAAATAATTATTATCTTACAAAAGTGTAATGTTCATGTCATGTTTTTGAATTTCTTCTTTAAGCTCCGGGCTTTAAGATAAGAATATAAGAAAAAACATATGAGGTGAAGGAAATGAAAAGATACATTGCACTATTTAGTATTTTAGTTGTATTTGCAAGTTTGTTAGTTGGTTGTGATTTAAACCGTATGGGTAAAGATGAGTACTACGTTCAAATTACAGTAGATGGAAAAGAAGTTCATAGTAAAGCTGATAATGGTCAAAAATTTAAAGATTATGAATATAAGTTGACTGGCTTTGATAAAGAAGGTAAAGAAAAAGAATTAGAATTTACAGCTGTGAAAAATCTTCGTAAAGAAGCATTCCTACGCGTATATCACTCAGATAAAAAAGGTGTATCAGCTTGGGAAGAAGTAAAGAAAGACGAGCTTCCAGCGAAAGTGAAAGAAAAATTAGGCGTGAAATAAGACAGATAGAAAAGGAATTGACGAACAGGGTCAATTCCTTTTTTTGCTTTCAAATTCTTCTTCTGAAATGACTTTAAATCCGTGTCTTTTAAATAAAGCAGTTGTCACTCCGAACCCAGTTTGCTTATTGCCGTTAAATTCTCCAGTGTAAATCGTAGAACTACCACAAGATGGGCTGCGTTCCTTTAAAATAATATATTCTGGGTGTAAATTTTTAATTTGTTCTAATGCTTTATAAGCGCCATTTACGAAAGCTTCTGTAACATCTTCACCATCTTTTGTCATCACTTTCGCTTTTCCGTCTAAAACGTCGTCGCCATTCCCGCCAATAATTTCAGCTGAGGGGCGAGGTGTTGGTAATCCCCCTAATATTTCAGGACAAATGAGGACTGTATCTTCTTTTTGCAAAAGCTCCTCTATTTTTGAAACGAGATTGTCATTTCCATCATACCGACAAGCGATACCACCTAAACAAGCACTAATTACGATCATATTTTCATCTCCAATAAAAAAATATTAACTATCACGCCAATTTTTCTTCCTGCCTCTTATTTATAAGTGAGATAATATGAAGTGACCTCCTAGATTATCAAGTCAGGGATTTTAACCCATAATAATGAATGAAAACATTATGAATGGGGTTATACCCTATGATAATAGGAGGCCACTATGGAAAATATAATCTATATTGGGATGGATGTCCACAAGGAAAGTTTTAGCTTATGTGCACTACACGGAACAACTGGGGAAATTGTAAGAGAAGCACGATGTGCTTCAAATGTATCTCTCGTAAAAAAATTCGTTGAGAAACTGAAAACAAAATATGGTGAAGATATAAAAATTAAAGCTGGATATGAGGCTGGTTGTTTAGGGTATTCACTTCATAATCTTCTTGAACAAAATGGAATTGATTGTGATATTTTAGCTCCCACAACAATGTACAGTTCATCAAAAAATAAAATGGTTAAAAATGATAAATTCGATGCCAAAATGATTGCTCTTAATTTAGCAAATGGCACCTATAAAGAAGTATATGTTCCAGAAGAAGAGGATGTTGCCGTGAAAGAGTATATCCGCATGTTAGGTGATTTTAAAACATCTTTGAAAAAAATAAAACAACAGATAAAAGCATTCCTTTTAAGGCATGGCTATGTGTATGAAGGGAAATCAAGCTGGACAATCGCTTATATGAAATGGTTAAAGAATCTTGATCTACAAGGATTATTCAAAGAAACGTTAGGCGAATACCTATTACAGTATGATGTTCTAGTCGATAAAATTGAGCGGTTCAGTCTGAGATTAGAAGAATTATCTCATCGTGAAAGGTACGAAGAACCAATCGCAAATTTAAGATGCTTAAAAGGTATAGATACAACATCGGCAATGACTGTTCATGTGGAAATTGCAGACTTCACTCGTTTTCCCACGGCTAAAGCATTTATGGCTTATGTAGGATTGACACCAAGCGAAAGCTCAAGTGGAGAAAAAATCAGTCGACGTTCGATTACAAAACAAGGAAATTCGACCGTTAGGTCTACTCTTGTAGAATGTGCAAATGCGTTGGTAAAAGGAACAATCGGATTAAAATCGAAGCGAGTGAAAGCAAGACAAAAAGGGCAACGAAGCGAAGTGATTGCTTATGCGGATCAGGCTGTAGAAAGGTTACAAAGAAAATATTATCGCATGATATATCAAGGGAAACCTAGAAATGTTGCCGTTACAGCTATCGCAAGAGAACTGGGGTGTTTTATATGGGGATTAGAAACAGGTAAAATTCACCGAAAATAAAGAGGGAAGGATATGAAGTTGATTGATTCATTCATAGTTAGAAACCAAAGGTATCAATTGATGGCATAGATGAGCTTCAGAGATAGTGAATTACAGGTCTGGCTATCTATGACTCACCTCTTCTGGCATGGCTGAAATTCTGATAAACAAGCTATTTATTAGAATTTGAAAAGGTGTGATCCACGCAGTGAGATTATAAGAGCCTAACGACGAACCATTAACCTGAGGTAACCAATCCACGAATAACAGAGTGGTTAACTGTCGATAGATCTTATTTCTGAAGCTTTTGTATGCCATCAAGAAAAATATTATGGGTGAAAAACTATTGACAAAGGTCACTTCATAACAGGTGATAAAAATGGGAAGCTTATATAATTTAATGAAACCATATAGTGAATTTCAAAGTAAAGAAGAGTTTAATACATATCAAAAACAAGTTTTGAAACATTATCGATTTCAATTAAATAAAACGGATGCTACCATTATTCATTTTTTAGGAAAGTATGCAGTGAATGAGAAACAGAAAACAGTGGGGGTTGCTTGTCCATTAATGGAGACGATTGCTACAAATGTTGGAAAGAGTATTCGTACAGTACGCCGTTCAATTGCAAAGTTAGAGGAACTAGGAATTATAAAGCGTGTTGCAACAAAAGAAAGACATAAGCGCGGCGGGTATAGTGCGAACTTATATATTTTTCTTATATCTGCAATTGACCGCATGGATGACCGTATGAAAATGTCCGCATGTGAAAGTGAGGATTATACAGCTGGCTGTAGCGGAAAGGAGCAAAAAAGCGAAAGGGAAACAATTCTTTCTAAAAACATTCCACAAATAAAAGAGAAAAGAAAAATAACGTACGAGCTTGATGAGACATATTGCCGTCATGATATACCGAAGCCTTTTATATACGCACTTCTGCCGATGACGAGTAATCCGCAGAAAATTAATATATTTTGGAGTAAGGTCGAGCTTGCGTATAAAAAGAGCGGGTTACTAGAACAAGGTGTTTTACTAGAGCAAATATTAGCTGACGAAGAAGTGTATGGAAATTTAATTTGGCGCGTGAAAAGTGTTGTAAGAGCATATAAATATGGGGAAATTCGTAAAGACATTGGGGCACTTTTATACAGTACAGTGCGAGATTTATTTTTAGAGGTTGGATTAGAATGGGGAGCAGCATTAAGGAGAAGTAAGGGAATATCACTATTTGATCCATTCAAAAAAGAGCCATGTGTATAATACATGACTCTAATTAGCTAGTCGAACTTTCTTACAACTGGAACACGAATCGCTACAAATAGTACGAAGACGATAACAGCAATTGCACCGCTTTTCATAACGGTTACGATTGGAATTCCCATTGCAAGTGCGATTGATGTGAATGCATAAGAGAGCGGGATAAAGCCCATTGATGATAGCATAAGTAAGCTCATTACGCGTCCCATCATTTCCTCTTTTACTGTCGATTGAATCATCGCCATAAGCGGAACGATAGCCATTGCGATTGTAATACCATAAAATATGCCGGCTAATAGTGCTTGCCAAAGTACGGTACTAAAGTTGATGGCTAAGAAGAATATACCAGACAATAGCATCATGATAATACAAAATAGACCGCGTCTACGATTAATATTTTTTAAACCGACAATGACAGCACCGATTGCCATTCCGCCGCCTACAGATGCTTCTAAGTAACTAAACTGGAGCGAATCACCATGCAGCACGTTTTTAACAAAAAGCGGGAAACCAACTTGCATCGGGCCGATTAAAAATAAGTTTAAAAAGGCGCTACAAATAAGGAAAGTTGAAAGGAATGGCGATTCCTTTACATATAAGATTCCTTCTTTAATGGAAGTGAACATACCTTTATCTGTATCTTTTTGTTCTGGCATCGTAAATTGTATTTTTTGAACGAGTATGGCCGCGACAATCAGTAATAAAATCGTAATGGAAAAGATTGTCTCATAGTTCGTAAATTTAATGAGAATTCCGCCAAGTACAGGGCCTAAGATGACCGATGCTTGGTTCGTCATTTGTGTAAGTGAATTCGCTTGTGTTAACCGGCTTTTTTCTACCAATTCCGGTAAGATAGATCCATCTGCTGACCAGAAGAAAGCATCAGCAAGTCCAAAGAATAAAGCGAATAAAGCAAATGTATATAGCGTTACATCACCAACGATAAACCATGTGAGAATGGTTGCGACAAGAATCGCTCGAATGATATTGGAGTAAAACATAATATTTTTTTTCGGGAATTTATCAGCTACAGCGCCGCCGACAATCATAAAAATAAGCCTTGGAACACTAAGGGCTACGAAAACAACACCGAGTGAAGCTTCAAGGTTTAATGTTTTTGCTATGTACCACGTTTGTGAAAAAGTAAAAAAGGCTAAAGCAAAGCTTGAAAAAAGAGTAGCTGCCCAAAGAAAAAGGAAATTTGTATTTTTTAATAACGGTTTTCCGCTTCCTTCTAAAGCAGTTTTATTTTGTTGTAGTTCCTCCATATTGCTTCCTTTCTATGTGACAAATTTAAACTAAAAAACCAGTAAACGTCCGATTGGTGAGGGCTAATACTTAATGGGAGATGCCCCCACTAATTATAGTTTCACTTTATACAGTTTCTAATATTTCTATACTGCACTTTCTCATTGTAGACAATAATAATGAATTTGCCCAGTAGCTATTTAACGACAAAAAAAGATGCCGAATGGGCATCTTTTTTTAGGCTAACGCAATATAAATACCCAATTGTGCATGATTTGGGTCTAATGCTCTTTCGTCGTAAAGCTCGAAGTCTGTTGTGAAGGCACGTTTATTTTCTTTCGACCATTGCCAAATATATTCCCAAGCTTCGCAAACGACTTCAGCAACTGGTCCCTTTCTCGTTGTAAATACCGCATATGTAGCAGCAGGTATTGTTAAAGTTGTCATATTTTCAGGAACGTCTTCTAATGAAGAAACGGTCGTACCGATTGTAAATGTATATGTACCAGTTTCATCTGATTCATAGTTGGAGTAGAATGCGAATGTTTCTTTCGTTTTTTGATTTGGGATGTGATGCATCATTTGTTCTTGAAAGTATCGGTTCCAGAGCTCGGGAATTTTTCCTTCAGTAGATGCCTCTATTTCGTTAGTCGTCGTAATCGAAACGCCGATTGCTTGGAAAGCTTCTTTTTTTACGATAATGGGTTCGTTTATCATTACAAATTCCTCCTTTAAAATAAGAATATATGTTCCTTGATAATATAACATATTTTTACATGTAACGGTTATTGTTTTTTGAAAATTTTAATCATAAATAACAAACTGAAATGACTAAAAATGGTAAAATTTCTATTGTATGTATGAATAGATTAAGAGATATGTTAAGCTTTTTATGTATCCTTAAACTGTTATATAAACCTATATAATAGGGCATTTTTTACTATGTTAAAAAATGGTGAAGGTTTGTATAAGTGTCCGATATATATGCTATTTTTGATAAATTAAAATAGTAATATTCTATGAGATTTATATTGTTGACATTGGGATTTCAACGATACATTTTCGTAGGTCGGATTGTTGCGAGTGGATATATATTGCTATGTATACGGCTACGAAATTAAGTAGACGGATAGCAAGTATATAGAAAGGAGAAAGGTAGAAAATATGAAGCAAGTATTGAAGTGTTTTAATGTCGTAACGATGATCACACTTCTCCTATCCATCATATTGCCTTCACCCAGTGCTTTTGCTACAGAGATAAATAAAAAAAGCTGGGATGAGCTACAAGGAAATGATGTGAAAATTAAGGCAGAGCAAGTAAATGCTGAAATATATAAGGGAGAAGTAGCAGAGAGGGAGCACGTATTTCAATATACGATTGAAAATACGGGAGCTACACCAATTCAAGAATTGGTGCTTAAACAAAATAATGAAAATGAAATTACGTTCCCTTCGCAATCTGTGAAAGTAAACGGAGAGAAGTTACCTGAAAATAAGGTAGCGGATTTCTATGTAGAGGAAAAAGATAAGGGAGGAAAGGTTCTTTCTTCTAATCTTAAAATTAAAGATTTAAAATCACATGAAAAAATGACTGTGTTAATAAAAGCTCGTCGTGCACAACATTTTAATAATGAGTATAAGCAAAAAATTAGTGTGCAAAAGGATCAACTACAAATAGGGAACATGTCTGTAGATGTTGAGGGAATCCCTTCTGAAGAAAAGGTAGCAGCTAATGCCGATGAGGAGGCTGACAGTAGTAAGAAAGAAGTTGGCCCATCAGCTAATAATACAATTAAAAAAGTTGATGAAAAGCTAAAAGTATCTGTAGAAGATAAAAATAACCCTACATCAAAAACAGAACCACCAAAACAACCAGTAACCGAAGCTGAGAAACTAGAAAAAGAAGCGGAAAATCAGAGCGATGCAAAAGTACAAGCTGCATCAGAGAATGCTTCGAAGGTTCAAATGCAAACAGGGGATAAGCAAGGATTTGGAGATCCACTGTATTCTACAATTACTGCTGGTAATTTAGTACAGACTGGTAATGTAACACTTGGTTTGACGACCGATCATTATGGCAGACAAAGTCTGGGGTATAAGACGAATAAAATGACTGTGGACGTTGATAACGATGATAGTACTTTTAATTCGTCAACAGGAGCTTTTCCTAACATTCCTGCTGGAAGTAAAGTGAAAAAGGCGTATTTATTTTGGACAGCAGCTATGGGAACGCCAACTTATCCATCTAAAGAGTATAGAGTTAGCGATGCAGATGTAAGAGAGCCCGTTAAAATGAAAATGGGGAATAAAGGATACGCTGAAGTAAGTGCTGATAGTATACGAAAAGCGGATTATTTACCGTATATTTCAAATTACTCGGGTGCTGGTGCCGGTTATGTTGCATATGCTGACGTAACAAATGTAATTGCAAAGCAAGGTATTTCTCAAACGGTGACAGTTGCGAATGTGCCACAAATTAAATTTGAAAAAGGCAGTGGTTACTACTGGGGCAACTGGAATCTTATATTAGTGTATGAAAACCATAAAGAAACCGTAAAAGATATGAAGATTTGGGAAGGGTTAGTTGCTCAAAAAAGTGCAGCCTGGACAACTATTGGTATTAATAAAATAAACACGCCAAAAGAAGGGGCTTTTAAGGCGAAATTTAGTTATTTCTCGTCACAAGGAGATCCTGCTGAAAATGATATATATGCCTATGATTTTGGGCAGTATGATTTTGGATTCGGTTATAAAGATTTAGAAAACATTAACGGTAAAAAAAATGATGTTAATGATTCATCTATGACAGAAGTGCAAGTGGATGGTACTAACGAGTTTGTTACGAAAAAATATCCAGGATATAATCCGGATTGGACAAATTCATTTAGTACTGATATTCATACGTATCATCTTGAAGGACCTGCTAAAGTAAAAAATGATTTAAAAGAAGGTAAAATGCAATTTAAAGCAAATGGTGCTACTGGTGATATTTACGTATTAAATAACGCTACATTTGTTACAGAACATAATGCGCCAAACTTACAAGTTGATAAAAAGGCGTTAGATAGTGCTGGGAAAGAAATTAAGGACGTTAAAGCTGGTGAAGAGTTTACGTATCAAATTGAAGTGAAAAATGATACGAAAAATAACCAAGCCCCTGTATCTAATGTAAAAGGTTTTGATAAATTAGATGATCGTTTAGAGTATGTTCCGGGATCTATTCAATATGTGTCTGGAAGTAATAAAGGAAATAAAACAGATAATGCAAGCGATGATGAAGCAGAGTTTGTAAATAATCAAATTGATTTCCGTATTGGTGAAGGTGCAAATGCTAAAGACGGCGGTGTTTTAAAGCCTGGTGAAAGTACTGTTATTACATTCAAAGTAAAAGTGAAAGCTTCTGTACAATCAGATACAACAGTAAAAAATATCGTTGTTGTAAAGGGACAAGATAGTAGCGAGGTAAATTATGAAACTGCAGATGATGCAGATATTACGGTTACGACTCCAAAAGAGATCCCTGGAGAAATAGAAGCTAAAAAAATAGCATCTAATAAAACACCGAAGCTAGGTGACGAGGTAGAGTATCGTATTACATTTAAAAATAAGACAAAAGATGGACGTCTAGATGTATTGACAATTGAAGATGAATTACCAAGCAATCTTGAATACGTGAAAGATAGTTTGAAAGCAGAAGGTGCAAAACCAGAGCCAGTAGAGCTGAAGTTTGAAAATGGAAAAGTAATTGCAAAGTATCCAGAAATTATGGATATGGAAGAAAGAAGTATCGTCTTTAAAACAAAAGTAAAAGAAACTGCAAAAATTGGTGAAGAAATTGTTAATAAAGCAACCGTTAGTGATAAAACAAATCCACCAAAGAATCTAGAAGAGAAGATTACACCACAGCATAAGGCCGGTAAAATTGCTGCAAAGAAAAAAGCAACAAATAAGAAGCCAAAGCTAGGAGAAGAATTTGAATATCAAATTAGCTTCCAAAATACGGTGGAAAACGGAAAACTAGATGCAGTTACAATAGAAGATGAAATTCCAGCTAACTTAGAATTTGTTCAAGGCAGTGAGAGAGCTGAAGGTGCTGAACCAAATCCAGTAGAGTTAAAAGTAGAAAATGGTAAGGTAATCGCAAAATATCCAGAGATTACGGATACAAAAGAGCGAAGCATTGCCTTTAAAGTGAAAGTAAAAGAAGAGGCAAAAGCCGGAGAAACGATCGTTAATAAAGCGGTTGTGAGTGAGCCGAATGGACAAACTGAGCATCCAGAAGAAAAGATTACGCCGGATTATAAATACGGTAAAGTGGATGTTGAAAAAAGCGTAACGAATCAAACACCAAAACTAGGAGAAGAAGTGGAATACCGAATTACATTTTATAATACGGTAGAAAACGGAAAACTAGAAAAGGTGCTAGTAGAAGATACACTACCTAAAGATGTTGAATACGTGAAAGATAGTTTGAAAGCTGAAGGTATAAAACCAGAGCCAGTAGAACTAAAAGTGGAAGACGGCAAAGTAATGGCAAAGTATCCAGAAATTACGGATACAGAAAAAAGAAGTATTGTTTTTAAAGTGAAAGTAAAAGATTCGGCAAAAGTAGGGGAGGCAATCGTAAATAAAGCAATTGCAAAAGATCCGAAAAATGAGCCTGTTGAATCAAAGGTTGTTATTACACCGCAAAGTAAAAAAGGTGAAATTGCTGCTACAAAGGTAGTTAATAATAAGAAGCCAAAGTTAGGCGAAGAAATCGAGTACCGTATTAGTTTTCATAATACGGTTGAGAACGGAAAACTTGAAGAGGTGCGAGTGGAAGATACAATTCCAAAAGGTCTTGAATATGTAGAAAATAGCATCAAGGCCGAAGGAGAAGCACCTGGACCAGTAGAATTAGCTGTTGAAAATGGGATAGTCAAAGCTAAGTATATCGATATTATGGATATGAAAGAAAGAAGTATCGTCTTTAAAGTAAAGGTGAAGGAAGAAGCAAAAGTAGATAAAGAGATTGTCAATAAAGCAATTGTTGATGATACGAAAAATCCACCGATTGAGCCGGAGGAAAGAATTACTCCGCAACATAAGGATGGAATAATTGATTCGAAGAAGACAGTAGATAATCCATCACCAAAACTAGGAGAAGAAGTAGAATACCGAATTAGCTTTAAGAACACGGTAGAAAACGGAAAACTAGAAAAGGTAATAATAGAGGATACAATTCCTAACGGTTTAGAGTATGTAAAAGGCAGTGAAAAGGCTGAAGGTGATAAACCAGCTCCATTAAAGTTAAGTGTGAAAGATGGAAAAGTCATTGCTGAATACGAAAATATTACGGATATGAAAGAAAGAAGTATTGTCTTTAAGGTAAAGGTGAAGGAAGAAGCGGAAGTAGGTAAGGAAATCATCAATAAGGCAATTGTGGATGATATGAAACATCCGAAAGAACCAGAAGCAAAAATCACACCATTACACAAAGATGGAAAAATTAAAGCGAAGAAAAGCGTAAATAATGAAACACCGAAGTTAGGAGAAGAAGTAGAATACCGAATTAGTATGAAAAACACGGTTAAGTACGGAAAGCTAACAGACGTGATAATAGAGGATACTTTACCAGAAGGTTTAGAGTATGTAGAAAATAGTTTGAAAGCAGAAGGTGTCGGAACAGATTCAGTAGAGCTGAAATTTGAAAACGGTAAGGTAATGGCAAAATATCCAGAAATTATGGATACAGAAGAAAGAAGTATCGTTTTTAAAGTGAAAGTAAAAGAAGGAGTAACAGTCGGTAAAAAAATCATTAATAAAGCAACTATTGATGATTCGCAAAATAAGCCAGTTAATCCGACTGCGGAAATTATTCCTCAGTATAAAGATGGAAAACTTGAAGCGAAAAAGATGGTAAATAATGAAACGCCGAAGTTAGGAGAAGAAGTGGAATACCGAATCAGCTTTAAAAATACGGTAGAACATGGAAAGCTAACAGAGGTAAAGATAGAAGATGATTTACCAAATGGATTAGAGTATGTGAAAGATAGTGTAAAAGTAGAAGGTTCTAAGCCAGATCCAGTGGAATTGAAATTTGAAAACGGTAAGGTAATGGCAAAGTATCCTGAGATTACAGATACAAAAGAGAGAAGTATTACCTTTAAAGTGAAAGTAAAAGGTAAAGTGAGCGATTCAATTGTTAATGAAGCGATTGTGAGCGATACGAAACATCCGCCAGAAACACCGACAGCAGAAATTATTCCGCAACATAAAGACGGAAAAGTGAAAGCGAAGAAGACGGTAAATAATGAAACGCCGAAGTTAGGAGAAGAAGTAGAATACCGAATTAGTTTTAAAAACACGGTAGAAGACGGAAAACTAGCAGAGGTGAAAATAGAAGATACTTTACCCGAAGGTTTAGAGTACGTAGAAAACAGTGTGAAAGCAGAAGGTTCTAAGCCAGATCCAGTAGAATTGAAATTTGAAAATGGTAAGGTAATGGCGAAGTATCCAGAGATTACGGATACAGAAGAAAGAAGTATCACTTTTAAAGTGAAAGTAAAAGATGAAGTGAAAGTCGGTAAAAAAATCGTCAATAAAGCAATTATTGATGATACGAAAAATGAGCCAGAAACACCGACGGCAGAAATTACTCCACAGCATAAAGATGGAAAAGTGGAAGCGAAGAAAACGGTAAATAATGAAACACCGAAGTTAGGAGAAGAAGTGGAATACCGAATTAGCTTTAAAAATACGGTAGAAAACGGAAAGCTAGCAGAGGTAACAATAAAAGATGATTTACCAAATGGATTAGAGTATGTGAAAGATAGTTTACGAGCAGAAGGTTCTAAGCCAGATCCGGTAGAACTGAAAGTGAAAGATGGAAAAGTAATCGCAAAATATCCAGAAATTATGGATACAGAAGAAAGAAGTATCGTCTTTAAAGCGAAAGTAAAAGAAGAATTTAAGGTTGGTGAAGGCATTGTCAATAAAGTAGTTGTTGATGATACAAAAGATCCAACAACTTCAGAAGTAACAATTACGCCAGAATATAAAGACGGTAAGCTTAAAGCAGAGAAATTTGTAAACAATAAAAAACCGAAATTAGGAGAAGAAGTAGAATACCGAATTAGTTTTAAAAACACGGTAGAAAACGGAAAACTAGTAGAGGTTACAGTAGAAGATGAAATTCCAGCTGGATTAGAGTACGTGGAGAACAGTTTACAAGCAGAAGGTTCTAAACCAAGTCCGGTAGAATTGAAATTTGAAAACGGCAAGGTAATGGCAAAGTATCTAGAAATTGCGGATACAAAAGAAAGAAGTATTATTTTTAAAGTGAAAGTAAAAGAAGAGGCAGAAATAGGCAAGGAGATTGTTAATAAAGCAATCGTAGTAGATACAAAAAATGAGCCAGAAGAGCCTCGTGTGGAAATTACTCCGCAATATAAAGATGGTAAAATTGCTGCGCAGAAAGTAGCAAATAATCATAAACCGAAACTAGGAGAAGAAGTAGAATACCGAATTAGTTTTAAAAACACGGTAGAAAACGGAAAACTAGTAGAGGTAAATATAAAGGATACATTACCAAATGGTTTAGAGTATGTAGAAGGCAGCATCACAGCAGAAGGTTCTAAACCGAAACCAGTAGAGCTACAGGTGAAAAATAATAAGGTAATGGCAAAGTATCCAGAAATTACAGATACAGAGGAAAGAAGTATTGTCTTTAAAGCGAAGGTAAAAGAAAGCGTAAAAGTGGGAGAAGAAATCGTAAATGAGGCAATTATAGATGATACAAAGAATCTGCCAGAAGAGCCTTATGTACCGATTACACCACAATATAAAGATGGGAAAATTGAGGCAAGAAAAGAAGTAAGTAATCATGAACCGAAGTTAGGTGAGGAAATCGAATATCGAATTATTTTTAATAATACGGTGAAAGATGGAAAACTAGCAGAGGTAAAAATAGAAGATGAAATTCCAGCTGGATTAGAGTTTGTAGAAGGAAGCGAAAAGGCTGAAGGTGAAGAGCCAAAACCAGTGGAGTTGAAAGTAGAAAATGGTAAGGTAATGGCAAAGTATTCAGAGATTATGGATACGAAAGAAAGAAGTATCGTCTTTAAAGTGAAGGTGAAAGATTCAGTTGCAATAGGTAAAGACATCACAAATAAAGCGATTATCCATGTTGATGATCCGAACCATCCAGTAATTGATCCGACAGCAAAAATTACACCGCAATATAAAGACGGTAAAATTGCTACTCATAAAAAGGTGAATAATCATAAACCGAAGCTAGGGGAAGAAATCGAATACCGAATTTCATTTAATAATACGGTGAAAGATGGAAAACTGGCAGAGGTGAAAATTGAGGATGAAATTCCGTCTGGTTTAGAGTATGTGAAAGATAGTCTAAAAGCAGAAGGTGATAAGCCAGCACCAGTAGAGTTGAAAGAAGAAGCTGGTAAGGTTAGTGCGAAGTATGAAAATATCACTGACATGAAAGAAAGAAGCATTATCTTTAAAGTGAAGGTGAAAGATTCTGTTGAAGTGGACAAAGCAATTGTTGATGATACAAAAAATCCACCAGAGCGACCAGAAGTAGAAATTACCCCGCAGCATAAAGACGGTAAAGTTAAAGCTGATAAAAAGGTAAATAAAAAAGATCCAAAGCTAGGAGAAGAAGTAGAGTACCGAATTAGTTTTAAAAATACGGTAGAAAACGGAAAACTAGCAGAAGTGAAAATTGAGGATCAATTACCAACTGGTTTAGAGTATGTGAAGGATAGTTTAAAATCAGAAGGTAATGAGCCAGCGCCAGTAGAGTTAAAAGAAGAAGCTGGGAAAATTACAGCGAAGTATGAAAATATTACTGATACAGCTGAGCGTAGTATTATCTTTAAAGTGAAAGTAACGGAAGTAGCAAAAGTCGGTAAGAAAATCGTGAATACGGCAATTGTAGATGATGACAATCCGAAGAATCCGCCGCAAAAACCAGAAGCGATTATTACGCCGGAGTATAAGGACGGAAAACTAAAAGCTGAGAAAACAGTAAATAATCCAGCTCCAAAATTAGGAGAAGAAGTAGAGTATCGAATTACTTTCCGTAACGTAGTAGAGCATGGAAAAGTAGCGAAGGTGAAGATTAAGGATGAATTACCAACTGGCTTAGAGTTTGTAGAAGGTAGTGAAAGAGCCGAGGGAGAGAATCCGAAACCGTTGTATGTGAAAGTGAAAAACGGAATCGTCCTTGCGGAATATCCAGAAATTACGGATATGAAAGAAAGAAGTATCGTCTTTAAAGTGAAAGTGAAAGAAAAAGCTAAAGTAGGCGAAGAGATTGTGAACAAGGCGATTGTGGAAGATACAATAAATCCACCAGAGCAACCGAATATCTCTATTCAGCCTCAATATAAAGATGGTGCATTACAAGCAGAAAAAACAGTAAGTAATCATGAACCAAAGTTAGGAGAAGAAGTAGAATATCGAATTAGCTTTGAAAATACGGTAGAGAACGGAAAACTAACTGAAGTAAAGGTAGAAGATGAAATTCCAGCCGGTTTAGAATACGTACAAGATAGTATAAAGTCTGATGGGCCGGAACCATATCCGGTGGAACTTAAAGTAGAGAATGGAAAAGTAACAGCAAAGTATCCAGAAATTACGGATACGAAAAAAAGAAGTATCATCTTTAAAGCGAAAGTACAAGAAACAGTACAAGTAGGAAGAGAAATTATAAACAAGGCGGTTGTGGATGATAATAATCCGACAAATCCACCGGTTGAGTCACTTATACCAATTACACCGCAATATAAAGATGGGAAAATAGAGGCAAGGAAAGAAGTAAGTAATCATGAACCAAAGCTAGGGGAAGAAATCGAATATCGAATTACTTTTAACGGCATAGTAGATGGCGGGAAGTTAGTTGATGTAAAGATTGAAGATGAAATTCCGTCTGGTTTAGAGTATGTGAAAGAAAGTCTGAAGGCCGTAGGTGATAAGCCTGTGCCTACAGAGCTTAAAGTAGAGAATGGAAAAGTAACAGTGAAGTATCCAGAAATTACGGATACGAAAGAAAGAAGTGTCATCTTTAAAGTAAAGGTAAAAGAAACAGCAAAAGTTGGAGGAGAAATAACAAATAAAGCGATTATTGAAGTGGATGATCCGAAACATCCAGTTATAGAACCGACAGCGAAAATAAAGCCAGAATATAAAGATGGTAAGTTAACAGCAGCGAAGACAGTAAGTAATAAAGAGCCAAAGCTAGGAGAAGAAGTAGAATACCGAATTAGCTTCAAAAATACGGTGGAAAACGGAAAACTAGATGTAGTTACAATAGAAGATGAAATTCCAGCCGGTTTAGAATACGTGCAAGGTAGTATTAGATTTGAAGGGGCTGAGCCAAATCCAATAGAGTTAAAAATGGAGTTTGGAAAAGTAATCGCCAAGTATCTAGAAATTACAGATACGAAAGAACGTAGTATTATTTTTAAAGCGAAGGTAAAAGAAGCGCCGAGTAAAGGGATAACAAATAAAGCAGTAGTGGACGATAAAATAAATCCGCCACTTGAGCCTACAGTTACAATTTTACCGAAAACAAAAGAAGATTTTAAGATATCAGAAGATCCGAAAGAACCGAAGGAGCCAGAAGTGAAACCGGAAGATCCGAAAGAGCCGAAGGAGCCAGAAGTGAAACCGGAGGATCCGAAAGAACCGAAGGAGCCAGAAGTGAAACCGGAAGATCCGAAAGAGCCGAAGGAGCCAGAAGTGAAACCGGAAGATCCGAAAGAGCCGAAGGAGCCAGAAGTGAAACCGGAAGATCCGAAAGAACCGAAGGAACCAGAAGTAAGATTGGAAAAAATAATTAAAGAGCCGCAAGTAAAAACAGAAAGAGAATTACCGAAAACAGGGGCAGCGTCTCCATGGATGATGTCAGTTGGTGCTGGAATTTCATTCTTAGTTGGCGGAGTATTATTCGTATTAGGTAGAAGAAGAAAACAATAATTTTTTTAGACGAAAAGCACACTGAGTTCGATAGTTTATCGAATTCAGTGTGCTTTCGTGGTATATAAAATAAAAGCTCCTTCCACGTATGGAAGGAGCTTTTATTTCTACATATTAAAACATGCTTGAGCTATGCATTGGTTGAAGTTTTGCATTTGGATCGAAGTAAGCTTTTGCATTGTTTACTGCTGTTGGTGCTTCACCGAAGCCGCAAGCAATGAGTTTTACTTTTCCTTCATATGTACAAATGTCACCAGCAGCGTAAATGCCAGGAATATTTGTTTCCATTTTTGAATTTACAAGGATGCTGTTTTTTTGTATATCTAAGCCCCAGTTTTTAATTGGGCCAAGAGAAGAAACGAAGCCATAGTTTACAATTACGTCATCAACATCGATGATAACTTTTTCTTCCGTTTTTACGTGCTGAAGAACGACTTGTTCAATTTTGTCATCACCAATGAGTTCAACTGGAACATACGGTGTACTTACTTCTGCACGAGAATTCATTAAGTTTTCGACGCTATGTTCATGCGCACGGAATTTATCGCGGCGATGAACGATTGTAACTTTTTCAGCGATCGGTTCTAACATCATTGTCCAATCAACAGCTGAATCGCCGCCGCCAAATACTACGACGCGCTTACCGGCAAATTTATTCATATCATCAACGAAATAATGTAAGTTTTTCTTTTCATACTTTGCTGTACCTTCTAATTCTAAGCGGCGTGGTTGGAAAGCACCATTGCCAGCAGTAATAATAACTGATTTAGAATAGTGAGTTTGCTTATTCGTAACAAGTTTAAATATACCGTCAGCTTGTTTCTCAAGCGTATCGACAGCTTCTTCTAAACAAACGGTTGGGTCAAATTTCTTCATTTGCTCTTTTAAGTTATCAACTAATTCTTGTGCGCGCACTTTTGGGAATCCAGCTACATCATAAATGTATTTTTCAGGGTAGAGTGCGGATAATTGTCCTCCAAGTTGAGGTAAGCTTTCAATGATTTTTACACTTGCTTGTCTCATACCGCCATAAAATGCTGTGAACAGCCCTGTTGGACCACCACCAATAATTGTTATGTCGTAAACTTTTTGATTTTCTGCCACTTTCATTCCCCCTATAGATGGAATTTTGATATTGATTTCATATATTGTTCATATGTACACGAAAATCCTGCAAATGATGACACTTTCAAATAAATGATAGCATATTTGAGTTCATAATACTTCTGAAAACGACTGAATTGTGTGTAAGTTTTCGCATAGGTTCTTTTTTATTGTATAAAATATACAGAAAGGAAAATACATGAAAAAAAGTCTAAAAAACCCTTGAAAACGCTATGTTATTTTAAAATATTGATAATTCTCCAGACGCTTGAATTCTGGAATAAAACCGACTAATATAGGGAAGTATTATGTTAAATTTCTATGACAAAATTCGTACGATTTTTTGACTGCGTTTTGTTATGATATAGAATGTGATAAATTCCACATTCTTGACAAATAGAGTTTTTAGTACTTGGTATTATTTCTCATTACTATTATATAAAGAAAAGGGTTGTGATTTGGTGAAGACTCCAAAAATCGTAGTTTTAGGTGCAGGTTATGGCGGGATGATTACGACTGTTCGTCTGCAAAAAGCATTATCTGTAAATGAAGCTGAAATTACGCTAGTAAACAACAACAGCTATCACTACCAAGCGACTTGGTTACACGAGAGCGCAGCTGGTACATTACAAGATGAAAAAATCTGTCTAGATATTCAAGACGTTATTGATACAAATAAAGTGAACTTTGTACAAGACACAGTAGTAGAAATTAAAGCTGCTGAAAAACGCATTATCTTAAAAGACGGCGAGTTAGAGTATGACTACTTAGTAATTGGTCTTGGTTTTGAATCAGAAACATTCGGAATTACAGGATTAAAAGAGCATGCATTCTCAATCGCTAACATTAATGCAACTCGTGAAATTCGTGAGCATATGGAAGCTAGTTTCTCTAAATATGCAACTGAACAACGCGATGAGTTAGTAACAATCGTTGTTGGTGGTGCTGGATTTACTGGTATCGAGTACGTAGGTGAGCTTGCAAACCGTGTTCCTGAACTTTGCAAAGAGTACAATGTACCACGTGAAAAAGCACGTATCATCTGTGTAGAAGCTGCTCCAACAGCACTTCCAGGTTTCGATCCAGCGTTAGTAGAATACGCTGTAAAACAACTTGAGAAAAAAGGTGTAGAATTCCGCATCGGTACAGCAATTAAAGAAGCAACTGAAGAAGGTATTATCGTTGCGAATGGCGATGACACTGAATTAATTAAGTCTGAAACAGTAGTTTGGGCTGCAGGTGTTCGTGGTAACGGTATTGTGGAAGAGTCTGGATTTGAAGCAATGCGCGGACGTGTAAAAGTTGATGAGTACATGCATGCTCCAGGATATGAAGATGTATTCATGGTTGGTGACGCAGCGTTAATCATTAATGAAGAAATTAACCGTCCATACCCACCAACAGCACAAATTGCAATTCAACAAGGTTACAATATTGCACACAACTTAACTGTATTAGTTCGTGGTAAAGGTGAAATGAAAAAATTCGCATTTGATAATAAAGGATCTGTATGTTCTTTAGGTCATGACGATGCAATGGGCGTTGTTATGGGTAAAAAGTTAACAGGTTGGAAAGCTTCCTTCATGAAGAAAGTAATCGATAATCGTTACCTATTCTTATTAGGTGGACCTTTATTAGTTCTTAAAAAAGGTAAATTAAAGTTCTTTTAATATATAGTAGAAAAAGCAGAAACGGCTAAGAGCTGTTTCTGCTTTTTTCATATTAAAAATATAGTATAATATAAAAAGAAAGAATATTCTGTCCGTTCTGAAAGAGGAGGTTATTACATCATGGAGAAACGAGGGAAGGTATGGCTAGCTGTTAGTGGTTTAGTAGCTACAAAAGATGGTAGGTGGCTATTTGTTAAGAAGAAATACAGTGGATTAAAAGGGAAATGGTCTTTACCGGCTGGTTTTGTAAATGAAGGTGAGACGGTTGATGAAGCTGTGAAACGCGAAGTGTTAGAAGAGACAGGCATTGTCGCTCATGTGAAGGGGATCATTGGTGTTCGATCGGGTGTTATTCGTAATGAGATTAGTGATAATATGATTATTTTTCTTTTGGAGCCTGAAGGAGAAAATATTATTATACAGGAGAAAGAATTGTCTGAAGTGGCGTTCTTACATCCGGATAAGATTGCGGACGATCCGAATACGTCTGTGCTTATTAAATATTTGTTAGAAGGAAGATCAGAACTACATCTTGAAGTGGACAAAACATTAAATCCAGGCGAACCATTTGGTTATACAGCTTATCACGTATTTACGGCACGTGCGAAGGAGAGGGGAAAAGAGTGAGTATACCGGTACTACTTATTTCAATGATGTTATTCTTTATTTTGTTCTTTGGAATTGGATTTTTACTCAACATGATTTTGCGAGCTACTTGGGTAATGGTTATTGTGTATCCTATTGTTTGTATGCTTATTATTAATAAAGCGAGTATGTGGGATTATTTTTCAAAACCGAAAGAAACATTTTCTTCGTTTGGGACAAGTGTATCGCACTTAGGACAAGCAGACGTATTTATTCTATCTACTGGATTAGTAGGGGCTGCTTTAGCAGGAGTCGTAATCAAGAAACTTCGGAAAAGCGGATATCAAATGTTTTAATCTCCAATTAAGTTGGAGATTATTTTTTTGCATATTCCTTCATGGTATAGGGAATGATTAACGATGAAGGAGTGTGGAATATAAAAATGTTAAAACGATATTGTATTCGCATTATGATGACTTGTTTACTTGCAATTGCATTATGCGTAACATGGAATGCTTTCACAGGAGTTTCTTTATTAGAGATTGTAAAGAAGTATGAGGGAACGAGTGCAAAAGAAGTACATGCAGCAGAAGTTAAGAGAAATGTTGCTCCGAGTAAAGAAGTGATAAATGCTTTAGAGCAGGCAAACGACTGGTCTAAATATCGTTCAATTGAAATGACTGCAACAGGTTATACATCGGGGATTGAGTCAACTGGTAAGAGGCCAGGGCATCCAGAGTATGGTATTACATATTCAGGTGTTAAAGTGAAAAGGGATTTATATTCCACAATCGCTGCGGACTTACGCGTATTTCCGATTGGAACGATTCTATTCGTACCAGGTTATGGATATGGTGTAGTAGCTGATAAGGGCGGTGCAATAAAAGGAAACCGTCTTGATCTATATTATGATACGGTGAAAGATGTTTATAGCCAATGGGGTAAGAAAAAAGTAAATGTGTACGTAGTAAAAGTAGGAAATGGTAAGTTTACAGAAGAAGAGTTAACGATGTTAAATCAAGACGAAACGATGCAAGTGTTTCGTGGTCAATATTTAAAACAAAGATAGTCTAGTCGTAATTACGCTAGACTTTTTTTCTTGGCTTATTTCATAATAGAGGGGATTTTACACGTCATATAACTGTAGTTAGAATTGTCGCATTTTATCGAAAATAAAGTTATAATGGTGGTAGAGAAATTTAGGGGGTCTGAACATGTTTCAAGTACAAAAAGAATTAGCAGGTCATGAAGCAGTAATTGTTGCTTTATTTGAAGAAGAGAAAATGAGTAGTTTTGTACAAGAACTGGACAAAGCGTTTGAAGGACAATTACAAGTTTTACTAGAAGAGAAAGAATTATCTACGAAGAAAAAGGCCATTTCGAAAGTGCATAGCTTAGGAAAAACAAATGTGAAACGTTATTACTTTGTTGGTTTAGGCAAGAAAGAGTCTTACACGACAGAAACGTTACGTGCGGCTCTTGGTAAGGCATTTAAAACACTGCAATCAGCAAAAGTACAAGATGCAGCAATCTTACTTGATTCTTTCGTAACAGAGAAATTAGACGCGATTGATGTCGCTCATATTGCAGCAGAGGTACAAGGCCTTGGTACATATGAATTACAAACGTATAAATCAGATAAAAAGGATCGTGTAGAGTTAGAGAAGTTCACGGCTATTACAGCGGAAGATGCACAAGAAATTGAAGCCGCATTAACAGTTGGCTACGTACATGGACGTGCAACAAATTCAGCTCGTACACTTGTAAATATGCCGCCAAACGTATTAACAGCGACAAAGCTTGCTGAGTATGCTGTTGAATTAGCGGAGAAGTATGATATGGACTATAAAGTTCTTGAGAAAGAAGAGATGGAAGATCTTGGTATGGGTGCGTTACTTGCAGTAAACCAAGGTAGTGTAGAGCCACCGAAAATGATTGCTCTTATTTATAAAGGAAAAGAAGAGTGGACAGATGTCATTGGATTCGTTGGAAAAGGTATTACATACGATACAGGTGGTTATTCTTTAAAACCACGTGAAGGCATGGTCGGTATGAAAGGTGATATGGGCGGTGCAGCTGCTGTATTAGGTGCGATGGAAATTATCGGTGAACTTCGCCCAGAACAAAATGTGATCGCTGTTATTCCTTCAACTGATAACGTTGTAAGTGGTACGGCATTTAAGCCAGACGATGTAATTACATCTATGAGCGGAAAAACAATTGAAGTATTAAATACGGATGCAGAAGGTCGTCTAGCTTTAGCTGACGGTATTACGTATGCGAAAAAACTTGGTGCAAACTACCTTGTTGATGTTGCAACATTAACAGGCGGTGTAATTGTTGCACTTGGAAACTATACGACAGGCGCAATGACAAATAATGAAGAGTTATTTGAGCAAGTGCTAGAGGCTTCTATGGAAACAGATGAGCCAATTTGGCAACTACCGATTTTTGATCGTGATAAAGAACGCGTTCGAAACAGTAAGTTTGCTGATTTAAATAACTCACCAGGCCGTGAAGGACATGCGGTTATGGCAGGTACATTCTTAGGCGAATTCGCTGAAGATACACCGTGGGTACACTTAGATATCGCTGGAACATCAGAAACAAAAGGCGCGCACGACTTAGGTCCAGCTGGAGCAACTGGTGCAATGGTACGTACACTTGCAACACTTGTGGAGCGTTTTGGAGAAGAATGATTTTTTGAAGAAAAGGCTGTCTCAAATTTTTGAGACAGCCTTTTTTATTGGTATTTAATAGTTGATTTTCAATGTTATACTTATGTGATATAATTTTCCCTGTATTAGAAGTAAATAACAATTGAATAGGGAGGGAAAGAAGAGAGTGACAAAAATAGAAGCACTCTTATTATTATGAGGGAAGGGACTTTATCTCAACAAAATATAGTTGTATTGTTTTTTAAACAGTTACGCCCGAAACAGTGGACTAAAAACTTGCTTGTATTTGCAGCGTTAGTCTTTTCAATAAAACAAGTATCTTTAACTATGGTGGCACAAGCTGCAATTTGTTTTGCGCTATTTTGTGCAATATCTGGCTGTGTCTATATTTTAAATGATTTTATGGATATTGAGGCAGATCGACAACACCCTGTTAAGCGATATCGACCGATGGCATCGGGGGCATTAAATCCGTACTTTGCTATTACGGCAGGTTGTGTTATTTTAGTAGCGTCTTTAGTAGTTTCATATATATTAAATCCGTTATTGTGCTTAGTATTAGCAGCCTATTTTATTTTAAATGTAGCGTATTCAATTCGTTTAAAGCACGTTGTAATCATTGATATTTTAATTATTGCAGCTGGATTTGTTTTACGAGCATTGGCCGGTGGATTAGTTATTCAAGTGCCATTTACACCGTGGTTTTTATTATGTACATTATTACTGTCACTATTCTTGGCTATTAATAAAAGAAGACATGAATTAGTATTGTTACAGAATAATAAAGGTTCTCATAGAAAAGTATTAGAAAGTTATTCTCCTGCTTTGTTAGACCAATTAAGTACAATTGTTACATCGGCAACTATTGTAACTTATGCTATCTTTACTTTTAATGCAGGGAAAAGTATCTATTTAATGTGGACAATCCCATTTGTAATTTACGGGATTTTTCGTTATTTATATTTAGTTCACATGGAAGATAAAGGTGGAGAACCAGATAAAGTTTTATTAGAGGATCAGCATATTTTAATAACAGTGTTGTTATATGCGATAACAGTTATTATTATACTATTGAACTTTTAATTACTCTATTCGGGTTTGTTAAAACGTTTAAGAGGAGTGTCTTAAACGTTTTTTATTTGGAATAAAACATTTTTTGAATATAAACGGTTAAGGAGTATAGAGATGCAACAATTTTTAATGATTATTTTATCAGTTGGTATGGGAGTTGTAGGGCAAATTTTATTAAAGTTTGGCGCAATGAAATCACAAAGTTCAGCGGCTGTAGGTATTATGAATTTCATTAACGTACCGAACTTTTTCGGACTAGCTTTTTACGGTTTAAGTGCATTATTATGGATGATTGTGCTGAGAAAGGTTGATTTAAGTTATGCATACCCAATGGTGAGTTTCGGATATGTATTTGTTATTATTGCGTCAGCATTATTATTTGGTGAAACAATCAATTTCATGAAAATTGCTGGAATGGTATGTATAGTAGCTGGCATTTTATTTATTGCAAAATCATAGGAGGTAAAGCAATGGGAACATATTTATATTGTATACTTCCATTTATAGCTTGGGTAGCTTCGGGAGTATTGAAATTTTTAGTGAATTATCTTCGTTCTGGAAAAGATGCTTTTCGTTTAGTTGGAAATGGTGGATTTCCTAGCACGCATACAACGATTTTATCAAGTATGGTCATGACAATAGGGTTTCATGAAGGGTTTAATACACCGATGTTTGGAATCGGGATGGCAATTTTAACAATTGTTATCATTGATGCCACAGGACTTCGCCGTACAGTTGGTAAACATGCAAGAATGTTGAATAAACATATAAGTTCGGAAGAAGAAAAATTAAGAGAGCGTCAAGGACATCATTGGCATGAGATTTTTGGTGGGCTTGTGTTAGGAACAGTTATTGGATACGTGGCACATCTAATTATGTTATTTCTACCGTAGAGAGGAGAAGAAGTATTGAATATTTGGAATGATTATAAAGGAAAGGGGATATTAGCCCTTGTCCTTTTCATTTTTTATTGGTCATTTTATTTTTTTATCGGTTGGAAAATGGATACTCACTCTAAGCTTTTTATTGAAGCGTGGGTGGTTGATACCTATTTTTCTTTTGATCAAGGATATTATATCATCTCCTTTTTCCTTGAAAAAGTAGATGTAGCAGCGGCGACCTGGTTCCGACATCCATTCCTTTATTATTTTATTCAACAATTCATGTGGATGCTGGAGACAGTAAAAGTAGGGAATATTGTACATGGTATTATATTCATTCAAACGTTTTTAAGCGCGTTCAGTGTAGTGATGATTTATACATTATGCTGTAAAATTTGTAAGAATACGATTGTTTCTTTTTTACTAGCGGTCATGTATGGATTTTCAGCTACAATGTTAGTTATTACGTGGACACCAGAATCTTTTAGCTATGCAAATTTCACATTGGTACTTATGTGCTTTGTATGCTATCCATTTATTACAGGGGAAAAAGAAGCGAAAATAGGATTTAGTATTGCGAATGTATTGTTGGCAATAGTAATAACAGGGGTTACATTAACCAATTCGTTTATGTGGTTTTTAGGTAGTCTGATGAGTTATAAGAAACTACGGAAAAAAATTATTTGGACTGGTATTTCGATTGTTATTGTCGTGGTCCTGTTTGTATTAGCAATGAACGCAAATAATGTCGTTCTTATCGAAGGATTAAAGGGTAGTATGGACTTTGCTGCGCAAGGACAGAGTTTTTCACCAGAATACGTTAAGCCATCAGGTATATTAGTATTTCATCTATTATTAGGATCTTCATTCATCTTTGGACCATTCTCGGAAGTTACTTTAAGACAAGGTGAGCAATTCGCACAATTAAATATACTTCCATCGCATACTATGATCGGGTGGATTGTGATTGTATCTGTGTATGCTTTTATAATAGTAGCTGTATGGAAAAACTTTAGAAAAGAGCCTTTCGTAAGGTTTTTAAGTTTCTGTTTACTATTTAATATTGTTTTACATGGAATTATTGGTTTTGGGGCATCTGAAGCATTTATTTATGGCGCACATATGCTGTTTACAATACCGTTATTATTAGCATATGGTTTTAAAGTGATGAGACGTGTAAAAGTAGTTGCTTTATGTTTAATATTAATATTAATAATTATAAATAATTTTGAAAGTATGCTATATTTTTATCATTTTGCAGTCTCCAATTATTCTTTATAATAAAATAGATTTTTAATAAAAGGGTACTTTAGATAGGATTTCTAAAGTACCCTTTTTTACTATTTCTTAAAAATAGATAAAAAATAATAGCTAGAAGTGAAGCATTTTAGAAAACATATAGTTGTTATGAAAGAGGTCTAAACATGTTTTGAGTACAAAAAGAGTAGTAAGTGTACTTAGACATCCCTGTGAGCAAATAATTTATGGTCAGCTCGAGCAATGGTATAGGTAATTCGTATACTTTTCGAGCATTTTGTAGAAGAATAATTTTTTTGAAGAAAAAGCTGTCTCAAATTTTGGAGACAGCCTTTTCTATTGATATAGTAGGTATATTTGTTGGTAATTCGATATAATTTCATTTACTACCGCGCTGTTCAAAAAAGTGTTTATAAAGAAATCGTATACAAAATCCCGTTTAAAGCAAAAGAAGTACGGCCCGTTTCTTCAGAGACAACTAATATAAGTGCATCACTCTTTTCTGATAAGCCAATTGCAGCTCTGTGACGTGTTCCTAGCTCAGGATCAACTTCTGTACTTTTCGTTAAAGGAAGAATATTAGCAGCTGAGACAATATGATTATTTTTTACGAGAACGGCACCGTCATGAAGAGGGTTACCTGGATAAAATATTGATTCGAGTAATGGCGCAGTTAAATGAGCATTTAATGTCGTTCCAGTTTGAATGAGAGCTTCAAGCGTCTCGTTTCTTTCCACAACGATAAGAGCACCATGTTTTCTGGCGCTTAAATGTTGGATAGCTGTTGTAATAAAAGATGAACTTTCCGTATAAGGTGATAAATATGCCTGAATATAGTATGTAGCTGCCAATGTTTGTACATTTGCTAACATATGATGAATATCTTCCATTTTGCATAAAATACATTCGTCTTCTTTATCGATTGCGTTCCTCATAATCGATAGTTCTTTTTCAGCAATTTCAATCATTTGCTTTGTTTGTATTTTGAGCTCTTCTGACAAGCCCCATTCGTGCATAATCCTCATTCCCTTTAGTGGAGTATTTAACAATAGTGTATACAAATATTCCTAGTAAAATCCTGTTAGATTTTATAAAATATTGAGATACAGCATGTTTTTTTCATATAATAAAGGTATGACGAGCGAGAGGAGAGAGAAGAATGAATTGGAAACAAGAATTTAGTCGCTGGCTTTCTTACGCACAATTAGATGCAGAATTAAAAGAACAGCTAGAAAATATGAAGCAAGATGAGAAGAAAATCGAGGATAGCTTTTATAAAAATCTAGAGTTTGGCACAGGTGGTATGCGTGGTGAACTTGGTGCTGGTACGAACCGTTTAAACGTATATACAGTTCGTAAAGCAACAAAAGGATTAGCAAGCTTTATTGAAAAATTAGGTGAGGAAGCGAAAAAACGCGGTGTTGTTGTAGCCTATGATTCTCGTCATAAATCACCTGAGTTCGCAATGGAAGTTGCTGCTACACTTGGGGCACGCGGTATCACAACATATGTGTTTGAAAGCTTACGTCCAACGCCAGTACTTTCTTTCGCAGTTCGTCATTTACATACAGTAAGTGGAATCGTTCTTACGGCAAGCCATAATCCACCTGAATATAACGGATACAAAGTATACGGTGAAGATGGTGGACAGTTACCTCCAAAAGAAGCAGATGAGTTAATTAGCTACGTAAATGCAGTAGAAGATGAATTAACAGTTGAAGTCGCTGATGTAGAGCAATTAAAAGCTGACGGTTTATTACATATTATTGGACAAGAAGTAGATGATGCATATGCTGCAGAATTGAACAATGTCATCATTAATAAAGAAATGGTGCAAAAGGTCGGCAAAGACTTAAAAATCGTCTTTACACCATTACACGGAACATCAAATATTTCTGTACGCCGTGGTTTAAAAGAAGTTGGATTTACAGATGTGACAGTTGTAAAAGAGCAAGAGTTACCAGATCCAAACTTCTCTACAGTAAAATCACCGAACCCAGAAGAGCACGCAGCGTTTGAGTATGCCATTCGTGACGGTGAAAAGGTAGGCGCAGATGTATTAATCGCAACTGATCCTGACGCAGACCGCCTTGGTGTAGCAGTGCGTAATCATAATGGTGAGTTCCAAGTATTAACAGGAAACCAAACAGGTGCATTAATGCTTGATTACTTACTATCTCAAAAGAAAGAAAACGGAACGCTTCCGGAGAACGGTGTCGTATTAAAAACAATCGTAACGTCTGAGATTGGCCGTACAATTGCGAAAGCATACGGTTTAGATACAGTTGATACGTTAACTGGATTTAAATTTATCGGTGAGAAAATTAGGCAGTATGAAGAAAGCGGACAATATGAATTCCAATTCGGTTATGAGGAAAGCTATGGTTATTTAATCCGCCCATTCTGCCGTGATAAAGATGCAGTACAATCTGTCCTATTTGCATGTGAAGTAGCTGCATACTACAAATCACAAGGGAAAACGTTATATGACGGTCTATTAGAAGTATTTGAGAAGTACGGTTTCTTCCGTGAAGACCTTGTATCGTTAACGTTAAAAGGAAAAGATGGAGCTGAAAAAATCCAAGAGATGATGGCAACGTTCCGTGAGAATCCGCCGAAAGAAGTAGCAGGCTTAACAGTCGTAGCAGTGGAAGACTATAAAGCAAGCATCGTTACATCTTTACAAGATGGACATAAAGAAGAGATTCACTTACCGAAATCAAATGTGTTAAAATATCAATTAGAGGATGGTTCATGGTTCTGCCTACGTCCATCTGGAACTGAGCCGAAGATTAAGTTTTACTTTGGTGTAAAAGATAGTTCTTTACAAAATAGTGAACAAAAGTTACTTACTATTAAAGAAGACATTATGAATCGTTTATAATACAAAGTAATTTTAAGTAGTAAGGAACAAAAGGGAGCGAAATCTCCCTTTTGTTTTATGTAGGAAATGATTGCTATTGATTCCGACAGGAGAGAGGGTATTTTGTGATGAAAAAAGTAAGAAAAGCGATAATCCCAGCAGCTGGATTAGGAACACGTTTTTTACCAGCAACGAAAGCAATGCCGAAAGAAATGTTACCGATAGTAGATAAACCAACAATCCAATACATTGTAGAAGAAGCAGTGAAATCGGGTATCGAAGATATTATTATCGTTACTGGTAAAACAAAGCGTTCTATTGAAGATCATTTTGATAATGCATTTGAACTAGAACAAAACTTATTAGAGAAGAAAAAATATGAGTTGCTTGAAAAAGTACAAGCTTCTTCAAAAATGGTAGATATTCATTATATCCGTCAAAAAGAGCCGAAGGGACTAGGACATGCTGTTTGGTGTGCGCGTAAATTCATTGGTGATGAGCCGTTTGCAGTGTTACTAGGTGATGATATTGTCCAAGCTGAGAAACCGTGTTTACGTCAATTAATGGATGAGTATGAAAAAACACTTTCTTCTGTTATTGGTGTACAAACTGTTCCAGAGTCGGAAACACATCGCTATGGAATTATCGATCCATTAGAACAAGAAGGTCGTCGTTACCAAGTTCGCAATTTCGTTGAGAAACCAGCACAAGGTACAGCTCCTTCAAACTTAGCAATTATGGGCCGCTACATTTTAACGCCTGAAATCTTTATGTTCTTAGAACAGCAACATGTCGGTGCTGGTGGTGAAATTCAATTAACAGATGCAATCCAAAGCTTAAATGAAATCCAACGTGTATTTGCTTACGATTTCGAAGGAAAGCGCTACGACGTAGGTGAAAAGCTAGGATTCGTTCAAACGACAATTGAAATGGCCCTGCAACACCCAGAATTACGTGATGACATGGTTGCAATGATGAAGAAAATTTTAGAAGAACAAGCGAATCAAGAGTCTTAATTTATAGGTAAAGTCCCTTTTGGATGTACAGTAGAGATATGTAATTTACTGTGCAATCTAAAGGGGACTTTTTATGAAAAAAAGACACTCTAGAGAGAGTGTCTTTAATTAGAACTTAAGTTTTTATCGGTCGGCTTCAATTCATTAGCTTTTGATTTAATTTCATTAGAAATAGCGATATTAATATTTCCGGCAGATTTTTTGTATTCTTGAATTAATGTATTAACATTTTGATTAAATGTAATTAAACTACCGCTTGGAGATTGAGATTGTTCATTAAGTGCAGTCACAATACCATACATTTTTTTATATTCTTCATAGGTTTCTTTGTACTTACTTGGCTGTTCTTTTGCAGCCTCAGAGACCAACCTTAAATCTCTTCCCATGCCGTTATAAAATACATCTACAGCTACAACCATATGATCAATTTCTTTTTTCTTAGATCTAAGAGCAGTATTGAAATCACTTCGGTTATTTATTGCGTTTGACCATGTAGTTGAATACTCGGACAATACATATGATGCAGAGTATTCGAAAGTTTCTATGGTGTTATAAAAAGATGCTGCAGCCTTTAAGTAATCAGCTTCTTTTTTCTTTTGAACTTGAATAGCCTGATATTCTTCCTCTATATTCGTTACTTTTGATATGGTGAAAAGGAAAATAAGGATTGATATAACTGATGTAAGAAATAGTATTATAGATGTTATAAAAACTTTTTTTGCTGCTACTTTTCGTATTTTCTTAATTAATCCGATGATAATAAAGATTACAGCCGCGCATAAACTAATTATAGTAAGAAATAGCAAGAAGAATGCTATACCGTTTCCAAGCATATAGTTCATTCCTAACTCGCCGTTTCCATATAATGTATAACTTCTGTATATACATAGCATGAAAAGTAAAGATAGTACGCCTACACCTATTTTAATAAGTGTGTTTTTTGATAGTTTCACTGACTTTCCTCCAGAACATTGTTTTAATTAAATGTACAAAATATAAGATTTTCTGGACTATCATAACAAAATTTATTTTTAATATGTGTCGTATATTGTCGAAAATAAAAAATGAGTTATTTCAGTATACTGAAATAACTCATTTTTTTTATTATGAAATCGTCGAATGAGAATGCTGATAAGCAGAGCGACGCACAGCATAGTATATGCGAGGTGCGATAATAGCACCGATAATTGTAAATGCAATATCTTTTACTGCAAACCACATCATAATCATCCAAGCAGCTTTATAGCTCATATTACCGCCCATAAAGAGATTGACTGCTCCGTACATGTAAGTAGTACCGATTATATAAGTTAAAATAATTCCAGTGAAAGAGGCAATTGTAAATGTAATGAAAGTGGGTCTTTCTTTTTGTTCTACTAGTTTTCCTGATACGTAAGCAACGATAATAAATGCGATAATAAAACCACCAGTAGGATCTAAAAGTGCTCCAAATCCAGCTTTGAAGTTAGCGAAGATTGGTGCGCCGGCTAAGCCAACGAGCATATATACAGTCATGGATAAGGCACCAAGTCTACTTCCAAGAAGAAGACCTGCTAAAATTGCGAAAAATGGTTGCATAGATAATGGGATGCCTGCTACTTGTAAGAAAGGTGCCCAAGATACAATATTTGCACCGATGGCCATAAGAGCAACGAACATGGCAGCTAATGCTAAATCTAAAACATGAAATCTCCTCATAATGTTAACCTCCTGTTGTTTTTAGGTTAACATTATCGTAGCGAAAATATTTACTTGTTGTCAATCAAAATATTTTGATAAGAAGGCTTTAAATAGTCTCTTAGCAACGTATATGGAATACGAAATTGCGGAATTCCACTTGAATAGGGAGCAATCTCATATAAAGGGAAATAAATGACGAGATTGTCTGGCTCTAAAAAGAAGTGAAATTTTTTCATACTCATTACTTTTTCAGTTGCATCAGGAAAATAAATGCTTTCATTTTGTTTAATTTGTCGTACAATCTCTGCACGGATTACATCTTTATATTTATCCTTTTGTTGAAATAAATCGTCTAAGTGCAGCACCTTTTTTTCGTTTAAATCAAATGTATTTGCCTTCCACGTATAAAGACCGTGTGCTCCGCCAGTATATTGATAGTAATTCACATATAGGCTAAGAAAAGGTGGTTTGTTTAAAGAGACTTTATAATCAACATTTGCTACGTACGGATGAAAGGGTGTACTAGATCCTTCTGTCTCTTTATAATATTTTTTTGCTTCTTTTTCTAATTTGTTTTTAAATTTGTCAGTGGATTTTTTGTAGTATAAATTGAGTTTATTTTGAAATTTAGAATCAGAAAAGTTGTGAAAAGAAGGCCTATTTATTTGATATTCTATATAAGGTTTCTTACCTTTTTGCGTTACAGTCTTAACATCGATTGTCAGGTTAGATGCTTTGGCTGTTATTGCACAATTTGGTACAATAGTCAGCAAGGAGAACATAAGCAGTAATATACAAAATTTCTGTTTCATTTAGGTGAAGCCTCCTTATATAAGTGTTATAAGTAGTTTGAAAATAAATAGGTAAAATTATACATTTAATTAAAGTAAGAGAAGGGGGAAGCGATATGGCAAAAACTTTAATGGATTCACTTGGAATTGAGTTGTTAGAGATGACAGAAGATAAGGTAGTTGCTACGATGCCTGTTGATGAGCGTACGCATCAACCGTTTGGATTTTTACATGGAGGTGCATCGGTTGCATTAGCGGAAACAGTGGCAAGTGTTGGTTCATATAATTTAATTGATCAAGAAAAATGTATTTGTTTCGGATTAGAAATTAATGCAAACCACATTCGCTCAAAGAAAGATGGAATTGTAACAGCGATCGGAACACCGATACATAGAGGACAATCGACAATGGTTTGGGATGTTCGTATTATTGATGAAAATGATGATTTACTATGTATATCAAGATGTACAGTAGCAATTAAAGAAAAACGTGAAAAGTAAAAAAGAGGCGCTCTTATGAGCAGCCTCTTTTTCTTATAATTAGAACTGGATTTTCTTCTCTAAGAAACCTTTTAGTTCGCTAATTGGCATACGAACTTGTTCCATTGTGTCACGGTCACGTACTGTAACAGCTTTGTCTTCAACTGAGTCGAAGTCATATGTGATACAGAATGGTGTACCGATTTCGTCTTGACGACGGTAACGTTTACCGATAGAACCAGTTTCATCAAAGTCTACCATGAAGTCTTTAGCTAATTCTGCGAATACTTCAGTAGCACCTTCAGATAGCTTCTTAGATAATGGTAAGATAGCTGCTTTGTATGGTGCTAAAGCAGGGTGGAAACGAAGAACTGTACGAGAATCGTTTTCTAATTGCTCTTCTTCATATGCATCACATAAGAATGCTAATGTTACGCGGTCTGCGCCTAAAGATGGCTCGATGCAGTATGGCACGTAACGCTCATTCGTTTGTGGATCAATATAGTTAAAGTCTTCGTTTGAATGTTCCATGTGACGTTTTAAGTCGAAGTCTGTACGAGATGCAACGCCCCAAAGTTCGCCCCAACCGAATGGGAATTTGAATTCAATGTCAGTTGTTGCATTACTGTAGTGAGATAACTCTTCTTCACCGTGGTCACGAAGACGCATGCTCTCTTCAGACATACCAAGTGAAAGTAACCAGTTTTTACAAGTTTCACGCCAGAATGCAAACCACTCTAAATCTTCACCAGGCTTACAGAAGAATTCAAGTTCCATTTGTTCGAATTCACGTGTACGGAATGTGAAGTTACCAGGCGTGATTTCGTTACGGAAACTCTTACCGATTTGGCCGATACCAAATGGAAGCTTTTTACGCATAGAGCGTTGAACGTTTTTGAAGTTTACGAAAATACCTTGTGCTGTTTCAGGACGAAGGAAGATTTCGTTTGTGCTAGACTCTGTAACACCTTGGAATGTTTTGAACATTAAGTTGAACTGACGGATTTCAGTGAATTCTTCACTACCGCAATCAGGACATTTTACTTCATGTTCTTTCATTAAGTCAGCCATTTGGTCGAAAGTAAGACCATCAACAACCATTTCGATGCCTTTTGCATCTAAAGCATCCTCAATTAATTTGTCAGCACGGTGACGAGCTTTACATTTTTTACAGTCGATCATTGGATCGTTGAAGTTACCAACGTGACCAGAAGCTATCCAAGTTTTAGGGTTCATTAAAATAGCTGCGTCTAAACCAACGTTGTATGGAGATTCTTGAATGAATTTTTTCCACCAAGCTTTTTTAACATTATTTTTTAATTCGATTCCAAGTGGACCGTAATCCCAAGTGTTTGCAAGACCACCGTAAATTTCAGAACCAGGGAAAACAAAACCGCGATGTTTCGCTAAGTTTACAACTTGTTCCATTGAATACATAAGAAAATCCTCCTTTTGAAAGTTAACGTATTGGCGATGACATACTCTGATACTTTGGAAACGAGCAGTATATGCTAAAAAGAACATAAAAAAACGCTCATCCCAAGGCTTATTTGCCTAGGGACGAGCGTTTGCCCGCGGTTCCACCCTAGTTGATACACAAAAGGTGCATCCACTTTATCATGTATTGCTCGGGACTGCCGTTTCCTTGCGGCTTCAGGCTTTCACTATCCCTGAATCGCTTTTTATGCAAGTACTTATAAGTCCGTCATCGCTACTTATATTAATAATAATGAACATATTCTAACACGTTCTTTTTTAAATCTCAATAGAGGAACGCGTCTATCTATGATAGAGTCTCGCCTATTTTTTCATTATTTATTCCGTAATTTTGCTTAATATGCTTAATTGCTTCACGCTTACTTAATGGAGCGAGCTCATTGTTTTGAACGTATTCCCAAACTACATCCGGATTTGTTTTTGCATATTCACGAAGGACCCAGCCAATCGCTTTTTGAATGAAAAATTCTTTTGAAGAATGTAGTTGTCCAATAATCCAGAAAAGAAGTTCTTCATCCATCTTTTGTTTATATTTTAGTTGGAATAAAATAGCGGCACGTTGTAACCATATGTTATCTGATGCAATCCATTTTGGAATATAGGCAGAAATTAATTCTGGATGTTTTAAAAAGATATCGCCTAAAAATGTAGGGACGATGCTATCGACAGAGTCCCACCAAGATTTTGTGACAATCAGTTCTTCTAAGAAGGGGATATGAGTTTCGTTTATATGCTTTTTATATTTTTGCATAATATCAAGTGCGGCCGCTTGGAATTCACGTTCTGGTAAGTCCCAAAGCTCACGTATGATAATTTGGAAGTCTTTTTGATCTGGGAGAGTATGTATTTGAATGATGTCTTTTAATAATTGGCGTCTTTCCGGTGTTTGAATACCTAGAAATGGGAAGTGATTTTTCATATAACGAGCCATAGGTTCTGCTTTTTCAGGATTTTGATGAGCTGTGAAATGCTCTTGTAATGCTTTTACAAATGGATGCATAAGTGTTGCTCCTCTCTTATTCTCTTTCTTCTCTTATTATACAAAGAGTTTGGATAAATTTTAAAACATAACTTGCAATGTAATGAAATATGTTGAAAGTAGAGAGGAGAGGATAAGATGGAGGATCAAGGCGTATTAGCAGGTTTCTTTGCTCTTAGTTTTGCGTTTATTCTTGTTATATTGATTTGGGCAATTATTTCATATTTGTTAACGGCTTTTGCACTTTATTCGATGGCGAAAAATGATGGTGCAACGGACGGGGTGCTTGCGTTTATTCCGTTTTTGAATAGTAAGACATGGGGTGACTTAGCGAAAGATAAATTACCAGATTTTTTGAAAGAAGAAGCAGGGTGGAAAGTATTCGGTATATACGTTGCATGTTTTATTTTTAATTTCGTACCAATTATAAGTTTACTAGCAACAGCTGTATTGATTGTATTGTCCATTTATCTTATCTACGCTATTTTAGACAGATACGGAACGAACTCTATATTATTTACGATTATTCATGTAATCACATTTTCAGTGTTCTTACCGATTCATTTATTTATCATTCGAAATGAACCGGTGAGATATAAAGAGTAGATTTTTCTTTTTTGTTGATAAGTCGATATATTTTAGATATAAGTAAAAAAGCGCCCTGATTATCAGAGCGCTTTTTTTACTACATAAGGTAGCGTAAATAAATATAAATGTGAGAAATGATTAATGAAACGATCATAATTGGGAAACCGACTTTTAGGAAGTCCATGTAACTAAATTTATGTCCTTCGCGGCTCGCGATACCTGCAACGATTACGTTAGCAGAAGCTCCGATTAATGTTCCGTTTCCGCCCAGACAAGCACCTAGTGCTAATGCCCACCATAATACATCGATTTGTGCGTCAGATGGTGATAAGCCTAGCCCAACTGCCATATCGTTAATAAGTGGAATCATTGTTGCAACGAATGGGATGTTATCAATTGTTGCAGAGGCGATACCAGATACCCATAAAATAAGGATGGATGCGTAAGAAATATCTCCGCCTGTTATACCAATTACTTTTTGAGCTAACATTTTGATAAGACCGATATCGATAAGTCCTCCAACAAGTACGAATAGCCCTGCGAAGAAGAAGATTGTTACCCATTCTACACTTGCGAATACCTCTTCAATTTCATGTTCTTTCACACCAATTAACATAAGTACAGTAGCACCAGTTAAGGCGATAATAGCGGCATCAATATGGAAAATAGAATGAGTCATGAAACCTACAATTGTAAGTCCAAGTACCGTTAAAGATTTTTTCATTAATACTGGATCTTTAATGTATTGTTTTTCATCTAAGCTCATTAATTTTTTAACTTGTACAGGATCGGCAATTAATTGTTTACGGTACATGAAGTAAAGTATTGTTGCTGTAACTGCAATAATAATAATTACGATTGGTGCTAGATTTAATAGGAAAGCATTGAAGTCTAAATGCTTATTTGCAGAACCAATCATAATGTTAGGTGGATCACCAATTAATGTTGCTGTTCCTCCAATATTTGAAAAAATAATTTCAGAAAGTAAATAAGGAACAGGATTTACTTGCAGTATGCGCGTAATAGATAAAGTAACTGGAACAACAAGAAGTACAGTTGTAACGTTATCTAAAAATGCGGAGCCAAGCGCGGTAAGTAGGGAAAGGGAAATTAAAATTTTAATTGGATTTCCTTGTGCCCCTTTTGCTGCTTTAATGGCAACGTATTGGAAAACACCTGATTTACTCGTAATGTTCACCAAAATCATCATACCGATGAGTAGCGTAATCGTTCCCCATTCAATATGTTTCGTAAAGGCGTTATGTAGATCGACGACCCCCACAATTACCATGAATGCTGCACCGAGAAGTGCGATGACAGCGCGATTAATTTTTTCAGAAATAATAATGGCATATGTAATTAAAAAGACTGCGATAGCAAAATAATACTGCCAGTTAGCGAGTTCTTGCGTTGTTTCGTGCAAAAATCTCATCTCCTTTCATTCATTTTTCTTAGTGTGTCAAATATTAACTAGATGAAACACACATAACGTCATTATAAAGTAGAAAAACTGCGGATGTAAATGAAAGGAGAGATTTTGTCATATTTTCTGCATAGGTCATTTTTTCTTATTTTTTAAAATATTTGTGGGCATTTGACATATATATAAGATACATCCAATCTGAATATTTAAAATGGAATTAGCATTCGAGCTTGTTCGTGTAGGAGTGTCAAATAGAAAGGAATGACAAAAATGATAAGGAAGGGATCGTATGGATGAACAACGATTTTTATTTTTAGACTTTGAGTTTACGATGCCCCAGCATAGAAAGAAACCGAAAGGATTTTTTCCAGAGATTATTGAGGTAGGACTCGTTTCAGTTGCTGGCTGTAAGGTAGAAGATACGTATTCATCACATGTCAGGCCGAAAACATTTCCTTCTTTAACGGATCGATGTAAGAAGTTTTTGGGAATAAAACAAGAAGTCGTGGATAAAGGGATTTCATTTCCTGAACTCGTTAAGAAGCTTGCAGAATACGAAACGAAATGTAAACCGACAATTGTAACGTGGGGAAATATGGATATGAAAGTGCTGAAACATAATTGTGAAATGGCAGGGATAGCTTTTCCATTCTTCGGACAGTGTCGTGATTTATCGCTTGAGTATAAGAAGTTTTTTGGAGAAAGAAATCAAACAGGATTATGGAAAGCAATTGAGGCGTATGGAAAAGTAGGGACAGGGAAGCATCATTGTGCGCTTGATGATGCGATGACGACGTACAATATTTTTAAACTAGTAGAAAAAGATAAAGAGTATTTAGTAAAGCCAGCACCTCCAACATTAGGAGAACTTGTTGATTTTTCAAAAGTGTTAAAGAAAGTGAGCACACAGTAACGACCAAATTGCACATTATGTAATTTGGTCGTTTTGTTTTTTAGAGTTTGTAGTCTTTCTTTAACTGTTGTAATGTTTCTAGACTACGCTCTGCAAAAGGTGAATCATCTTCAGAAAATGAATTCATTTGAGTTTCTAATGCTAATTTTAGTGACTCGGTATAATCCGGAATTTCTCCTTCATATTTTTTCACCATTTGCTCTGGAATGTTCGTCTGTTCACGGAAAGCTAAAGCGCGTCTTTCATGGAAAAATGGTACGTCAGCTTGTTTTACGTTATGTAAGTCACCTTGCACCGGATGTTTTAAAACAGCTAATACTTTTACGACGTAACTGCCAGGGCGGCTATTTGTAACTTCGCCGATGTATTTTCCTGTTTTATAAATACCAGTAACGATTTCGCCAATTTCAAATGTTTCTCTCATATTTTTCACCTCAAGTTTATAGTAAGGAAAGTAGGAGAAGGAGTCAAAGAAATCATTTGCTTTCAGAACGCCCCTTGAGAATATGGATAGGTTCCACTATAATTTAAAATGATATAACAGAAAATTCTGATGTTTTATAAATCCTATAATAAGGAGTGTTCTATATGATGCCTTTATATTTTCCGGAAGATAAAACAGAATATATTATTCCAGGGATTGTTTGCGTTCTATTTATTATCGGTGCTATTGCCACGTGGCGCATGTTTATTCGTGTATCAAAAAGAGAAGCAGAGCGATTGCAGAAAGTTGAAGAAAAACTATTAGCTGAAAAGAAACAGTAATGCATTTTTGTATGTTTCCCTCTATGCTCGGACAATCTAAGGGCAGAATATATTTTGGAGGGAATAAAATGAAGAAACGGCTTTTTTTCAGTTGTTGTTTATTATTTCTGATGGCAGGTTGTGACCAAGGAAAGCCGAAAGAAATTGAAGTGAAATTACATAATGCTTCAGGAGATGAAGTAGGGACTGCGAAAGTAGTGCAGCAAACAAGTGGCGTGAAAATTACGATTAAAGGAGAAGGTTTCACGCCAGGACCACACGGACTACATGTACATGAAATCGGAGAGTGTAAGGCACCTCGTTTTGAATCATCCGGGAATCATTTTAATCCTGATGATAAAAAACATGGTCTTCTTAATCCGAAGGGTGCAGAAAACGGTGATTTACCGAACGTAGTTGCAGATGGTTCTGGAAAGATTAAAGCGGAAATCGATGCACCTCACATCACACTTGAAGAAGGAAAAACGACGATTCATAGAAAAGATGGAGCGTCTATTATTATTACAGAAAACCCTGATGATGGTATGACTCAACCGACAGGTAAATCAGGGGATCGAATTGCTTGTGGCGTAATTGTAAAAAAAGCATCGGATATGAAGAAAAAGTAAAAGCTACCGTGAATGGTAGCTTTCTTTGTGAAATGTAATTAAAAATATATCAGCGATTATTGGAATATATCGACCGTAACTTGAAATATAGCGACTTACCGACAAAATATGACAAAGGAGTCTGTCCAAGAATGATTAGGGGGACAGACTCCTTTCTTATTATGAAAACGTATGACGCAGTCTGTTTAAAATTTCTTCTAAAACAGATCGTGGACAGCCGATATTAATTCGAATATGTTCTTCGCCACCTAACCCGTATTTCTCACCAGGTTCAACAATGATTTTTCCTTTTTCCTCAAGTAATGCAGTACGCTCGTTTTGAGAAAGCTTTAGACGAGAACAGTCAATCCATAATAAAAAGCTACCTTCTGGCTTCGTTACGGAAAGAGCAGGTATGTGAGTTTTAATATATTCACAAGCAAATTGAGCATTATCTTCTATATATAATCGAATTTCGTTTAGCCAATCATTACATTCTGTATAGGCACTTTGCATCGCTGTATAAGCGAAGATATTTAATCCGTGGAAGCCTTGTCTATATTGGATAGATGTAAAGGCTTGACGGAGTTTTTCATTTGGAATGATAATAATCGATGCTTGTAATCCAGCGATATTAAATGTTTTACTTGGAGCCATACAAGTGATAGTGCGCTCTGCTAATTCTTCAGATAAGGAAGCGAACGGTGTATGTGTATGATCTGCATAAATAATATCGGAATGAATTTCATCCGCCACAACGATTACGTTATATTTAGTACATAACGATCCGAGCTGCACAAGTTCCTCTTTCGTCCAAACGCGCCCGATTGGGTTATGAGGGCTACAAAGAAGCATGAGTTTGATGCCTTGCTGAAACTGCTTTTCTAAATTCTGGAAGTCTATCGCATATGTATCATTTTGTTTCTGTAATGGACTCACGTATAACTGTCTGTTGTTTGTTGTGACCATTTCGAAAAATGGAGGATAAATAGGTGGTTGTACGAGAACGGATTCGTTTTCTTTTGTGAAAGCCTGTATGCTCGTACTAAGAGCTGGAACGATTCCGGCGCTAAAGACAATCCATTCTTTTTGAATATCCCAGTCGTATTGTTGTTTTGTCCAGTTACAAATAATATTCCCAATATTTTCGGGAGGAAGTGTATAGCCAAAAATCGGATGTTCGATTCGTTGTTTTAAGGCAGTTTGAATTGGTTTTGGTACTTCAAAATCCATATCAGCAATCCAAGCATGGATAAGTTCTTCGTTTTTATATGTATCCCATTTTATACTATGCGTTCCACGTCGATTGATTGCTTTATGAAATAGTTGCATAAGTTTGCTCCCTTCTTCTGTAAAACCAATAAGTTATGAAAGTTCTCTCTCTTCTTATAGAATAGCTGATGTGATAGGATAAAGAAAAGTATTAAAAAGTGAAAAGGCGGGAAGCGAATGGGTACATATGAAAAGATGATAGAGGTTGTGAAGAATTGGGATCCGTTTCAAATGGGACCGGAGTTTTATGAAACAGAAGCGAGCGATGTTGTGAACGTCATAAGTGTGTTTGACGATCCAAAATACATCGCAAAGAAGATTCAACATATATACTTTATGTCTTTTGAGGAAGTACCTGCGCTTGAAAAATGTGAGAAATTAGCTATGGAATTACTTGTAATAAAAGAAGGTGGAAGCTGTTCATTATAGGCTGTCGGAATTTCCGACAGCCTTTTTTATATTATCCCGCTATTTTCCGGGCAGTAAGACCCTCACCTCAAAATTCAGCGGAAGCAAAGAAGTTAGGTAGGGACTGATTAAAGTTTCATTTTATTGCGCGGAAAAAGCGATAATTTCTTCATAAACATGTTCAGGCTTTTCTTCAGGTAGTAAATGTCCTGTATTTTCATAAGAAATAAATTTTGAATTCGGTAAATCTTTGTGTAGACGATGACCTACATGTACAGGGACGACGCGGTCTTTTTCACCCCAAATGAGTAGGATAGGTGTTTCGATTTTTTGTAATTCAGTTGAAGATAAGTCACCTTCACGGTCTCGTATCATGCGAGTTAAAGCGGGAAATATACGGTTGTCATAAAAAGGAGCGGAGTAACCTTTTTTCATTTCATCGTCAATTAATGAGTGATCATGAACGACATTCATTAAGTTATGAACAATGCCGCGCCGTATAATCCAGTTCTTTACGTATAAATGAAAGAACGGTAAATAAGAAGAGTATAGTAAAGGTAAGGTTGCGCGCGCTAAATAGCTCGAGCTACATAGTAAAATCGTCTTTGAAATGAGTTCAGGACGTATACGGTTTACATAGAGAGAAATTTGCCCACCCATAGAATGCCCAACTAATACAATGTTTGAGAGAGATAAATGTTCAATTAAATCAATAATAATCGTTGCTAAATTGTGATAAGAATACTTAAACAGATGAGACTTATCACTTTTTCCGAACGGTGGTAAATCAAGAGCAATGACTGTTCCTTCCTTCGCTAGTAAAGGAATGAGACGGCGGTAACTGAATGAGGAAGATAAAAAGCCGTGAACGAGTACGAAAGTAGGGCGTTCTGTTTTATTATCATGTTCATACAATTCGTAATGAACAGTAGTGCCGCGAGTGGAAAAAGTGAAATAAGGACAAGTATATTTATGATTCATTTTTTGTCACTCCATTGATTTTTGTTCATATCATCTCCAAGGAAGAAGAAAATATGTTAACAAAAAAGGCAAGATGACGATGTCATCTTGCCTTTCGTTTATTCAGTATTACCCGCGCACAATATTAGGCGGTGTTTTTCCTTGTAATCCTGCAACTAAATTTTCAGCGGCGGTCATGGCCATTTGCTGACGAGTTTTTAATGTTGCAGATCCGATGTGCGGTAAAGTCACAACATTTTGTAATGATAAGAGTGGATTATCTTTTTGGATTGGCTCTTGTGTAAAAGTATCGATGCCTGCTGCAAAGATTTTCTTTTCTGTTAAAGCATGGATTAACGCTTCTTCATCTACTGTTTTCCCCCGAGAAGCATTAATGAAGATTGCTGTTTCTTTCATTAATGAAAATTCCTTTTCTCCGATAAGGTGATATGTTTCATCTGTTAATGGAGTAAGAAGAACAATAAAGTCAGACTGCTTCAGTAGCGTCTGTAAATCACAATATGTAGCATCGAATTTTTGTTCAGCTTCTTCTTTACGACGGCGGTTATAGTAAAGAACATTCATATCAAATCCGAATTTTGCTCGTTTTGCAACGGCTTCTCCAATTCGGCCCATACCGATAATACCAATTGTGCTATGGTGTACATCTAGTCCGAAGTGTTCTTTTCCGATTTCAGCGTTCCATTCACCATTTTTTACGTAAGAATCGAGTTCGCAAACGCGGCGCCCAGCTGATAGCATAAGGGCGAAAACGAGATCAGCTACTGTATCATCTAATACGTATGGTGTATTTGTTCCGATAACCTTTCGATTTTTCATCGCTTGTAAATCAAAATTATCGTAACCAACAGAAATGTTGCTCACTACTTTTAAGTTAGGAGCCACTGTCAGTAATTCTTCATTAATAGCAGATCCGAAATTTAATAACCCATCTTTATCTTGTATTTTCTCTAATAGAACATCACGAGGTACTTTCTCATTTTGATCCCATTTTTCATAATCACAGTGTTCTGATAAATAGTTTTCTACAAATGTCGGAACTGGTTCAGCAATATAAATTTTTGGTTTCACGGTTCCATCCCCTTTCGCTTTATCACGCATTTTTCCGCTGATTAAAGTTTCACTTTATTTTGACATAATTCAATAGAAAAATCTTCTTTTCAAACTGGAAAGGGTATTTGTATAATTTAGACACAAACGAAAAGGAAGGATGATTTATATGGTGACAGAAAAAGAATTAGAATTATTAGCTTGTCTTGAAAAGAGTAGTCGATTATCTGTAGATACATTAGCGAAGCTGTTAAATATAGAAGTAGAAGAAGTAAAGAAGATGGTTGCGAGATTAGAAAATGAAAAGATTATTGTGGATTATGTAACACATATCGATTGGACGAAAGTGAAAGAACATACAGGTTTAACGGCAATGATCGATGTGAAAGTTACGCCAAAGCACGGCGTTGGGTTTGATGCGGTTGCTGAGCAAATTTATCGTTATTCAGAAGTGAAATCCGTTTATTTAATGTCAGGGACATATGATCTTTCTATTACATTAGAAGGTAAAACGATGGGGGAAGTAGCGATGTTTGTTTCTGAGAAATTAGCAACAATTGAATCTGTCGTTTCTACAACTACTCATTTCATTTTGAAGAAGTATAAACATGAGGGCGTTATTTATGAAAAAGACGATGATGATAAGCGAATTGTGGTGACACCATGAAGCAATTTGAACTATCTAGATCAGCAGAATCTTTAAAACCATCTGGTATTCGAAAATTTTTTGATTTAGCAGCAAATATGAAAGGTGTTATTTCCCTCGGGGTAGGAGAGCCGGATTTTGTTACCCCTTGGAATGTAAGGCAAGCATGTATTCGTTCTTTGGAACAAGGGTATACGTCATATACAGCAAATGCAGGATTATTGGAGCTCCGTCAAGAAATAGCAAAGTATCTAAAAAAACAATTTGCAGTATCTTATGATCCAAGTGATGAAATCATTGTTACAGTTGGAGCGAGCCAGGCGTTAGATGTAGCGATGCGTGCCATTATAAATCCTGATGATGAAGTGCTCATTGTTGAACCAAGCTTCGTTTCTTATGCACCACTTGTGACATTAGCTGGAGGAGTTCCGGTTCCTGTGGAGACTAAGCTAGAAAACGAGTTTAAAGTACAACCAGAACAAATTGAAGCAGCTATTACAGCGAAAACAAAGGCGATTTTACTTTGTTCACCAAATAACCCGACAGGTGCAATGCTAAATAAATTCGAGCTTGAAGAAATAGCAGTGATTGTTGAGAAGTACAATCTAATTGTATTATCTGATGAAATTTATGCAGAGCTTGTATACGACGAAGCATATACAAGTTTCGCGAGTATTAAAAATATGCGCGAGCATACGATTTTAATTTCAGGATTTTCAAAAGGATTTGCGATGACAGGATGGCGTCTCGGTATGATTGCAGCTCCTGTTCAGTTTTCAGAATTGATGCTCAAAATTCACCAATATTCCATGATGTGTGCACCGACGATGTCTCAGTTCGCAGCACTTGAAGCGTTACGTGCGGGGAATGATGAAGTAATTCGGATGAGAGATAGTTATAAGAAGCGTCGTAATTTTATGACGACATCTTTCAATGAAATGGGCTTAACGTGTCATGTGCCGGGCGGAGCATTTTATGTTTTCCCTTCTATATCTTCAACAGGATTATCTTCAGCGGAATTTGCAGAACAGTTATTGCTGGAAGAAAAAGTAGCTGTTGTCCCTGGTAGCGTATTTGGCGAAAGTGGTGAAGGGTTTATTCGTTGTTCTTATGCGACGTCGCTTGAACAACTTATGGAAGCAATGAAGAGAATGGAACGGTTTGTTGAAAATAAAAAAAGGACAAAACGTAATACGTTTTGTCCATAAAAGGGGGGGGAATACTAGAAAGCCATGTGTTAGTAGTCTATCCCAATATTGGAGAATTATACTTCTTTAAGGGAAATTTTTCATGAATTTTGAATGAGTTCTGTCATAGTGGTATAATTTACTAATATAAGGTATGCGCATTCTAGATATTGTTATCTAGAATGCGTACTAACCAATCGGATATTTAAAATAAATATATCTGCTTTGCTCTCTATAATTGTAGAGAGAATGGTAAACGTATGGGAGTGTTTCATATGTCAGAACAATATACAACAGGAGTGGTTGTAACAGGGAAAGTGACTGGAATTCAAGATTACGGTGCGTTTGTAGCGTTAGATGCAGAAACACAAGGACTTGTGCATATATCTGAAATTACAAATGGATATGTAAAGGATATTCATGACTTTTTAAAGGTCGGCGATACAGTAGAAGTAAAGGTACTTTCAATTGATGAAGAGCACAGAAAAATGAGTTTATCGTTAAAAGCGGCGAAAAGAAAACAAGGAAGGATTCTTATACCGAACCCATCTGAAAACGGATTTAATACGCTGCGAGAAAAGTTGGCAGAATGGATTGAAGAGTCTGAGTTAACAAAGTAAAAGAGGAACGCATATGAGCGTTCCTCTTTTACTTTATCTTATGATATATATTTGCAAATATGATTGCATGCAATCATATTCGTATGTCGGAGGTGAAAGGACATACTGATTATCGAATTTCGTTTGTTTCTGGGTGCGTACCAAGATTTTCAGATGGTTTAAACAGTAAACCAAGGTTGATAAGCCCAGATATACCAACGATGCCGTAAATAATACGTGCAAGAGCTGAATTTTGTCCACCGAAAATGGCTGCTACTAAGTCAAACTGGAAAAACCCGATTAATCCCCAGTTCACAGCGCCAATTACAGTAAAGACTAATGCGATACGTTGCAAAGTACTCATGAAAAAGCCCCCCTTAATTGTGAAGCATGAGCAAGCGATGAGTTAATTAACTCTTTTATAGAATGGGGTAGTTATGTTGTTTTTATACATAAAAAATGTTTGGAAATGGATGTATATACATCTATACCGAAAAATGCGAATTTTTATGCAAAAAATGAACTTTTTCTAAAAAATATATATTGGTTACGTTTACAATTGCCTAATCGCTTGATTTACAACTTCAGTTTCGCTAAAGTGAATACAGAAATACATATCCATAATTGGAGGGAAAAAGATGAGTACACATGTAACGTTCGACTATTCTAAAGCGTTATCCTTCATCGGTGAACATGAAATCACTTATTTACGTGATGCAGTGAAAGTAACACATCACGCAATCCACGAAAAAACTGGAGCTGGGAACGATTTCCTTGGGTGGGTAGACCTTCCGCTTCAATATGACAAAGAAGAATTCGCTCGCATTCAAAAATGCGCAGAAAAAATTAAAAATGACTCTGACATTTTACTTGTTGTAGGTATTGGTGGTTCTTACCTAGGAGCACGCGCAGCAATCGAAATGTTAAACCATTCTTTCTACAACACGCTTTCTAAAGAACAACGTAAAACTCCACAAGTGCTATTTGTTGGACAAAACATTAGCTCCACTTACATGAAAGATTTAATGGACGTATTAGAAGGTAAAGACTTCTCTATTAACGTTATTTCCAAATCAGGTACAACAACAGAGCCAGCACTAGCATTCCGTATCTTCCGTAAGTTATTAGAAGAAAAGTATGGAAAAGAAGAAGCTCGCAAACGTATTTATGCAACTACAGATAAAGCGCGTGGTGCATTAAAAACATTAGCTGATAACGAAGGTTACGAAACATTTGTTATTCCAGATGATGTTGGAGGTCGTTTCTCTGTATTAACGCCAGTTGGTTTATTACCAATCGCAGTAAGTGGCTTAAATATTGAAGAGATGATGAAAGGTGCAGCTGCTGGTCATGATGACTTCGGAACATCAGAACTAGAAGAAAATCCAGCTTACCAATACGCAGTAGTTCGTAACGCTTTATACAATAAAGGAAAAACAATTGAAATGCTTGTTAACTATGAGCCAGCACTTCAATACTTCGCTGAGTGGTGGAAACAGTTATTTGGTGAAAGTGAAGGAAAAGATCAAAAAGGCATTTTCCCATCTTCAGCAAACTTCTCAACTGATTTACACTCATTAGGTCAATACGTTCAAGAAGGGCGTCGTGACTTATTTGAAACAGTTCTTAAAGTAGGTAAATCTACACATGAACTAACAATCGAATCAGAAGAAAACGATTTAGACGGATTAAACTACCTTGCTGGTGAAACTGTAGACTTCGTAAACACAAAAGCATACGAAGGTACATTACTTGCACATAGCGACGGGGGAGTACCAAACTTAATCGTAAATATTCCTGAATTAAATGAGTACACATTCGGTTACCTTGTATACTTCTTCGAAAAAGCATGTGCGATGAGCGGCTACTTATTAGGCGTGAATCCATTTGACCAACCTGGAGTAGAAGCATACAAGAAAAACATGTTTGCTTTACTTGGTAAACCAGGATTTGAAGAATTAAAAGCAGAATTAGAAGAGCGTTTAAAATAATAAAAAGCGACCGGATTCCGGTCGCTTTTTATTATTTTATCGAAAAGTCCATCAGTATATTCAAACTAAAGTGGGTATGCTAAAGGAAAAGTCTAGGAGGGATGGGCTTGATTCCGATTCAATCAAATTTAGAAGGACGTACATATGCGTTATATAAGTTAGAAGAGATTATGAAACCACTTGGATATAGCATCGGTGGTAATTGGGATTATGATAAAGGATGCTTCGATTACAAAATTGATGAAGAAGATGGGTATCAATTTTTACGAGTTCCATTTACAGCCATTGATGGAGAACTAGATGTACCAGGCGTAATAGTTCGTCTTGGAACGCCGTATATTCTTTCGCACGTATATCAAGACGAACTAGATGATAATGTGAATACTTTAACAGCTGGAACGAGTGGAATGGATCAATTTGCTGAGCCGAAAGATCCAGATGGAGATGTGAAAAGAAAATATATCAATATTGGGAAAGTGCTCATGCAAGAATTAGAGCGTCATTTTACTAATGGTGAATAACAATGAGTATGTCGCTTTCAATGAGAACAAAGGAATGAACTGGATTAATCATATATTGTTCGTCGCGCTTTATACCTAGTAAGAGAATGTTTTGCTTTAAAAGAGTATAGCTACAATTGGCAAAAGTTTGTCCGGTGCAGGACGATGGAAGCTCCATCAGTTGTAATTTATTATCAGAGATTTCGTCGTAAAGTGAAAATAGTACACCTGAAATGGAAGGGAATAAAAGAGAAGCGGTAAATACATAGCTCGTTAATTTATTTCCTTCTATAATTTCTGACACGCCAGCTCTCGTTGCATTTTGTATTTGTTCAGAAGTAAGAAGTTCAGCGATGCAGTGAATGTTTGGGTTGAGCCCTTTTGCAGTTAAAATATTTAAAATGGACTGTGTATCCGCTAAGCTTTCGTTTTTTTCTTTATCAGCTGTTATTAATATGGTGTGTGCCGTTGCAATATTGGCCTTTAATAAAGTTTGATCGTGATGCGGACAACCTTTTATAAATTCTAAATGATGAAATGGTTTTGGGAGTAAAGAAAGTGTTTCATCAATTAAAACGATATCAAGGTTTGGTTGTAATACGTGCATTTGCTTTACGACATGTTTTGCGCGCTCATTCCAGCCAACGATAATCATATGACCGTTAGAAGTAGCGGCTTCTTCACCTTTAATTTTCATATATTGTTTATTAATCATTTCAGTAGCAAACAGCACCATATAATAAGAACAAAAGCCAGTTCCTAATAAAATAATACTTATACCTATTAGTTTTCCTATCGTCGTATGGGGAGCAAAGTCGCCATATCCAACTGTAAAAATGGTAACGATTGACCACCAAATTCCGTCAAACCATGTAGTGAAATGAAAAGGTTCTAATCTATGTATAAGAAAACCGGAAAAAGCAGTCAGTACAATAATAAAACAAATTAAACGAAAAATAATGGAATCACGAAATGTATCTACTAAATTCGGACGGGATTTCAATTGCCTATTCCTCCTTACTTTGTAGGACTACATTCATTGTTGCCATTATAGAAAAAAGAAAAACTCTCTAATTAAAGAGAGTTTGTTTTACGTTACATACTTTCCACTTCAGTTTGTTGGACACTTTCAAGATGCTGGAGAGCATAGTAAACATCAGCAGTATGTCTTTTTTGATCAATGGATAGTTTAAGATGTAAATAGTGAGAACCGTTTTCTAATGTTTTAAGCTTCATATTCTTAACTTTTATATCCATTTCTTTTATTTCTTCAATTACGATTGGGATATTGTCCATATTTCGTACAACAAGTTTCACAGCGATATCACGTTGACGAAATGATCTAGGGCCTACATATTTCATCGCGAGTGGTATAAGTTCGACACTAATCATAAGGAAACACATTCCGAATATCGCTTCAATATAGAATCCGGCCCCAACAGCAATACCAATACCAGAAGCACCCCAGATCATAGCGGCAGTCGTGAGCCCTGCAATGCTATCGTTGCCTCTTCTTAAAATTACGCCAGCACCTAAAAAACCAATTCCTGATACAATTTGAGCGGCAAGTCGAAGTGGATCCATATTCATATGATCGGTATGTGGTAAGTTATAAGCTGCTTTAATAGAAACAATCGTTAGGAGGCAACTAATAATAGAAATAACTAAACACGTTTTTAAACCAAGTGGTTTCCGTTTTAATTCACGTTCTAAACCAATGGCAAATCCTAAAATAGCCGAGAGACCTAGTTTGATTAATAAATCGGTATAGTCCATATATATTCCTCCCTGTATGATATGCTATATGAATAAAACGCTTATTTATAGAAAGAAACGTCTTTTGATAGAGTAACTTTATATAAAATATATGTAGGAATTGCTCATACATGAAAGAGATATTTCGTTTAAGTATATGATATAAAAAAAGAAATGTGGGCAGTTTTAAAAAAAGTTTATAAAAGGTGTTGCATTTCATTTTTCACCATGATATATTAATAACCGTCGCT